>NZ_JBSGSS010000004.1:0-440794 GCF_053606985.1 Nocardia sp. NPDC055165
GGTCCTGGGACTACCGAACAACTGTCCACAGAACCACCCACCCGGCACACCCGAGTACCTCCGCAGAAAACCAGTGAGGCGCGGATTCCGAAGAATCCGCGCCTCACTGATAGTTCGTCTTCAGCTGTCAGTTCTTACGCCCCGGCGACTTCGCACCAGACTTGAACCCGAGACCGCCCGGCTTGGCAGTCGGCGGCGCCACCGAGGTGCCGTTGCCATTGCCATTGCCACTGCCATTGGAAGGCTCGGCCTGAGTAGCCGGTTCCGCCGCAGCAGTTTCGGTTTCGGCCGCAGCCGGCTCCTCAACCGGAGCCGCCTCAACCGGAGCCACAGCCGGAGCCGCAGCAGCCGGAGCCGCAGCACCGGGCGCCTTCGGCCCCGGACGCTTCAATCCGGACTTCATAGCCAGCCCCTTGGCGGGAACCGACGGCTTCGATTCGGCAGGAGCCGAAACCGCAGGAGCAGCAGGCGCTTCAGCGGAAGCCGCCTCCGCTGCCGGAGCTGCCGGAGCTACCGGAGCAGCGGGAGCTGCCGCCTTGGCACCAGGCGCCTTAGCCTTGCCCTTCATGCCAAGCCCCTTGACCGGCGCGGCGGGCGCCGCAGCGGGAGCGGCTTCGGCGGGAGCAGCCTCGGCGGCAGAAGCCTCCGCGGCAGGAGCAGCCGCAGCCTTCGCCCCCGGAGCCTTCACCCCACCCTTCATCCCGAGCCCGCCAGGAGCCTTGGCAGCACCCTTCATCCCCAGCCCCTTGACCGGAGCCGCAGGGGCCGCGGTCTCAGCGGCCGCAGCCGCGTCTGCCGGAGCTGCGTCAGCCGCAGGAGCCTTGGCACCAGGGGCCTTGGCGCCACCCTTCATACCGAGCCCGCCACCGGGAGCCTTCGCTCCACCCTTCATGCCCAGACCCTTGGCCGGAGCAGCTGCGGCCGGAGCAGCAGGCGCTTCAGCGGATGCCTTGGCACCCGGCGCCTTGGCAGCGCCCTTCATCCCGAGTCCACCGCCGGGAGCCTTGGCAGCACCCTTCATACCCAGGCCGCCACCGGCGGGAGCGGCCTTCGGCGCGGCGGTGGTCGCGGTCGCGACCTCGGCCACCGGCTCCGGTTCCACCTCGGGTTCCGGTTCGGCCTTGGGCTCCTGGACGACGACCAGGTTCGCCGACAGTGCCGCGGAATCGATACGGGTGATCGAGTCCAGCATCAACTGCGAGACATCGACAACCTCGACACCCTCGCCCTGACCCTGCTCCTGACGCGCGGTCACCCCATCGTTGAGCATCACCCGGCAGAACGGGCAACCCGTCGCGATCTTCGTCGGATTCGTCGACAACGCCTCATCGACCCGATCGACATTGATCCGCTTACCGAGCTGTTCTTCCATCCACATCCGGGCACCACCGGCACCACAGCACATCGACCGCTCGCCATGGCGCGGCATCTCGATCAGATTCGACCCCGAGGCCTCCATCAACTCACGCGGCGCGTCGTAGACCTTGTTGTGCCGACCCAGATAGCACGGGTCGTGATAGGTGATGTTCTGCGAGACCGTCGCGACCGGCACCAGCTGCTTCTGGCGCACCAACCGGTTCAGCAACTGGGTATGGTGCACAACCTCGTAAGTGCCACCGACCTGCGGGTACTCGTTGTTGAGCGTGTTGAAGCAATGCGCGCACGTGACAACGATCTTCTTCTTGGACTGCTCGACACCCTCGAACACCGAGTTGATGACCTCGATGTTCTGCAACGCCAGCTGCTGGAACAAGAACTCGTTACCCGCACGACGCGCCGAGTCACCGGTGCAGGTTTCTTCCGCACCCAGCACCATGAACTTCGTGCCCGCGGTCGCCAGCAGCTCGGCCACGGCCTTGGTGGTCTTCTTGGCCCGGTCCTCGTAGGCACCGGCGCACCCGACCCAGAACAGGTACTCGTAGCCGTCGAAGCTGTCGGCGTCCTTGCCGAAGACCGGGATGTCGAAATCGACTTCCTTGATCCAGTTGAGGCGGTCCTTGGAGTTCTGCCCCCACGGGTTGCCCTTGTTCTCGAGGTTCTTGAACAAACCCGCGAGCTCGGAGGGGAACTCCGACTCGATCAACACCTGGTAGCGGCGCATATCGATGATGTGATCGACGTGCTCGATATCGACCGGGCACTGCTCGACACACGCACCACAGGTCGTGCACGACCACAACACCTCGGGATCGATGATGCCGTGGACATCCTCGCCACCGACCAGCGGACGATCCGCCTCCGCACGCGCGGCCTCGGGGATCTTGGCCAGCGCGGCCTCGTCGGGCTTGCCGTCGGCGTCGACCAGACCGACCTCGTCGCCACCGGCGTCCTTGCGGCCACCGGCCAGCAGGTACGGGGCGGCGGCGTAACCGTGGTCGCGCAGCGACATGATCAGCAGCTTCGGCGAGAGCGGCTTACCGGTGTTCCAGGCGGGGCACTGCGACTGGCAGCGACCGCACTCGGTGCAGGTGGTGAAGTCGAGCCAGCCCTTCCAGGAGAAGTCCTCCATGCGGCCCGCACCCAGGGTGTCGACCTCGGGGTCGACGTTCTCCATGTCGAGAACCTTGCCGTTGGAGATCATCGGCGCGGCCGCGCCGAGGGCGACGCTGCCGTCGGCCTCGCGCTTGAAGTAGATGTTGAAGAAGGCCGAGAACCGGTGCCAGGCGACGCCCCAGGTGATGTTGCGGCCGACCAGGTACAGGAAGGCCATACCCGACATCAGCTTGATGAACGCGAAGATCGACACCATGGTCGGGCTCGCGGGCAGCAGCTTGGCGATCTGCATGGTGAAGAAGTCGGTCGAGGCGTGGCCGTGGCCGTAGGTGGCGATCTTGCCGGCCTTGACGAAGATCATGCCGAGGCCCTCCATCAAGACGATCGTCTCGATGACATAGGCGGGCGCCATCTTGGAGCCGCTGAACCGCGACAGGCGCGCGGGAATCCGCGGGTGGTTCAGCTGACGGATGATGATCAGCGCGCCGATACCGACCACGGTGCCGATGCCGAGGATCTCGTCGACCAGGTGGTAGATCGCCCAGTTGCCGATGATCGGCCAGTGGAACGAGCCGTCGAAGGTCTGGCCGTAGGCCTCGAACCACAGGATCGCGCCGAGGATGAAGCCGGTCATCACCAGCCAGTGCGCCCAGCCGACCGTGCGGAACTTGTTCATCCGCGTGTGGGCCGCGACCTCGACGAACATGTTCTTGAACCGTGGGAAGAACGGTCGCCAACGATCGGGGGCCGTCTGGCCGATGGTGATGGCCTTGCCGATGTTCCATGCGCCGCCGATAAACGACGCCCAACAGAACAGGCTGAGCACAGCTCCAATCGTGCCCAACGTGATAGTCAGGGCATTCATGTCGCGACCTTTCTTTCGAGGCAACACGAGGGTCTGAGCGAGGAGACCTCACCCGGTTGCTCGTATCGTAACCGCCACTAAGTTACCGGCCAGTAACTACCGCTGTCCACCGTAGGATCGGCATTTGCCGTCTGACCTTGTTTACTGGGACTTGACCTGTGGTTTGCCTGTGAGCAATATCACAAAAATGTTTGCTACGGGGTTCCCGTAGCGACTGTTGAACACCGTAAACCGTCCGTGAACTGCGGCGAAGCTAAGGTCAGGCTTACTAAGTCCATCGAAATTCGTTCTGGCCTCAGGGGATTCGGTCCATTAAGCTCCAGCTGTTCTGCATGCTGTGCCGGTCTTCACACTGCTCGGGGAGAAGTAGGGGACATCTCATAGAGATGCCTCGCTTGACGAGTCTCGCGTGTCGCTGGATCGCACTCCGCACCACACCTGATGGATTGGAACCTGAATGAACTTCCGTAGGACCACTGCGGCTGCCGCACTGGTTATCGGGGCGATGACCGTGGCCATGGGCACCGCTCATGCCGAAGAGGCGCCGCAGGACATCAAGTACTCGGTCAAGCTGGTCGACAAGACCGTTGTCGCCACCGTGAAGAACGGCACCTTCTCGATCGTCGAGCAGGACGGCGAGACCCCCGAAGCACCCAAGACCAAGGTCGCCGAGATCAAGGACACCAGCGGCGCGGTCGTGATCGCCCTGCCGATCGCCTTCTCGATCGGTGGCGCGGAGATCCCGACCAAGACCGAGGTCGTCAAGGACTCCACTGTTCTGGAGCTCACTCCGGAAAAGCCCGCCGGCGTGGCCATCGGCCAGCAGGTGGTCAGCCCGAAGCCGGTCCTCAAGGACATCGCGTCGGCGCAGGAGAACCAGAAGGCGATCAACGACTTCTCCAGCAAGTTCAGCATCGGCACCGCGATCGGCACGTTCGTCGGCACCGCTGTCGGCGCGCTGATCGGTTGCGTCGTCACCATCCCCGTCGGTTGCATCCCCGGTCTGACCGTCGGTGCCGCTGTCGGCGGAATCGTGGGCATGATCGCCATCGGCGGTCCGACCATGGCCGTCACCGGCTGGGAGCTGCTGCAGGTGCTGCAGGCTCCGGACGGCACCACCGTGTGGGCCGACAAGCCGAAGGCAGTCGCGGCTCCGGCTCCCGAGCTCGCTCCGGCCAACTGATAGGGCTTACCCCCCACAGGTTATCCACGTAAGGCCCCGCTCCGCTTCGGAGCGGGGCCTTACGCGTTCAGCAGTCGGCGAACCAAGCCTTCACGAATCCCGCCGACTGATACGCGTAGTCCCAAGCCCAGCGAGCGGGCGAGAGCCGCGGTTCCGGGTCGACGAACAGCAACTCGCCATCCCAGCATTCACCGAGGATGTACCGGGCCCGGGAGATGTGCGGGGTGAAGGTGACCACGATGACGCGGTCCCAGCCGGCCCCCAGGCGCGCCAGCTCTCGGCCTTCGCCGAGGGTCGTGCGCGGACTCGGATCGAAGCAGATCACCTCGAAGCTGTAGCCCCCGTGGCAGATTCGATTCACCATCGGGCTGCGTTCGTAGGGGTTGGAGACCAGCACCCGAGGCGCGTACCCCTGCGCGGCCAGCCGCAGCCCGAGTTGTTCGCGCCCGTCGTGCGCCCCACCGAGAACGAGAATCGCGTCGGCGATCTGCGGGTCGTCCGTGCGCGGGCGCACGTACACCGGCCACAACGCGACCACCGCGATCAGCACCACCACCAGCGCTCCACCCGTGGCGAACAGGACCCGACGCACAGTCAATGCTCCATCCGCGATGGCGTATTCAGGCGATCCCGCACGATTATGCCAATCCCCGCGAACCCGAGCGGCACGCCACGAGTGCAGGCCCACGATTCGAACCGTGCACCCGGCAGCTATCGCGTTTTCGCAGGTGAGAGCCCCGCACGCCGATCACCTCCGCTCGCGTTTCCCCCTGTACACCAGATGTTGCGCCCCCTCTTGCCTCGCTGACGCGGCGTAGCCACGCGCGCCGCTTACCAACAGAACTATGCGATGCACAGTCTTCGGAACGGGGTACCTCGGAGCCACGCATGCAGCGTGTATGGCCGAGTTGGGACACGACGTGGTCGGGGTGGACATCGATCCCGGCAAGGTGGCCAAGTTGGCCGATGGTGTGGTGCCGTTCTACGAGCCCGGACTCGAGGAAGTGCTGCAACGCAACCTCGCCGCCGGTCGTTTGCGGTTCACCACGGATTATTCCGATGCCGCGGCCCATGCCGACGTCCACTTCCTCGGGGTGGGGACACCGCAGAAGAAGGGCGAGTACGGCGCCGATCTGAAATACGTGCACGCGGTGGTGGATACGCTCGCCCCGATGCTGGAACGCCCGGCGATGATCGTCGGCAAGTCCACCGTTCCGGTGGGAACCGCCGCGGCCCTCGGCATTCGGGCTCGCGAGCAGGCGAAGGTCGACGTCGAGGTCGCCTGGAACCCCGAGTTCCTGCGCGAGGGTTTCGCGGTGCAGGACACCCTGCGCCCCGACCGCCTGGTCCTCGGACTGGATCACGGCCGCGAACGCTCGGCGTGGGTGGAGGAGCACATCCGCGAGATCTACGCCGACCTCATCGCCGCCGAGATCCCCTTCCTGCTCACCGATCTGGCCACCGCCGAATTGGTGAAGGTCTCGGCGAACGCCTTTCTGGCGACGAAGATCTCGTTCATCAACGCCGTCTCGGAGGTGTGTGAGGCCACCGGCGCCGACGTGACCATGCTGGCCGACGCGCTCGGGTACGACGCCCGCATCGGCCGCCGGTTCCTCAATGCCGGACTCGGTTTCGGTGGCGGCTGCTTACCCAAGGACATCCGCGCCTTCATGGCGCGCTCGGGTGAGCTCGGCGCCGATCACGCCGTGGCGTTCCTGCGCGAGGTCGACAACATCAACATGCGCCGCCGGACGAAGGTCGTCGACATGGCCGCCCGCGCCTGTGGGGGTTCCCTGCTCGGCGCGAATGTGGCGGTCCTCGGCGCGGCCTTCAAGCCGGAATCCGATGATGTGCGCGATTCGCCCGCCTTGAACGTGGCCGGGATGATCCAGCTGCACGGCGCCGTCGTCACCGTGTACGACCCCAAGGCAGTGGAGAATTCGCGCCGGGTTTTCCCCACGTTGAACTACGCCACCTCGGTCTCGGAGGCCTGCGATCGCGCCGATGTGGTGCTGGTCCTTACCGAGTGGAACGAATTCACCGCTTTGACGCCGGCCGACCTCGACCCGGTGGTACGGTCCCGTTCGATCATCGACGGTCGCAACTGCTTGGACAGCACAACCTGGCGTGCGGCCGGGTGGGTATACGCCGGACTCGGCACCCCGTAGAGTAACGAGCCAAGCGGGGGCTGGGCGGATTTCGGTCCGCGTTATCGCAGTCCCTCGCATGTCGTGCAGCACGGACGAGATGGGCAGCGGATGAGTTCGGTTCTGGGAATATCGGTGGGGGCCGGGACGGTGCGCCTCGCTCGTCCGCAGCACGGTGGCCCGCACGATTCCGTTCCGCCGTCTTCGTTCGAGGTGCAATCGATCTCGATGCCCGAACAGCAGGCCGAGGAGTCCGCCGCCGACGCGATCGCCGCCACGCTGGCCGCGTCGCCGGAGATCGCCGCCACCACCATCACCTTCCGCAGCGAACCGCAGGCCAGGGCGGTCCGCGCGGCGATGGCGCGACGCCAGCTCACGAACTACCAGCTCGTTCCCGAAGCCGTTGCCGCCGTGCACTTCGCCCATGCCACCAGCGATATGCGGGAAGTGTCCACCCTGGCCGTCTACGACCTGGGCAGTTCGGGTCTCACGGTGAGCGTGATCAACGCCCGCACCAGCGATGTGTACCAGTGCGAGCGGATCAGCGATATCAGCGGCGACTACCTGGATTCGCTGATCAGGGAGCAGCAGATCGCCTCGGGCCGGATCGCGCATCCGGCCGACCCGGCGGGCCTGGCCGCCCTCGACGGTCTGTGCCGGGCCGCCAAGGAGCAGCTGTCCAACAGCAACGCGGTGGCCCTCCCCAGCGAGCAGGGCCTGGTGCTGCTCACGCAGGAGAATTTCGAAGCGCTGATGATGCTGGCGATCGAGTCGTCGGCCCGGATGACCCGCGATGTCATCATCCGCGCGCAGCATCCGGTGCAGGCGGTGCTGGTGCTCGGCGGTGGCGCCAGGATTCCGTTGATCGCGCGCGTGCTCGAGCGCACGATCGGCGTGCCGGTGATCGTGCCCGCCGAGCCGGAGACGGCGCTGGCCCGCGGTGCCGCGCTGCTGGCCCGCCCCGCCCAGGTCCAGCAGGCACCCGTCGCCCCGGCGCCGATCCCGATGGGCGACCACGACGACGCCACCCCCGCCTGGCTCACCGCGCCGACCCGTGGTCGTCGCCCGCTCAGCGCACTCACCAGCCGCGCGCATTCGCGCCGGGAACTGAACGTGGCGGTGCTCACGGTGAGTTCACTGGTGGTGGTCGCGGCGATCGGCCTCGGCCTCGGTTACGGCCCCGAAGTACTCGAGCGCGGTTCGTCGAGCGACGGTTCGCAAGCCGTCCCCGCCACCACCGCGCCGCGCCCCACCGCCGTCGGCCCGACGACGGCCTCGGTCGCGACGACCGAGGCCCAGCACGAAACCGTTGCCGCGCCACCGGTCAACCCGCGCCAAGCCGAGGAAACCACCGCCGCGCCGCCGTCGCAGGGTCCCAACACCTTCACCGTCGTCCCCGGGCTGCCCCCGGTGGTGCTGCCCACCCTGCCCCCGGTGGTCCTGCCCGGCTTCCCGCCTGCCGGTCAGTAACCGTTCCTGCTTCCCGGTTCGCCGAACCGAGCTCCGCGAGCCGGTCCGGCGCCGAACAGTCTCAGTTCCGCGCGTGCCGGGCCCGCGCGGGCGCCACAGTGGCCTGCTTCGCACCGAACGGCCGGGCCAGCATCACCGCGATCGCGGTCGTCAACGGCACCGACAACGCCAACGCGATACCGCCCACCGCCGATCGCGTGATCTCGATGGCCACCGCGTCGCCGGTCAGCACATCGGTGATCGATCGCCCCGCGATGCTGAACAACAGCAGCAACGGCAGCGCCCCACCGGCGTAGGCGAGCACGAGCGTGTAGACCGTACTGGCGATGTGGTCGCGCCCGACTCGCATGGCCGCGGTGAAGATCTCGCGCCGCGACGCTCCTTCATCGAGCGCGGCGAGTTCGAAGGCCGCCGAGGCCTGCGTGATGGTCACGTCGTTGAGCACACCGAGCGAGCCGATGATGAATCCCGCCAGCAGCAACCCGGTGATGCTCACGTGCTGAATGTAGGTCGCCACGTTGGTGTTCTGTTCCTCGGACAGCCCCGTGAGATGGGTGACCTCGATCGCCAGCCAGGACAGCACGGCCGCCACCACCATCGACGCGAGCGTGCCGAGCAATGCCGAACTTGTCCGCAGATTCACCCCGTGGGCGAGGTAGAGCACCACGTACAGAATCAGCGCCCCCGACACCAGCGCGACCGGGATCGCCGACTTCCCGTCGAGCAACGCGGGCAACAGGAACATCACCACCACACCGAACGCGAAACACAACCCGACCAGTGCCCGGAATCCCCGCCACCGCGCGACCACACAGATCACCACGACGAAGGCGAGCACGATCAAGGTCAGCGGCAGCCCGCGCGAGTAGTCCTCGAACGCGTACATGGTGACCCCGGACGGATCCGCGGCACGGACCACCCGGATGTCGTCACCTGTCCGTAGATCGGGCTGCCCCGGCCCCGGCGCGATCTCGAACAGCGTCTTCTTGCCCTCGTCGGGTCCCGACCTGATATCGATGATGCTGCGCTGACAGGTGTAGGAGGAGGTCCGCGGCGGTTCCGGCTTGTCGGCGAACACCTTGCCGTTCGATGGACTCCCGCAGGGACCGATGTCCTGCATGACAACGGTTCCGGCCTCGGTCTCCACGGCCCCACCGGACATGGTCTGCATCGGCAGCGGAATCTCGACGTGCTGCGCGCTCGGCCACAGAATCACCGTCGCGACCAACACCACCGCCCCGATAATCGCCAACAACCCGACGACAACCTTCGCCGCGGTGTCACTGATGGCTATGGGCCCGGAATGGTCGTGATGGTGATGATGCTCGCTCACGACCAGAGCTTAAAGGACCTCGTTTTCAATAACACGCCCGCAACACCAGATCTCGCGACAACATGGACAACTCCAGTACCCCTGGTCGCACAAAAAAGCCTCCCCGGGTCCAGGTCTGACCTGGACCCGGGGAGGCGGGTTTGTGGGCGGCGGAGAGCAGGGGGGTGTCTCCGCCGCCGGAGGCAGGCGCCCAGGGGGGTAGGCGCGCGTACCTAAGGCTCTCGGTTGTCCAGGGGGGGTAGACAACCGGGCCAGGGCGCCGAAGCGCCGAGGTCTACTGTACACAAAAGATGGACTTTTGCACTAGTAGATCTTCAAAACATCCAACATTCCGAACTCACAGTCTGTTTTTCCTGGCATACCAGGATGACCATCCTGCCCAGAGCCCATAAACTCACTGGTCAAAGCCGTGACAGGTGAGCATCGCCTGTAACTCTACTGCCGGTAACTGGACAGGAAATTACCGAACCGCTCGATCGCCACGGCCAGATCCCGCGCCCACGGCAGCGTCACGATTCGCAGATGGTCGTTCGCAGGCCAGTTGAAGCCGGTCCCCTGCACCATCAGGATCTTCTCCTGCAACAGCAGATCCAGCACGAGCTTCCCGTCGTCGTGGATCTCGTGCACGTTCGGATCCAACCGCGGGAACGCGTACAGCGCGCCACGCGGCTTCACGCACGACACCCCGGGGATCATGTTGAGCCGCTCCCACGCCACATCGCGCTGCTCGAGCAAGCGCCCGCCGGGCAGGATCAGATCGTCGATGCTCTGATGGCCGCCGAGCGCCACCTGAATGGCGTGCTGGGCAGGCACGTTCGGGCACAGCCGCGAGGACGCGAGCAGGTCGATCCCCTCCAGGAAACCGGCCGCGTGGTCCTTCGGCCCGGTGATCGCGAGCCAGCCCGAGCGGTAACCGGCCACCCGGTACGCCTTCGACAGACCGTTGAACGTCAGGCACAGCAGATCGGGAGCGAGCGAAGCCAGCGAGATGTGCTTGGCGTCGTCGTAGAGGATCTTGTCGTAGATCTCGTCGGCCAGCAGCAGCAACCGGTGCTTGCGCGCCAGGTCGACGATCTGCTGCAACACCTCCGCCGAGTACACCGCACCCGTCGGATTGTTCGGGTTGATCACCAGCAGGGCCTTGGTCTTGTCGGTGATCTTCGATTCGATATCGGCGATATCGGGCTGCCAGCCGTTCTCCTCGTCGCACAGGTAGTGCACCGGAGTACCGCCGGCCAGGCTGGTCATGGCCGTCCACAGCGGGTAATCGGGGGCCGGGATCAGCACCTCGTCGCCGTTGTCGAGCAGCGCCTGCATGGTGACGGTGATCAGCTCGGACACCCCGTTGCCGAGGTAGACGTCGTCCACATCGAGCTCGGGGAAGCCCGGCACCAGCTCGTACCGGGTGACGATGGCACGCCGCGCCGACAGGATCCCCTTGGACTCGGAATACCCCTGGGCATACGGCAGCGCGGCGATGATGTCGCGCATGATCACATCGGGGGCCTCGAACCCGAACGGGGCGGGATTGCCGATGTTGAGCTTGAGAATGCGGTGGCCCTCGGCCTCCAGGCGTGCTGCCTGTGCGTGAACCGGCCCACGGATCTCGTAGACCACGTTCTGCAGTTTCGTCGACTGCTCGAGAACGCGCGGGGGCACATGCGGCGATTGAGGACTCACGCGTCCATGTTGCCATCCGGGGCAAACTCTTTCCGCCTCCCCGCGGCTATCGGCCGGGCCTGGGCCGGTGAGACGCGTGTTGACGGCTGACGGGCAGCCGGCTCGTACCCGGCGAGTTACCCATGTTCGTGGGTGACCAGGCGTTACGTGATCAGCTACGGTCGGGGGTGGCTGCCGAGCGCCGCGGTCGCCACACAGAATTCTTCGATGCGTTCGTCCAAGCCGCGCGCTTCCACCGCGTCGCGATAGGTCGGGGCGGCGATGCGGCGGCGCAGACCGACGAGGCGTTCGCCGAGCTGGGCGATGCGTTTGTCCTCGGGCAGGTCGAGGACCGGGCGCAGGGCGTCGGCGGCGCCGTCGATGCTGCCGTTGATCAGGTGGGCGGCCGCGTTGTCGACGCGGGCCAGCGATTCGGCGCCGTAGGAGCGTTGCAGCGGCGGGCCGCTCGAATAGAGGGTGATCGCGCGTTCGGTGGCGGCCAGTGCCTGTTCGGCGCGGCCGAGCTGGATGCAGGTGGCGCCCGCGTAGTAGGCGGCCTTGGGCGGGCCGAAGCCGAACACCCCGCCGATCTCGTCGTGCAGTTCGTCGCGGCGGTCACCGGCCGCCACCTCGGCCGCGCGCAGGCACCGGTCGGTCTCGGCATCACTGCCGAGCCGCGCCCACACCCTCGCCTCGATATTGAGCAGCCGCACCCGCCCCAGTCCCGGCCCGGCGAATTCCTGCCCGCTGCGCGCTAATTGGACGGCGTTGCGCGGCCGGTCGGACCAGTTCTCGATCAGCGCGTGCATGCCGCGCGTCCAGGCGCGCAACCCGTTGTGCCCGCTCAGTTCCGCGTAAGCCCAAGCGGCTCTGATCTGTTCGCCCGCGGCGTCGAGGTAGCCGAGGTCGGTGCTCGCGTTGGCCAGCAGCCCGGACAGTGTCCCCGCCAGCAGATATAGGTGGCTGGTGTCGACCGGCTTCTGCTGCCCGTCGAGTAGTCGATACACCCGCCTGCGCACCCGCAGCATCTCCACCATCATCGGTGCCGGTGCGGCGTGGACGTATTCGTTGGCGATGCGCCGCACGTCAGCGTCGAGCTGGGCCAGCGTCGTGGCCCCCACATTGGTGCCCTCCGCGGCGGCCGCGTGTTCGCTGGCCTCGTGCGCAGCCGCCATGATCAACTCCCTCTCCGACAACACCTCGGGCACAGCACCTTTGACAGTTCCCGCATCGACGAACGCGAGCAGGTCGGCATCACCCGCGGGCGCCAGCAGGGTCGAGAATCGTGCGCGCACAACATCATCGGATCGGGCCAGTGACGTATCCAGCGCGGCCTGATTCACCGGACGCGGGCGAACCCGCACCCCGCCCGCCTCCCACTTCGACACCAATCGTTCGTGCACACCGAGATGAGCCGCGAACTCCCGGATGCTCATTCGTTTGGCATCGCGAAGAGCTCTGGCCTCTCTCCCTGTCCACTCCCCGACCACGGCGTCACCTCATCCGACGGACAACTCCCCCCAGAGTACGAGCGTGACAGTGAGACACGCCACAAGTTCGTGGAATCGGTTGCCAGAGGCAGTGAAAGGGCGGTGCGGGGCAGTGGTCACGCGCACGTGCGTGCGCGATTCTGGAAGCGTGGAAGCCAGAACTGTCGACGACTGGGTGCGGTGTTACCAGCGTGAATTCCGGCTGCCCGTCCGCGAGCGCGGCGGCTTTGTGATGCTGCCGATCACCGACCGGCTGTGCGTGGTGCATCTACCGACCACACGCGCCGAGAAGGTGCTCATGGCGCTGCGCGAGCAACGCTGTGAGGGTCCGGTGCTGGCGCGTCAGATCCGCTGGAGCGTGCTCGCCGTACCCGACGCCCGGCCCTCCGAGGAAGAGGCCGCCGAGCTCGCGGGGCTCGATATCGATATCCCCGGCACCGGCAGCGCCGTGATGCTGCCGACCAACCTGGGCCGCTGGAGTCGCGAGGGCTGTCACTGGGTGCGGCCGCCGTCCGGGGGCGGCGACACCCTGCCCGCGCTGTCGCTGGTGCTGAGCATCGCCGTGGCGGCGGGCCCTCAGCGGGTCTCGACCGCGCTCAGGGAATCCGGCGAGAGAGGAAAGTTGAGGTACGACCGCGACGGCGTCGGCCCCCGCTGACCCTGATACTTCGACCCGGCCTTGGCGCTGCCGTACGGGTGCTCGGCCGGGCTGGACAGCCGGATCAGGCACAGCTGCCCGATCTTCATCCCCGGCCACAGCGTGATCGGCAGATTCGCCACATTCGACAGCTCCAGGGTGATGTGCCCGCTGAACCCCGGATCGATGAACCCCGCCGTCGAATGCGTGAGCAGCCCGAGCCGCCCCAGACTCGACTTGCCCTCCAGCCGCCCCGCCAGATCGTCGGGCAACGAGCACACCTCGAGCGTGGACCCGAGCACGAACTCCCCCGGATGCAGCACGAACGGCTCACCCGGCTTCGGCTCGACCAGGCTGGTCAGCTCGTCCTGCTGCTGCGCCGGATCGATATGGGTGTAGCGGCTGTTGTCGAACACCCGGAACAACCCGTCGAGGCGCACGTCGATGCTCGACGGCTGAACCATCGACTCGAGCATCGGTTCGACACCGAGACGCCCAGCGGCGATCTCGGCCCTGATGTCACGATCGGAGAGCAGCACCGGCCCAGTGTAGGCAGCTACAGCCCAGGTAGGACCCCCACCCCTACGACACCCGACCCGTACCCGCGTCACCCCGGCCACCAGCACGAGCACGATCAACACTTGCATCGCACGGCACGACTTCTGATAGAGTCGCGAACGCCCCCAGTGGCGCAGTGCCGATGTAGTTCAATGGTAGAACTTCTGCTTCCCAAGCAGATGGCGCGGGTTCGATTCCCGTCATCGGCTCAACGACAAAACCCCCAGGTCATCCTGGGGGTTTTGTTGTTTCTGTCGGTCCGGTCGAGGTGCTCGCAAGCGCCGATCAGGCTCGATCCCGCACCGTCGTCGCGGCGGGTTCAGCCGGTGTGCAGAGTCCGGAACTTGCTGCCGTGGAACACCAGCGGGTCGATGTCCTCACGTGCGGCGACCCGGTTCACGCGCAGGATCACCACGAGATGGTCGCCCGCGCTGACCTGCGTTTCCGGCACCCCTTCGATCCAGGCCGTCGCGCCGTCGATGAACACCGCCTCGCCGGTTCCGCGATGTAGCGCCGTTTCCCGGAAGCGGTCGCCGTTGCGGGCGCCGAGTGCCTTGGCCGCGGCCTGCTGATCGGTGCCGAGCAGGCTGAGCCCGAGGTGGCCGGCGCCGGCCAGTTTCGGCCAGGTCGACGACGAGTTCTGGACGCAGAACGAGACGAGCGGCGGGTCGAGGGAGACGGGCACGAAGGTGCTCACCGCCAAACCGTGTGGTACGCCGTCGATCTCTGCGCACACGGCCACCACACCGCTGGGGAAGTTGGCGAAGGCTCGGCGTAAGCCGTTGCCGTCGGCGGGAAAGTCCAAGAGCTCATGCATGATTCGTTGCCTCCACCGGCCGCACGGCCGGGTCTGTCAGTGCCGCGACGACGGGTCCCCATCGCCGGGCGTATTCCTCGATGACGCCGTCCTCACCGAAAGTCCGGTCGGACAGATAGAGCCCGGGCAGCGCGGCGGTGCCACCGATTTCGACCAGCACGGGCTTGAGCAGTAGATCGGGCGCGAGCGCGTGGGCCGGACCCGCGCCGAGCATCACCGGCACGGTCACCACACCGGCCAGCCCGGTGCCGCCGTCGAACTGTTCGAGGAACAGTTTCAGCAGTCCGGTGTAGGTGGCCTTGAAGGTCGGGCTGGCGAACACGACGAGCTCGGACGACGCGACGCTGCGCGCGGCGGCCGCGACCGCCGGGTCACCCCAGCCGAGCAGGCCGGGCCCGAGGGTGACCAGGTCGATCACCTGCGGCTCGGCATCAGGGCGAAGCGCCCGCGCGACCTGCACCGCCGCGGCGAGGGTGCGCGAGGCGGGTTTCGGGTTTCCGACGACGACCGTCACTGTCATGGGCTGTCCTTGTCTCGCGTGGTGGTTCTAGATGACGCCGTGCAACGGCGGCGGCCGGTTGTGCAGGACGGCCCGCCCGATGTGCTGGTATTTCCAGCGAACGGGGTCGTGCAGCGTGTGGGTGCGCGCGTTGCGCCAGAAGTGGTCGAGTCGATGGCCGGCCGCGGCGCTGCGGGTGCCGCCTACTTCGAATATCGCCGCGGACACCTCGTTCGCAGCACGATCGGCGAGGATCTTGGCCGTCGCGACCGCGATCGACGCGTGTGCGCCACCATCGATGGAAGCATCGGGATGGGCGTCCGCCGCTTCTGCCACCGTCCTCGGCCGGACCGCCGCGTCCACCGCCGCACCCGCGACGATCAACGTCGATTCCGCGGCCGCGACAGCGACAGCCAATTCCCCGAACCGCTGAACGACCAGCGGATCGTCAGCCGCGTGCGCGACCTCGGCCTCGAACCACGGCCTACTGCGCGTGCGCACGAACTCGGCCGCCGCCGCCAGCGCGCCGCGCGCGATACCCGCGTCGATCGCGGCGTGCAGGAGCTGCGCGAACGCCCCGTATCCGGTCGGCGCGTTCACCGCGGATGCCCGCGAGACCAACTGCTCGTGCCCGACCCTCACCGCGGCGAACTCGACCGTCCCACTGCCGGTTGTCCGCTGCCCCAGCGCATCCCAGTCGTCGACGATCCGTACCCCTGGTTCGAGCGCGGGCACGAATGCCACATACTCCCCGGGCTCCAGCCCCGAAATACCCTGCGGGTCGTCGAGTCTGGTCAATACGGCGAGCACGTCGGCGAACAGAGAACCCGTGCAGTAGTACTTCGTCCCCTCGACCACGAACCGCCGAGCCTCGATACGCGCCGCATCGGCACCGCCCGTGACAACGGCCCGCGACGACTCGGCATCGCCCGCGCTCGTCTCGTCGTCCAGCCGCAGCACCGTCGAAATGTCGGCCACCGTCGCCCCACTCCGCTCGGACTGCGCATTGGCGATCCGCGCACCCGCGAGCACCTTGCCGAAGTAGTCGCGTTGCTGGGCCCGAGTTCCGGCCAGTCGCAACAGGTTCAGATACACGAAGTGACTGTGCGGCACCTGCGCGATGTTCGGATCGGCCGCGGCCAGGATCCGCACCACTTCGGCGACCACGCTCGGCGGCAGGTCCGCCCCGCCGAACTCGGCGGGCACCGTGATCGCGAGCAACCCACTGGCCGAAAGCTGATCGAGCTCTTCGTGCGGCAGCCGACGCGAGAGATCACGCGCGGCGGCGCCGGCGGCGAACACCTCGGCCAACTCGGTCGCGATCCGCACCGCCTGGTCTGCCGTGGTGATCCGCTCGGCGGTCACCACCGTCATCAGCGTCCCGCCGCGACCGGCGTCGCGGCGGCCTCCAGTTCACGCACCAGTGGCAGCACCTTGGCGCCGAAGTACTCGACCTCTTCCTGGAAGTGCACGAAGCCGGCCAGGATCAGGTCGACGCCGAGCGCCCGGTAGGCCACGATCCGCTCGGCGATCTGTTCGGGCGTGCCGATCAGCCCGGTCCGGAATCCGTCGTTGTACTGGACCAGGTCCTCGAAGGTGGAGTCGGCCCACATGCCCTTGCGGTCACCGGTGGACGCGCCTGCCTGCTGCACCGCGTCGCGGAACCCTTGCACCGCGGGCTTGTTCGCCTTCTCGACGATCTCGCGCAGGGTGTCGCGCGCTTCCTTCTCGGTGTCACGGGCGATGATGAACCCGTTGAGCCCGAACTTCACCTCGCGATCGTTTTCCCTGGCCACCGCGCGCAGATCGTCCAATTGCTCGGTGACGCCGTCGAAGTCCTTGCCGTTGGAGAAGTACCAGTCGGCATGGCGGCCGCCGTTGCGCCGGGCCGCCGTCGAGTTACCGCCCTGGAAGAGTTCGGGATTGGGGCGTTCGGGGGTGTTGAGCGGCTTCGGCTTCAGGGTGAAGTCCCGGATCCGGTAGAAGTCGCCGCCGAAGTTCACCGCGTCCTCGGTCCAGATCTTGCGGATCACCTCGAGGAACTCGGCGCTGCGCCGGTACCGCTCGTCGTGTTCGAGCCACGGCTCACCGAGCGCCTTGAACTCGCCGGCGAACCACCCCGACACCACGTTGATCGCGAACCGCCCGCCGGACAGATGGTCGGCCGTGGCACCGAACTTGGCCAGTACCGCCGGATGCCACAGCCCGGGGTGGATGGCGGCGATCACCTTGAGCCGCTCGGTGGCGGCGAGCAGCGCGAGACTGAACGAGGTCGACTCGTGCTGGAACTCGGCACCGTAGGAAGCGGTGTAGCGCACCTGGGTGAGCGCGTAGTCGAAACCGTTGCGCTCCGCGGTCTGGGCGAGCTTCTTGTTGTAGTCGAAGTCCCAGCTGGTGCGCTGCTCGATATCGCTGGTCACCAGTCCGCCACTGACGTTGGGTACCCAGTAGGCGAACGAGACCTGGTCGGCGATTCTCTCCGTGGTCACGGGCAGTTCCTCCTCGTCGTCGGCTGTTCCAGTGCAACACCGGCAGCCGACCCCGACGAGGGTTTGAATCGGCGCGATCGATACGGGCGCGGGTCAGCTGCCCACGCGCACGCAGTCCGCCGCGATCTTCGACTGCGCCGCACTCACCTTGGCCGCGTCGCCCTCACTGAGCAGCTTGGCCGGATCGTCGGACTTCGCGTTCGACACCATCACCCGCAGCCCGTCCTGCGACATTCCGGAGTCGAGGAACACCTGCGCGGCGCAGTCGGCCAGCGCGGGATTGCTCAAACCCTTGTCCTGCAACGATTTCGACAGCTCGGCCTGAGTAACCGCCGGTGCTTCGTCGCCACTGCCACAGGCCGCCAGCACGGGCAGCGCGAGCAGCGCCGCGGCCATCAGACAGATCCGCATTCGGTGAGTCCTCTCGATCGTCGCGCGCCGACGACGCGCGATGCGGTTCGGATCATGCCGCACCATCGTCCGCGTGGCCACCCACTCGAACTGACTCGCGAGTAAGATAGCGATATGGGAGACCACATCACCGTCCGCTTCGACAACAACCGCGCCTATGTCGAGCTGAACAGGCCCGGCAAACACAACGGGCTTACTTTGGAAATGCTCCGCGATCTTGTCGACGCGGCCCGAAAGGTGGCCGACCACAAGACAACCCGCGCCGTCATCATCACCGGGAACGGCCCGAGTTTCAGTAGCGGACTCGATATCGCGGCGGCCACTCGCAATCCGGTGGCTATCGTCAGAGAATTCCTTCCGCGGCCGTTGCGCGGCACCAACACCTTCCAGGAAGCCTGCTGGGCCTGGCGCCGCCTCGACGTCCCGGTGATCGCCGCGGTCCATGGGCGCTGCTTCGGTGGCGGCCTCCAGATCGCACTGGCCGCCGACTTCCGGATCGCCGCCCCCACGACCGAATTCTCGGTGATGGAAGCCGCCCACGGCCTGATTCCCGATATGACAGGCCCCGCCACATTGTCACAGCTCATCGGCATCGACCAGGCCATGCTGCTGGCCATGACGGCCGACCCGATCGACGCCGATTACGCGTTGCGCATCGGCCTGATCACCGATGTCGCCGACGACCCGGTGAAGGCCGCGCAAGCCCTCGCCGACCGCGTCACCGCCCGCGACCGCAACGCCGTGGCCGCCGCCAAGCACCTGTTCGACCGTTCGTGGCACCGCAGCGCGCGCGCCACCTTCGCCGCCGAGCGAATGGCCCAACTGCCATTGCTGCTGCGTAAGGCCATGAGTAGTAGCGACTGACAAGCAATCGACCTGCGAATTCATGTCAGCTACCCACCGGATGTACCGCACATCACTGTTAGCGGCTGTTAGCATCGCTTCGATCGCTGACCAGTCGAAGAGTGGTACGTGACGGCAAACCCGGAACGTTCCCGGATTTCGGCCCGACCCGGAGGCTCGAGCACCTGTGAACAAGACCGGATCCATCCTGCTCTCCGCACTCGCAGGTACTACGGCCTTGCTGATGAGCACAGCACCTCCCGCCGTCGCGAACCCGAACGCCATCAACCCGATTCCCGTTCTCAACGGGACCAACGGCCTGCCCGTCCTGCACGGGCGCACCCAGGCGGTGTTCCAGGTCACGGGCATGGCCAGCCCCAACAACACCCAGAACTACAACGTCCTCGGCACCGACCTCGGCATCATGTGGGACAACGGGCGCGGCGAGATGCTCACCGCCTTCGGCGACACCGCGGGCATCGGCTTCCCCAACCTGCTCGCGGGCAGCACCTGGGCGTGGCGTTCGAACATCCTGGTCCGCAGCCACGACCAGAACCCGGCCGACGGGGTCATGTTCGACAGTGTCGTGCGCGATGTCATCGGCCAGGCGCGCGACCTGATCCCCAGCCCCAAGATCCCCTTCCTCGAGATCAGCCGCATCCCCACCGCGGGCATCTCGGCCAACGGCGTGCAGTACATGTCGCTGATGTCGGTGAAGACCTGGGACGCCCCCGGTGAGTGGACCACGAGCTTCTCCGGCCTGGCCGCGTCGGCCGACAACGGGGAGACCTGGGCCGATCTCGGCCACACCCGCCGTCCCGACGAGGGCGGCAACGCCAACTTCCAGATGAACAGCTTCGTGAAGGACGGCGGCTTCGTCTACGAATACGGCACCCGCGCCGGCCGCAACAACGAGGCCTTCATCGCCCGCGTTCCCGAAGCCCAGATCGAAAACCTCGCCGCCTACGAGTACTGGGACGGCCACGAGTGGAAGCTCAACGACGTGAACGCGGCAGCCCCCATCATGGGCGGCGTCGGCGAACTCTCGGTGATGTACAACGAGTACCTCGGCCAGTTCATCTCCCTCACCACCGACCCGTTCAACTCCATCGTGATGCGCCGCGCGGCTTCTCCCGCGGGCCCGTGGAGTGCTCCCGAAGTCCTGATCGACGCCCGTGAACTTCCCACCGCGTACGCCCCGTCGATTTTCCCGTACCAAACCGGCCGCGACCTGTACTTCATGACCACCATCCACACCCAGTACAACGTCGTATTGATGCGCACCACCCTCTGACGGCGTTCGCCGGTCCTACACTCGACTCATGGACGCGGCGGATTGGGATGCGCGGTACGCGCGGAGTGAATTGGTGTGGGGCGCACCGCCGAACAGCACTGTTGTCGAACACGTCTACGGGCTGGACCGCCGGATCTCCCTGCTTCCCGACGAGTCGGGGGTGGTGCCGCCGCTTCCCCGCGCCCTCGATCTGGCCTGCGGCGAGGGTCGTCACGCCCTCTGGCTGGCGACTCATGGGTGGCAGGTGGCAGCTGTCGACTTCTCCCAGGTGGGGATCGACAAGGGCCGGACAGTCGCGGCTCGCCTGTCGCGATCGGTCCGCTCCCGGGTGTACTGGCAGACGGCCGACATCACCGACCTCGAAGCCGCCGACATCACCGGCCCGTTCGAGCTGATCCTCATGGTGTTCGTCCACCTCCCCGCCGACGAGCGCCGCGCTCTGCTGCACCAGCTGTCCGCCATGCTCGCCCCCGGCGGCATGCTCCTGGTCCTCGGTCACGCCGCTCGCAACATCGCCGACGGCTACGGCGGCCCGCAGGAACCAGAGATCCTGTTCTCGCCCGAAGACCTCCGCGACGACCTGGCCCGCGACGACGTCATCATCACCGTCGCCCACGAGGTCTTCCGTCCCACCGAAGGCCCTGACGCCATAGATTCCCTGCTCATCGCGGAACGCCCGGTCCCAGAGCCCACCGTCTGATCACTGCGCCCAGCGGGCGAACCAGGGGGCAACGGTCGCCGCGATGACGTCGAATCCGGTGCGGAACGAGTGCGCCTGCTTGGGGATCACGCGCACTTCGGCGGCGTCGGAGGCGTCGGGCACCCCGAACGGGTCGCTACCCCCGTTGATGACCACCACCGCGATGTCCCCAGGCGCCAGCAGTTCATCGCGCCTGCTCTTCTCGGGTTTGCCCGGCGGATGGAGCGGGAACGACAGCGCGATCACACCCCGCGCGCCGACCCCCTCGGCCGTCCGGCACGCCACCCGGGCCCCGTTGCTGCGACCCCCCTGAACAATCGGTACTCCGGGGAACCGGGCCTTCAAAGCCGCGACGACCTCGAGCCAGGCCTCGTCCTGTTTCTCCGCGTTCCCCGGTGCCCGCCGCCCGGCAACCCGATAGGGCTGCACCACCCGAGCTACCGCCCCGCCCGCTTCGACAGCCGAGTCACGCACGGCCAGAATGTCTTTCGCATCGACACCGCCACCGGCCCCGTGCGTGATCACCAGCAGGAACGCCGGATCACCCACCTCGTCGAGCTCGATCTCGGCCGGTCCCACAGTCGTCTCGATGCGCACATCTCACGGTAGCCCCGGGGTCGCGGCGAGCAACGTTTCCGCAGCCGCGCGTGTTTTTCACATCACATTGCTGCCCACCCCTTTGCCGAGACGATTACCCACCGGTAATATGGTGAATAAGTTACCCGCGAGTAGCATGCGGAAAACCGGCGACGGGCGGGAACGGCACACCACCGACCGCACCAGAACTCAATGGAGAGTGAGTACTCACATGGGCCACTACAAGGCAAACGTTCGCGACCTCGAGTTCAACCTCTTCGAGGTCCTCGGCATCGACAAGGTGCTCGACGCAGGCGCCTTCGGCGACCTGGACACCGACACCGTCAAGGAAATGCTCTCCGAGGTCCGCCGCCTGGCCGAGGGCCCGCTGGCCGAGTCCTTCGCCGACGCCGACCGCAACCCGCCCGTGTTCGACCCGAACACCCACACCGTCGCCATCCCCGAGTCCTTCAAGAAGTCCTACAAGGCGCTCGAAGACGGCGAGTGGGCCAAGGTCCCGCTGAACGAGGAGCTCGGTGGCCTCGGCGCCCCGTCCGCCGTCGCGTGGGCCCTGTCGGAGATGGTGCTCGGCGCCAACCCGCCCATCCAGATGTACGCCGCGGGCGCGGGCTTCGCGCAGGTGTTCTTCAACAACGGCACCGAAGAGCAGAAGAAGTGGGCGGCCAAGATCGCCGACCGCAACTGGGGCGCCACCATGGTGCTGACCGAGCCCGACGCCGGTTCCGACGTCGGCGCCGGCCGCGCCAAGGCGATCAAGCAGGAAGACGGCACCTGGCACATCGAGGGTGTCAAGCGCTTCATCACCTCGGGTGATTCCGACGACATGTTCGAGAACATCATGCACCTGGTGCTGGCTCGCCCCGAGGGCGCCGGACCGGGCACCAAGGGCCTGTCGCTGTTCTACGTGCCCAAGACCCACTTCGACTTCGAGACCGAGACCTACGGCGACCGCAACGGCGTCTTCGTCACCAACGTCGAGCACAAGATGGGCATCAAGGCCTCGGCCACCTGTGAGGTCACCTTCGGCGGCCACGGCGTGCCCGCCAAGGGCTGGCTGGTCGGCGAGGTGCACAACGGCATCGCGCAGATGTTCGACGTCATCGAGAACGCTCGCATGATGGTGGGCACCAAGGCCATCGCGACCCTGTCGACCGGTTACCTGAACGCGCTGGAGTACGCCAAGACCCGCGTCCAGGGTGCCGACCTGACCCAGATGACCGACAAGGCCGCGCCCCGCGTGACCATCACCCACCACCCGGACGTGCGTCGTTCGCTGGCCACCCAGAAGGCATACGCCGAGGGCCTGCGCGCGATCTACCTCTACACCGCCGCGCACCAGAACCCGGAAATCGCCGAGGTCGTCTCGGGTGCCGACAAGGACGTCGCGTTCCGCGTGAACGACCTGCTGCTCCCGATCGTGAAGGGTGTCGGCTCCGAGCGCGCCTACCAGTACCTGACCGATTCGCTGCAGACCTTCGGTGGCTCGGGCTTCCTGCAGGACTACCCGATCGAGCAGTACATCCGCGACGCGAAGATCGACTCCCTCTACGAGGGCACCACCGCCATCCAGGCGCAGGACTTCTTCTTCCGCAAGATCGCGCGTGACCGCGGTGTGGCCCTGGCCCACGTGGCGGGCCAGATCCAGAAGTTCCTGGAGTCCGACTCGGCCAACGAGCGTCTCAAGGGCGAGCGCAAGCTGCTCGCCACCGCGCTAGAGGACGTGCAGACCATGGCCGCCACCCTGACCGGCCACCTGATGGGCGCGCAGGAGCAGCCGACCGAGCTGTACAAGGTCGGCCTGGGTTCGGTGCGGTTCCTGATGTCGGTCGGCGACCTGTTCATCGGCTGGATGCTGCTGAACCAGGCCGAGATCGCGCTGGCCGCCCTCGACAACGGCGCCACCGGCTCCGACGTCGCCTTCTACACCGGCAAGGTCGCCTCGGCGCAGTTCTTCGCCCGCAACGTCCTGCCCGAGCTGACCGCCACCCGCGCGATCCTCGCCAACCTGGACAACGACATCATGGAACTGGACGAGGCCGCCTTCTGAGGTTTCTCACCTGATCCACGCAAAAACGGGCCGGAGCATTCAGCTCCGGCCCGTTTTGTCTCCCTCACGGGACGGTGGTGTCGCGCGATTCTAAGCGGAGCCGCTACCGAGTGCCGCGAGCGTCGTGAGGAAGTACATCAGGCCATCCATGAAAAATCTCCTTCGAAGTGGGTCGGCCATTCCTATCACGGGCTGGTTACGTACAACCTTGACGAGATGAACGCCGAGCGAACATGCCCGCTCAATCCGCTTTCGACGCGGTGAGCACCCGGACACAGCGGGCGGACGCGTTTGACGGTCGGGCCACCGAGCAGCTTCTTCGGACGCCGGTTCACCGCCGTCCGGCGACCCACCCGGCGTACCCTGGGATCTACCGTCGGTCGGGGTGAGGCTCGGGGGTTGGGATGGCTGAAAGCACGGCGCTCAGTGTGTATTTGCGCGAACGACGGCTGGCCGCGGGACTCGCGCGGACCGAGCTCGCCCACCGCACACAGCTCGCACCACTCCTGATCAGCCAGATCGAATCCGGGACCCTCGTCCCGAATCCCGCCATGCTGCAACGACTTTTCGACGGCCTGGACGTGCCACTCTGGTATCGCAAGCCCATCCTGGTTCTCGGATTACCTGCCGTCGAATCCGGCGCAGCCCCTACCGCTCCGTCGGCCGAAGACCTCGCCGACCTCGCCAGCCTCACCCACCCCGCCTGCCTCACGCGCTTCCCCACCATGGACATGCTCGCCGCGAACTCCGACTATCAGCGCCTCTTCCCCGGTCTCGGCGCCGGCGTGAACGTGCTCGAGTGGATGTTCCTCAACCCCGTGGCGAAGAAGGTCTACCTCGACTGGACCACCGAAGCCCAGCTCCTGGTCCACGCCTTCCGCATGCTCGCCCCCCTTGCCCCCACCCAGCGCGTCACCGCCATCACCGAATCGTGCGGCCAGTCCCCCGACTGGGATCCGATCTGGACCAGCGAGGTTCGCCCACAGGACATCGCGCGGCGCCACCTGCGCCTGCGCGAACGCAGCACCGGCCTGGAGCGCCGCATGATGCTGCGCATCTACGACCCCGCGTTCCCGAGCCGCCCCTGGTGGCTGTACCGCCTGATCCCGGTGCGGTGAAACAGAGCGAGGCCCCCATCGCCGCAGCGACAGGGGCCCGCGAATCCTCGGGAGTTACTCGGCAGCCTCGCCCGACCCGGACGTCAGCTGCTCCAGCAGCGCGGCGAGACCGTCGGCGGACCCGGTCTCGGCCTCTTCCTCGACAACGTCTTCGGCTTCCTCGCCCGACCCCGAGGTCAGCGAGGCCAGGATCGCGGCCAGCTGCTCCGACGACCCGGTGCTGGGTGCGGGCTCTTCCGCCGACGCCGTACCCGCACCGAGTACGGCGATGCTCGCCGCCGCAGCCATAGCCACACCGAAGACACGAATCTTGCTCATTGTGAACCCCTCGTTGTTCAGATTTGCCGCGGATTTCCGCCGCACAAGATGTCTAACAGCGAAGGAACCCCCGCCAGAAGACCGATGAAAGGGGGGCAAGACAAATCCTCAAGAGGCCAACAGGCCCGCCACCAGCTGAATCAAGTTCGTCAACCCCCACAACACCGGCGTAGCCGAGCCCGTAGACCATTCCTCCGCGATACCCGTTCCCATACTCGAAACCCCTTGTTACTCATATCCTCACCGGCAAACGTCCCGACAGAGATCATAGTGAGTCACCCGATACGAAATCGGCGGCGGTACTCGTTGGGGGTCGTATCGAGCTGGCGACGGAAAGCGCGAGCGAGCGTGTCGATGGTGTTGAAACCGCAAGCGGCAGCGATCCGTTGGAGCGTTTCGTCGCTCGTCTCGAGCCGGTGGCGCGCCACTTCCACCCGCGCCGACTCGATATAGGCCGCGGGCGTCATCCCGAGTTCGGTGCGAAAGATGCGCGTGAGCTGACGTTCACTGACATGGACCTGCTCGGCGAGGTCGGTCACCGTGAGCGGTTTCGCGATATTGCGCGCGATGTAGTGCCGCAGATCCTCGATCCGGCGCGTGGTCGACACCGGCTCGAGCGACACACTGAACTGACTCTGCCCACTCGGCCGTTTCAGATACATCACCAGCTGGCGAGCAACCCGCAACGCCAATTCGTCCCCGAAATCGTCGGCCACCAAGGCCAGCGTGAGATCCAGGCACGCGGTGAGTCCCGCTCCGGTCCAGACATTTTCGTCGCGAATGTAGATCGGGTCCGCGTCGACGATGACCTCCGGATGCTCGGCGGCCAATTGCTGCGCGGTCGACCAATGCGTGGTCGCTCGCTTCCCGTCGAGCAGCCCCGCAGCCGCCAGAATATGCGCACCGACGCACACCGAAGCCACCCGCCGAGCACCCTCGGCCAACCGCGACACGGCCGCGACCACCCCCGGATCGACCACCGCGCTGACCCGCCGATGACTGTCCGTCTCCACCGCCCCCGGCACCACCACCGTGTCCACCCGCCCCAGCTCGGCGAACATCACATCCGGCAGAATCCGCACCCCCGCCGAGGTGGTCACCGCCTCCATCGACTCGGCGGCCAGCACCACCCGATACCCCGTCGGTTCGTCCATCTCCCGCTGCAACAGCGAGAACACCTCCGGCGGCCCCGTGACGTCGAGCAGATCCACCCGATCGAACAACACGATCACCACGAGCCGCTCAGCCACCCACCACCTCCATGTCCGATTCTGCAGGTTACATGACATTGCCGACATCCCGCGGCGTCCATACCGTGGATCCCATGACCTCCACGACCCTGCGCGCACTCAACGGCTTCGACGAAACCCCCGCCTCCCTGACCAACTCCACCCTCGTCCTGGTCGACTACCAGAACACCTACACCCAGGGCGTCATGGAACTGACCGGCTGGAAGCAAGCCCTCGACGCGGCCGCCGAACTCCTCACCGCGGCCAGGGCGGCGGGCACCCCCGTCATCCACGTCATCAACGACGGCGGCAAGGACACCCCTTACGACATCACCACCGACATCGGCCGAATCCATCCCCAACTGTCCCCAACCTCGAACGAACCCACCGTCGTCAAATCCGTCCCCAACGCCTTCGTGAACACCGACCTCGCCGAATTGGTCGACGCCGCAGGCAACACCAACCTCATCATCGCCGGCTTCATGACCCACATGTGCGTCACCTTCACCACCGAAGGCGCCTTCCTCCGAGGCAACACCCCCACCGTGGTCGCCAACGCCTGCGCCACCCGCCCCCTGGGCGACATCCCCGCAGCTCAACTCCACACCAGCGCCCTGGCCACCATCACCGACCTCTACGGCATCGTCGTCCCCACCCCCACCGACCTCAGCTCTTGATCCCGCCCGACTCCAAGTGCGGAAACGACGAAACGGCCCACACCCGGTCATGGGGTGCGGGCCGAGCACTGATTCCAGTGCACACCAGTTCCGTCGCGAAACTGTCGATTCTGATCTGTCAGACGCGGTTGGGCGGGTAGCCGGTACCGGACTGGAACAGGTCACGATAGATCCAGAAGAACTCGGAGTCCTCCGCGAAAAACGCCGTGGCACCGGACATCCCGGATTCACTCACCTCGTCGCTCGGCGGCTCACCGGGGTGGCCGGCCGCTTGGTCGGGCAGAACACCGCGACGAATCAGATAGGTCTCCTCACCCGCCAGAGCGTTACTCGGAACCTCCCAGTACGTGCTGTAAACGACGACATCGGAAGTAGGTTCAGAGCCCGGCGGCCAGCCGACGACCACGCCACCGGCACGCCGCGCCCTAACCGGCCGAGCCTGCCGAGGCACCCGAATGGTCGTCCATTCAGGATTGGAATTCACTGCGATACGAACAAGTTTCGACATTACTCGATTCCTTTCTATCGAATGAGAGCAGCCGGAATGTCGCCGGCGCTGGCCTATCGGCGAAGTTTGTCTTCCGAATCACCAGCAATGTGGCCGACAACCGAGAACTCTCGGCCTCAGGTGATCCGCACGTACGACGCCGAATTCACCTGCGCTGTCGGGTTGTACACATTCAAGAACTGATTGCCCATTGCCTGGACCCGGACCACATCGCCGGCCGCGATGGAACGGACCATCGAGACAGTCACGGTGGCCGACGTGCTGGCGGGAACGGGCGTCGCCGTACCTGTCGCGACAACGACTCCGTTGACTGTCAGCCGCAACGTGACATTGACCGTGACCGCTCCAGCCGCGGTGAAAACGATCGAGGCTGCCAGCGTCGCTGCGGCTTTCGCCGCCTGAGCGACGATGCCGTCGGTATTGACCGTCGATCCGGGGTAGGTGCCGGTATCGGCTGCCCACCCGGCCACCGTCAACCAGTCATTGGCCATCTGCGTCCACGCCGGCGTCGACTTGGTCATCCCCGCGGGAGCGAAACTCGGCACCGTGACCATCGACAGCTGCCCGATACCGGTATGCGCCATGTCGACGCCCGCCTTCGCACTGGTCACCGCGACCAGCCCACCGGAACCCGTGGTGTCCACGGGCGCGCCCTGAGATACCGCGAGCTGCCCACCGCCGCCGAGCGCGATCGGCTGTCCCGTCGACACCGATAACCAGCCTTCTCCCGCAGTGTCGCCGGGCACGACCACAGCCCCGGCTGCCGCCGCCTCGACCCCCAGGCTGCCGCCGCCGGCGAACGCGAGATCGAACGGTTTGAGACCGGAGAACCTACCATCACTACCGAACAACGCTTCCGCGCTGCCGATCACGACCAGGTCTGTACTTGCGGTTCCTTCGGCTCGGAAGGCCAAGGGGAGGTGCGTGTTGAGCGACGCGCTGGAGCCACCGACCCCGGTGAGACCCGCCCCGAGCAGAACCTTCCCCGATTTGACCACAACCTTGGCGACCAGCTTTCCCAGAGCGCCTGCGGCGCCGAGAGCCTCGGAACGAGGCGAGATGGCCGCGGTGGCCTGACCGAGCGCGGTCGGAGACAACGAAACCTGAGCTCGCACCTTGTCCAGATGTGCGGCGACGCCGCCATGTCCGACATACCCGGCGACGATGTACGGCTTGATGATCGGCACAACGGCGCGCAGAACGACCGTCGGCACCGCCGGCGCCCTCGATGTGGTGACGGAGACACCGGGCAGTCCCACCGCGGCTGTGGACGGCGCCGGCAGGGTGGCCCGCGTCGGTTGTTGCGTAGCCATGCGGCGCCCTCCGTCAGCTCTGGGTGAAAGTGGGGGTGATCAGCAGCTGGCCCTGGGCGCCCAGAGTGGTGGAGCTGATCGCGACCTTGTCGATGAAGTCCGCGGGGCCACCGGCGAGGGTCTTCCACAGACCGACGTAGGTGTACGAGCCGGCCGGAAGGTCGATGGTGACCTGCGAACCCGTGACCACGCCACCGGTGCCGGAGGTCCAGGCCGACTGCTTGCGGGCGTAGGCGGGCGAACCGCCGCTCGCCTCGTTGGCGCCAGTGGTGCCGGGATCGGCGATGTGCACGCTGATGTAGACAGTGTTCGAGCCCGCGACGTTCTTGTAAGCGTCGGCGAGAGCCTGGCGAGTGGTAGCAACGGCGATAGCCATGACAGCTCCTAATTTCAGATATTCGAGGGTGAGTTTGCCGTTGAGATGACATTGCATCTCAACGTTTTTCAAGCGACGCGGATGCTCTATGTCCGAATGACCGAGCCCACGTACCACGCGTAAGTGGTCGCGGGCGTGGTCGGATAGGTCACGAGCATCGTGTACCGCGAATTTGCGGGAATCGCGTCGCAGATGGCGCTGGATACCGCCCAGGAGGCGGCGGTCGGGGTGACGGTCGCGGACCAAGCGGCCAGCGGAACACCGCTCGGTGCGGTCAACCCGATGGAAATGGTGGTGCCAGTGGGAAATACCGCACCGCCCGACGGCTGAATCGTCTGCACGAAGCTCGCGCCGGTGGTCAGGATGAGAGGTTCGACGGTGGGCTGATACCCCAGATAACCGGGGTCGACCGGTGATGTCATGGCATTTCCTTTGTTTCGTAGCCGGCCAGCCAGAGGGCGCCTTCGTGAGTCGCGTCGGGATGAACGTAGGAGCCGGGCAGCTTTGTCATCGTGACTGCCGAACCGTCGGGTCGCGCCGGCACGATTACCGCCTCCGCGGCCTGTCGACCGAACGCTTGCTGCGTCCACACGATCACATGGTGGTTACCCAAGAGCGGCTCCGAGAGTTCGAAGAGCCGAGCGGGGCCGGCGAATCCGCTCACTGTGGTGGAAATCGTTGTCGCTGTATTCATGTCGCAAAAGTTCCGTTCAATATGTGAAGTGATATTCGATGACGGTGACAAGTCCGGCGGCGCCCATTGCGTCGGCGCCACCGCCGCCTGCCGGGAAGCCCCCACTGGCGCCGGAGTTTCCACCGCCACCCGACTGAGTCACCTGCCAGAGCGGCGGATTGCTGGTGCCGGCGGCGACCAACCCGGATCTGCCGCCGATAGCTCCCGCACCGGCGCCACCGCCCCCGCCTGCCAGCAGAGTGATGTCACCACCAGAAACGGATTCGCCGGGTTGACCGTTCGGACCGCCGTTGCCGCCTCGTTGAAACCCGAGTCCGCCCCCGGTCCCACCGCTGCCTCCGCCGCTGCCTCCTGCTGCTACCAGCCAGGTGCCGAAACTGGACGTGCCCCCGTCACCGCCCCCACTGCCGGCTACGCCGACGACAACAGGCACGGGCTGGGTGAGCACAGCAGCCGGGATCCGCCGCGCGGACCGAATAGCCTGTCCCCCACCGCCACCCACGGTCGCACTTCCCGCTCCGCCGCCACCGCGGAGGATGACCTCTACAGCGAACAGGTTCAGCGGCGGGGTCCAGGTGCCCGATGCGGTGAACACACAGAGGTTGGCAGCGAACATCAGCTGGTCCGTTCGATCAGGAACACGATCCCGCCGGCTCCATGTGCGCCCTGGGCCGCACTGGTGCCGTTTCCACCGCCACCGCCGCCACCACCTGCGGGAAATGCGCCGGGGCCGCCGGGGTCACCGCCGGTAATTCCGCCGCCGCCGCCACCACCGCCTGTCGCGACGATCGGGGAAGGAGGCGAACCGGCGTGGCCGGCGGCGCCCCCCTGCGAGATCCCGCCCTGGCCGCCGGGCGCGCCGAGTCCGCCCGTGAATCCGGCCGCGCCGCCCCCGCCGCCGCCACCGCCGTACAGCGCGTAAGCGGAAATGGAGTTGCCGCCGGCGCGTGGAGCCGGGTCGGGTTCCCCGACCCCGGACGCACCACTTTTCCCGCCGGCTCCACCCGGGATCATGCCGGAGCCACCGGCTCCACCTGGGCCGGCCATACCGAATTGGAACAGGCCGCCGAGTCCGCCTCCTGCCATCAGCCACGAGCCGAAGGAGGTGTTGGTCCCGTTCGAGCCATTCGAGCCACCGGGTGCCCCACCCGCCCCGCCGACACCGACGGTGATCGGGATCGGGAGGAAGTCGCCATTGCTGTCGACCGGTAGTAGCGACGCGGGGATATTGGTGTGCACCTCACCACCGCCGCCGCCACCACCACCGGATCCGCGACTGCCCGCGATCACATCCCATCGCCCGCCGGCGCCGCCCGCACCGCCGCCGATCAGGATGACATCGAGGGACAGGATTCCCTTTGTCGGCCTGTAGTTCTCCGACGCGGTGAGCACAGTCGCATTGCCCTGCAACAAGATCTGCTGAAATCTCGTCTGCAACATCGTCATCGCCGGCAGCACATCTGACGGATTCCCCGACGCCGTGCCCGTGATCGGGCCCGTGATGCCTTTGGAAATCGAGTCCACACCCGACAGCGCCTCCCTGGCCTTCGCATCGAGCTGGGTGGCCCAGTCGTTGAGGAACGCCAAGGGATGGATGCCGAGCACCTCGACCCCGGCCAGCGCCCGGCAGAGATTGGCCAGCATGCGGTCGATCGCCACGCCGACATACGAACCCAGTTGGGCATCGGCCTTGCGCACCACGCTCGAGACCGCGGCGTTGGTCATCGCCTGGAAGGTTTGCTGGCTGTAGTTGCTGATCTGGGTTTCATTGCCGCTGAACGCGATGTCACGGGAGTCGGTGAGTCCACCGAAGCTGCCGACGACTTGAGCCCCGTCTGGGACCTTCCGGTCAGGCGCGGTCATGCTCGGTCGCCTCCGCCTGGATGGATCGGGTGAGCAGATGGTTGAGGTCGCCGTGCTCACGCAACTGGCTGACCAGGTCGGCCCGCTCCTGCTGGGTCAACATCGCCACATCGGGCGCGGTGATCCGGGCGGGCTGCGGGGTTCCCTTCTCCACCCAAGTGCCCGCGGAGTTGAGCCAATGGTGGTGGCCCCGGATCGGCGGGTGGTATTCCTTGGTCTGCTCATCGGGGTGATGCCGGAACCCCAAGTCCCACAGATGTTTCGACCACTGCTTGAGTACCATGGGATGAACGATCATCGGGGCGTTCTTCGGACCGGGCAAACCGACGAACGCCCAGGAAATGGCCTCTTCGGGATTGTTCGGATCACATTCGTGCTGCTGTGGAATTGACATGGGAATCGCCGTCTCTAGTCAAAGTTGATTTTCACGCCGAGGTCGTGCATGGTCGATTTGATTTCGTCGATCTTGCGCATCGACTTCACCAGCGGCTCTTCGACTTCCTGATTGGTGCCGATGGTGATTTGCCAGGCTGGGGTCTGGTCGCGGGCCCAGGCCAGTTCCAGCTGAGTGACCTGGTCGATGTAGATCTCGTCCGGGGGCATGCCATGGACGGTGGCCCCCACTCGGTCACCGAGGAAGAAGTGGCCGTGGCCCTGATCGCCGATGAAGTAGGGCTGACCGTCAGCGACGGTGAGTTCGTGCGAGTAGAACGACCTCGTCGCCCACAGCGCCGAGCTCAACGCGGTCAGCGAGTTCAAGCTGTAAGCGTCGTCCGCGCCGTCCTGGAAATGCTCGTAGTAGTGCGACCAGCCGGCCTGCGCCGCGCGGATCGGATCCTTGTAGGAAACCCAGGCGAGCAACGTGTCCTTGAACCCGGGATACAGCCAGGTCTCAGCGAGTTGACCGCCGATCGCCGACCAGTCGCCCAGACCCGCCGTGGCGATCTGCAGCAAACCGCCCGCGAGCTGACCTGCCGAGGTGATGGCCTGCTTCACGCCGGCGTTCACCTGCTCTGGCGAATGCCCACCCGTGAGGATCTGCACATCGGTGAACGGCGTGATCGTGAACGACGACGTCTGCACACCCGTGTTCCGGTCAGGTCGGAAGATCACCCATGGCGCCTTCGACAACGTTCCCAACCAGCCCGGCTGCTGGTACTCCTCGGCATTGGGATCGGGCAGGACATTCCGCGTCGTGCCGAGGTAATCCTCGGTGTACACCTGAGCGGTGTAGACCAGCCCGTCCAGGACGCTGCCGCCCTCGCTCGTGCCAGTGGTGAATCCACTCTTGTCGACAATGTCGACCACCAGCGCGCCGTTGCGCAGATTCGCCCCCGGCCACGGTGGCGGATCGCCGACCAGCCACCGCCGGGTGGTGACCATCAACTGCGCGGTGGCCAGGGTGTCCTTCGCCAGGTCGTGGAACATCTTGAACCGGGAGTTGAGCAACGTCCACACCGACGAATCCGTCAGCAGATCATGGGGTTTCACCACGATCGACCAGTTGGACATGTCCAGGTTGAACCACTCGGACGCATCGAGCGGGTTGTCCGGCAGCGCCCACAATGAGGTTTCCAGCCGCAGCACGTTCAAGAACAGGGCGAGCTTCAACGAGGAGGCCGATGGCCCAGCCAGGATGAAGTGCTGCGGAATCTGCAGGGCGGCAGGGAGCAGCGGGTTAGCCCAGACGCAGATGTGCTTGAGCTCCTCATAGGAGTGCAGAAACGACATCTCGACCGTGGTGACGCCGTATTCGTCTTGTTTGACAACGGCTTTCGACAGACGGCCGTCCCAGCGCGCGCCATCCTTGTCAACGGTGATGTGGATGTTCTGGGTGGTCCGCGTGCGCGAGATCGCCCACTGCGAAAGATGATGCTCGTAGGGCAGCACGATGACGCCGGTCCCGGATTCATTCAGCATCCAGGTGAAATTGGCGCTGATCTCGCCCGCGCAGGTTCCGCGCAGCTGCCAGTCGCCATCCCAGAACCGAATGAGCGGCGGTTTGGTTCGCAACACCTCACGCTGCGCCTTGTCTTTCAGCGCGTTCTTGTAGATAACAGGCAGGTCGTTCACCGTTGTCATTGCAGCCCCCAGGGCCGCGACCAGCTGCGCGGTTGCACGGCCATGACCGAGGCGCCCGCTGGCGCGCCGGTCACCTTCACCGGCACAACGGTTGCCGACGTGTAGGGCGGGATCATGTACTCGAATCCACGGCCACCCATGAGCGCCCACATCTGCGATCGGTCGGCCGCGACGAGAGTTTCACGCGCCGGGTCGGTGTCGACGACCAGATCCTGACCCACGACCGTGTTCGGTAGCACCACAACACGATCCGCGTCCTCTTCGGCGCGGTTGTGGTAGTTGTTGCCGAAAGAGAAGTCGGGCAAGGTCCAGCGTCCCGGCGCCGAGCACACCCATTGCAGGTACATCGGCTGATCGGTCGGATTGGCGACGGTCACCGCGCCGGATTGTGTGGTGCCGTTGGTCGTGCTGATGGTCGAGACCCAGGTGCTCGTCGCGGGTTCCTCCACCCACCAAGGCAATCCGGCGGTGCAGGTCATGGTGACCTGACCCCACAGGTTCAGGTGCGGGTCCTTGTTCGGTTTGAAGTCGGGTTGCTGCGACATCCGCAGCGCGAGCGAGCGCGAGCCGTAGCTGGTGGTCACCGTCATGATCGAATCCGCGTCGTAAGCCCAGGCTTTGCGCCAGGCACTGTCAACGGATTCCCAGGAGCGACCGGCGATTTCGAAGATGTTGACGCCGAAGACAACTTCGCGTCGGTTGGTGCTGTACCCGCCGTAGGTCGCGCCGTTCTGGAACGCGGTCTGGTTCCAGATCGTCGTGACCGGCGCGTCGTAGAGTCCGCTCGGCGCGGTCCCGAGATCGACGCCTTCCCGGCCGCGGCCTTGTCCACTGATCGTCCACGTCGAACCATCGACGCCGGTGATCGTTATCAGCGCAGGACTAGTCCCCACTGGTTCACCTCAACTCTTTCCCTTGTGCTGCAATGAATGTGGTTGCGCCATCAGCTGACGTAGACGGCCGCGATGACGCCCGCGCCGACCGCGAGTCCGGTTCCGTTCTGGTGCATCTGCACGTCGATCACGTCATCGGCCTGGAGTACCGGCGCGACCGTGATCGGCACGGTCAACGGCATCTCGGCGGCCAAGTTGGTGCCGGCAGTGAGCGTGAGCGAGGCGAAGCTCTGCTGCACCACTCCCGCCCGCAAGTGCCGAACTGTGAAGGTGGCATTGTTGGTCACCGCGCCCGTCACAGTGACGAATCCGGCTGGTGCGACGAGAGTTACGTCGGTGACGGTGTCGCCGCTATAGAAGGCCGACCTGTACACCCCGGCGACGCCGATCACGTCGGCACCGCCGGCGGCCTGCGCGGGCAGGATTGCCGAATAGATCATGTGTTTTCCGTTCTCTGTTGTCGCGACATCGCTGCTACGCCCACGACGCGGCGACTTCGCGTTGTGCCGCGAGTGTTGTCGCGCGAACATGCGCGCTGTCGAGGTGATTGGTCGTGAGGTTGACCGTGGTCGAGTGATCGAAGTGATGCCGGTTGACCACGTGCGGCAGCGCCCGGGACGGGACCGCGAAGGCGCCTTGCCGTACCGCGATCACCTGCGCGTCCCGACCACTGATGGTGAGCGAGTCACTATTGATCGCTTCCAGCAAGGCGATATGCCGACTGGCAGACGCGGCATTCACCACGAACTCACCGTTGGACGCCATAATCGGCACCTGGTCATCGCGCGGACCACCCGGACCACGCACGACACCACCGGTGGCCATATGCGCCGCAGCCCATTCGACCATCGCGTCACCGATGAACCCGTATCCGATACTGCCCCCGCCGAGCCAGTCCGGCAGCGGAATATTGAGGCGCTCGAGCACCGACCCGATCGCGTTCACGACGACCGCGACATAGTGGATCACCGTCTTGAACACGCCTTCGACCCCCGAGCCCATGCCGCTGAACGAGTCCGAGATACCCTTCGTCACGTTGCTCAGCCCAGCGGTCGCCGAGGCGAAGACGTCCTGGAAGAATTTGCCCACCGGTTCGAGCGTGTTCTTACGCACGGCCTCGAAAACTTTCTCGATCGTGCCCCAATTACCGATGATCAGCGTCACCACGCCGATCAGCGCCGTAATCCCCAGCGCGATCATGCCCAACGGGGACTTCATCATCGAAGCGTTGATCTTGCCGTGGGCGCCGATCCACGACTTGGTGGCACCTTGCACATTCTTCTGCGCGGTCGACGAATTCTTCATCGCCTTGGTCAGATTCGTGAGCCCCTTAGGCGCCTTCGCCCATCCCCCAACCATTTTCGCGTGCGCGACGCCGTGGCCGGCCATCGCCTTGATGCTATCCCGCAGCGCCGTCGCCTTACCCTTCAGCGCCGTAACTTTTGCTTTTATCGCCTTGATCGCGGCGCCGGACTTACCGGCATTCGGTTTACCTTTGCCACCGGGTGGTTTCTGCTTTCCACCAGGGACGGGTTTGCCGGTGTCAACCTTCCCGCTGCCTCCGCCGCGCTTATCGGCCGTCTCGGGATCATATTTCTTATTTGTCTTCGGATCCGTTTTATCGTAGCTGTCGATAATCGACTGATACAGCTTGTCACCGGAGAGTCCGGCTTTTTGCCGGCGACGCACCATCCCGTCGAAGGTGGGACCATCCTTATTGCGGTATTTCCTCCAGTCTCTGAACTGAAGCCAGCGAACGCCCAGCCTGCTTTTCATCATATCTCGCGAGTCGAGGCGCGCTCTATGCCGAACATCTTGCAGTCTTCTGGCACGTTCCTCCAGCGAAACACCGGCATCCTCCCACGCTTTATCGAGCGGCGAAGCCTTCGCGAGCTCGGCGTTATACCACCGTCGAGCGCCCTCGAAACTCAATGAGCGATCGGCGGGGCGGTCAGCGCCGCTTCCCTCGTCCGAATCCATGGTTGTCACAACGACACTCCCTATGTGACCTCATCGCCGCGTTTCACATCCGACAACAACACGGACCGTCACAGGGCGTAGAAAAGCAGTCGGAGAGCGATCCGAAAGACCGCTCTCCGACTGCTAGAGGTGTGAGTTTAGTTAGATTTATGCGCAGTGGTCGCGAATGTACCGGGAAATCTCCTCGATATCACTCTTGGATCCAGCCACTCGGCCCCCTTCGTCGGGCCACCAGCTGAATCTGAGTAGGCTCTTTCCGCGCTTCAAGTGGGTGCGGTTGTAATCGATACCCGCATCAGGTCCGTCGTATCCGTATACGACACGCCACCCGTTCTCGATGTAGGCATCGAGCACCTGGCTGTAGCACTTCGTCGGAATATACGACTCCGTGGGAAGTCGGCGAATTCGTTCCACGCCATCGAAACATGAAGCCTGCACCATGTTGTAGAGCGCCTTGAACTCCATATCAATCCTTAATTCCAGAGTCGTCGCGATCCTGAGCTCGCACCAAGGATATCAACGTCGAACCGCGGCGTAGGTCAATGCCTTTCGGGCTGCCAGCGCGGTGTCGTGGGTATGCGCGTGACCGGACGTCGGCGCGCTGATGTTGACCGAGAGGGAGCGGTCGAGGCGATCGCCGCTCGGCGTGATCGGGCTGACAATCGCCAGTTGAGGGCGGTCGGCGAGGGCCAGTGCCCGGGCTTGGGCGCCTGCGGTCGCCGGCAATGAGCGCGCGGTGGCCGCGTAGCCGGACCCGGTGGTCGACCTGGATTCGTTGTTGATCGCCTCGAGCACACTGCGGTGCTTGGCGGTGGCAGCCGCGTTGACGACGAACTCGCCGTTGGACATCAGCACCGGGACCGCGTCCTCGCGCGGTCCGCCCGGTCCACGGACCAGACCACCATCGCGCATCTTGGTCGACCATTCGATCAGGGTGTCGCCGATCTTGGCCAAGCCGAGACTGCTTCCGCCGACGACGGGAACCCAACTGGGAACGGTGAAGTCGAGCTTCTTCAGTACCTCGCCAACGGCTTTCAGTACGGTCGTGCACGCCCGTTTCAGGGCATCGAAGACCTTGCCGACGACTTCGCCGACAGATTTGAACGCTCCCGAGACCACCTGGACGGTCTTCTTGAACGCCGGGACAACCGTTTGGCTCCATACCTTCTCGAAGAAGTTGATGACCGGTTTGAGCGCCTTCTCGAAGGCCTTGACCAGTGCGTCCTTGAGCTTGTTCAGCCAGTTCATGATCTTGTCGATCCATGGCTTGAGGTCGTCGACGATCTTCATGATCATGCCGAGACCGCCCTCGCTCAGGGCCTTGTCCAGCTCGCCTTGCTGCTTCTCGTGCTCGCCGTGGTCCTTCGCGGCGTTCTTGTGATCGCCGCTCGAGTGCTTGACCGCGGCGGCGAAGGGCGACATGCCGGTCGCGGCTGCCTTCGCCGAGTCGACCAGCTTCTTCGTCGCTGTGGTGTGCGGGGCCTCGAGGGCATCGCTGGCCTTTTGCGCGGCGTCGAGTTCCTGCTGCGCGGTCGCTATCGCCTTGGCATCGTCACCCTGACCATTACCTTTATCCGCGGGGCCACCCTTGCCGAGCGGCTTCTTCGGGGCTTGCGGTTTGCCGGCTGCGGCCGGCTGTTTTCCGCCGGGCCGTTTGACCCCCGGTGCCGGACGCGCGGCGCGCGGTTTCCCACCCGGCTGAGCAGGTGTGGCCGTCGACTTGGCCGCGCCCCCGGGAGACTGCTGTTGACGCGCCCGCATACCCATCGGTGCCGCTGCGGCAAGCGCCGCGGCACCGGCGACGCCACCAGCCGCCGCCACACCCTCTTCGTCTTCGGCCGCGGCGTCGCCGTCGTCATCGAGTTCGTCATCCTCGGGATCGAGATCGTAGAGTTCTTCTTCGTCCGCGTCGAGGTCGTCTTCGGGCAGGGATCGGTCCATCGTCTACTCCTTGGTCATGCGTCGCCGTGGGCTACCGCCGTCCGGCCGCGTAGGTGATATCTCGCTGCGCGGCCACGGCTTTCGCGCGCAGGTAGGCGCCGTCGTGCTGGGTCGTCGTGAGGTTGATCGTGGTTGACCGATCGAATCGGTGTGTGGTCGCCACAGCGGGTAGCGCCTGCGCCGGTTTGACACGCGAAAGGCCCAGCGAGGCAACAACTTGCGCATCCCGACCGCCGATATTGAGGGTGTCTTTGTTGATCGATTCCAACAGCGGCCCGTAGCGCGCCGTCGCCGCGGCGTTGACCACGAACTCGCCATTGGACGCCAGCACCGGCACCCGGTCCTCGCGCGGTCCACCTGGGCCACGCACCACGCCGCCATCGGCCATCCGTACCGACGCCGCCCACGACGTCATCGCCCCACCGAGCCCAGCCAGGCTGAGCGTCGCGCCACCGAGCCAACCGGGGAGGCTGAACTCGATCTTGGCGACCACCGAACCGATCGCGGCAACAATCTCCGCCACCTGGTTGACCACCCCACTGAACAGGCCCCCGATCCCGCTACCCAACTTGCCGAGCGCGTCTTTCACCTCGTCGATCACCGTGGTGAACGGCGCTAGGCAGGCGGCGAACACCTTCTTGAAGTAGTCGCCGACTGGCTCGAGCACGTTCTTCTTCACCGTGTCGAAGGCCTTCTTCACGGAGTCCCAGTGCTCGATCAGCAGCCCGATCACGACAATCGCGATCTCGATCGCCGCGACGATCTTGCCGATTACCGATTTGCCGACGGCCTTGTTCAGCTTGCCCTGGGACTTGTCCCACTTGTTCGTCGCGCCTTCGACGTTCTTCTGCGCACCCGCTGAGTCCTTGTGCGCCTTGGCGAGATCGTCGAAACCCTTCGACGACTTGTCAACGTTCGTGGTCATCTTCTGGCTGGTCGCCGCGTGGGTGCCGAGGTTCTTGACGTCGCCGCGCAGCGCAGAAGTTCGATCCTTGAGCGCCTTGGTCTCATCGGTGATCGGTTTCGCGTCACCCGCATTCGACCTGCCCGGCGACGCCTTATCCTTCGCCGTGTCTCTGACCTGCGAGAATGCGTCCGACAGATTCGCCGGATCAGCCATTCCGGCGAGATAGTCCTTGCCCTGTGCGAGGGCGGCGCCACCCAGCCCGCCCAGCGCGGCTTTGGGGTCGGCGCCGGCCTGGCGCCAGTCGACTCCTGACGCCATCGCGCCCATCGCCAGACCGCCGGCCAGGCCGGCGCCGCCGCGCACCTTCGAGCCGAGCCCGCCCCGAGGTCTGCCCTGAGGCCTCGATGGCCTGCGCGGCTTGACCGACCGGATCGGCGGTGTAGCGATTGGTCGCACACCTCTCGGCGGTTCGGCCGGAGCCGGGCGGTGCTCTTTCTCGTCTCGTACTGGTGCGTCGTGCCTTTCGATGCTCGGCTGGCCGCCCCGTGGATGATCGGAGTGAGCCACATCGGCTTTCGACGACTCCCCCGAACCCTTCCCATCGGACTTGGCCGCGCCGCCTTTACCCTTGTCGCCGGCATCGAGTGGATCGCTCGCGGCCAGCGCCGCGCGCAATGCGGCGTCGAACTGCGCGTCGCCTTTACTGCTCATCGTTCTAACCACTCCCTGAGGTGTCTGAAAGGTTGGGCTAGCGCGACCCACCCGCGTAGGTGAGCGCGCGTTGCGCGTGCACGGCGCGCGATCGCGCGAAGCTGGTGTCGGTCCCGCGGTTGAGCGCGATGGTGGTCGAATGGTCGATCGCGCGAACTGTCGCGCCGGTCCGCCGCACGCCGCGCAGTGGGGCGATATGCGGGCTCTTGCTCAGCGCTGACCGGCCGGCGTCGGTACCTGCTACCCGCAGGTGATCACTGTCGACCGCAGCCATCACCGCTCGCTTCGGGCCCCCGGCGTCAACAACGATCTCATCGGTCGAGCTGGCCGGCGACTTGGCGCGGCTCGCCCCAACAAGACCACCGTCCGCCATATGCGCCTGCGCCCACTGGGACATGGCATCGGCGATGCCGCCTACACCTGGGAACCACCGAAACTCACCGAGAAGACTGGCGACCTTGTCAACGACCACGGCGACGTAATGAACCATTTTCTGGAACACCCCGCCCACGGTCGAACACAGCGCCTTGAACGCGCCGGAGACAGCCGTGCTGATGTGGGTGAACGGCTTGAGGACCTCGCCGAACTGATCCCGGAAGAACTCACCGACCGGATCGAGCACCTTCTCCTTGACGACACTGAACGCCGCCTTGATCTCGTCCCAGTGCTCGACGATGAGCGTGATCGCGAGAATCGCGGCACCCAGGGCGAGGGTGAACCAGCCGACCGGCGACGCGTTCCACACCAGGTTCAACGCGGTCTGCGCCACCGACCACAGCTTGGAAGCGCCGCCGATGATCTTCTGCACGGTTGACGCGGTGCGAATCGCCTTCGTCAGCTTCTTGAGGTTCTTGGCGACGCCGCCGACCTTGCCGACCACCTTCTTGCCGGCGCCCGTGTGATCTTTGATGGCCGCGAGGCTGTCCTTGAACGCACCGCCGAGGTTCTTGAGGGCGGTCGCCTCATCCTTGAGCCCTTTGGTGTCGACCTTGCCGCCCTTGGATTTGCTTCCCTTCGGGCCTCCAGGTTTACCCCCCGCCGAGGCTTTAGTAGGTGGACGTTTCGCCAGGTCAACCGGCTTGCTCCTATTCGGTGGTGCCGCGGTCTTTTTCGGACCCGCTGCCGCCGGCCTCTGGCTTGTGGCGGCCTGCTTCCAGTCGACACCGGGCTTCGCGCGCGGACCACCTCCGTGTGGTGGCATCGGCGGAGCGCCACGCATCGGCTTGTCGGTCTTACTCGGCTGAATCGCCTTCTTTGGTGGCCGAGCTGTGGGGCGTGTGCCCTTCGGGTAATCATCGGCCTTGGGCGGCTTCGGCTGCCGCCGTGCGGGTTTGGATGCGGAAGGCCGGTGCGAACGGCTCCTGCTCTTGCTCGGCTTCTTATTATCCTCCGCCGCAACCTTTTTCGGCCTCTGGTCCGTTGAATCGTTGAGCCCGTCCAAAGAGACCGGATGGATCTCGATGTCGAAGCCGGCCAACGGGTCCGGAACACCCTCCGGTTTCGGATCACTCATCGTTTCCAACCTTCCGATCTCTCGTGGATTTCCGCTGTCTACTTGTCAATACCGAGTCAGCCGAACAGCAGTCGCCTGGCTACACGCCAACCGGGCTGAACCGCGCATCCTGCACGGCCTGCAACATCCGAATTTGCGTGAACGCCGCGTCGACATCAGCGACCCGCACATCAAACGTGCGCGGACCAGGCCCGCTATCGATACGAGGCAACGCACCGTCGTGCAGGAACGGCGGCCGATACGCGTACCCGATCTTGCGTTCCTCAGCCTGGGCGGCACGCAACACCGACCGATCGATCACGGCCATCACCTCGATACCGGATGCCCTACGCGGCGCGGGCCCGTTTTGCCCACCCACCAAGCCACCATCGGCCATCCGCTCGGAAGCCCATGCAACCATCGCATCACCGAAACTCTTCAACCCGAACGACTTATTGACCGGGAATCCGATATTGATCTCGAGCCGCTGGAAAATCTGACCGATCGCCTTCACAATCCCCACGACCGTCGACCGCACCGCACCAACCGCGGTACCGACAACCCCGCCCATCCCATTGAACCCAGCCATCACCGCGTCAAAAGCCAAGCGGTACGGCGTAATATAAACCTTGAACGCCGCCATAAAGAACTCGGACACCGGCGTCAAAACATTCTTCAACACCCAATCGAACGCAGCCCGAATCTGATCCCAATGCTCCACAATCAATTGAATAATCGGCACCGCCGCCGAAATAGCCGCAGCCACCGTCCCCACCGGCGAGAACAACATCGCAATATTCAGCAGCTCTTGCGCAAATGCCCAGTCATTGGAGATCTCATCAATAATCTTCTGCGCCCCCGCCGAATCAATAACGTCGGTCACAAACCCCGACACCGCCGCGACAGCACCCCCGACCATCACCGCCAAATCATTCAGACCATTCTGAACGTAGCTAGTAAATGAACTCGCCATTCGCGAAAACTCGGCAATAGTCGACTTCAAACCTGACAAAATTCCATCAACGAATTGGCCAGAATTCGACGACGGAGCGTCGTCTTCAGGTTGGACAACTCCGTCACCGGGCGACTGTCCTGTGTAAGGTGTTGCTACCGCAACTTGAACTACTTCCGAGCTAGGTTTGGGCGAGTCACGTAGGGCATAGCCAACGCCTGCGATACCTCCCAAACCACCCAGGGCCAATCCGGCGAAAGTATTGGCACTTACAGTAGTCGAACTACGAGACTTTTTAGGTGGAACCGCTGGTCTTGGCTCCCTTACGTCTCCGCGCGGCGGCCTGAAGAACCCAACCGGGTCGTCGCCGATATCAAACCTGGACCATTTCAACCTTCCTAATACCTTGAAGCCACGTACGCGCTCACGCCTATAAGGAGATTCTGCCAAGTAATATTCAACATTCGCCTCCTTTCGCCACAGCGACACCAGAATATGCGAAAGCTCTGGGTCGTTGGCTAATACTCTTTGGAATTTATAGTCTTGCGCGAGCTTGTACTCAAGGTACAGCCTGGAACCTTGTTTAACATAATGCCATTGGTTTGCCTCATCACGAACCCAGGCAAAATCAGTCTTTCCCGAGCCACCTTTAGCCTCGACCACAATTAAGCGGCCGTCCAATACGGCGACCAGATCGAGAGTGTTGGCTCCCTCGCCTTCATAGATGATCCGCGCACCCATTTGCTTCAACCGCAAGCGCGCGAACTTCATCCCCACCTCTTCGCCAAGACGTTGAGGAAATCGATTCGGGCCAGTATCTCGATACTGAAGATACTGCGTGGTTAGGCTGATCAATTGATCGATTTGACCAAGTTTTCTGATATTTGCCGCATTCTTTGTGAGTTGATCACGCAGAAGCACTTCAAGAGATTCGCGATCCCTGGGAATAGGGTACGTCAGGCCAGTAATCTGAGAGAGGACAGCTACGATGCTTTTCTTGTAGTCCGCTCTATTCAGGTCTTTGAACGTAGACGGTACTTCCTCCGCTGGATTTCTCAAGCCGGCGTGGAGGCGCGCAATCTGATCGTCGATACGGCTTGGAAGTTGTGCCCTTGTTCTTCTATTCGATTCGGTTCTCGTACGAACATAGTTGTTGACATCATCTTCGAACACGCTCGGGACGTCAAATGACGATTCCGGAATGGCTTTTGATACGCCGCCAGGGTGGGTACACAGATTCGCCGATTCCTGACTTATATGACAACTACATCTATTTACGCTGGTCACACCGGTGCTCCTATAGTTAATATCTTAGAGAAACCCGCGGTGAATAGATCCGCTACACCCAAAGACGATCTCCTACAGCGCACAGAATCTTGCCCCTGAGGCAGGCTGAATTCTCGTCGTCAAATAGAACCTGAGCTGGGCGATGGGAGGTTTCTAGTCATTCAGAATCATGACTCGGTTGCCCAATTGGCGATCAACCGCGTTTAAATCGGAGTCGCGGTCGCAAAAGTCACTAGGATGGACATATTCTCCGGTGGGCGAAAGCTAGCTGATGGGATTGACTCAAGAATCGAGCAGTATATTCACATCGGATCGAAGCATTGTCGCCGTTTGGTCAGTGGTGCGCAAGACGTCTTCGAAGATGGCACTGAGCCGAGCTCAGTACACCAATGAGCGAGGCCCTATTGTTTGATAGATGTGACAAATAGGCTGCTCGGGAAAATTTGACAGTGCCACACGCCGACTCAGCCGCTGTTACCCCGCCTGGTACGAAGACTCATCGTCCTGGCACGAATCGCAGTTCCTCGCGCCACGCCAAGCCAGCCAAGGCCAGCCAGCTATTCTGCGTTTATGATCGCAAAGGCGCCAGGCGTTCGCACCGACTAGCGCTGGGAGGTCACGGTCCAGGGCATAGTATTTCTATGCATCCATTCATAGGGCATCACTCAACGAGTTGGGCGATCGCGCTCACATCTGGCGTATTGGCGTCGTAGTCAGCCCAGACGTCGAAGTGAACATCCTCCGGCGACGCGGCTTTGTTTTGCCGACGAAGTGCCATTACTGCAATTTTTGCCATCGACAGATATTCGATTTGCTTTGCAGGCCATTCGACAGACCGCTTCCATTGTTCGCCACCCTCGACCGCATAGAATTCCCAACCGGCAGGATCTCCGAGACACTCACGATCCAAGGAAGCGGAGGAAGACGCAGGTGGATGCGTGATCGAGATTGAACTTTGTCCATACTCCATCTGGAATTGGACATAACCGTTTTCGCATGTTCGCAACCTGATGCAGCTGGTTAGCTTCATCGCACGAAGAGTAGTTAGAAGATTCTCTTCAAATTCCAACCATGATCTCGGCTCGCAGTTCCCTGAGCGCGGACCATCCACAGTATCGACGCCCACTTCAAATATGTCAGACTGCGAATCGCGCCATCGTTGATAGGCCGGATTCACGAGGTCCACGGAAACACCAGAATCTGATGTCGCGAGACGAATCACAAGGCTGGGACGCTCCCATCGCAGACTCGCAAATTGCCCCGGCCTGAAATCATCCGGAGAACCGAACTCAAGGCGAAGGCGGTTTGAAATCTCAACGAACAAATCAGTTAACTCGGCCGAGTTTTCGCCGTTTTCGTATAGCTCAGGGTCCACCAAGGCGATCGAGATCTGTGCCAGATCTCGAGAAGGATCCACGTGATCAGGCGAAGCCAATGGTAGCCACTCCACTAGCGCAAGCGGGAACTCCTGACCTGGAACGGCACATAACACCGAGAAGTTCTCAGTGGAATACTTGGGCTGCCAGCCAGCCAATCGATAGAATTCCTCAGCGTTCTCGGTCGTCCACTGCCAGTCGAAGCCAGCCGCCAATTGGGCGATACTGACGGCAGTTTCGATGTCGGCGTGCATGCTTGGATACTACTTCCTGTCAAGGACGGCCGTTGGCCAAGTCCGACTCAGTCTGGGAGATCGGTCCGGCCGAACCCGCGATGCGTGGCTCCGGTTGTGGACCACGGATGACATGAGTGACCGCCTGCATAGAGCTGCTCCCCGGCGTTGGTTCAAAAACCCTGAACACCGACAAGGGCTACGACGACAGCGCGGGATCACTCGATACACCCCTGGCAAGGAACCCGAGACAAGTCACCGCAGGTCGGTGAATCGTGGAACAGAGAATCGCCCCGCTTCACCAGTCCGGCGCTTGGCGATCCAGTGGAACGCCGCAGCGACATCCACTACGTTTTGATGAATATTGCTGTGGCACTCGTCCGTTGGCAATGGCTCAGCGATCAAGCCCGACAGGAACTCGGGGCGTCGCGGCCGACAGACAGGGGTGTATCCGTGAGTGGCTCGCCCGACGTCAATTACCCGTCGGGGCGCCCGTGTAGTCAACCGTCAGTGCGGACCTACCCGCAGGGGGTTTGAAGATGTCGACGATGCTGTTCATGACAGCTAGGCGACGTTCCTCGCGGGCGGTGTCGAGCGCCGTTTGTGGACGCGGCATCGGCCTAATCACAGGCGGTCGGTGCCGGTCGCCGCGATGACGGCGGCTTGAACGCCTTGCAGCCCATTGATGATCGACAGCAGCAGGTAAGTGCCGAGGTGTAGCCCTCCAGATGTCGACGACTCTTCGACATCGGGATCGTCGTCAGATTTCATCGACACATCACTGTCTGCGTGCCGCGGTGAGCCCATGGAACCTGGGCGGGGCGGCGTGGACGATCGCTCGACTGAATCATCAGCATCACAACGAAACTGGCTGGTAGCGAGGATAATTCACAGTAAACGTGATGAGCCCCACAATTGATCGGCGTTGTTGTGTCGGCGCGGCCGTATCAGCTTAAGCTTCGTGTGCTCTCAAGGCTGAGATGTTTTGGGAGACAACGTGTTTGATGGCTATCTCTCTGGGAGTTCGAGAAAATTGAAGAAGTTTATTGCCGCGACCTGTCTTGCGATCGCGGCAACAGCGACGTTCGCCAGTACTGCGCACGCCGCGCCGGCACCTGGATTCGATCCCAGCGCACTCACCAGTAGCCCGGTTCAGGCTGCACCGATCGCGCTGACGCCCGAGCAACGGGCCTACTGCCAGAACATCACCACGAACGGCTTGATCGGCATGGGCCTGGGCGCCATCGGCGGGTTTGTCGCGGGTTCGGCTATCGGAGCATTTCCCGGCGCGATCATCGGCGGGGTGGTCGGTGGCAGTACCGGCAGCAGCGCTCCGATGCCGGACGCGGACGCCAGCGGTCAGCCGCCGGTCGTCAAGTGCTTCTCCGGCGGGGCGTTCTGATCGACCGCTGGCGCGGGACTAGCCGGCGGCCGGTTTGAAGATGTCGACGATGCTGTTCATCGTGGACAGGCGCCGTTCCTCGCGGACTACGTCCATTGCTGTCTGCGGACGCGGCATCGGCTTCACCTGGGGTGGATCCGCGCCGGCTGCCGCGATCACGGCCGCTTGGACGCCCTGCAACCCGTCGATGATCGACAGGAGCAGATACGTGTCGAGCGTGTAGCCCTCCGGGGTCGGTGGCTCTTCGGCGTCGGGATCGGGGTCGGATTCCTCCATGTCGAGCCAGTACTCGGCGAGTTCACGGTCCAACGCCAAGGCCGTCTTGTAGTGCGACCCGCGGGGTAGGCGGTCCTTGAAGCGCCAGATGGTTCGCCAGTCGCGGGTGCGGAACTCGATGGGCCCGAAGCAGTCTCGGACGTCGATGCCGCGCTCGAGTAGGTCGTATTCGAGCGCGGCACCGAACTTGTCCCAGAACTCTACGAGCCCTCGGATCCCCCCGGCAGCTCCATGGCGCCTTCGCCGTAGAAGTGGGCGTACAGATCGTTCTGGAAGGCCACCCATTCGTCGATGGGGCGGTCGGCGAACAGGTCGTCGACCGCCTCGTAGGCCTCGCCCAGCAGGATCTGTAGCTGGTCTTCTTCGTCGTCGGTTTCGGCCAGCAGGCGCGCCTGTCGGCGGGTCAGTGGCTGGATCGCGATGTCGGCGGTCAGGTGGTAGGGGCCGCGTCGCTTGGCTGCGAGTTCACGCTGGATCTCGTAGAAGCGGCCTTCGTCACCGCCGGCGACCTTTGTGGCCGTTGACGTTTTGCGGGGTGCTGCCATCAGGGGATCTCCGGTTTCGTAGTGGTGGAACGTGGTTACTTGGCGGGCTTGGTCGCGGCGACGGCCTGCTTGACGTCTTCGGCGACGCGGTGGCCGAGACCGAACTTGGCGTCACCGAACGCCGAGGCGTCGAAGACCTGGTACTCGTGCGTGCCGTCGGTCATCGTGACCGGGAACTGGGTGGGGATGAAGGACACGGGGTTGCCCCGCTTTCTCTCCGGAAACTGACAAGGAAGTGGCCGCGTGCCGCGACCGGAGAAGCACGGCACGCGACCACGTTTCATGGGCGTCGGTTACGCGACGGTGACGACGCAGTTCACCGAGGCGAGCGCGGTGCCGCCGGTCGGGGTGTACACGATGCCGACGGTGGTGTTGCCCACGGTGGCGTTCGCGGCGGCGGTCACGAAACCGGACGCCGACACGGTGATGTTCGAGCCACCGGCCGGGGTGAAGGCGCAGTTGGCGTTCGGCAGGATGCCGCCGAACTGGTCGGTCACCACGATCGGCGCGGACGTGGTGGTGCCACGGGTCACGCTGATCGGCGCGGGCGTGATCGCCGAGACGGTGTACTTGATGCCGGTCGCGGACAGCAGCTTCTGCCAGCCGGTGCCGCCGAAGCCGTGGGCGACGGCGTAACCGAGGGTGTCGTCCTTGAAGGCGGTGAGGGTGAGCTTCTCGCCCATCAGGTTGGTGGGGGTCCACTGCTCACCGCCCCACTTGGTGACGGCGACCTTCGGCATGATCTTGAAGATGTAGATCGGGCTGGCGTCGGTGCCGTCCTTGCCGATCACGACCGCGGAATAGTAGTTGATCTGCGGGGTCGCGGGCTGCCAGAAGCCGACCTCGCCGTTGGCCGCGGCCTGGGTGGAGGCCAGGTTGGTGTTGCTGGTCAAGGCCAGATTCAGCAGGTTGGTCTGCTGCGGCTCGAACTCGATGGTGGTGATATCGCTGGTGATGTCGTCGCGGACCGGCTGCATCTCGCCGTACGCCTCGATCGGCGATGCCGTCACGGCGCGCGCGAAGTTGACACCGGACTTCTTGTCGATCAGGCCGACCGACTGGTACGACGCGGGCAGCGCGAGCAGGTTGCCGGTGGCGTCGGTCATGCTGCCCGGGGTGACGGGGGTCGAGTTCGGCCACGGGGCCAGGAACACCGCGGCATCCAGCGGCTTGAGCAGCAGCTGGCGCTGGGCGGCCTTCAGCGTGGTCAACGGGGTGGACGAGATGGGAGGCAAGACTTTCTCCATTCATGTGCCCGGTGAAACGGGCTGGACAAGGAAGGGCACCCACGCGATCGAATATGTGCGTGGGTGCCGGTGATATGCCGTCTACTGACGGCGAGCGTCGATGGCGAAGGCGAGCTCGACCATCTGGTGCAGCGGGTCGAGGTCTGGGAATTCGCTCGTCCCGCGGCTGCGACGCAGATTCGGGGCACTGAAACGCGGTTCAGCAGCAGCGATTTCCTCCACGTAATCGACCAGCACGCCGTTGAAGCGTGCGGCCGAGGCGTTCAGAAAGGCATCGCGCACCTGAATCGCCATGGTCTGCGCCTGCTGCCTGCTGCTGTGAAAAACGGCCGCCCGCACCTTCGCCTGGTAGGTGATCGCGTTGTGATCGAGCGTGCCGCCCGTCGTACGAACCCAGATCAGCGGCAGCGTGATTTGGCTCGCCAGCGCAGGCAGGAAACTCACGGTCGGTGCGATAGGTGTGAGCAGCCCGATCATGAACTGCTCGAAGTCCGGGAACTGCCCGGCGTATGGGCTGGTCATGCGACACCGTCGTCGAGTGCCGGGGCGATCTCGACAGCGGCGTGAAGTACGCCCGTCGAGGATTCCGATGGCTCCGACGCGGTGGCTTCCTCAGCGCCGAGCGCGGAACTCGCGGCGAACGTAGTCAATTCCGTCATGGTGATCTCCGGGAGTTGGGAACGGATGCCGCTGGGAATCAACCGCATTCGCGATGTGGCGGTGCGGGCCATCGAGGCGGTCCGTTGTGGGGTCAGAGGCCGAGCAGCGGCAGGACTACCGGCGCGAGCACAATGGCCAGCTCGAGCAGTTCGAGAAGGATGGGAAGCAATGGATTCACCTCCCCTCGGATGCGGGCGTTTCGAGGGCCTTCAGGCGGTCCAGGATGTCGGCGAGGACGTCGACCACGGTCATCCCGTCGAGCTGTTCCCAGCCCGCGAACATGCCCGCATCCCGCTGCCGGCTACCGCACAGCTGCTCGCGGATGTCCTTGACATCGGTGCCGATCGGGCCGCAGAACGCGGTGATGAAATCCTGGATCTGGGTTACTTCGGATGCGCTCATCGGAGCGTCCTCTCCGTCGATGAATGCCTGCACTTCGCGACGGAACTCGTCCATGTCGATGCCGGCGGGGTCGATTTTTCCTTCGTGGGAGTACTCGCGGTGGGCCACGCAGTCCTCGGCGTCGCGGCCGATGCGGGCCAGGATGGCCGCGCAGCCGCGCTTGTAGGCGTCGAGTTGGGCTGGGGTCCAGTCGGTTCCGTCGCCGCGGGAGACGGCTTCGATGCCGATCACGTGGTAGTTGGCGTTGTCGGTGGGCCAGCCGGGCCAGGAGCCGCGGCCCGCGTGCCAGCACACGCCTGCGGCGATCACGCGGAAGGTGCCGTCGCGTTCGAGGACCAGCTGGGCCAGCGGGCCGGGGAGGTCGGCGCGGCCGTCCTGGACGATGCGCCAGTCGTTCTTGCCGCCGCCCGCGGTGTGGTGGCAGAGCACGCCGCGCAGGTCACGGAAGTCGCCGTGGCCCCGGTCGCGCCAGCCCTCGTGTTCGATGACGTCCAGCCCGGCAGCGCGCAGCACATCGGCCAGCCATACCGGGTCGCCTGTCCAGGCCATGGGTATCTCCTTGTGTGAGTGAAGGTTCGGGGTCCCGCCCTCGTGGACGAGGGGAAGCGCCGAGGGCGGGACCTTCGCTCCTGACGCAGCGGCGACGTCTACGACCGCAGACCACCTGCGGGAGACGGGCGCGTCAGGAGCGCGGCATGCGGCGGGCTCGAATCCCGCACCGTATCGAGTGTTCTCCGGGGGCCGACCGCATGCAGTTCGGGAACGGCGGGGTCGCCGTCAGATTTCTTCTTGGAGGGTGGCGGGGATCTTGTAGTCCGCCACCGGGGGCTCCATGCCAGGGACGTGCAGGCGCAGGAAGCCGAGCAGTTCGTCGATGTGTCGCTGCAGTGCGCGGATCAGCCGGATCGCGTCGCGGAATCGGAGGTGATCGTCGGCGGCCTGTTCCTCGAGCGCGACTACCCGCTCACGCAACTTGGCGACTTCACGGGCCTGCCATGCGGTCACCGCGCCGATGACTGTCGCAAGGGCCATACCTGCCGCTTGTACGAGTTCAGGGCTTAACCACGATGCCATCCGGTTCACCCACCGATCCGGTCATCGGGGTAACGGCGGGCCTGATGAGCACGCCCGCGATCAGCGGCGTCGCCAATCCGTACAGGGTGAGCAGTGTTTCGATCCATGCCGTGTCGATCTCGCGACCGAGCAGATAGGCGAGGATACCCGTCACAGCGACGAGCACCGACCGGACCAGCGCGGGCTCTGGGGTTCTGCTGATTCTCATGATGTGTTCCTTCCCACAGGTTTTCGCGGGTCTCAGATGCGCCCTTCGGCGACATCGCGGTTCAGTGCCTGGGCGAGAGCGCGGGCGTGGCCGTATCGGACGTAGTCACTGGTGTGCCTGCCGTCGAACAGGTAGCCGCGGGCATAGGCGATGGCTCCGGTCCAGTGGCTCCAGTTGGACGGTGACCACCAGCGCTGCAGTTGATTTCGGGTGGCGGTGTCGAGCATCCGCTGTGCCCAGCGCACCGCCGAGTTCGCGCTGGCGAAGCTGAAGAAGGCGCTCAGATCCGCGATGGTCCGCAAGGGGTTGCCGGCGGGCAGTGCGGTGATGGGATCGCCTGGCGCCGCGGCCCAATAGGCGGGGATACCGTCGATGGGCCGCTCACCGACAACGCCGTAGCCGCCGGGGTCGGTGTCGCCGAGGTACTTGCCCGCCGGTCTGCGCGGATCGGAGATCAACGCGCAGGCGATCACCTCACGGCCCGGATGCTCACCGCGGCCGATCTCCGCCGCGAGGTCACCGGCAACCGCCGCACCCTGCGAATATCCGGCCAGCACCACAGGGTTCGGCGACCGGTCGACAGCCGCCAGGAGCGCGCGCTTACCTTCGGCAACACTCTCGGCGTAGCTCACCTGCGACCCGTAGTCGGCGGGATACGGGACCATCCGAGGGGTGAACATCGACTTGTTCAGCGCGTCGGTGAAGGCAGCTGTGACGCCGTCGCCGCCAGGATTCCAGGTTCCGCCGACCACGAGTACATCGATCGTGCGGGGCGATCCTTTCGGAGACCACAGTGACATGTTCGTACCTCTCTGGGACGTGAGTGGAGGTCCCGCTCCGACGGAGTGCTCCGCCGGAGCGGGACCGATGCGCCCCTGCGCTGCGACAACGCCTTTCGACCACAGCGAGCTGCGGGAGACGGGCGCGTCAGGGGCGGGCATGCGGCGGGCTCTGAACCCGCTGGCTCGAGGTGTTCGTGACCGGGGGCCTGCCGCATGAGTTCTGAATCGGCGGCACGCGCCAACGACAAAGCCCCCGTGCCGTTTTCACGGAACGAGGGCTGAGGAAGACTGTGGCTACCGGTGGTGTCGGCCGGGTGCCAGCTGGCGAAGCATCTCACCCGAGCTGGATGTCGGCCACAAGCACCGATAAGGGTATTCGGAGGGCATCCCGGGCAGCCAGCCCAGGCGGTTCAGCAGGTGCACCGGGATCACCGCGAACTCCTCGTTCGCCAGGTGCTGCAATCGCCAACCGAGCAGGAACTCGGTGACCCCGAGGAGCGCGGAGACATCGGTGAGGTTGTCGCCCACCTCCAGCGCGTCACGCAGGTGGGCGACGGGGATGAGGCGTTGTGCCACCACATCGTGCACCTGCATCTCGATCCGGCCCCGCCATCGCTCGCCGTCGAGTGCTGCTGCCAGTTCGCGTGATTCGGCCATCTCGATGTGGGCGACGGCGTGGGCGATGACTTCGTTTCGTACATGACCGGACAGGTCGGCCTGGATAAGGACTGCGCGGTCGACTACCGACCAATACGACACGAAGTCGAAGACCACGGCCGAATCGACCCGGATTCCCTGGTTGAACGCAGATTCTTGGGCGTTGAACCCATTGCGCTGCACCGCGATATCTTGTCGGTCCGGCATCGAGGCATCCGACTCACCTTCATCACCCATGGCAATACACAACTCTCACAACTCGGAACTGACCACGACCCGTCGCATCATCACCACCGGAGACGGTGTCAGATGCCGTGTGTCAGGTCACCGAGAGGTGGTACGCGTCACCGTGGTCGGCGCCCGGAGCGAGCGCCAGCGATCCACCGCACCAGCGACAACCTGGAGGTCTTCTACGCAGATGTCGGACAGATCGACATGGCCGACACGGTTCCTTCGGCCTGGTATCGAGTCGTCTACTCGATAGAGGGACTCGCCTTCGCGAGTAGGTCTCTCACCGGTCGGCTTACCGGATTCATCGGGAGTAAATGCATCGAATGCACCTGACACAAGTAGAACCTCACCCAGCAGCCGAAATGTCGAGACTCTCGGTCGAGAGCACGCGCCCATTCTAGCGTTGACGTGAACCGAGTCCCGGTCAGGATCTGCGGGATCAGCGCTCGCTGACATCGAATCGCGGTGTGCCGAAATTATTTTGGGCACGACGAATCCCGCTGGCACTAGTTTGCGTCATCGGCCACAACTTGTCAACACCGACTTTCACACGATGCCAAATCCCAGGTAGGCGTGGGTATTTCGATACACCGACGCGACGAGATGAGCCCGAACTTCATGCGGCCTAAGCACTTCGGGCACCCGGATCCAGCCGTTTCGGGTCCCCACAACGCCAGCGGGGCGCCGGCAACAATCTGCCGACGCCCCGCTGGGTCACTCTGTTCGCTATGCATCTTTCGCCCGGTGCCGCGCCGGAAGGGCACGGTGCGCATCCAAAACCTCACCCACGATGAAGAGCTCCGGCCAGTCCGGCGACCAGGGCCCCGGGACGGGACTGATCAGACCAGCCTTGCGCAGTGTGCGCACCCGCCGAGCGGTGAGGTTGCGGAAACCGTCACCCAGCTCTTCGGCGAGTTTGCCGATCGCGGCCGCATGGAGGCGAACCGCCCTGGCGCGCAGGACCAGAGCCGCATCGGCGGGAGCGAGATCGACCGGCGGACACACCACCGCTTCCGCGGCCTCGATCGCCGCGGCGAACTCGGCGGGCGCGGCCTCCACACCTTCCGTCATCGCCAGCGCGACGATGTTGCGCTGCAACCATTCCGCCATGCCGCTGGTGGTCGCGACCCCGGTGTAGTCGATGCCGCGCTGTTCGCAGACCAACCGAACCCAGGCCACCAAGACCGACTGGAGGTGGTCGGCCGCGCGAGCAGCGACGGGATTGAACGGAAGTCGCTGTTCCCGTGAGCCATTGCGCGTGCGGTAGTCCACCGCGCCGAAGCGGGTCTGGCGCGTGCGCGCGTCCGACAGGTCCTCGGCCAGGTCGGGGATGTCCCCGAGCATCCGGGCCAGATCCCGCGCGGCTTCCCGATCCAGGTACAGGTGGTTGTCATCGGCCCACCTGTCCAGGGGGGTCACGCCGCATGAATCCTCACGAATGCGGTTCGACGCCGTGACGGCATCGTATGGGCCCATGTACTTGCTCCTTCGGTCGATAGCGGGCCGGAGCCCCGGTCGTACCCTGCTACGCGGCCGAAATCGAGTGGCGCGCCCCCGGGCGGTGTCCAGGAGTGGCTCCTACTGGGACCCACAATCGGACACCCGTTGTATGCAACGTTGTTGCAACGCGTCTGTCAAGCCGAGGCGGCAGAGTGCTGTACCCAGTCACGTACCACCACAAACAAACTCGCCATTCGCTGTTACGGTCTACATCCGGTGCAGGATTTCGATTCGCAAATTCGCAGCCGATGACTACATACACTTCATGCATCAGTGCAAACAATCTGCTACCCTCGATGCATGGTGAGACAACGGAGCGCGGTGGTCCCCGCCGAGGTCAGCGCCACCCTGCGACTTGCTCGCAAGGAGCGCGAGATGTCGATGGACCGCGCCGCGAAAGCAGCACGGATCAGTACGAGCCTGTGGACACAGGTCGAGAACGGGACCCAGTACAAGCGCGGACAGAAGGTCCCCGCCAGCACCACGGCCGAGACCTTGCAGGCCATGGCGGCGGCGGTCGGTCTCGATGCCGAACCGCTGCTGACACAGGCGGGGCTGGACCCGATCGAGACGGAGCAGGTTCGGCCGCAATCCACCGAGGGAATCGTCGATCTCTCCGGGTTGTCCGAAGGTGATCTGCGAATTGTCGCCGCTTACGTCAACGGACTTCGCGCGGCCAGACACAGCTGAGCTCGAACGACGAATGCCCCGCTCATCGCGGGGCATTCGTCGTTCGCGTACTGCGTCAGGAGGCCGGGGGAGTTTCCACCGGGGTCTCCTCAGCCGCTGCCGAGCCGCTGGTGAGCGCCTTCAGGATCGCGGCCAGACTGTCGGCCGAACCGGTCGAGGCGTCGTCGCCCGTGCCGCCGGTGCCGGGTTCGGTCTCGTCGGCGACCTCGGTGCCGGTCTCGGTGTCCGCCGGGTCCTCCGCCGCCGACGAGCCGCTGGTGAGCGCCTTCAGGATCGCCGCCAGGCTGCCGGCCGAACCGGTGGTGGCCTCCTCGCCCGTGCCGCCGGTGCCGGGTTCGGTGACAACCGGCGGGACCTCGTCCGCGGTGGCGACGCCCGTGCCGAACACGGCCATCCCGGCGGCGATGACGATGCCGAAGCCGAGCGTGCGAATCTTCTTCATGAAATGAAACCCCTTGGTATTAACCATGATTGCCGACTTTGTTGCCGACTGAAAGTTTCTAACACGGTCGGCGGCGGCTCCCTAGCCCGCGACATTCGGGGCATTCGCCGAACCATTGCTGCACATTTGCCCGTTGAGTGCCTGACGGCAGAACTCGTTTCGGGGATCTCATATCGATTGCTCGAAGACCGCCGTTCGGCACAACGAACGGGAGCTCGAACAAGATCATTACCGCTGGACGATCGATCAATCACGCGAACCGCGGCAAGATCCCCGCAGCGAAGGATCGAGGCAGAGCATCACGCTTGTGCCGAACCTTGCTGTATACCCAGTTACTGATCGGCTTAGTCCATGAGTGATATCACCATGAAAACCTGTAACGAGTTCCGGTGTGTAACCGATTGGGCGGCAGCCATATTCATGTTTTCCCGCCGTGCGCTGCGCTTACCGGAATATGTGCTGTCAGTTTTCTGTCAGATAGCTGTTTGCTCAGGGCCGCATGCCTTTTCGGGTATGCGGCCCCGACACGTGCGATATCGACCGGGATGGACCGGTCGCGCTAAGACGGGCAGTTGACCGTGTACTCCCACTGGGTGTCATTCGGGCCTGTAACCCGAACGCTCACCGTCGAGGACGACCCCGCGGGCAACGAAACGACCCGAGATCCGGTGCCCTGGTTGGCATTGTCGCCGACATAGCCGGTGTCGAGCACCTGCCCGCCTTCGTAGAAGACCTGAATGCGGTCGGGAATGTTGAGGGTTTCGTAGGTCAGGACGAACGAGGTCGGTCCGGTGACGCCGAGCTGATGCGTCGTGTTGGTGACGCCGGCCCCGCCGGACTTGGTCGAGCGGTTGCACGGCTGCACGCTCTCGGACGACCCACCGCTCGAGCTACCGCCGAGGATTCCACTGCCGGTATCGAGCAGATCCCCCAGAATCCCGCTGCCCGTGTCGATTACCCCGCTTCCGGTCTCGCCGCTTCCGGTGTCCGCGCCTGCCGCCGCGCCGGCGCTCGCGACCAGCGACAGCGCCGCCCCCACGAGAGCAACCGCGCGCAGAATCCCCCGATTCGAATGACTGATCTTGTTCACAACGCTTCCTCCACAACACTTCTCGCCACGGATCTGGATCAGGTGAACCCGCCGACGCGACCGAACGATCGCTGGGCAAGAGAAGTTCTACACGCGTTTCAGAGGAACCGGAATGCTCGAAATTCGGCCACCACGGTGTTCAGATGCCGAATAGTTGCCCGGTGGCGCGAGCCCGCGGTATTGACAGCCGGGCAACACTACAAAGTCAGCCCTCCGTGCCCCGGGCAATTTCTTAGCACGCAGAAGAAAACACCGGACGGTAGACCAAAATGGGCGCCAGAATTCCTTATGGCAACTTCATAGCGAATCATTTTATGTCGATGAGTAAAGTCACAGCAATTGCCCGTAACGACACCTATCGGGATGACGATCGGCGAGATCCTCGAAAGCGTAAGGCCCCGAACACAATCCGTCGTGACGACCGATTCACCGTGCCCTGAAACCAGTAAGGGCCGCACACCCCCCTGGAGTGTGCGGCCCTTGCCGGTGGAGACTCAGCGCAAGGTTGCGGTGAGGTGTGGGTACCCCTTCTTGGGATGCAGGATGGAGAGATCCCAGCCGGATCCGACCTGGTCGGCGTAGATGTTCACCGAGGACGGAAGGAAGATCGGCTTGCCGAACTTGACCGCGTAAGTGGCCTTTTCGGGGACGCGGCCCTCGATGGTGCTGAGGATCGCTGCCGCCGACCACATGCCGTGGGCGATGGTCTGCGGGAAACCCATTGCCTTCGCGCCGATCCCGGAGACGTGGATCGGGTTGTGGTCGCCGGACGCGGCGGCGTAGCGGTTGATCATCTTCTGATCCACGCGCTGCACGCGCAACGGGGGCGGGGGCACCTCATCGGCGGGGGGCGCCGACTTGGGACCGCCCGATAGCGACGTGCGCTGCTGGTGCAGGAAGGTGGTCACCTGCCGCCAGACGAGTTCACGACCGACGCTGATCTCCGTGATCGCGTCCACCAGAAGACCTTTCGGGTGTTCGCGGAGGTTCTCGATGTGGGTGGAGAAATCGAGGGGCTCGGCGACCGAGATCTCGCGAGTGCGTTCGATGACGTTCTCGAAGTGCACCGCACCGACCGCGCTGAACGGGAAATCCCGTGCGACGACGAGTTGCATCGCCAGCGGGAAGCTGAGGATGAACGGGTACGTCAGCGGCAAGATGTCGCTGAAACGCAGGCCGGTGGCATGGCAGTACGCGGCGAGATGGTCGGGGTCGACCCGCACGCCCTCGAGGACTACTCGACGGTCGGGCAGGGTCGGCTTGCGCGCCGACAGCGGAGCGGGCAGCGGGATGGCGCCCAGCGCCGCCTTGGCGTACAGGCCGCCGTTCTTGGGAACCTCGGTGAGGGTGATCGTCTGAGTCATCAGGCGCCGATCAGGCTCTGACCGCAGACGCGAACCACGTTGCCGCTCACCGCGTTCGACGCGGGGCTCGCGAAGTAGGCGATGGTCTCGGCGACGTCGACGGTCTGGCCGCCCTGCAGCAGCGAGCTCATCAGGCGACCGGCCTCGCGGGTGCCGACGGGGATGGCGGCGGTCATCGCGGTCTCGATGAAGCCGGGCGCCACCGCGTTGATGGTGATGCCCTTCTCGGCCAGCAGCGGGGACTCGGCGTCGACCATGCCGATGACGCCCGCCTTGGACGCGCCGTAGTTGGTCTGGCCGCGGTTGCCCGCGATGCCCGCGATGGAGGACACGTCGATCACGCGCCCGCCTTCCTTGAGCACGCCCTTGGCGACGAGGCCGGAGGTGATGCGGTGCGGGGCAGCGAGGTTGACGTTGATCACCGAGCTCCAGCGGCCCTCGTCCATGTTGGCGAGCAGCTTGTCGCGGGTGATGCCGGCGTTGTGGACGACGATGTCGATGCCGCCGAAACGCTCGGTGGCGAAGTCGGCCAGACGCTCGGCGGCGTCGGGTGCGGTGACGTCGAGGGCCAGCGCGGTGGCGCCGATCTTGTTCGCGGTGTCGGACAGCGCCTCACCCGCGGCGGGGATGTCGGCGACGATCACGGTGGCGCCGTCACGGGCGAACACCTCGGCGATGGTGGCGCCGATACCGCGCGCGGCACCGGTCACGACGGCGACCTTGCCCGCGAGCGGCTTGTCCCACGACGCCGGGGCGACCGAGTCGGCGGAACCGACCCGGATGACCTGGCCGTCGACGAAGGCCGACTTACCGGAGAGCAGGAAGCGCAGAGTCGACTCGAGGCCGGTCGCGGATGCGCCCGCTTCGGGGTGCACGTAGACGAGCTGGCCGGTCGCACCGCGCAGCAGCTCCTTGGCGACCGAACGGGTGAAGCCCTCGAGCGCGCGCTGGGCGATCTGCTCGTCGACCGAGCCGACCAGTTCGGGGGTGGTGCCCAGAACCACGACACGGCCCGACGGCGCGAGGCTGCGCATGGCCGGCTGGAAGAACTCGAACAGCTGCGCGAGCTTGTCGATCGAATCGATGCCGGTGGCGTCGAAGACCAGCGCGCCGTATTTGGTGCCCGATTCGAGCGAGTCCGCGACGGTGTAGTCCGACAGCAGCGCGCGGACCGGCTCGGCCAGGCGACCCTTGCCGCCGAGCAGCACCGGGCCGGGCAGCGCGGGCTCGCCCGCCTTGTAGCGGCGCAGTTCGGCCGGCTGCGGGAGGCCCAGCTTGCTCGCGAGGAACGCGCCGGGGGCGGAGTGGATGAAAGATCCGTAGAGGTTCGGTGCACCCTTGCTCTTGGCTGCCACTGTTCCTACCTTCTCTGTGCTCGACGAGTGTGGTGACCGTGCTCCGCCCAGTGTCCCCCGTGTGAGCGCACACTTGCGGGTACGGTGTCGACAACGAACTTACTCCGGAGTAAGTTTAATGTAAACCGATACGACGCCGCGACCGCACGGGGGCCGATTCCAGCGGCCGGCGTTACCCGGAACCGACGAGACCATGGAGAACTCGAGTGACAAGCAAAGCCCGCTCGGCGACGGCCAAGGCCGCAGCTAAGCCTGCCAAGGCCGCGAAGACCCAGCGCCCGATTGCCATCGTTGGCGGCAACCGCATCCCGTTCGCGCGCTCCGACAAGGCCTACGCCAAGGCGTCCAATCAGGACATGTTCACCGCCGCCCTCGATGGGCTGGTCAGCCGGTTCGGTCTGCAGGGCGAGCGCCTGGGCATGGTCGTCGGCGGCGCTGTGCTCAAGAAGGTCGGCGAGCACAGCCTGATCCGCGAGAGCGTGCTCGGCTCGAAGCTCTCGCCCTACACCCCGGCCCACGACCTGCAGCTCGCCTGTGGCACCGGCCTGCAGTCGATCGTCACCGTCGGTGACGCGATCGCGCTGGGTCGTATCGAGTCCGGCATCGGCGGCGGCGCCGACACCACCTCCGACGCGCCGATCGGCGTGAGCGAGGACATGCGCGAGTGGATGCTCACCGCCAACCGCGCCCGGACCACCAAGGACAAGGTCAAGCTGGTCGGCCAGCTGCGCCCCTCGATGCTGGGCATCGAGATCCCCAAGAACGCCGAGCCGCGCACCGGTCTGTCGATGGGTGAGCACGCCGCCATCACCGCGAAGGAATTCGGCGTCGCCCGCGAAGCGCAGGACGAGCTGGCCTACCTCTCGCACAAGAACATGGCGGCCGCCTACGACCGTGGCTTCTTCGACGACCTGATCACCCCGTTCCTCGGCCTGACCCGCGACGACAACCTGCGTCCCGGCTCCACCGTGGAGAAGCTGTCGACCCTGAAGCCGGTGTTCGGCGTCAAGGCGGGCGACGCCACCATGACCGCGGGCAACTCGACCCCGCTCACCGACGGCGCGTCCGCGGTGCTGCTGTCCACCGACGAGTGGGCGGCCGAGCGCAACCTGCCGGTGCTGGCCCACCTGGTCGACTCCGAGGTCGCCGCGGTGGACTACATCCACGGCCCCGACGGCCTGCTGATGGCGCCCACCTACGCGGTCGCGCGCCTGCTGGCCCGCAACGGCCTGACCCTGCAGGACTTCGACTACTACGAGATCCACGAGGCCTTCGCCTCCGTGGTGCTGGCCACCCTGGCCGCGTGGGAGTCCGACGCCTACTGCAAGGAGCGCCTCGGCCTCGACGGCGCGCTGGGCTCGATCGACCGTAGCAAGCTCAACGTCAACGGCTCCTCGCTCGCCGCGGGCCACCCGTTCGCCGCGACCGGCGGCCGCATCGTCGCCTCGACCGCGAAGATGCTGGCGGAGAAGGGGTCCGGCCGCGCGCTGGTCTCCATCTGCGCCGCGGGCGGCCAGGGTGTGGTGGCGATCATCGAGCGCTAGTCCGCGCTGATCACGCACAGAAACGGCGGGTGTTCTCCGATTCTTCGGAGAACACCCGCCGTTTCGTTGTCAGACCTCAGCGGCACGTCGGGTTCGGGTGCGGCTCCGTGGACGCCCACGGCCCGCAGAGAATGAGCTTGAGGAAGCCGAGTGGAATGTCGATCGCGGCGGAACCGGTTCCGGCGGAACCCGATTCGGCTACCACAGTCGGTTGCGCGGGGGCGGCGAGCGCTGTTGGCGCGCCTGCGGCGATACCGGCGACAGCCGCGGTGGCAACAAGGACTCGGATCATTCGACGGTGCATAACAAGCCTTTCAATGGAAAACTGAGCGAAGCTGATAACCACATCGGGTGCCTCGATAAGAGCGTTATCTATAGCTTCCATGGGCTTGACACCTCGAATTATTCAGTGCTACAAGACATTCGAGTTGCACACCGCACTGTCAGTTCGCTTCGATAGCGGCGGCGAGAAGTGGCCAGGAGTTGTGCAGATCTTGTTCCCAATACCGCCAGGTATGGGTGCCGGCGGGGCGGAATTCGGTGTGGGCGGGGATGTTCAGCTCCGCCAGGCGCGCAGCGAGGCGCTGGGTGCACTGGTTGGCAGCGGCTTCGATGGCGCCGCCGAGCAGGATCTGGTCGGTCATGCCGATGACCTTTCCTGGCGTCGCTCCGGGCGGGAGAGTTTCGGCGGCGCCGGGGAGCCCGTTGGCGCTGGACAGGTAGATCGCCTTGCCGCGCAGGCGTTCCGCGTTGAGGTAGGCGTCGTTCGCACGCCAGGCGGGGTCGCCGGGCGGGCCCCACATGTTGGCGGGGTCGGCACCACCGCGGGCGAGGACGAAATCGATATAGGCGCGGCTGACCGGATCGTCGACCGAGGCGCAGCCGCTGTAGGAACCGACGGCGCGGTAACGATCAGGGGCGGCGATGGCCAGGTTGAGCACCGCCGTGGCCGACATCGACAGGCCCGCGATGGCATTCACGCCGGTGGTGCCCAGGGTGGCGTCGATGATCGGCGGGAGTTCCTCGGTGAGGAAGGTCTGCCATTTGTTGCGGCCGAGCTTCGGATCGTCGCGCAGCCAGTCGGTGTAGTACGAGAACGCGCCCGCCGCCGGCGTGACGACGTTGACGTTCTTGTCGGCGAAGAACTGCACGATGTCGGTCTGGTTGTACCAGTTCGCGATATCCTCACCGCCGCCCGCGCCGTTGAGCAGATACAGCGTCGGACGTGGCGCGCTGGTGTCGTGCGGCGTGATGACCTGCAGCGGAATCACCCGGTCCATGGACGCGGAGTACACGTGCAGCGTCTGCTGCCGCTGGCCGGGCCGCTCGATCCGATCCAGCCGCGATCCGTCCGCACCGGCCGTTCCGATGGCGACGACCGACAGCGCGACAACGGCGAGCGCGGTCAGCACCGTCCGCTTACAGGGGAACACGAGTCCTCACAGAGTTCGAAAAGAATGCGCCACACAGAGAATGGTTCGCCGGGACGGCAGCGCGAGACCGTCCCGGCGACCAGGTGCCAGACGATCAGCTACCGATCAGATCGCCCAGCACGTCGGAGATGATGTCGCTCAGCGAGCCGGTGGAGCTCAGCTGGCCATCATCGGAACCCAGCCCGTTGTCACCGAGGCTGCCGATCACCGTCTCGCCGGCGTTGGCGCCGCGCGCGGTGAAACAGGCGGTGAGACCGGGCATCTCATTGCCGACGCCCACGGTGCCCGCGACCCCGACGCCACCACTGGTGACCATCTGACCCGTCTTGACGCTGCTCGGCACCGGGTAGGTGATGGTCAGGGTGACCGGGTTGCCCGAGTTGACGAACCAGCCGGTGCTCGTGACCTTCCAGCCGCCCGCGTTGGGCTCGGCGGTGACGTCCTCGGTGACCTGGCCGCCGATCGCATGATAGGCGGTGATGGTGGCCTTGGTCGGCGCGCCGAAGCCGACCGGCGGGAAGTCGGTGATGGTGTTGACGTACGGGTTACCGATCCCGGTGGTTCCCACGATCACCTTGTAGGTGACCGAGGTGCCGACGCCGATCTGCTCGGCGCTCGCGATCTTGTCGTAGACGTGGGTGACGCCGACGGTGCTCGCGTCTTTCTTCTGCGCGTGACTGCTCACCGCGCAGCTGGCGTCGGCGGCGGCGACGCCGGATCCAAGGCCGACACCGACACCGGCGACGACCAGGGCGGTGGTGGCGACGCCCGCGGCGATACGCGAAGTCCGGAACATGCTTTTCCTCCAAAGCCCCGGGCGAGACGACCGGGGCGAATTCCTCATCAGGTGGGCTTTCCCCCCTCTGACCACAAGGTATAGGTCCGACTGGACGCTTGTCCTGGAAAAGAAGAACGTGTTCTTATTTTGTGGAACATCATTGTTTTACTCTCCGGCACGGGTAGCATCCGAGGATTTTCGATCCACTCGATTCGACCCGGAAACGCGACAACCGACCTCCGTCTGGCGACGAAAGGCCGGTTGCGGGCGTCTAGGGGGCTATTTCTGCGGCAGCTCATTGTGGCCGCCGAACGCCTTTCGGGATATACGCGTCTGGCTACTTCTGCGGCAGCTCATTGTGGCCGCCGAACGCCTTTCGCATGGCCGAGAGCATCTTGTCGGCGTAGAGGGCCTGGCCGCGGGAGGAGAAGCGCTGGTAGAGGGCGGCGGAGAGGACCGGGACGGGGACCGCGGTGTCGATGGCGGCGTCGATGGTCCAGCGACCTTCGCCGGAGTCGGAGACGCGGCCGCTGTAGGAGTCCAGGTCGGGGTCGCTGACCAGGGCCGACGCGGTGAGATCGAGGAGCCAGGAGGCCACCACCGAGCCGCGACGCCACACCTCGGTGATGGCCGGGATGTCCAGGTCGTACATGTAGTACTCGGGGTGTTCCATCGGCGTCTCCTCCGCGGAGTGCTCACCGTGCAGGTACTCCGAGCCCGCGTTGGCGTGCTTCAGGATGTTGAGACCCTCGGCGTAGGCGCCCATCGCGCCGTATTCGATGCCGTTGTGCACCATCTTCACGAAGTGACCCGCGCCGTGCGGACCGCACAGCAGGTAGCCCTTCTCGGCCTGCGACGGCTCACCGGTGCGGCCAGGGGTGCGCGGGGCCGACTCGTAGCCGGGGGCGATGGTCGCCAGCAGCGGCTCCAGGTAGTCGACCTGGGCCGCGTTTCCGCCGATCATCAGGCAATAGCCGCGCTGTAGGCCGAACACGCCGCCCGAGGTGCCGATGTCCAGGTAGTGAATACCCTTGGGCTCCAATGCCTTCGCGCGCTTGATGTCCTCGTGGTAGCGGCTGTTGCCGCCGTCGATGATGATGTCGCCCGGCTCGAGCAGCTCGGCGACGTCCTCGATCACCTTGCCGGTGGCACCGGCGGGAATCATCACCCACACCACGCGGGGCACCTCGAGCATGCCGATGAACTCGGCCAGGTCGGTCGTGCCGCGGAACTTGCCGCCGAGCTCGGACTCCATCTCGGCGATCGGCCCTGGGTGACGCTCGTAGCCGACGGCGGTATGCCCGTCGCGCACGATCCGGCGCACGATGTTGGCACCCATCCGGCCGAGGCCGATCATTCCCAGCTGCATCAGTTCTCCTCGTTCGTCCGGTCCGTGGTGTCGAGTCTCACCCCGATTGTCTCGCGCCGCCGGGTCGTCGGTCCTGGCGGCGTCGGCCCGCGCGCCGAAATTCTTCCGAATGGGCTGTAACGCCCCGCTCCTAGCCCCGATAAACAGATCGGCTCCGTGTAGTTGCCAGACCCCCGACCCGGCAACTACGCGGAGCCTTTCTGCTGCCCCCACCCGGTTGCCGAGCTGCCGAGCGCGCCGAAGCGCGTTACCCTCGGGCCGGACCCCGCAAACATTCGGGGCCAACCTAACGGAAGGACCTCCGTGCCCAGCGAGTCGACCGCCGGACAACCGGCCGACCGAAGGGGCGAGGTCGGATTACGCAAGCTGCTCGAATCAAATCGCACTTTCGATCCGGACACCACCGCCCTTACGCAGCCCTTGAACACCGTGACCCGCGATCGCTGGTCACCCACCCCCGGCCCGGCGGGCCCACCCCCGCCTGCCCCGCCGGGCAACCAGCAGCTGGTCAAGCGGATCGGGATCGCGGTCGGCGCCGTGCTGGCCGTCGGGACCGCCGCCTACCTGGCCGACCTCGCGTTGAGCACGGGTGAGGTGGCGCGCGGCGTCGTCGTCGCCGGTATCGACATCGGCGGGATGGACCAGGCCGAAGCCGACGCGCTGCTGCACACCGAACTCGGGCCCAAGGCCGAGCGACCCCTACCCGTGCGGATCGGCGATGTGCAGGCCAGCATGGTGCCCGCCACAGCCGGTCTGTCGGTGGACTACGACCGCACCTGGGACGCCGTCGGCAGCCAGCCGCTGAACCCGGTGAGCCGACTGATCTCACTCTTCGGCACCCGCGAGGTTCCGGTGTCGAGCACCGTCGACACCGCGGCCCTCGACGCACAGCTCGAGAGCTTCCGCGTCCACGACAATCCGACTGTCGAAGGTACGGTGCGGTTCGAGAACGGCAGGCCGGTCGCGGTCGCGCCGGTGCCGGGCCGGGTGCTCGACACCGAGGCCGCGCGCACCACGATCACCGACCGCTGGGCGGCGACCAGCCAACTGGATCTGCCCGTGGTGGCCGCGCCGGTCGCCGTGCGCGCCGACGCCGTGCAGGCGGCGGTGCGCGACATCGCCACACCGGCCGTCGCGTCACCGATCACTGTGTCCGGCAAGGATGTTCAGGCCACGCTGACCGGCGGCCAGATCGCCGACGTGCTCGGTTTCGTGCCGGACGGCAACGGCGGACTGGCACCCCAGTTCAACAACGACGCCGTCATCGCCTTGCTCGCACCACAATTGGCGAAGTCCGAGGTGGAACCCAAGGACGCCACCTTCACCGTCGGCGCGGGCAAACCGACCGTGGTGCCCGCCGTGGTCGGCGAGAAGGTGGACTGGCCCAAGACGCTGGAGAAGCTGCCCACCCTGCTCACGCAGCCGGGCCCGCGCACCAGCCCGGTGGTGTATCAGCGCATCGAGCCCAAGCTCACCACCGAGGCCGCGAACGCGCTCGGGGTCAACGAGACGATCGGCCAGTTCACCACCGGCGGCTTCAGCGGCCCCTCCGGGGTGAATATCCGCACGGTCGCCGCCAAGGTCGACGGTGCGGTGGTCAAGCCGGGAGATACGTTCTCGCTCAACGAGTTCACCGGCCCGCGCACCGCGGCGGAGGGCTATGTGGAGTCCGGCATCATCGACAAGGGCAGGCCGAGCACCGCGGTCGGCGGCGGCATCAGCCAGTTCGCCACCACGCTCTACAACGCGGCGTACTTCGCCGGGATGGAAGACGGCGGACACACCGAGCACAGCTACTACATCTCGCGCTACCCGGCCGCGCGCGAGGCGACGGTGTTCGACGGCGCGATCGACCTGGCGTTCCGCAATACCGGCACGACCGGTGTCTACATCCAGGCGGTCGCCACCGGCTCCGAGATCACCGTGCGGCTGTGGGGCACCAAAACCGTGAACGTGGAATCGATTACGGGTGAGAAGTCGAAGCCGACCGAACCCAACGAGGTCGTGCTGCCCAAGGGCAAGGACTGCATCGCCTCCGAGGGCGCGCCCGGCTTCACCATCTCCGACACCAGGGTGATCACCGACGCCAAGTCCGGCGCGCAGGTGTCGCGGCACACGCGGACCGTGAAGTACGACCCCATCCCGATCGTCAAGTGCGAGTAGGGGTTCGATAGCAGAAGGCTCGCGCGGTAGGCGGATTCGCCACCGCGCGAGCCTTTTTCGTCAGCAGCCGCAATCGCAGCTGCAGTCACCGCAGCAGCAGTCCTCGCCGCAGCAGTTGCCGCAGCACTCACCGCAATCGCAGCAACTGCCGCAGTCGCATTTCTTGGCCCAGGCGTCCTTCTGTTCGCCGGTGCACGGGCTGGTGTGGTCGACGCAGCAGGCCATGCCGGTGCAGTAGACGCCGAGCACGAGTCCACTCGCCTTGAACGGCCCCGGTCTGCCCGGGCGCCGTCCGGGCGGGGACGGGAACTCGTACGGCGAATGCTGTTGCGCCGTAACTGAAGTACGGCAGGCATGGCCGACCACGATGCCGAGACCTCGACCGAGGCTGCGCAACAGGCTCGCCAGCGGATCGAGCAGCGCCCAGCGCACCGTCGGCAGCTGGTCGAGTTCGGCCTCGGACGCGGCCTGCCGGATGCGGGATTCACTCTCGCGCAACAGATCGTAGGCGCGGGGCATATCCGTGCCGGTGGCCTCCAGCGGATTGAAACGGCCACGGGCGCGGTCGCGCTCGAGGTCTTCGATGGCGTCGGCCAGATGCGCGATGCGGCCGACGTGCCGACCGATCTCCTGAAGGGCCGCAACGTTTTCCGGACGCCCGGCCAGGGTGGCGGTGTGCCCGAAAAGGGTCGCGGCACAGAGCTGAGTCGGCCCGGTGAGTTCCTCGAGCGTGATCACCTCGACCGCCGCGCGGGACTCCATCGAGGACTGGGTGGCGATCGCGGTCAGCATGGGCCCCACATCGAGCCCGATCAGATCAGCCTGCTGCTGAGCTCGTGCGGCCCAGGCGTTCGACACCCGGCGCATCGGTCGGCGGGTGAGGACGGAGGTGTCCCCGTCCTCGACGTGATCGCCGATCTTGGCCGCGCCCAGCAGCAGTGACGCCGTGGCGGCCAACCGCACACCGGGCGCGTTCGCGGCGACCACCGACGCGCGCTTCATCCCGCGCAGCGGACACGGACCGGCGCTCGTGCGCGCACTCGCGCCCGACTGCGCCTCGGTGAGCACACTGAGCACGATCGCGTCGGTGTTGGTCGCGGCGCGGGCCAACTGACCGTGCCCGTCTCGCAGACCCAGACACAGCCCGCACATGTGTGCCTGCCACTGCCCCGGATCGATGCCATATTTCGCCGCGCCGTGCGCACACGGCTTCAACACACCGAACACTGCCACCCCGTCTGTCGTGAAACGTCAACCGTGCACGATCGCAGCCGACGGGGCCAGGCGCAACCGCTAGTCGATCTTCTTCCGGCCGGCCAGACCGCGCCAGGCGAGATCGTCGAGCAGGTCCACCGCCTCGGCCACTTCGATCCGCCCGCTCGCGACCCGGTCGGCGATGGCCTCACCCGCACCGATCACCGCCGCCGCGACGACCTCGAAATTGGTGCCGGGGTCGGCGTTCTTGGCGCTGGATTCCAGCAGTTTCGCGGTGAGCTCGATGACGCGCTCGCGGGCATTGTCGATTTCGGCGGCAAAAGTTTGCTGACCGATAGCCTGACGGTAGAGAACCTGCCAGGACTGCCGATTGCGGTCGACGAAATCGAGGAAACCCTCCAGCGCGGTGCGGACCTGTTCGTGCGGGGTCAACTGCGGGTTACCCGCGGGCGCGACGGCCTCGATGAAACGCAGACCCTCGCGCTGGATGCAGGCGCGGAACAGCTCGTCCTTGGAGCCGTAGTACAGGTAGAGCATGGGTTTGGAGATCTTCGCCTCGGCGGCGATCGCATCCATCGACGTGTCGTGGAAGCCCTTGCGTGCGAATACCTCGACGGCGGCATCGAGCATCTGTTGCTCGCGAACTGCCCGGGGAAGTCGCTTGGTCCCGCCTGCCATCCACTCTCCTACCGCAGGGTGAACCACCTATCTTACTCCAAGGTAAGTTCACCCGCGCTCATTTGCCGCACAGTCGCCGGGTGCGATCAGCAGCCCAGCGCTACGCCCTTGTAGCGCGCCATCCGCAGTACGGAAGTGTCGACCCGGTCGGCGGGCAGTTTGCCACTCGCGACCGACTGTTCCAAACGGTCGAGTACCTGCGGCACCGCATCGCTACTGATCCACAGCGCGTTGTCGGCGCCCGCGACGAGCGTGGCCTCGACCGCGTCGGCGATGGACATCCGGGCGGTGATGGCAGCCATGCCGCTGAGATCGTCGGTGAAGATCGGGCCGTCGTAGGGGGCGGCGCCGTAGCCCTTGCCCTCGCGCAGCAGCGTCATCGCGGCCGGGCTGATGCTGGCGGGCACGTCGGGCTCGGTCAGGCCGGGCACGTCGAGGTGGCCGACCATCACCGCCGCGCCGGAGTTCACCAGCTCACGGAACGGCACCAGGTCGGTGTTCTGCATCTGGTCCAGCGGCGGGGTGGTGACGGCGCCGGTGTGCGAGTCACCGGAACCGGAGCCGTGGCCGGGGAAGTGCTTGATCACCGAGCCGAGGCCCACCTCGTTGGCCGCGCGGATGTAGGCGCCCGCGAATTCGGTGACGACCTTCGGGTCGTCGCTGTAGGAGCGGTCGCCGATCACACTGTCGTCGGGCTGGCTGCTCACATCGACATCGGGAGCGAAATCGACGGTGATGCCCAGATCCTTCAGCGCCTTCGACCTGGTCAGCGTGAACTGGTAGTACTGCTCAGGGGTCTGGGTCTGCGCGATCTCACGGGCCGACGGCGCGGCGCCGATCACGTTCTTCGCGCGCGAGACCCGCCCGCCCTCTTCGTCGATGGTCACCATCAGCGGGACCTTGGCCTGCGCTTTCACCGCGTCGAGCGCCGACTTGTCCAGCAGGCTCGGATCGGTCCAGCTGCCGACGAAGATGCCGCCCACCTGCTCCGAACTCACCACGTTCGACGCGTCCGCCGAACCGGTGATGCCGACGGTCAGCAGCTGGGCCAGCTTCTCCCGCTGGGAGAGCTTGGCGAGATAGTCTGCACCGCAATTGCTTTGGGTCGGAGTCGCCGACCCTGGCGAACTCGGCTCTCCGGCGGCAGAGGGGGCGGCCACTCCGCTGCTACCCGCCGCGGGCGTCGTCTCGTTCGACGAACCTCCCGAACAGGCGGTGGCAACGGCGGCGAGGACTGCGAACACGACCACAGGCGATTTCCGCATGCGCTCCACGGTAGCCCGCTCCCGGCGCGAACCCCACCACGGTGGTTCGGATTGATACACACATCCGCGGGTAACCTGAGGGAAAAGCTGCTCCGACCAGCGCAGGAGGTCGTCATGGCATGCGATCGGATGCTCATCGCCTACGACGGTTCCGAACACGCCAAACGAGCCATCGAGTACGCGGGACGATTCCTGACCGCCGAACGCGCGATTCTGCTCACCGCATGGGAACCGATGGTGCGCCAGGCCGCGCGCATCTCCGGGCTCGCCGGGGTGATGCAGCCGGACTGGGTGCCTGACGAGGAGGTGGAGGACATCGCCTACTCCGACGCCCGCAAGATCAACGCCGAGGGCGTGCACCTGGCCGAACTGGCCGGAATCGACGCCGAACCGCGCACCGCCGAGTGCACCACCACGATCTGGAACACCATTGTGGACTGCGCCGATGAGCTCGACGTCGACATCATCGTGGCCGGTACGCGCGGTGCCACGGGGTTGCGCGCGCTGCTGCACAGCAGCGTCGCCGAGGCCGTTCTCAAGCACGGGCACCGGCCGGTCTTCCTGGTGCCACCGGAGCAGTAGCGGTTCGCCACACCGGAACTTCGTGGCGCCGTCGCGCGGTGAGAGTTCCGTCGCTCTCCCGGATCGGCGCCACATCGGCGGCGTTATGGTCGAAGCACCATGAACGAATTCCTGCTCGCTCGACCCGACGCGGTGTTGCGGACGTCAGGGGTGCGCCAGGCGTACTCCGACCCTCGGCGGGCAGTGGCGGCGCTGCGTGTGTGGCAGAAACGGCCCGACCACGTCACCGATTCGGTCGAGAAACAGCACGACTCGTCCGGCGCGGCACCGACATTGATCGTCGGAGCGCTCCCCTTCGATCCGCGCGAACCCGCGGCGCTCTGGCAACCGGAGACGGTGCTACACACGGCGGGACCGTGGCGACCCGCGGCGCTCCCGGAATTGCCCGGCGTCCGCGTGGTGGCCGAAATACCCAGTGCGGCAGAACATGTCGCGCGTGTGACGAAGCTGGTCGAGCAACTGGGTGACCCGGCGAACGAGCTGCGCAAGGTAGTGGCCGCACGGTCGATCGTGCTGGAGGCCGACGCGCCGCTGGATCCCGAGGTACTGGCGGCACATCTGCTCACCAGGCATCCGAATGCCGCGGTGTACGCGGTCGACCTGTCCGCGGCGGGTCGATCCGGCGAGACGCTGATCGGGGCGACACCCGAGGTGCTGGTCGCGCGGCACGGCGACCGCGTCAGCCTGAATCCGCTGGCGGGAACCCTGCCTCGCCGCACCGATCCGGCCGATGACGCGGCCCAGGCGCGCGAACTGCTGTCCAGCACGAAGAATCACGACGAGCACGCCTTCGTGATCGACTGGATCCGGCAGCAACTGACCCCCGTCTGCACGGAACTGCGCATCCCCGACGCGCCCGAGCTCCTCAGCACCGAACAGGTCTGGCACCTGGCCACACCCATTCACGGCGTGCTGCGTGACCCGTCTACCACCGCCCTCGACCTGGCCCTGCTGCTGCACCCGACCCCCGCCGTCAACGGCACCCCGTTCACCGCGTCCCTGGAAGCGATCGCGACCGACGAACCGCGACGCGGCTTCTACGGCGGCGCGGTGGGCTGGTGCGGCGACGACGGCGACGGCGAATGGGTCGTGGCGATTCGCGGCGGCGAGCTCTCCGCCGATCGGCGGACGCTGCGGGCGAGTGCGGGCGGCGGGATCGTCGCGGCGTCGGATCCGCGCGCCGAGCTGGCCGAGACGACCGTCAAACTTCGCACCCTGCTGAGCGCCCTGCGTTGCGAGCTGCCCAACGACTGACCGAGCCCGGTAGACCTGCTAGGTTGGCCGGAGACAGGCCCCGTCGTCGAGCGTATTGGAGTGCGCGATGAAGTTTGCTGTTCCGGCTGTTGCCAGCGCGGTCGGCGGCGCCCTGCTGAGCGCGATCGCCGTCTTCGCCATCACGGCGGCGGTGCAGCAGAACACGGCGCCCTCGATCGACCGCAGCGGTGACAAAGACTCGTCGCTGCTCAACGCCCCTGAATACGGCAGCCGCTGAGGCCGACGCCCGCGCGTCGCGCCCCGCATCGGGGCAACCGGACAAGGCGCCACTGGGCTGGCGCTGGCTCGTCGGCTCGGTAGTAGCCGCCTTCGTACTGACCTTCGCGCAGGCGCCCGGCCTCACCGTCGCCGACACCAAATACGACCTCGCGCAGAACCCCCTCGGTTTCCTCGCGCGAGCGTCGCACCTGTGGAGCAGCCAGGCCCCGATGGGCCAGGTCCAGAACCAGGCCTACGGCTACTTCTTCCCGCACGGCGCGTTCTTCTCCGCAGGGCACCTGCTGCACCTGCCCGCGTGGGTCACCCAGCGCGTCTGGTGGGCGCTGCTGCTGCTCGCCGGGTTCTGGGGAATCGTCAAGCTGTGCGAAACGCTCGGCATCGGCTCGCGCGGGTCACGGGTGATCGCGGGCATCGCGTTCGCGTTGTCGCCGCGGGTACTGACCACGCTCGGCTCGATCTCCTCGGAAACCCTGCCGATGATGCTGGCTCCGTGGGTGCTGCTCGCGCCCGCGGCACTGGGCACCGCGATCAAACGGCGGCGCGGCGGCCCGCTCTCACCGGCGGGAAGCGCGCTGGCGCTGGCGCTGATGGGTTCGGTGAACGCTGTCGCGACCGTGGCGGCGTTCCTGCCGGCGGCACTGTGGTGGGCAACCTATCGGCCGAATCGGCAGTGGTGGCGGTTCACCCGAGCGTGGATTCCACTGCTGGTCCTCGCCACGTTCTGGTGGGTCGTACCGCTGCTGCTGCTGGGCAAGGTGAGTCCGCCGTTCCTCGACTTCATCGAGTCGTCCGGGGTGACGACGCAGTGGGCCGCGTTGAGCGAGGTGCTGCGCGGGACCGATAGCTGGACGCCGTTCGTCTCGCCCGAACGAATCGCCGGCGCGGTGCTGGTGACCCAGCCTGCCGCGGTACTCGCGACCGGCTTGCTCGCGGCGGCGGGGATGGCCGGACTCGCGCGGTCGACGATGCCCTGTCGGGGCAGGTTCGCCTTGATCCTGTGCGTGGGACTCGCGGGGATCTGCGCGGGATATGTCGGCACACTCGGTGGGCCGTTCGCCGAATCGGTGCGGATCTTCCTCGACTCCGGCGGTGCGCCGCTGCGGAATGTGCACAAGCTCGAACCGCTGATCCGGCTGCCGCTGGTGGTGGGGCTGGCGCATCTGCTCGGCCGGGTCGCCCTGCCCGCCTCCGTGCCGATGCCGGTGTGGCGCAGCTCTTTCGCCCATCCCGAACGCGACCGGCTCGTCGCGGTCGCCGCGCTGGTCCTGGCCGCGCTCACCCTCGCGACCTCACTGGCGTGGACCGGGCGGCTGGCCCCGCGCGGCGCCTACGACCGGGTGCCCGCCTACTGGACCGACGCCGCCGACTGGCTGGCCGACAACGCCGCCGACACCCGCGCACTGGTGGTACCCGGTGCGCCGTTCGGCAGCCAGATCTGGGGACTCACCCGCGACGAGCCGCTGCAAGCCCTGGCCAGTACCCCCTGGGCCGTGCGCGATTCGGTTCCCCTGAACCCGCCGGGCACGATTCGCGCGATGGACTCGGTGCAGCGGCTGATCGCCGACGGCAGGCCGTCTACCGGCCTCGCCGCCACCCTCGCCGACCAGGGCATCGGAATCCTGGTGTTGCGCAACGACCTCGACCCCGAGACCTCGCGTTCGACGCGTCCGATGCTGGCGCACCGCGCGATCGAGGGCTCGCCGGGCCTCACCAGGGTGACCTCGTTCGGCGCGAACATCGGGCCGCGCGCGGCGGATGCGGGACTGGTGGTCGACAACGATCTCCAGCCCGCCTACCCGGCCGTCGAGATCTACCGGGTCGACGTACCGCCGCCCGGCACGCCCGTCGACGTGCGCAGCGGCACCGGCGCGCCGCCAGGGTTCCCCGGCGCGTATACCGTCCCGCTGGAGTCGACCCCCGTTGTCCAGGGTGGCCCCGAAGTGCTGGAGCGGGTGCGCCGCGACGCGGGGAACCCCACGGCGCCGGTGCTTCTCGACGCCGACGCGCGACGTGCCGGGTTACCTCCGCGGCCTGTGCTACTGACCGACACCCCGATGGATCGCGAGTCCGACTTCGGCCGGGTCGACAACCACAACTCCGCGGTCCGCGCCGCCGACGACGCCCGGCGCACCCACAACCTGGTCCCCGATTACCCGGTCGAAGGCGCCGAACTCGTGCAGGGCGAATGGTCGGGCGCGAAGGTCACCGCGTCCAGCTCCGCCGCCGATGCCACCCAGATCGGCGGAGCGGCGCCCGGCAGCTCCACCGCGGCCGCCGTGGACGGCGATCCGAGCACCGCGTGGATCAGCAACGGCTCCGAATCCGCTCTCGGGCAATGGATTCGACTCGATCTCGACAAGCCGATCGCCAACGGCTCGCTGCGTTTCACCACCACGGCGGCGGCGCTGGGTGATCCGGTGAAGTGGGTCGAGGTCCGCACCTCGCGCGGAACGGTGTCGGCGCGGATCACCGAACCCGGTGAGCCCGTGTCCGTGGCTTTGCCCGCGGGCAAATCCGACTGGGTGATGATCAGTGCCGCTCGCACCGAAACAGGCACTCGTGGCGGGCAATTCGGGATCAGCGAACTCACGCTCGACGACTACTCCAACCGGGAAGCGCCGGAGCGCGTGGATATTCGGCACCGGGTCGTGCTGCCCGAGGTGGCCGCGGGAACCGTCGTCAGCGGGTGGGATCTCGGACAGGAATTCCCCGGTCGCGGTAACTGTTTCGACGGCCCCGACCGCGTGCACTGCAGCAAGGGGCTCGGGTTGCCCGCCGAGGAGCCGGGCGTCTTCGGGCGCACGCTGTCGGTGCCGGAACCACTCACCGTCGGCACCGACCTCACCGTGCGCACCCGGCCGGGGCCCGCGCTGGAGGCGCTGCTCACCGACCCGACCAGGCCGGTGGCACGGGGTCAGGCCGATGTCGCCGACCTGCGCGGCGCCGCCTTCGCCGCTACCGACGGCGATCCGAAGACCACCTGGACGGCACCCGAGTCCACCGTGCGTGAACCGGCGGGCGGCAAACCCACGCTGGTACTGGAACTTCCGGAACCGACACTGGTGACCGGACTCGACATCACCACCGCGCTCGGCGGCTTGCCCGCGACGGCGACCTCCGTCGCGGTGAACCTGGGCAACGGCCCGCAGATCCGCGAACTGCCCGAACGCGACCACGGCGAACCGGCCCGAATCTCGCTGTACCCCACCGAGACCGATCGCATCGAGATCAGCATCCAGAGCTGGAACGAGGTGCTCGACCGCACCGCACTCGGCTTCGTCCTCACCCAGCCCGCGGGCCTGGCCGAGGTCGACGTGCTCGGTCCCGAGTATCCCGCCCACGCTCCCGGCGACCGGCTCATCACCATCGGCTGCGAGGCGGGCCCGGTGATCGCCATCGGCGGACGCGCCGTGCACACCACGATCACCGCCACCGCCGACGAACTCCGTTCGGGTGCACCGGTTTCCGCGCGTGCCTGCCCCGAGGACGCAGCCGACATCGAGTTGCTCCCCGGCCGTCCCGACCTCACCGTGGTCCCCACCGAACTCTTCACCGTCGACCGCCTCCGCCTCCCCCGCACCGACCCTTACCCCGGCGCACCCAGCGCGCCGACGGACGAGACTTCGGGCAACCCCGGTGAAACCGGCGAACCCTCCAACCCCGGCGAAACCACCTCAGCCGCACCTACTCCCGCCGACCCGACCGAGCAGAAGCCGGGCACTCAACTGCTGGTCCTTCCGCTGAGCACCAACGTCGGCTGGCAGGCGCACACCGCCGACGGACAGGAGCTGTCGCCTGTTGTCGTCGACGGCTGGCAGCAGGCCTGGCTCGTTCCGCCCGGAACGAACGGGGAGATCACCGTCTCGTTCCCGGCTGACCGCTGGTATCGGCTGGCGATCTTCGGCGGGCTGTTGCTGCTGATCCCCCTGGTGCTGCTCGCCGTTCCGCGCCGACGTGCCGTGCCCGACGCCGTGCCCGCACCGAGCACCTGGGGTGTCGGCTGGGTCGCCGCGATCGGGCTGACCGGTGTGATCGCGGTGATCTCCGGGCCGTTCGGTGCGGCGTTCACACTGATCACCTTGGGCTGCAACTATTTCCGGCCCGCGCTGACGGAGCGGACCCTGCCCTGGCTCGCGGGCCTCGGGACGCTGGCCTCGGCCGCGGCACTGTCGACCGGGACCTGGCGCTCCGGCACCGAATACATGGGCGGCTCGCTGTTGGCCCAGGCACCGGCCGTCATCGCGGTCGTCGCCGTCGGGGTGGCGGCCCTCCCCCGCCGTCGCTGAGCGCGACTCAGCGCACCGCCGGACGCCGCGCCGATTCCGGCCGGTGTTCGTCGACTCGCGCGGACCCGGTCCGCCGATCCCACCGGGCCGCCCAGCGGCGGGCCGGTTCCTCGATCAGGGCGAAGCTCGCGGCGGCCAACGGGAGCGTGAGCGCGGTGGTCAGGGTGATCACGTAGAGGAAGTCACCGTTGAAGGGCACGATGCCGAAGACCGGGAAGACCACGGTGAGCACCACCAGGTGCCACAGGAAGATGCCGTAGGACCAGCGGCCGAGCATCGCGGCGGTGCGCGATTCCAGCCAGCGGTGCGGGGCGCCGGACAGCCGCAGCACCAGGGGTGCGAGCAGACAGAACCCGAAGATCATGCCCAGTGCCATCTTCATCGCGTACTGCCACGGTTGCGCGCGTTCCAGGCCGGCCGGGCCGCCGAACTCGGTCGCCGAGAGCAGGAACGCGGCGAGCGCCACCGCCCACATCAGCGGCTGACTCGACAGCACTCGCGCCCACCGGACCTCGGGTCGCACGAGGTGGATCAGTTCCGCCAGGAGCATCCCCGCCGCGAACCACGGCAGGTAGGCGGGCAGCCAGTTGTCGGCGTGGATCGCCTCCGGCGTCGGGATCGGCCACAGATTCCAGGTCAGACTCACCGCGACCAGCCCGCACAGCACCGGCACCCGCCACCGCGCCGCGGAGCCGCGCAGTCGCACGACCAGCCAGGCCAGCACCGGCAGCACCAGGTAGAAAGCCATCTCCACCGACAGGCTCCACATCTGGGTGAGCCCATCGGTCAATGTCAACGGCACGAACACCTGCAGCAGGAACAGATTCGACACCCACACCCGCAGGTTCGCCGAATGCGCCGCGCCGGGCAGCAACAGCAGCACGAACACGACGACGACCCAGTACGCGGGCATCACCCTGGCCACCCGGTGCAACAGGTAGCGCGAGGTCCGCGGTGCGCGGCCGTGCCCGTGCGCGGCCGCCGCGTGCGGGCGCCACAGCAGGAAACCCGACAGCGCGAAGAACACCGCGACCGCCATATCGAAGCGTTCCAGGATCGGGCCGAGGACCGGCACCCCGGTCGTTCCGGTCTGGAACGCGACGTGCGTGACCAGCACACCGAGCGCCGCCATCCCGCGCATCCCTTCGAGGGCGGGAATGAAGGCGCGCGGGCGCGAAACGGGGGCGGTGGCGGTCGTCATCGGGGTCCAGTCTGCCGTGTCGGCGATTTCCACGGCACAGCACCGCACCTTCGCGGCCTGGGCTGTTAGTGTCGGGGCTCACGAGTGCCTGTGGTGCAATACCAGACCACCGGGCCATCCGTGTTCGAACGACGAGGAGAGTTTGCATGGCACTGAGTGCCGGTACCAGAAGAACGGTCGCCTGCGTGCTCGTGGGTCTGGGCGCGGCATTACTCGTCGCCGCGCTGATGATCCCCACCTACACGGTGAGCAAAGTCGCCAAGACTCCACTCGATCTCGAGATCACGACGATCGCGGAGAACCAGAAGGGCGAGGAGAGCCTCGTCCTCGACTCCAAGTCGCTGACCTCCGGTGACGGTGCCGCCGTGGTGAACAAGGATGTGCCGCTGATCTCCCAGCGTTTCGTCACCGTCGAGGAGCCCTCCGACGCCGACGAGATGACGCTGCAGGCAGGCCAGACACTGCGGCGCACCGACGTGCAGGGCGATACCGGTCTGCTCACCGCCGCCATCGACCGCGTCACCATCTCGCGCACCACCGGCATGCCGGTGGACACCGACCCCAACGGGTCGATCGCGGTGACCGTGAACAAGGACGGCAGCGTCATGGAGCCGGTGCAGCACACCGGCATCGGCTACCGCTTCCCGATCGGCACCGAGAAGAAGACCTACCCGTACTTCGACATCAACGTGCGAAAGTCCTTCGACGCGAACTTCATCGAAGAGACCGAGATCAACAACATGAAGGTGTACCGCTTCCAGATGGAGGCGCCGGTCACCAGCACCTGGGACGTCGTGCAGTCGCCGACCAACCGGCTCACCCTGCCCGCCGCCAAGTGGGGCGTGGAGGGTGGCGACACCCCGGTCACCATGACGCGCTACTACACCAACGTGCGTGACCTGTGGGTCGAGCCGCAGACCGGCACCGTGATCAAGGGTGGGGAATCGATCCACCTGTTCTACGCGCGGTCCGGGGACAAGCCCGAGGTCACCGCGCTGAAGTCGCACCTGGTGTTCGACGAGGCGACCGTCGAGTCGCAGATCGCCATCGCCAAGGAGAACACCGACAAGCTCTCGCTGTTCGGGCGTGTGGTGCCGATCGTGTTCGGCGTGCTGGGTGTACTGGCGCTGCTGGCGGGGTTGTTCCTCGGACTGCGTGGCGGCGGCACCGCGGCTCATGCGAGTCCGCGGGGATCGCGTCCGACGCCCGCGCCCACCGCCGCGCCGGATGACACCGCGACTACTCGGTGGGACGGCGACGACGCGCCGACCACGCAGTTCCCCCGTGGGGACTACGACGCGCCTACCGAGCAGATCGACATCGACAAGCGTCCCTAGGCGGACACGCTCTACAACAGCCCCGGTCTTCGGCCGGGGCTGTTGTGTTTTTCCGGGACACCTCCGCCGAACCGGCCGGTTCGGTCAGTGCAGGACCGAGTCGGCCGGAGCGGGGTGGCTGCGGGCCGCGCGAAGAACGACGGCGGCGACGATCGTGGTGGTGACCGCCGCTACGGAGACAGCCGTGCCGATCAGGGATTCGATCGTGCGGGCGAAGGCGAGCATCAGGGTCACCTCGATGGCCAGGCCGATCCAGGTGACGGCCGCCAAGGCGGTGCGTTCGACCGCGATGGCCGAGAGCAGAGCGCCCTGGAGGACCGCCAGGATCGCACCGTGCAGGGCGAACAGCCACAGCATGCCCTGGATGGGGGCATAGTCGGCGCCGGCGAACAGGGGGGCCAAGGGAGCGGCCAGCGCGGCGCCCAGCACCGCGACGACGCCGATCACCGAGAGCACCGAGAGGGCGTCGCGGATCGCACGGGCGGAATGGGTGGGCTGGGCCATCCGGGGATACAGCACGACGCCGACCGCCTGCGGCAGCCAGAACGCGATCTTGGTGGCGATGGTGCCCAGCGAGTAGCGGCTGGCGTCGACCTCGTCGAGGACGATGCGGACCACGATCAGGTCGACCGAGGACAGCGCCATCAGCGCCGCCTGCACCTGCACGGCACGCAACACGGGAAGGACGCCGACGGTCTTCGTCATCGGTTCCCGGCTGTTTCCGGCATCGCCGCTGTCATCGGTCGGCGGATCCGCCGACTCGGTCGTCGAGCGCGCGATGCGACCGGCCACGATCGCCGCGCCGACGATGCCCGCGGCCCCCGCCCACAGGGCACCGGCAGCACCACCGCCCAGCGCGAGTGCGAGCAGCGCGGGCGCCACCCGAGCTGTACCCGCCATCGCGAGCACGGTGGCCAGCGCGCGGAAGTGATTGCCGCCCTGCAGAATTCCCTGCTCACCCGAGAGGATCACCAACGCGGGTGCCGCGCCGAGGGCGGCGGCCGCGGCCCACACGCCCACGTCGAGCACCACGGCCACCACCGGAATCAGCACCACCGCGACCGCGGCGACCAACGCGGCACACCGCCACATCATCGCCCGCACCGCACGTAGCGACGCCCCGCGCACCACCTCCCTCGCCACCACGTTCTGCATGGCAAGCGCCGGGACCGCGCACAGCAACTGCACCGCGAGCAGACTCGCGAACTCGCTGTATCCCTCGACTCCCAACCAGCTCGCCGCCAGCAATTGCAGCAGGTACCCGGCGACGTTGGCGGTCATGGCGCCAGCCGTCACCCAGGTCAGATCGGCAACGACAGGCGGGCGGCGGACTGAGGACACGCCTCATGGTCGCACTTCACTGTGTTCGCCATCACGCCCACCCCGAAAATGTGAGTCCAAGCGGACTCACCTTCGAGCGATTCAGCCCCGAACAGCGCCTATTCGACCCCGGCCACGGCGCAGCCCGACGGGACGTAAGGTGCGTGGACGTGACGAGTAGCGGGCGAGCAAGGGCCTTGGTGGCCGGATACTGCGCTCTGCTCACGATGATCATCGTCGGACCGCTCGCCGGATCGGGCTACCTGCTGCTGCGCGACGCGGTGAGCACCCCACGTTCCTTCCTCACCGATTCGGCACTCGGCGTGGGCGCGGCCGCACCTCGCGCCGTTCCGCAGGACGCCGTGCTCGCCGTGCTCTCGCCGGTGATCGACGGCGGAATTCTCGTGAAGGCGATTCTGATCGTCGCGCTGTGGTCGGCCGGGTACGGCGCCGCGGTACTCGCGCGACGGCTCGTCTCCGCTTCTACCGGAGCACAATTGGTCGCCGCGACCCTCGCGCTGTGGAATCCCTATGTGGCGGAACGACTTCTTCAAGGCCACTGGAGCCTGCTCGCCGGTTACGCCGCCCTCCCGTGGACCGCGCTCGCCGCCGCGCGTATCCGAACAGCCACCAGCAGAACGGAATCCGGCGACGATGCGGGGTCGGGCAGCCGATTCGGATTCGTCGCCTCGCTCGGTGGATGGGCGGCGCTGACCGCGAGTTTCGCCGCTGCCGGGTTGACGCCGACCGGCTCGTTGCTGGCCGCGGTGATCGGGCTCGCGCTGGTCGGGCGGCGGGCCTTCCTCCCCGCCGTCGCGCTGTGGATCGTGACCTGCGCGCCGTGGCTGACCGCGACCGCGCTCGGATCGGGGGCCGAGCCGTCGGACCCGGCCGGCGTCTCGGCGTTCGCGGCCCGGGCCGAACCGTGGCTCGGCACGCTCGGCAGCCTCGCCGGGCTGGGCGGGATCTGGAACGGCGAAGCGGTCCCCGCGAGCCGCACGACCCCGCTCGCCCTGCTCGGCACACTCTTGCTGCTCGGCATCGTCGCGTGCGGGGTGCGGGCGGTATGGGCGCTCGGACGTGACGGGCGAGCGCTGCTGGTGATCGCGGCGGTGGCGATCGTGCTGCCCGCCCTCGGCGCGACCAGCTGGGGACTGGCAGCCGGAGAATGGCTGGTGGTGCACGTTCCCGGGGCCGGGCTGCTGCGGGATACGCAGAAGTACGTGGCGTTGGCGATGCCCGCCTACGCGCTGTGCGCGGCGGCCGCGTGCCGAACGGTCACCGTGGCAGCCCGCCGAGTACTGGCCAACGACCCGGAAGCTTCTGCCGCCGAAGGGCACCCGGAAATTCGCGAGGGCCGGACCGGATTTCGCCCCGCCGCAATCCTTTTCATTCTTCTGCTCACCCTCCCGCTGGCCGACCTCGCCTGGGGAGTCGGCGGCGCCGTGCGCCCCGTCCACTACCCCGCGGGCTGGCAACAGGTCGTCGACCACATCGACGCTCCCGGCGACATAGCGGTACTTCCCGCCGGGATGTTCCGCCGATTCCCGTACAGCGGAACAGCTCCCGTCCTCGACCCGGCTCCCCGCATCCTCCCCAACGATGTCCTGCAGACCGGCGAACTCCGAGTTCGCGGCTACGCGGTGACCGGAGAGGGCAACCGCGCCCGGACCGTCGAGCAAGCGCTCCTCGAAGGTGCCCCGGCCACCGAACTAGCGACCCTCGGCGTCGGCTGGATCCTGATCGAACGCACCACCCCCGGCCCGCTCGGCGCCTCCGAGAAAACTCTCACCACGGCCGAATTGATGTATCAGGACAAAGACCTGGCGCTCTACCGCGTGCCTTCCCCCACCCTGCTCGACATCGCCACCCCGGCCCAGCGCCGAACCTCCGCCGCGGCCCACCTGCTCTGGGCGGCCCTGCTACTCACGGGACTGATTGCCGCGGCCGTGCGCCCGGACCGGACGGGCACCCGGCGAGATCGAGAGGCAGCGGGTAACCGAGTCGACTAGACCCGGGCCGGGGAGACCAATCCGCTGACGGTGCGGCCGCGCGCGGCGGCGGCGAGGACCTCGAAGACACCGGCGCCGGTCTGTTCCCAGGAGAACTCGTTGGCACGGGCCCTGGCCTTCTCGCCCATCACCAGGCGGGTATCCGGGTCGGCCAGGAGGTCGCCGGCGGCCGCGGCCAGGGCGGGGGCGTCGTCGACCAGCAGACCGGTGACGCCGTCGACGATGGAGTCGGTGAGACCTCGGGAACTGCGGTAGCCGATGGTGGGGACGCCGTGCTGGGCGGCTTCGATGACGGCCAGGCCCCAGCCTTCCTTGCGCGAGGGCATCACGTGGACCCAGGCCGTCGAGAGGATCTCGTGTTTGCGGCGTTCGTCGACGTGGCCGTGGAAGGTGACGGCGTCGGCGATGCCGAGTGCGTCGGCGCAGGCACGCAGGTTGGGGGCCCACCAGCCGTCGCCGATGACGTCGAGGTGCACGTCGGGGAAGCGTTCGCGCAGGTGGGCGACCGCGGTGAGGGCATCTTCGATCTGCTTGTGCGGGACGAGGCGCGACAGGACCGCGATGCGCGGGTGGGTGGCGCGGGTGGCGTCGTCGCCGGGGACGACCGCGGCGGGGACCGGTTCGGCACCGTTGCGGACCACGGCGATGCGCTCACGGTCCACACCGAGCGCGGACAGCTCCTCGGCCGACGGCAGCGACACGGTGAGGTACTGGTTGTCGCGGTGCACGCGCGGGGACAACGTGGATTCGATCCACCAGCCGATCCGCCCGACCAGGCGACCGGCGACCGGCCACTGCTCACGGTGTCCGTGGTGCACCAGCACCACCGAGGGCACACCCGTCGCGGTGGCGAAGAAGGGAATGCCGTTCTGGGTGTCGATCACGACGTCGGGGCGCAGGCCGCGCAGCGGGCCGATACCGAGCCGACCGGCCACGATGGCGGCGAGCGCGCGGGGGTAGACGGTGAAGCGGCCGCCCGCGCGACTGATGTCGATGCCGTCGATCCGCTCACGCTTGGGGGCGCCCGGGTACCCCGCCGTCCGCAGGGTGACCTTGATGCCACGCGCGGCCAGCTGGGCGCCTACCTGCTCCAGATACCGTTCGCTACCGCCACCCTGTGGGTGCCCGGTGTCACGCCAGCAGAGTAGGAGGACTTCACGCACGGTCGGGGCTCGCATTCGGTTCGGTGGCAGACAAACGTCGGCCCCCACACTAGCGGGTGTGCTCCACGCAACACGGTTGTATCGACCGCGCCCGCCCAGATCAGCCCGTCGCACCCGAGCCGACCCCGTGAAGACGAACCCAACCCACCCACCCAACGCCCCCACCACCAGCCGCGACCGAAGGGCCTGCCCATAAACTCCTGCCCGTGCCGATCGCCACCCAGCCGACAACCGAGCAGCCCGTCCATCGACGCGACCGATCGAGGTTCGCGCGCCGGGCCTCTCTGCGCCGCTCGCTGCGCCTGCTCACCAGCTTCCGCTTCGAGCAGTCCGACCCGGCCCGCTTCTACGGCGGCATCGCCACCGACAGCGCGGAGCTGATCGGCGACTTCTACGCCGATATCACCGGCCGCGACCTCACCGGCACCGTCGTCCTCGACGTGGGCGGCGGCCCCGGCTACTTCGCCGACGAGTTCACCGCGGTGGGCGCCCGCTACGTCTCGGTGGAGCCCGACCCGTCGGAGATGCACGCGGCCGGGCTGCGGGTGTCGGGTTCGGTACGCGGGTCGGGGATGGCGCTGCCGTTCCTCGACAACTCCGTCGACGTCTGCTTCTCCTCCAACGTCGCCGAACACGTGCCGCAGCCGTGGCTGATGGCGGACGAGATGGTGCGGGTGACCAAGCCCGGCGGCCTCATCGTGTACTCGTACACGGTGTGGCACGGACCGTTCGGTGGGCACGAGACCGGCCTCTGGCACTACCTCGGTGGCGAGTACGCGGCCCGCCGGTACCGGCGCAAGAACGGACACGAACCTAAGAACAGGTTCGGCCGATCACTGTTCGCGGTGACCGCGGCGGATGGGTTGCACTGGGCAGCAACGACTTCAGCCGACGTGCGGACTATTTTTCCGCGTTATCACCCACACTGGGCCTGGTGGCTCGTCCGAGTTCCGGTCATTCGCGAGTTACTGGTCAGCAACTTGGTGGTGGTGGCTACCAAAGCATGATCACGCCAGCCAGCTCAAGCGCCGCGACCTCCGCATCGGCTCGGGCAACACCCTGACCCACGGCGATTCCTGAATCGCCAGGCCCACGGTCTCCAACGTGGTCAGGCCGACCTGATCGGCCAGCGCGCCGACCATCGCGACCGCCTCAGCGGCCTGGATAGCGGCAGTCGCCTGCTCGATCGTGAGTGTGCGGCCGGGCAGGAATGAGACAACCCATCCGCCACTGCCCACACTTTTCGCTTGATGGTCGGTCTGGTCGCTGGTCATCAACGATCGGCCGATCACTTGCACAGCCATGAGTCGGTCTCCCCAATTCGCTGTTAATGTTCGATGAATCGAGCGAGCTGATCAGTAGCTAAAGCATCCCCTTTTCACCAGCGGAACGCAATAGTGCGTTTCCCCGAAAAGCGAACCGACAGGTTGGAATTCACCATCTTCACAGTCGTTGCGCCGCAGCGAATTAGAACAGGTTGCAGACAATTCGCCCGCAAAACTGTAACGTGTTCTCATGCACTACGACAGTCTGTTCATCGGCGGGAAGTGGACCACCCCGGCCGGTAGTGACCGCATTTCGGTGGTCTCCCCTGCAACGGAGGAGACCGTGGGCAGCGTGCCGGCGGTAACGAACGCCGATGTCGACGCCGCGGTCGCCGCGGCGCGCGACGCGTTCGACAGCGGGCCGTGGCCATCAACGCCTCCACTGGAACGAGCGGAGGTACTCAGCAAGGTCGCGCGGCTGATCGAGCAGCGTTCGCCCGAATTGCTCGCCGCGCTCACCGCGGAGATGGGCGCGCCGACGTTAGCGGCCTTGACACTCAACCAGATTCCCGCCGTCGCGGCACTCGACGCCCTCGTCGAGCTCGCGAAGACGTTCGCCTGGAACGAGACTCGAGTCGGCCTGTTCGGAACCTCGCGTGTCTCACGGGAACCCCGCGGTGTCGTCGCCGCGATCACCGCCTGGAATGTCCCGTTGTTCCTCGCCGCGAACAAGCTCGGACCCGCGTTGCTGGCCGGCTGCACCGTGGTGCTCAAGCCGTCGCCACTGACTCCGCTGACCGCGAACATCCTCGCCGACCTCTTCACCGAGGCGGGCCTGCCCGACGGCGTGCTCTCGGTGCTGCCCGCCGACGCCGAGGCCAGTGAATACCTCGCGGGCCACCCCGGCGTCGACAAGGTGACCTTCACCGGCAGCACCCCGGTGGGCAGGAAGCTGGCCGCGCTGGCCGGTGCGCAGCTCAAGACCGTGTCGCTGGAGCTCGGCGGCAAGTCGGCCGCCATCGTGCTGCCCGACGTCGACCTCGCCGCGAGCATTCCCGTGCTCGCGTTCTCCGGGCTGATGAACAGCGGGCAGGGCTGCGTGGCGCAGACCCGAATCCTCGCGCCGCGCAGTCGCTATGACGAGATCGTCGAGGCGTTGGTCGCGCACGTCAAGACCATGCAGACCGGTGATCCGACCGATCCCGCCACCCAGCTCGGCCCGCTGATCAGCGAAAAGCAGCGTGACCGCGTGGAGGGCTACATCGCCAAGGGCAAGGCCGAGGGCGCGCGGCTGGTACTCGGCGGCGGCAGGCCCGCGGGCGTGGACCGCGGCTGGTTCGTCGAGCCGACGATCTTCGCCGACGTCGACAACGCGAGCACCATCGCCCAGGAGGAGATCTTCGGCCCGGTGCTCTCGGTGATCCCGTACGAGACCGAGGACGAGGCCATCGCCATCGCCAACGACTCCGACTACGGTCTGGCCGGATCGGTCTGGACCACCGATATCGAGCACGGCGTCGAGGTCGCGGCCCGGATCCGCACCGGTACCTTCGCGATCAACTGGTACGCCTTCGACCCGACCGCACCGTTCGGTGGCTACAAGAACTCGGGCATCGGCCGCGAGAACGGCCCCGAGGGCCTCGACGCGTTCTGTGAGCAGAAGTCGGTCCTCATGCCCATGGGATGGACCGACTCCACGGCTTAGTTCTCCGGCATATGGACCCGCAGGACCGGCTGCGCGGCCACCTCACCCCGGGCGGGTAGGTCGACGACCTCGACCCGCCAGCCCGGGGGCAGGGCCCGTTCCAGTCGGCCCGCCACGCGCTGCATGGGCGTGCTCGAATAGGTGTCGGACTCGAATCCGGTCACCAGATCTGTCATGCGTCAAACCACCTCTCAGCGTCGATCTCGTCGTTGACCGCATGGCGGTGCAGGAGTCTCGCAGGGGTATCAGCTCGAGAGGAAATATAGGCGAAGGTAACGCTGCCGCCACACGCGACTCTCTGACACCGACAGATGTACCCAGAACGAGACTGTGGAAATCGTCCGACGACCTGAGACGAACAGAACCGCCCGTACCGAAACGGTACGGGCGGTTCAGTGTTTGCGGGGCGACTAGCCCAGGCGCTCCTTGAGTGCCTCGAACTCGTCACGCACGCCCGAAGGCAGCTTGTCGCCGACGAACTCGAACCATTCCTCGATCGACGGGATCTCCTTGCGCCACTCGTCGGCGTTCACCGCGAGTGCCTCGTCGACATCGGCGGCGACCACGTCGAGGCCGTCCAGGTCGAGATCGGCGGCCGAAGGCACATTGCCGACCGCGGTGGCCGTGGCGCCCGAGCGGCCCTCGATGCGGCCGACGATCCACTCCAGCACGCGGGAGTTCTCACCGAATCCGGGCCACAGGAAGCGGCCGTCGTCGCCACGACGGAACCAGTTCACGTAGAAGATCTTCGGCAGCTTGTTCGCGTCGGCGTTCTTGCCGAGGTCGATCCAGTGGTTGAGGTAGTCGCCCACGTGGTAGCCGAGGAACGGCAGCATCGCCATCGGGTCGCGACGGACGGTGCCGACCTTGCCCTCGGCGGCGGCGGTCTGCTCCGAGCCCATGGTGGCGCCCATGAACACGCCGTGCTCCCAGCCGAACGACTCGGTCACCAGCGGAACGGTGGTCTTACGGCGACCGCCGAACAGGATGGCCGAGATCGGCACGCCCTGCGGGTCGTCCCATTCGGGGGCGAGGGTCGGGCACTGCGACATCGGGGTGCAGTAGCGCGAGTTCGGGTGCGCGGCGTGGCCCTCCGACTCGGGGGTCCAGTCGTTGCCCTTCCAGTCGATCAGGTGCTGCGGGTCGCCTTCGAGACCCTCCCACCACACATCGTTGTCGTCGGTCTGGGCGACGTTGGTGTACACGGTGTTGCCCGCGTCGATGGTGGCCATCGCGTTGGGGTTGGAGCTGTGGTTGGTGCCCGGTGCGACGCCGAAGAAACCGAACTCCGGGTTCACGGCGTAGAGCTGACCGTCCTTGCCGAAACGCATCCAGGCGATGTCGTCGCCCAGGGTCTCCGCGCGCCAGCCGGGGATGGTCGGCTGGATCATCGCGAGGTTGGTCTTGCCACAGGCGCTCGGGAACGCGGCGGCGACGTAGTAGTTCTTGTTCTCGGGCGAGATCAGCTTGAGGATCAGCATGTGCTCGGCCAGCCAGCCCTCGTCGTGGGCCATCGCCGAGGCGATGCGCAGCGAGTAGCACTTCTTGCCGAGCAGCGCGTTGCCGCCGTAGCCCGAACCGAAGGACCAGATCTCACGGTCCTCGGGGAAGTGGGTGATGTACTTGGTGTCGCTGCACGGCCACGGCACATCGGCCTGGCCCTCGGCCAGCGGCGCACCCACGGAGTGCAGCGCCTTCACGAACGGCTTGTCGGCGCCCAGCTTGTCGAGCGCGGCCTGGCCCATCCGGGTCATCACGCGCATCGAGACGACCACGTACTCGGAGTCGGTGATCTCCACGCCCAGCTTGGGGTCCTCGGCGCCGAGCGGGCCCATGCAGAACGGCACCACGTACATGGTGCGGCCCTTCATCGAGCCGCGGTACAGCTCGGTCATGGTGGCGCGCATCTCGGCGGGGTCGACCCAGTTGTTGGTCGGACCGGCGTCGGCCTCGGTGGCGGAACAGATGTAGGTGCGCGATTCGACGCGGGCCACATCGGAGGGATCGGACAGCGCGAGGAAGGAGTTGGGCTTCTTCTTCTCGTCGAGCTGCTGGAAGGTGCCTGCCTCGACCAGCTGAGTGGTCAGGCGATCCCATTCCGCGTCGGAGCCGTCGGCCCAGACCACGCGATCGGGCTGAGTGAGCTCTGCGACTTCCTGTACCCAGGCGAGCAGTTCACTGTGCTCGGTCGGCGCCGTGCCGTCGGATCCACGAAGACCAGGAATGGTCGCTGAGGTCATGAAAACTCTCCTGAGATGGGCGGTTGTTCGATCCATCGATCGCCACCATGGGCGGGTAAGGCGTCCGCAGTGACCAACCGTCGCACAACCCCGATAGACGGCTAGGAAGGCCGTACACGGACGGTGGCCGCGCATCGACTGGCAAGAGCGGACGCCCAGGTTCCTGCCTCAAGGTTAACGCGATATGACGACCGATATGGCATCGGGCTCCCTAACAGGTACCCACCGGTGTATCGGTCAATCCCGCGCTCACAGTCGATCGAGCGTGGCGATGTCACGCTCACAGGCCGTCAGCTGTGCGGGACGCTCGGCGACGAGCCTGCGCGCGAGCGCGTCGAGTTCGGTGACACGCCGATCCACGGCCACCGCTCGCGCGGTCGATTCCCGCACCACGTGCTCGGCCAATTCGGCCTCGATGTCCACGAGCACTCCCGCGACACGCTGTTCGAGCTGGGCTTTGACGTTCACCAATGCCTCGGAGACCCACTGGGCCATGTGGTTGCGTTCGGCGAGTTGGCCGCGGGCGCGCACGACCCAGTAGGCCGCGCCCGCGCCGAGCAGCAGCGTCACCGGGACGCTCGCCACGTCGAGTGTCGGGACCAGCGACAGCGGTGCCACGACCAATCGGCCGAGACCGACGCCGGCCGACGCGCCGAGCGCGATCATGAGGTGATCTTCGACACCTCGGTGTCTCTTGCCGGGATCCGGACCGACTCGCGGCGCCGGATCGCGGCGCCGGGTGGTCGGCGCGGCGGTACCGATCCGGCGCGCCGCTTCGCTGACCCGTTCGTCGATGACGGCGTCGACCGAGACCGACAGCTCACCGGCCGCCTGCTGCAAACGCTGTGGGTAGGCGCGCAGTTCGGCGCGGTCGCAGCGGTCGAGTTCGGCGCGCGAGCGGGTGTGCAGTGCGCGCACCATCGCGCCGAGCTCGGTGGTCAGGTCGACGCGGGCGAGCTGCACCTGGCTGCGCACGGCGGCGAGACCGGTCTGGCGACCGCCGTCGCGCTCGGCGACCAGTCCGATGCGTTCCTCCCTGATCCGTGCGGTGTCCGTGCCGGAGCGCAGTGCGGTGATCTGTTCGTCGATTCTCGCTCTGGTGTCGGTGAGCACCCGGGTGCGGACGGCGGTGCGGCGCTGGGCACCGTCGGCCGGTCCCTTCGCGGTGGCCGCGGCCAGGGTGGCGTGCAGTCCGGCCACGCCGGAGCGATCGAGCAGGGCCGAATCGTCGGTGGCGCGGGCGGCGGCGGCCAGCCGGGCCGAGACGGCGACGATGTCGAGGTCGGTGATGCCGCGCGCGGCGAGCAGTTCCAGGTTGCGGTCGCGGGTCGCGCGCCAGTCCTGATAGGCGTGAAAGCCGTTCATGGCGAGCAGGATTCGCTGATCGGCGGCGCGCAGACGGTCGATCAGGGCGAACATGCCGGCGCCGAGGACACTGCCCGCGTCGAAGAGGATGAGCGCCGCGGCCGGGTCGTTGCCCACGGTCGGATCGGCCAGGTCGATATGGGGTTCGAAGCGGGCGAGTTCGGTGCGCAGCAGAGTGGTGTTGGCGTCGTCGGGGGCGTAGAAGTCGACGCTGCTGCCCTCCCCCGCGGCGGCCATCGCCCGGAGCAGGGCGCCACCCTGCGGATTCCACCGGTCGATCACCGTGTCCACCGCCGCGGGTAGGGCACCGGGGTCGTCGGCGGACGCGGCACTCGTATCGCCGCTCGCGTCGACGGCCGGGCGCTGGCCGGGCGGGACCTCAGAGGCCTGCACTGGACATCCGCTCCCAGGCTCTGACATAGCCGTTGTGCACGCGCAGCGCGGCCCGCCGGGCAGCGGGTGGCATGTCGCTGGACACGACGGCACGCCAGCGGGTGGCGCGGGCGAGCGCCTCGTCGGCGTCGCCGGGCGCGGGTGACGGGTAGCCGGCGGCCAGGTGGGAGACCTGCGGACAGGCCAATCCGGCGCACAGACCGGCCCAGAGCGCTTCGTCTCCGGCGAGATAGTGCTCGATCAGTTCTCGCGCGCGGCCGCCGTCGCCGGGGACCGCGCGGGCGGCCAGCCGGGTCAGCTCGTCGAGCAATTCGCCGCCGCGCACCGCTTCCACCTGCTCGTACCGGCGGTGGACCAGCTTGTGCAGCGGATCGACCCCGCTCGCGGAGTGCAGGATCTGGATGATCGCCGACGCGGGCAGATCGGGATCGGCGCGCAGGGCCGACAGCGCGCAGTCCACACCGTAGAGATCCCAGTTGGCGATCAGCCGTCTGCGCGCTTCCTGGTCGGAGCCGACGCCGATGAACAGATCGGCGGCGAGCACCGACGGCACATCGGGGCCGACCGCGAGCCTGCGCAGATCGCTCAGATCCTCCGCGCTCACCGCTCCCGACCTGGTCCTGGCGGCGACCGAGGCGACGATCGGCACGATCGGCAGGCCGAGCTCCTGCGCGTGCCGCTGTGCCGCGGCCACGGCCTCGCCCCAGCGCGCGCCCACCGCGTCGGCCTTGTTGAGCACCACCACGCCGCGACCCTGCGGCACGGTCGCGAGCAGGCGGTAGTCGGCGGCCTGCGGCGCACCGGCCAGCACATAGATGACCAGATCGCCGTCGAGGACCGGGTCGGGCAGCTCGGGCTGATCGACCGGCGCGGTCTCCTGCGCCGACAACAGGGCCAGCGCGGCCATTACGGTGGTCCGCCCGCTCAGCGCACGCCCGGTGATCTGGATGTGCAGCGGACGACGACGGCGCGCAGCCGCCGCGGCGAGCTGTTCGGCGATTCCCGGATCACCCCCGCGACCTGCACCTAGAACCGAGATCAGCGCGTCGAGCTGGTCCGCGGGTCGTGTCTGTGCGAATTCAGTGGCTGTCGGCATTGCGCACACCCCCTTTTCGGAGGGCATTGTGTCAGATCCGCGCCGAGCCGGGGCGGGGCGAACCTTCTGCCGACCTGGGCGGATCAGCGGTCCCCCGAACTCGCCTGCGACGTAGCTCCGCGCATGCTGGACAATGGACGACGTGAACGACGCCGCCAACCACGCCGAGCCGACCAGCCACAAGCTGTCGGAGATGCCGAACGACGCGGGCAGGCGCTCGCTCACCGGCTCCCGGCTGTACCCGCGCGTCACGAGCTTCCGCTCGCGGCGAGGCGCGCTGACGCCGAATCAGCAGACCTCATGGGACCGCACCTGGCCGGTGATCGGGCGCGATGTGTCCAACGATCCGGTCGAAGCCGACGCCTGGTTCGGGCGCGAGGCGCCGCTGGTGATCGAGATCGGTACCGGCACCGGCACGGCGACGGCCGCCATGGCGAAGGCCGAACCGCACCTGAATCTCATCGGCATCGAGGTGTATCAGCCCGGACTGGCCCAGCTGGTCCAGCAGATCGAGCGCGAGGAGATCGAGAACATCCGGTTGCTGCGCGGCGACGCCGTGGACGTCCTGGAGAACATGGTTGCCCCGGAGTCGCTGATCGGTGTTCGGGTGTTCTTTCCCGACCCGTGGCCGAAGGCCCGCCACCACAAGCGCAGGCTGCTCCAGGCGCCGACCTTCGCCCTGATCGCCAGCAGACTCAAGCCCGGCGGCGTGCTGCACGTGGCCACCGACCACGCGGATTACGCCGAACATATTCTCGAAGTAGGCTCCAAGGAACCGCTGTTCACCGGCTTGAACGACACCACCGGCGGCGACAGCGCCGCCAACCGCACTACCGCGCCGATCGGTTTCGAACGGCCCGTCACCAAGTTCGAAGGCAAAGGCCTGCGTGCCGGTAGCGCCATCAACGAGTTCATATGGGGGAAGATCGACAGATGAGCGTGAGTGAGATCGCCCCCGAGATGCCGGTGCCCGCCCAGGCAGGCTCCGGTTCCGAGGCGTTGAGCGGTTCCGATGTTCGACGTGTCCTGCTGGTCTGGGACGCGCCGAACCTCGACATGGGGCTCGGCGCCATCCTCGGTGGGCGTCCCACCGCCGCTTACCGCCCCCGCTTCGACGCCCTCGGCCGCTGGCTGCTGGCCCGCACCGCCGAGATCTCGGTCGCCTCCAAGGGGCGCATCGAGGCCGAGGCCACCGTCTTCACCAATATCGCGCCCGGTACCGCCGACGTGGTTCGCCCGTGGGTGGAAGCGCTGCGCAATGTCGGTTTCGCGGTGTTCGCCAAGCCCAAGATCGATGAAGACTCCGATGTCGACGCCGACATGCTCGCGCACATCGCGACCCGGCAACGCGACGGTGGTTTAGCCGGCATCATGGTCGCCTCGGCCGACGGCCAAGCCTTCCGTGAACCCTTGGAAGCCATCGCGGCCAAGGGAATCCCAGCTCAGGTGCTCGGATTCCGTGAGCACGCGAGTTGGGCGGTCACTTCGGATACCCTCGGGTTCGTCGACCTCGAGGACATCCCCGGCGTGTTCCGCGAACCGCTACCGCGGGTGAGTCTCGAGTCGCTGCCCGACGAGGGCGCTTGGCTGCAGCCGTTCCGGCCGCTGTCTGCGCTACTCACTTCTCGCCCTGGTCAAGGAGTCGCTTAAGTGTTCACCCGCTGGGGCGATCTGGTCTACCGGTTCCGCTTCGTCGTCATCGTTGTCGTCGGTGCGGCGATGTTGGCGTTGGGCGCCTACGGCATGGGGCTCGGCCCCCGCCTGACTCAGAGCGGCTGGTTCGATCCGGGCTCGGAGTCGGTGAAGGGCGCGGAGATCGCCGACGGGTCATACGGGCGCGACCACAACGCCGACGTGATCGTCATGTACAACGCCCCCGAGGGCAAAACGATCGATGACCCGGAGTTCCAGCAGAAGATCGTCGCCAGCCTGACCGGGGTTGTCGCCGAACATCCCGATCAGATCGGCAAGATCAACGGCACCTATTGGAAGGTGGGCGACGCGCCCGCTGTGCCGTCGGCGTTCGGGTCGAAGGACAAGAAACACGCGTTCGCCTCGATCGCCATCGCCGGTGACAACGACACGGTCATGATGGCCAATTACCGTGCCGTGCAAGACGTCTTCTACATCCCGGGCGTCGACGTCGAGGTCTCGGGCCTGCAGCCCATCGCGGTCACGCTGACCGACACCCTCGACCACGACTCCAAGCGGATGGAAGTGCTGGCCTTCCCCGCGGTGGCGATCCTGCTGTTCTTCATCTTCGGTGGCATCGTCGCCGCCGCGCTGCCGCTGATCATCGGTGGTCTGACGATCATCGGTGCCACCGGCATCGTGACGGTGCTGACCAATTTCACCGAGGTCAACATCTTCGTCACCGGCGTCGTCTCGATGATCGGGCTCGGTCTCGCGATCGACTACGGCCTGTTCATAGTCAGCCGTTTCCGCGAGGAACTGGCCGAGGGGTACAGCACGCCCGCCGCTGTGCGGCGCTCGGTGATGACCGCCGGACGAACAGTTGTCTTCTCCGCGACGATGATCATCGCCAGCCTCGGCGGCATCCTGATCTTCCCGCAGGGCTTCCTGCGGTCGGTCGCGTACGGCACCATCGCTGCCGTCTCGCTGGCGGCACTGACCGCGATCACGATCCTGCCCGCGATGCTGGGCATCCTCGGCCCCCGCGTCGACGCGCTCGGTCTCAAGCGGTTCCGCAAGACCAAGACCGCCGAGCAGATCGAGAACGGCTTCTGGGGCAACACGACCCGCTGGGTCATGAAGCACCCGCTCAAGATCGCTATTCCGATCACCGTCGGTCTGTTGTTGCTGATCATCCCGGTCAAGGACCTGGCGTTCGGCGGCATCAACGAGAAGTACCTCCCGCCGGACAATACGACCCGGTCCGCACTCGAGCACTTCTACGAGGTCTTCCCGCAGAAGAAGACCGACCCGATCCAGCTGGTCTTCGTCTCGGACAACACCAACGCGATCGGCAAGGTCTGGAAGGAAGCCAACCAGGCTCCCGGGCTGGTCGGTCCGTTCGAGGTGCCGGTCAAGTCGCCGACCAACCCCGAGGTGTTCCGCACCTCGGCGACCCTGGTCGATCCCACCGGCGGCGCCGAACCGACGATCGACTATCTCCGCTCGATCGAAATACCCGACGGCGTCACGATGTACGTCACCGGTCAGCCCGCGCTCATGGCCGACAGCATCGACACGCTGCTGGAATTGATGCCGTGGATGATCTTGCTCGTGCTGGTCACCACCACCGTGCTGATGTTCCTGACGTTCGGTTCGCTGGTGCTGCCGATCAAGGCCGCGTTGATGAGCGCGCTCGGTCTCGGCGCGACCCTCGGCATCCTCACGTGGATCTTCGTCGACGGCCACGGCGCCGGGGTACTGAACTTCACGCCACAGCCGATCAGCGCACCGGTCTTGATGCTGATCATCGCGATCATCTACGGCTTGTCGACCGACTATGAGGTCTTCCTGCTCTCCCGCATGGTGGAGGCACGCGCCCAAGGCGCGTCGACCACCGAAGCCGTGCGGATCGGCACCGCCCAAACCGGCAGGATCATCACCGCTGCCGCACTGATTCTGCTGGTGGTGACCGGCGCGTTCGCGTTCTCCGACATGGTGATGATGCAGTACATCGCCTACGGCATGATCGCGGCGCTGTTCATCGACGCCACCATTCTGCGCATGCTGCTCGTCCCGGCGATCATGAAGCTGCTCGGCGACGATTGCTGGTGGGCGCCGAAGTGGATGAAGCGCATCCAGGAGAAGATCGGCCTCGGCGAACCCATCCTCGACGACGAGCGCCCGGAACACGGTGGCGTGGTCGACCTGGTGAAGACCACCCCGATCACCGACCCGCCGACCATGCAGATGACGGTGGTCCCCGATTCCAAGCTGGCCCGCACCCCGCGCAGGCCGCGCACGGTCGCCGAGATCGAGGCCGAGGCCCCGACCCAGCGCATCGACAAGATCACCGACACCGACGCCGCCGAACCTGCCCGTTCGCGCCAGCCGATGTCGCCCGATCCGACGCGTCCTCGCGCCTCGGTGTTGTCCTCGGGCGAGCCGACCCGGGAGTTGCCCGTGGTCAAGCCGGGTACGCCGGCGAAAGTCGCTCCGGAGGACACGGCGAAGCAGGAGGACTCCGGTCCCGACCTGCCGAAGTACGTTTCCGGCGAGCCGACCCAGGTGCTGCCGATCGTGAAGCCGGATGCTCCGAATCCCGTTCAGGGACCTGATGATTCGACCACGGATACCGCCGAGGACGAAGACCGTGGTTATTCGGGGCCGAGCTTCGGCACACCCCCCATCCCCCTCGCCGATCTCGGCGATCCCCGAACCGGCCCCGGTGGTGCCGCTCGCTCGACCAACGGGCGCGGACGCACGAACGGCACCGCCGAAACCCCCACCGGCCCGTCGATCTCGCGACCCGGACCGGTCGACACCGGGTCCGGCCTCGATCTGCCCGGCATCGTCACCGGGGTTCCGCCGCGTGGCTCCGAACGCGTACAGCCGCCTTCGGGCTACAACACCTCCGGCGTGATCGGTGAGACTCCGCCGGTGCCCCGGGTGTCGACCCCCGACGAGACCGGCGACAGCGCCGGATTCGGCACCCCCCCTGCCGATTCGCCGCCGCGACCCAGCATTGTGCCCCCGGCCAGGCCGAACACGGCGACACCGCCGCCGCGTGGGATCGTCCCGCCGCAGGCGCCGAGGATCGTGAACACGCCCCCGAACGCGACACCCCCCGCGCCTGCGAGCGAGACTCCGTCGAGCGGAACTTTCAACGGGTTCAGCCCGGTGACCGCGTCGAACCTCAGGCCGGTCACGCCCGACTCCACCGCGCCCGATCCGGTCGATGCGGCCCCTCCGGCGGAGCCGAGCCGTCCGTCAGAGCAGAGTCGTCCGTTCGAACAGAGCCGTCCATTCGCGCCGAGCCGTCCGACCGAGCCGAGCCGTCCGACCGAGCCGAGCCGTCCGACCGAGCCGAGCCGTCCGTTCGAACAGAGCCGTCCGACGGAGCAGGCCGATCCCCCTGTGCGCGAGACTGATTCGCGCCCGTATGAGGTCGATACAGCGAGCCCTGACTTCACAGCGGCGCCCGGCTCGCATCGCGCCGAGTCTCACCAGGGCAGTCCGGCTCGCGCGGAAACGGAACCCGAGTCGCCGATCCCGCCGCAGGGCATCTTCGGCACCGCGGTACCTGTGGAACCGCAGCCGAGCTCCCCGTGGAACAACGGCATGACCGGCCCCGGCACACCACGCGGTTTCACCTCGTCCGACCAGGACAGCGGACCTCGCTTCTCTCCGGTCACCCCGTCCTCGGCCGACGAGGCGAACCGTGATCGTCCTGTCGTCGATTCCTCCGGCGACCAGCCGACTTCGGCTCGACCGGCAAACGTGGTGCGTCCGCAGATCGCGCCGCCCGGATTCACCGAGGTCCGACCCGAGGCCGCGCCTTCACCCCGGCAGCCGGATTCGGCAACCGGCGAAACATCGGCCGCCAGTGGGGAACCGGCCGGCGAGGCACCGCCGACCGACCAGATCGGCACCCCCGGTCAGTGGCAGGCGCCTTCCGGTTTCACCGCTGTTCCGACGCCGCCCGCATCGCCTGCGGAGCCTTCCGACGATGCGTCCCTGGATACTCCTGCCGCCGAAACCGATGCCACCGCAGCGGAATCCCCCGCCGATACGCGCAACGAGATCGAGAACTGGATGGCGCAGCTGCGCTCGTCGCGCCGCGGTACGGCCGCGGATGAGGGTCGCCACCACGGCAACGAGGGCCGGACGGTGAGCGTGAACGAACTGCTGCGCCGACGCGAGGACGACTGACGTTCGCAGTGCTGACACGCGACCGGCGGGGCTTTCGAGCCCCGCCGGTTCGTTGTTTCTAGGAGACCTGGCGCGGTGGTGCTGCCTCGGCGAAGGCACGTGCGTAGCGGGTTCCGGTGATTAGCAACAGGATTCCGACGGCCAGGAACGCGGTGACGCGGACCAGGCCGGACAGTGTCGCCAGATCGAACAGGAACAGTTTCGCCAGTGCGGCCGCGGCGACCAGCAGGCCGGACACCAGGCAGACTTTCGCCACGGCGGGCGAACTGGCGAGGCGACGCAAACCGTAGAACAGTGAGCCGGTGGCCACCACCATCCACACGATGGTCGCGAGGCTGTGCCCGACGATGAAACCATCGGCACCGCCCAGAGATACGCCGAGGGACACCGCGGCGACCAGCACGTAGTACAGCCCCGCGATACTCACTGCGATCCACACCCCGGTGACGAGCGCCGGATCGTCGCACCGCGGCAACCGTGGCACGGTCCACGCCACCATCGCCGCCACGCCCAACCCGACCACGGCCGCCACGGCCGTCGCGACATCGAGTTCCCGCTCCGCGAGCCCCTGCAGCGCAAGTGTTTCCGGCGTAGCTGTCGCCAGCATCACCAGCCCACCGAGCAACGCGAACGCGATACCGAGCCCGGCGGCCACCCGGGTGCGACTGACGGCGGCCACCGCGAGAAACCCCAGACCGGCCGCGAACAGCGTGGTCGGTAGCAGTCGAGGGTGACCGCTCGTCGCCGCCACGCAGGTCTGCGACAGAGCTACGGCACCGGTCAGACCCGCCACCAGTGCCGTGTGCCGCGCGATCCGCAACACTGCGACAGGCCGAACATCCTCGGCATCAGGAACATTCGCGGGGCGGGGAGGCGTCGCGGCGGGGCCCACTCCCGTCAGGCGGGGAATCACCGCGGTGGCCGCGAGGCCGAGCAGGACAGCGGCCAGAGCCGCGGTGATCGAGGCGCTCACCATTCGGTCGAACAGTACGGCGACGGCGAGCACCGGAAGGGCGGTCAGCGCGATCGTGATGCTCGCGGTGATGTCATCGTGCCTGCGCCGCACCGTGAGCAGCGCGCCGACCAGACCGACCACCGCACAGGCGATCGCGGCGACCAGCAGACCCTGCCGCTGCTGCGCCTCCGAGCCGGAGATCACCCCTTCGATCCCGCTGAACGCCACCATCCCCAGCACGGCGAGCACCACCGGCACAGTGCGCGCCACGTGGAGCACCGGCCAATCCCTGCGCATCTGCACCGGCACCCCGGCCGCCTGCAACACCACCAGGAACCCGAGCAACATCAACTCGGTGGTCAACGCGGGTGACAGCACCGCGGCCCCCACCACCACCCCCACGGCCAGCGGCTGTGACTGCCACCGCACCGCGATTCCCACCCCGATCAACGCCACCACCAGCGCCACCGCGAGCCCCACCCCGCCAGGGACCCATCGGTAATATCCCGTCACCGCAACGACATCCAGATACATCCCGGCGATACCGGTGGCCACCAACGCGATTGCGCCGACCCGGCCGCCGGGCCGACCGAAGACCCGCCACCCGAGGCCCACGAGGACCACCGAAAGCCCTGCCCCAGCAACGACTCTCGCTATCGGGCCGAAGAACCCCGCCTGTGCGGCCAACACCAACAGCATCAGCACGCCGACCAAGGTCACGCCGACCCCGGCCACCGCCAGCACCCGGGAAATCACCCCTTCCCGCTGCCACCACGGCACCCGAGCCTCGCGCCCCGGCCCACGCATCGGCATCGGCATCGGCATCGGCGCGAAGGGTCGACCAGCCGGATAAGTTCCCTGCCCCCACCCGGACCCAACCTGACGCCCCTGCCCCGCGCCCACGGGCACAGCCGCTCCCTGCGCCGGCGCGTAGGTCGCTGTGTGGCCAACACCTGCCCACCCCGCCTGACCGAGGTCAGCGCCCCGAGGCGGACCGCCGTGACCAGGCCCGAAGCCCGCAACAGTCGGCGGGCCCACAACAGTCGGCGGGCCCGCGACGGGCGCACGCCCCACAGCAGGCGGGCCCGCGACGGGCGCAGGCCCCACAGCAGGCGGGCCCGCAACAGCCGCAGGCCCCACAGCAGGCGACCCCGCAACAGTCGCAGGCCCCGCAACAGCCGCACTCGACGTTGAGGGCACCACCTTGCCCTCGCGCAGCGCTTCTTCGGCCCGCAACTGCGCGGAAAGCACGTCCAGATCGCCCCCCAGCTGACCCATCCTGGCGCCCAGCGCGGTGAACTCCCCCGAGAGCCGCGCTACGAGCGCGGGATCAATAGCGGTACTCATATCCCCATCGTCGGCGCCCGACACCCGCCGAACATGAGTAGAAACCCCCGTCAGCCCCCGGTTCCTACCCGAATCAGCCCGGGTAGCCCTCGATGTCTCCCCGACTACCCGGGATCATGACCCCAGAAACCGTCGCCACTGCACCATCAACGGATACTTCGCCGTCACCGACCCGAACCGGATACGTCCGTGCACGACAAGGTGCAGAGGTCCGATCGGCGGCCCCGTACGCACCTTGTTGTTGGCCGAGGACCCCACCAGATCGAGACCGTTGAGGTCGACGGTGGCCGCCGCTGGGACGAGCAATGTGAGGCTCGTGCAGTAGTCGTCGACCTGAATCTCCACGATCTGCGTCTGCATCACCGCCTCGGTGAAGTCCAAGGTCACCCCGGACATCAGGTTGTTGAGGTGCAGCACCGGCGGCACCTGCCACGGCCCGCGTCGATGCACCCCCGACAACCGGCTGCGGATCGCGCTCGGATTCGATCCACCGGCCGGAACCGGGATGTGTCGTGGGCGCGGCATCGCGGCGGGCTGCGGTGTGCCCGCCACCCGCATACCGGGCAGGTCGACCAGCACGGCGTTGAGTTCACCGCGGGTCTTGGCGGCCAGCGCGGTGTCCATCCGCTCGGTGAACTCCCCGAGCGACAACATGCCGAGCCCGACGGCACGCTGCAGCAGCTGACCGACATGCTCACGTTCGGCATCGGAAACACGCAGCTCACGGTCACCGACGGGACCAGCCGTCGCGGCACCGGGTACGAAGAGGGATTCAGGACCGCCCATGTCATCGAGGGTAGCCAGACACCCCTACCGAGCACATCAGGGCAAACCCCTAATCACTGTGGCTACTCGAGCCCCTGCTCGATCGCGTAGCGGGTGAGCTCGACCCGATTCGCCAGCTGCAACTTGCGCAACGTCGCCTGCACGTGGTTCTCCACGGTCCGGTGCGAGAGATTCAATCGAGTAGCGATCTGCTTGGCCGACAACCCCTTGGCCACCATCCGCAGAACCTCGGTCTCCCGCTCGGTCAACGACGGCCGATGCGGCTGATCGGCAGCCGCCGGTGCGGTCGCCATCCGCCGATACTCGCCGAGCACCAACCCGGCCAGCCCGGGCGTGAACACCGGCTGACCAGCGGCAGTGGCCGTCACAGCGTCGATCAGCTCGGCGGCGGACGCGCTCTTCACCAGATATCCGCTGGCCCCGGCCTTGATCGCGTCGAGCACATCGTCGCGCTCGGCCGAGGCCGACAGCACCAGCACCCGGCTGTGCGGCGACACCCGCAGCACTTCGGCGGTGGCCGCGGCCCCGTTCCCGTCGGTGAGCTGCATATCCATCAACACCACGTCCGGCTGTACGGCCGCGGCCCGGCGGGAGGCCGTGCCGACGCCGTCGGCGGTCGCCAGTACCTCGAAACCGGCTTCGGCGAGATCGCGCGAAACACCCTCACGCCACATCGGATGGTCGTCGACCACCATCACCGTGATCACCGGCATCGCCCAGCTCCTCTTCTCAGCGCGCCGGATGGCGCGGAATCCGGAATTCCCACTCGGTACCGAGGTCCGCGCCCTCGGTCAACAACTCGGCACTGCCGCCCAGCGCCTCGATCCGGCCGACGATCGACCGCGAAACCCCCATCCGCCCTTCGGCTTCGGCCGCTTCCAGCCGTCCCGTCGCGATCCCCACACCGTCGTCGCGCACGCTCACCACCAAGCCGTCACCGGTGTCTTCGAGCAGCACATAGGCTTTCGCGTCGGCGCCGGCGTGCAGCGAGACATTCGACAGCGCGGTGTTCACCGCCGCCGCGATCTCCTGGGCGACCATCCGTCCTACCAGCACCGGATCGCCCGGCGTGGCCACCGATATCTTCGGCGTGGCGTGCGCGGTCAGCAGTGGCCGCAGATCCACGTCGCCCGACCCCGGATCTGGCAGCTCCGCCTGCTCGGACAGCAGCACCCGCAACGCCACCTCCTGTTCTCCGGCCCGCTGCGCGAGTTCCTGTGCGGGCCCGCCTATCTCGCTTCCACGGCGTTTGATGAACGCCAGCACCTGCAACACCCCGTCGTGCACCTCGCGAGCCAGCCGCTCCCGCTCCTGCGCCGCCGCCGTGATCCGCAACGCCCGTTCGAGCTGCCCCTGCGCCCGTCGAGCGGTATTGGCGGCCAACCCGAGCGCCAACCCGACCGAAACGAGTACCGGTGCGGTCGCGTCGCCCCAGACGTCCTGTCCCCACTGATCGCGCACGGTCACCACAACGGCCGACATGGCAAGTCCGGCGACAACACCCGCGACAGGTCCGCGCAGAATGGCCATCGAGATCACCGAGTTCGCGATCCACAACGTCGTCGGCAGGGTCTGATGTCCGTGGTACCAATCGTAGTCCGCGACAAGCCGAGTCGAGGCGATCAGCGCGATCGTCACCACCTGGTCGCCGAACACCACCCAGCCGCGGATCTTCCCGGTCGCCTCGGGGAAGTACCACTGCGACAGCAGCAGCGCCGAACTGCCCGACCAGATCGCCATCACCGCGATCAGCATCCAGCTCAGTCGCGGATGCTCGTAATACGACACCGACGCGATCTGCTGACCGATCGCGTACAGCAGCGTGACCAGCCGAAACGCCTGCGCCGCCCGCCACAGCGGCGCGGTGGCGGCGTCGGCCGAGCTCAGCTCAGCGGTGTGAGTCCGCATCGCCGGACTCGGCTTCTTCCATGCGCAGCCGCTTCGCCACATCGAAGCGGCCCGGCGGCTCCGGCTTGTCGGGTTCGGCGCTGAACCGTTTTCGCTCCTCGGTGGCGACCAGCTCGCCGAAGGCCTCCTCCGGACTGTCGGCGAGCAGATAGCGAATCGCCGTGTTGCCCACCGCGATCAACGGCACGGCGAGCAGTGCGCCCGCGATCCCGCCGACGACCAAGCCCGCGGTGATGGCCAGTACCACGGCCAGCGGATGGATACTCACGGCCCGCCCGAGCAGCAGCGGTTGCAGCACATGGCCTTCCAGCTGCATCACCGCGATGATGATGCCGAGCACGATCAGCGCGGTCACCAGGCCCTTGGTGACCAGGGCGATGAACACGGCGACGAACCCGGCGAAGAACGCGCCGATGATCGGGATGAACGCGCTGATGAACACCAGCGAGGCCAGCGGCAAGGCCAACGGCACATGCAGAATCGCCAGCCCTGCTCCTATACCGATCGCGTCGACGGCGGCTACCGCGACGGTGGCACGCACGAACCCGACCAGCGTTCCGAAGCCCAGTTCACCGGCGGTGCGGACCTTTTCTCGGTGCGCGGTGGGGATGATCCGGGTGACGAAGTTCCAGATCTGATCTCCGCCGTAGAGGAAGAAGATGAGAATGAACAGGATCAGGAAGGCACCGGTGAGAATGTGGCCGATGGCGGTGGCGGTGGTCAGCGCGCCGCTGGTCAGGCTCTCGCGGTTGTCCTGAATGGTGCGCACGATGGTGTCGCCCGCGCTGCGGATCTGCTGATCGCTCAGATGCGGCGGACCGTTGATCAACCAGTCCTGCACCTTGTGCACGCTGTTGGTGACCTCGTTGGACAGCCCCGGCACACCGTCGACGAACTGTTCGACGACGAAGGTCAGCACCCCCGCCAGCAGACCGATCGACCCCAGCAGCGCGACGAACACGCCCAGCGAACGCGGAATCCCCACCCGCTGCATCCAATCGACCATCGGCGCGAGCAGCGCGGCGGCGAGCAGCGCGATGGCCAGCGGGATCACCACCGTGGCGAACTTCTGCACGAGCATTCCGACCGCGAGCAGGGCGCCGAAGATGATCAGCAGCCGCCAACTCCACGCGGCGGCTTTGCGGACCAGGGGATGAACTGCCTCGGCGTCCGAGCGCCACGGCGTTGACGCGGTCCCGGAATCTACCTTCTGGTCGGTCACTCGAGAGAGCCTATCGGTCCGAACGCTAGATTGGTGGTCGTGTCGGCGCCCCTGGAAGCGGTCAAACAGACCATGCGAACGCGCTGGCCGCTGTATCTGACGTCTGTGCTGCTGGCGAACGCCTTCGGCGCGGTGCTGGTGTGGGCCTTCATCCAATACGGCCTGCCGGTTCCGGAGGGCGATCCGGGTGGGGTGCGCCAGACCGGTCTGCTCGCGCCGCTGCTCGTTTTCGGGGTGGCCGCGGTGCTGAGCATCTTCGCCGCGGCGCTCATGCTGCGGCCGGTGATGCGCTGGCAGATGCGCGGCGGGCCACCGAGCAGACGCGAGCAGATGGCGGCCCTGCACGTGCCGCTGCGGCAGTCGATCGTGCACCTGGTGCTGTGGATCATCGGCGGCGGGATCCTGGCCGCGCTGATCATCACCGAATCGCCCGAACTGGCGGGGGCGGTGATCGTCACCGAATGTATGGCCGCCACCATCGTGTTCGGCTTCACCTACATGCTGGGTGAACGCATCCTGCGCCCGGTCGCCGCGGAGGCGCTGACCGAGGGCACCTTCGACCACACGCTCACCCCCGGCGTCGGCACCCGGATGGCGATGACCTGGGGCATGGGCACCTTCGCGCCGACCATCGCGATCGTGCTGCTGTGCGTCACCCAGATCTCCTCGGACGTGAAGTTCTCGGCGAAGTCGCTCGCGATCTCGATCCTGCTGCTGTGTGGCGTGGTGATCCTGCAGGCGCTGGCGCTGTCGATGCTGACCGGTTCCTCGATCTCCGACCCGGTGCGGCAGTTGTCCCAGGCCATCAACAGGGTGCAGGCCGGCTCGCGTGACGTGCAGGTGGAGGTCTACGACGGGAGCGAGATCGGGCTGTTGCAGGTCGGCTTCAACCGGATGATGGACGAGGCGGCCAAGCGCCGCAAGCTGCAGGAACTGTTCGGCCAGCACGTCGGCGAGGACGTGGCGCAGCGGGCACTGGACTACGGCACCGAACTCGGTGGTGAGACCCGATTCGTCGCGGTGCTGTTCGTGGACATGGTCGGTTCCACCGCCGCCGCGGCCGAACGCCCGCCGACCGAGGTGGTGAGCCTGCTCAACGAGTTCTTCCGGGTGGTGGTCGACGTGATCGACAGCCACCACGGTTTCGTCAACAAGTTCGTCGGCGACGCGGCGCTCGCCATCTTCGGCGCCCCGCTGGATCGCCCCGACGCGCCGAGCGCCGCCCTCGCCGCGGCCCGCGACTTGCGCGAGGCCCTGCGCGAGGTGACCAGCCTCGATATCGGCATCGGCGTCTCGGCGGGCCTGGCGGTGGCCGGAAACATCGGCGCCGCAAATCGTTTCGAATACACCGTGATCGGCGACCCCGTCAACGAGGCGTCGCGGCTCACCGAATTGGCCAAAGATCATCCCGGCCGCGTTCTCGCTTCGGGCAGCGCGCTCTACTTCGCCGACGAAAGCGAGCAAGAACATTGGATAACCGGAGACGAGGTCCAATTGCGCGGCAGACGCAGAAAAACCCGCCTGGCCTGGCCGAAGTCGGCGATCGCCGCGCCGCGCGGGGACGAGGAAGAACAGATGCGTTCGTTGGGCGTACCTGCGCCTTCGCTCCGGCCGTGCGCAGTCTGCGGACGGCCGGAAGCCGACTGTGTTCACTAGGCTGAGACCGTGACGGCCGACGGCGACCTAGCAGGCGCACCGGCCGAGCGCCGCCGCCGCCGCTTTCGGTGGGTCAAGTGGGTGCTCGGCGCGGTGATCCTCGCGCTGCTCGTCGGCGAAGGCGTGTACCTGTGGCCCCGCCTGCACGAATCCTGGCGCACACTCACCGAGATCCACTGGGGCTGGCTGTTCCTGTGCATCGTGTTGCAGGCGATGTCGATGAGCGGTTTCGGGCGGGTGCAGAAACAACTGCTGCACGCCGGTGGGGTGGACGTCAGTCAGGGGAAATCGGTATCGGTGGTCTACGGCGCGACCGCGATGTCGCTGACGCTGCCCGCCGGACAGGTCTTCTCCACCGCGTTCACCTACCGCCAGACCCGGCGCTGGGGCGCGAGCCCGATCGTGGCCTCCTGGCAGCTGGTCTTCTCCGGCGTGGTCGCCGCCGCGGGGCTGGCGCTGCTCGGGATCGCCGGCGCCGCGCTGGTCGGACAGGGAATCGGCTTCAAATTCGTCGTCTCGCTGGTGGTCCTCGCCCTGGTGGTGTTCGCAGGCAACTATCTCGCCCGCCATCCCGGCACGCTCGAGGCCGTGCTGCGGCGGGTACTCGCGCTGGTGAATCGGCTGCGGAAGAAACCCGCCGATCACGGCATCGCCAAGCTGGCCGAGATCCGGGCGCAACTCGAGTCGGTCGATCTGGGAAAGAAGGACGCGGCGCTCGTCGGGGTGTGGGCGCTGGTGCACCGGTTCGCCGACGTGGCGTGTCTCGGCACCGCCTGTTACGCGATCGGCGCCGATCCCAAGTTGTCCGGGCTGCTCATCGCCTTCGCGGCGGGCAAGGCGGTGGGGTCGATTCCGTTCGCGCCGGGCGGCATCGTCTACGTGGACGCGACGCTGATCTACAGTCTCACCGCGGCCGCGGGCCTGCCCGCCGCGCAGGCCGTCGCGGCCGCGTTCGTATACCGGCTGGTCAGCTTCATCCTGGTCGCCGTGGTCGGCTGGATCGTCTTCGCGTTCCTGTTCCGCACACCACAGGCCGACGACGAAGAGTACGAGCAAGAGTTCAAGCAGCAGCGACGAATCTGATCAACGCAGCGCGCGAATGGCCGCCCGCCAACCCAGCAGGAACAGCGCGAGGACGCAGGCCGCGACGATCATGAAACTCAGCGCGACGCCCTGACCGCTGATGGCGCGCAACACCATCCCGCCGACCAGGGTGCTCGCCCAGATCAGAATTCCGGTGGGCCACAACGCCGTTGCGTCGAACCGCGTGTTCCGTGCGAGGTAGACCGCTAAAATCCAGCCGAGGATCAGTCCTAACCCGAAGGGCCACACCGTTTTCAGCAGACCGGCGATGACGGCTTCGTCGTGACTGCGCCTCCCGATCGCGCAGAAGACGATCACCAATAGAGCATCGATACCGAACGGCGCGTATCTCTTCACCGACGTAGCGTAACCGGTCAAGATCGACTTCGAGACCGGGTTCATAGCCACTGAGCAGTGATAACTCTCGCTTTTACGGCTCCGGCGTCGCCAGCGATTTCAGCAGCACGGCCGCGAGTCGTGAAGTGGCGTCACCACTGTCGACATCGGCGATGTGCACCGCGAAGACCAGGTCGCCCATCGTCGCCAGCAGCCAACCGTCGGCACCGCCCGTCGCGGCGAAGGCGGTGATATCGCGGAATCCGCGCAGGGCGGCGGTTTCGGGCTTGCCGATGCCTTCGTTCATCATTCCGCGCAGCCGGTCGACCGCGGGCTGGGGCAGCGCGGGAACCGGCGTATCGGTGGTGCCCGGCTTGCCCGCCTCGATCATCGGCGGCGCCACCGACCCCCGCGAAATGGCCGCCGCGGCGATCGCCATCCCGAAGGGGCTCACCTGCACCGCGTCGGCGCCCGCACCCTGACGCACCTGCTCGGTGCTGCGGCCGGGCGTGCTGATCCGCCCGGTCACCTCGTCGAGCCCGGCCACCTTGAAGTCGACGCCGACGCCGAGCGCGGTGGCCGCCTCGGCCGCCTCCTGCACGGTGACGTCCTGCGGCGGCTTGTTCTTGATCGCCGCGGCCACGGTGCGGAACAGCTCCATCGTGCCGCCCGCCGGGAACAGTCCGGTGAAGGCGATCGGTCCCTTCTCCGTCGCGTACGAGTTCTGCGCGACCGCGACGACCGCACCGGTCGACGGCTGAATGGCCACGACCGTGGCCGCGGTCCCCGCGCTCACCACGGCGTCTTCGGCGGCGCGCTGTAGTCGCTGATCCATCGTGGCGGCGATGTCCGGCCCGGCCGGTCCCTGGTATCCGGCCACCTGGTTGACGAACCTGCCGTCGGCCTCGAAGATCTGCACACCCCAGCCCGCGGTGGCCTCGAGGCTGTCCTGCCACACCTCGCGCAGCGCGTCGAGCATCGGCGAACGGGTGCGCCGGTCGGCCGAGATCAGTTTGGGCTGCTTCTCCATCACCACACCCGGCACCTTGGCCATCCGTGGTTCCAGGATCGCGAAATCCCCGTCACGCAGGTTCACCGCGACGATCGGCTTGCCCTGCGAGCCTGCCAGCTGCTGCATCAGCGACGGCCCGGTGATCAGGGGCGCGACCGGCTCGATGGCGTCGGCGAGCGCGTTGGTGGTGCCGACGAGGTCGCCGGTGCGGCTCGGGTCGATCTTGATGACGTTGAGCGTCTGCTCGGTCATCAGCGTTTCGCCGGGCAGGTCGACAACCTTGGGCGGCGGCTTCGCGGTGGTACGCACGAGCTTGACGGTGCGATTGTTCGTCAGCTGCGGCATGACCACCGCGGGCTCCCAGGAGATCCGCCAGCCGATGGCGAGCTTGCGCACGGTGCCCTGCAGTGTGTAGGTCCAGTCCTTCTTCTCGCCGAAGTTCCAGGCGACTTCCATGCTGAAGATCGCCGACTGCTTGTCGAGGTCGATAACCTGCGACGCCTCGTAGTCGACGGTGCCCGTTTGCAGGCCCTCGAACATTTGCTTCATGGTTGCCGAAGCGGCAGCGGGGTACGAGGTCAGGTCGGCGGCTTTGCCGTAGTCCTGATCGTCGAGGTACTCGGTGAACCGCTGGACCACCGTCTCCGACTCGCTCGTCTTCCCACCCACTCCGCACGAGCACAGCGCGATGGCGAGGGTCGCAACCCCCGCGATCGCCATTGCGCCCCGGACGCGAAAGCGGCGGGATCCCCACACATCCATATCGCCCACTCTTCACTCTTGCCACTCCGGTAACAAATCCACCGTACCGGAAGTTGACCCGTCTCCAATGCCCCGGTCAGTCGGGATACTCCCCGACCTCGACACCTCGATTGTGCCGGAAATCTCGCCCCGATGAGGGTCCGTTTTCCAACCTCGCCCAGTAAGCGGCAACAACTGCTGCGCCAACCGTACCGACAGCCGCGCCAGGTGGTGCGGATCTCGCATTTGTCCGGCGATTCAACGCGAGGGTACCCAGGCCGCCTCCGCCCACACGCACGGCATCGCCTTTACCGAGTCGATACGCACTCGTTCACGCAGAGCGGAATTCACCGCGCTGATATCGGCGTAATCTTGTAATCAACGCAACGTGCGCAAGACAGATAGCAGGTGATTTCCATGCGGAACGATCGACGCGAGCGCGGATTCGGCCGACCCGGCGGATGGCAGCAAGCCGACCTTCCCGATCCCGCCGACGCCCCCGACTGGTTCGCCGGACGATTGCCCGCCGACTGGTTCACCGGGCCGGTGGACATCGAGATCGACCGCGACGAGATCGTCGTGGTCGGCGAACTGCCCGTACCCGGCGACGCGAGCACCCCGGCGGCCACGAAAGAAGGCGCGCTGGCCCGCTTCCGCGAGTCGACCCGCCCGGCCCGCATGCAGATCGCCGACGAGGCCCAGCGGCGTTACGGCCGCAGCGTCGCGTGGGGCGTGCGAGTAGACGGCGAACGGATCCTGTTCACCCACCTGGCCGTCCCCGTGATGACCCGTCTCCGTCAGCCCGAACGCCAGGTCCTCGACACCCTGATCGACGCGGGCGTCGCCCGCTCCCGCGCCGACGCCCTGGCCTGGACCGTCAAACTCGCAGGCAAACACGCCGAAACCTGGCTGGCCGAACTCCGCGAAGCCATGCGCAAGGTCGACGACCTGCGCTCGGAGGGCCCCACGGGCTTGTAGCCCCCCAGCGAAACGGGTAAGCCCGTATGTCCCTACCCAAAGGGCCCCGCCCTGATCTGGACTGACCGGAGGGTGCGACGAAGGAGTACCCGGAGGGAGGGAAGATCAGGGCCCCCAGGGGCCCGCTCGAGCGCGCCAGCGCTCCAAAAACACAGCCACCACACGATCCGGGACGGGTCCAACCTGGATACAGTGGCCTGCATGGAAACCGAGCAGGCCACTGGTCCCATCCTGGTAATCAACGGACCGAACCTGAACATGCTCGGTACCCGTCAGCCCGAGATCTACGGCGCCGACACCCTCGACGATGTCGTCGCACTGTGCGAGCAGACCGCCGCCCGATTCGAACGCAAGGTCATCGCGTTCCAGTCCAATCACGAAGGCGCGCTGATCGACCGGATCCACCAGGCCCGCGGCGAGGTGTCGGCCATCGTCATCAACCCCGGCGGCCTCACCCATACGTCGGTGGCACTGCGCGACGCCCTGGTGATCCCGGAGGTGCCGATCGTCGAGGTGCACATCAGTAATGTGCACGCGCGCGAGGAGTTCCGGCACCATTCGTTCGTCTCCCCGATCGCGACCGCGGTCATCGCCGGCCTCGGCATCCAGGGCTATGCCGCCGCGATCGAATACCTGAGCAAGCCCTAGCTGAGCCGGAAGACGGGGAAACCCGGTGCGATAGCGATCAATTCGGCATCGGTCGCGTCTTTGGTGAGGCCCTCGAAGAACTTGCCGACCTCCCAGCCCCACTTCTCCAGGTACAGCCGGAGCAGCGGCACCTTGTCGGTGTCGGCGACCTCGGTGGCGGTGAACCGTTCGGTCTTGCGGCCGAGGCGCAGTTCGCCATCGCCCGCCACGCGCAGATTGCGCACCCATTGGACGTGCCCACGCGGCGCGACCAGGTAGCGCTCACCGTCGGCGGCCGTCATCACGTTGACCATGGTGGTGCGCCATTCCCCGCTCTTGCGGCCGCGCACCGCCAGCAGCCGCGACCCCATGATGCTGATCCCCAGCTTGGGCAGCAGGTTGGCGATCTTGTTGACGATCGGGTCGATGCCGGTCGGGGGGAGGTGGCGGGTCGCGTTGTCCATGTTGATCACTCCTGAACTGTGAGCACTGCTCTCTGTTGAGTACAAGCATGCGCGCTCCACGAGCCGAAGTCAAGAGCAGTGCTCACAATTTTCGGAATGTCCCATTTCGGCGAAGCATTGCCACGATGAAATGTAGTACGTATGCTACAACTCATCGAAGGTCGATGACTGGGAGGACTCATGGCTTCGAACAACAACGCTGTTCTCGATGTCGCGCAACTACGGATGCGGTACGACGAGACCGACGTCCTGCACGATGTGACATTTCAAGCCGAGCGCGGGGAAGTGCTCGTCATGCTCGGCCCCAACGGCGCGGGCAAAACCACCACGATCGAGATCCTCGAGGGGTTCCGCAGGAGGTCGGCCGGCCAGGTCGAGGTGCTGGGGGCCGATCCCGAACACGGTGACGAACTCTGGCGCGCCCGCATCGGCGTGGTGCTCCAATCCTGGCGTGACCACGCGAAATGGCGAGTGGCCGAACTGCTCGGCCATCTGGGTGGGTACTACAGCCCCTATTCCACGGCCCGGGTGACAAGACCGTGGGACACCGATGAACTCATCGAGTTGGTCGGGCTGACCGATCAGCGCGATGCGAAGATCGCCACCCTGTCCGGCGGGCAGCGACGCAGACTCGATGTGGCGATCGGCATCGTCGGCCGACCGGAACTGCTCTTCATGGACGAGCCGACCGCGGGCTTCGATCCCGCTGCCCGGCGCGACTTCCACGATCTGGTCCATCGATTGGCCGATCTGGACGAGACCACCGTCCTGCTCACCACCCACGACCTGGACGAAGCCGCGAAACTGGCGGACCGGATCCTGATCCTGGCCGGTGGCCGGATCATCGCCGACGGCTCGCCGGAGGAGCTCAGCGCCGCCACCGCGGGCGAGGCCGAGGTGCGCTGGACCCGCGACGGCCAACGTTTCGTCCACACGACGACCGAGTCGACGAAGTACGTCCACGAACTGTTCAAACAGCACGGCGACCTGATCGAGGACCTCGAGGTGCAGCGCGCGTCGCTGGAGGACACCTATATGGCGCTGGTCCGCCGTTTCGAATCCGGCACGGCCGCCGAACCCGTTCGCTCACTGCAGGAGGTCACGCGATGAATCCCACGCTGGTAGCGGTCAGGGGCGGCCTGGCCGCGATGTGGATCGAACTGCGGCAGCTCTACACCAACGGGACGAGTCTGGTGGCCCAGTTCCTCACTCCCACACTGTTTTTGATAGCGATCTTCTTCCTGCGCGACCGGACCTACCAGGACACCGAGCTGTCACTCGGTGAACTCGCGGTGCCCGGCCTGCTCGGCAGCATCATCGCGTTCAACGGGCTGTACGGCATCGCCGAGGTCCTCGCCCTCGACCGGGAGGACGGAACCTTGCTGCGCGCCAAGACGATTCCCAACGGCATCCTCGGCTACTTCATCGGCAAGATCGGCACGACCGCGGCCGCGGTACTCGTCCAGCTGGTGGTGGTGCTGACCATCGGTGCCGTGATCGTCGGTGGATTCTCGATGCCCGGCGGCGGCCTGGTCACGCTGGCGTGGGTGATCCTGCTCGGTCTGCTGGCCACCCTGCCGATCGGCGCCATCCTGGGCGGACTGATCGTCGGCGCCCGCGACATCTTCCTGCTGACACTGCCGCTGATGGGACTGATCGCCATTTCCGGCATCTGGTACCCGATCACCGCGCTCCCCGGCTGGGTGCAGGGCCTGGCCCAGCTGTTCCCGATGTATTGGCTCGGCCTGGGCATGCGCTCCGGGCTGCTCCCCGCCGAGGCGGCGGCCATCGAGATCGACGGGTCGTGGCGGCACCTCGAGACCGCCGCGGTACTCGGCGTATGGTCGATCGTCGGGTTGTTGCTCGCGCCGATCGTGCTGCGGCGGGCGGCCCGCCATGAGTCGGGATCCAGCGTGGCCGTGCGCCGCGAGAAAGCGATGCAGCGTGCCTTCTGAGGTCATCTACAACCGCATCGCGATGTTGCGCGCCGAGCGCGGCATCTCGCGGCGGGACCTGGCCGAAGCGCTCGGTGTGCACTACCAGACCGTCGGCTACCTCGAACGCGGCGAATACAGCCCCAGCCTGCACCTGGCCCTGCGGCTCGCGGCCTACTTCGAGGTAGCGGTGGAAGTGGTGTTCTCCACCGAGCCGTTCCCCAGATTGGGATCGGGCGCCGAGACCGCGTGACCACCGAAAACCGTTCGGCACCACCGTGCCGAACGGTTTCAGCGTGTCATCCGCGAAATACCTGGAACGTCGATTCGGGCGTACCGGCAGCTCGCTCCCAATATGACGAAACCGATTCGGCCAGAACGGTGTCCACGCCGACCTCGGCACCGGTCGCCACCACATGTCGCGCGCCGGCCGTCATCATTCGCAGGTACGCCGGATCGGGCGGACCCCCGTCCTCGGCGATTCCCGCCCACGCGGCGTACAGCGCGCCGACACTGCCCAGTGACCGCTGGGCGTAGGGCATGAACCGGGCTATCTCGGAACCGGACCGGTCGATGATCGCCAGCGCCAGCTCGTGCGGCTGAGCCATCACCCCACCGGCGAGAAATTCGCCGCCGCGAGCCCGGACGAACGCCGCCCCCTGCCGAGTCCGCTGCGGCGAATCCGAGGACAGGTTGACCACAACCTTGCCGGTCAGATCGGCGCCGCCGAGAATCTCGTCCATCGCGTCGTAGTGGGTCAGGCTGAGCACGATGAGCTCCGCCGCCACCGCGTCGGCGACCGTCTCGGCGCGATGGGCACCCAGGCCGTCGGCCTTGCCGGGGGTGCGGTTCCAGACCGTCACCGTGAAACCCGCGGCGCGGTAGGTGCGCACGATCTGCTGCCCCATCGGGCCGAGGCCGATGACGGTGACCGCCCCGGCCGCTCGGCCCGAAGCCGACATCAGGACGCCTCGCCGCGGAACAACGCGTACGGCGAGATCTGCCTGCCTGTCGCCTCGGACGCGGTGACGGCCTTGCGCCAGAACGACTGGGCGAGCTGAGACAGGCTCGCGTCGACGCCTGCCTCTTCGCTGGCGTCGATGATGTGCTGGGCGCCCGCGTCCATCATCTTCAGGTGCGAGAGCTCCGCGAAGCCGCCTGCCTTGTTCGCCTCGGCGAACTGTTCGATGAAGAACGGGTAGGCGCCGGCGGAGCGGACGGCGAACGGTACGAACTGGTCGATGCTGTGGCCGGAGTTCGCGATCATCGCCGACGCCTGGTCGAACGCCAGCAACCACGGATGGAAGGTGATCAGCAGGGCCTGGTAGAAGATCTGGGCCAAGCCGTCGTCCGCGCCCAGGTATTCCTGCGGGCTGAGCGGGCGCAGCAGCTCGGCGTGCGCGTCGAAGACCGTCTTCGGGCCGCTGTAGAAGATGTAGGACGAGGGATGGACGATGTTGTCGCCCGCCGACATCACGCCGCCGGAGAGGAATTCGGCGCCCCGCTCGCGAACCCACCGCGCGCCCGCCCGCGCCTTGTCCGGTGAATCGGAGGACAGGTTGGCGATCACCTTGCCGGGCAGGTGGTCGATCGCCTGGCCGAGCACGTCGTACATGGCGTCGTAATGGGTGAGGCTGAGCACGCAGACCTCGTTGGCATCGAGCGCCTCGGCGACGGTGCCTGCGCGCTCGGCACCCAGCGCCACCATGGCATCGACCTTGGCGGTGCTGCGATTCCACACCGTCACCTCGACGCCCGCTTCGAGGAAGGCCCTGGTCATCGCCTGGCCCATCGGGCCGAGGCCGAGAACGGAAACGGAACGGGGAGCGGTCTGCTCGGACATGGTGTGGCCCTTCGATTCTCGATACTGGTTGGTTCGGCGCCGCTTTCCATGGTGGTCGGCGCGAGTATCGTCGGGAAGACCGAACGTTCGGGTGTGGTTGCTTACCCTGAGGTTCGAAATACGGTCAGAAGGGTGTGGCGACGTTGAGCAGTGACGCAGATCACGATGTGTGCGGTATGAGCCTGGCCATCGACGTCGTCGGCGGTAAATGGAAGCTGCACCTGATGTGGGTGCTCGGCGCCGGGCCGCAGCGATTCGGTCAGATCCGGCGGATGCTCGAGGGTGTGAGCGAGAAGGTGCTCGCCGAGAACCTGCGGCACCTGGAGAGCACCGGCGTGGTGCACCGCGAGATCTTCCCCGAGATCCCGCCGCGGGTGGAGTACTCGCTCACCCCGCTCGGCGAGGCCCTTCGCCTCGCGCTGGAACCGCTCGAGACCTGGGGCGACGAGAATCGCGAGGCGCTGGCCACCACTACCCGGCCGACTGCCCCGCAGCCTTCGTCCTCCCGAATCGCGCTGTAACCGTCAGCGCATCCGGCACAAGTGCTCCATGGCGATCCGCTCGCCGATGCGTTCGAGTAGGTCGGCCGCCGCGATGATCGAGCGCGCGGGATCGGGCTCGAGGTCGCTGAGCGGATAACACGCGGCGAATCCCGCGGCTCGAATCTCCCCTGGCGACAACAGGGTTCGCCCTACCGCCGCGATCACCGGCACGCCCGCCTTCTTCGCCGCCGCCGCGACCCCGACCGGCGCCTTCCCATGCATGCTCTGGTGATCCAGTGAGCCCTCACCGGTGACTACCAGCCTGGCCCCGCCGATGAGGGCCGGGAATTCCAGCAGCTCGAGCAGTACATCGATCCCGCTGCGCACCTGCGCGCCCAGCACCGCGAGCGCCCCGAACCCGGTGCCGCCCGCCGCGCCCGCCCCACCGATCTCCGCATAGCCCCTGCCCAGCACGGCCGCCCAGTTGGTAAGCCCCGCTTCGAGTTTCAGCATCTGCCGAGCACTGGCGCCCTTCTGTGGCGCGTACACCGCTACCGCACCAGCCGGCCCGAGCAACGGATTGTCCACATCGCAGGCCAGCGTGAACAGCGTCGTCGCGACCGCCGGATGCAACCCACCTCGATCCACCGAGGCGACCTGCTCGAGCAACGCGGCCACGTCCCCGCGGCCCGCCAGTTCCCGCCCCTCCTGATCGAGCAACCGCAACCCGAGCGCCCGCAGCAACCCCGACCCACCGTCGGTCGAAGCGCTGCCGCCGAGCCCGAGCACGATCTCCCGCGCCCCGCCGTCGAGCGCGTGCACGATGGCAACCCCCAGCCCGAACGTATCGGCCCGCAGCGGATCCAGCCGCCCACCGGGCAACTTCACCAGCCCCACGGCAGCCGCCAACTCCACCACCGCGGTATCCCCCCGCACCGCGTACACCGCCGTCGATTGCTCCCCCGTGGGCCCGGGCGCGGCGACCTCCACCCGCTTCCACCCCGACGCCACGAAGGCGTCGACCATCCCGTCACCACCGTCGGCCACCGGCACACACCGCACCTGCGCCTTCGGCGCACGCCGAGCGATTCCCCTGGCCAGAGCCCTGGCCACCTCCGGCGCGGTCAACGACCCCTTGAACTTGTCGGGAGCGAGCACGACAAGCGGTTCGCCGGCCATCTGTTCCGCCTCTCCGTGTATTCATAGTGTCGTTTCCGAGCTCGACCGTTCGCTCTCGGCCTTTCGTCAGGCGCGCAACGGCTCGGAGGTGGTCGGGGAGTGACCCATGTTCTCATTTGCTCAGTGGGTTGTCCTCCCGAACACGGTAGCGTCGACCTATGGCGACCGAGGTCCGCAACAACACCGCGCTCGAGCGGTTCGAACTCACCGCCGACGGTCAACCCGCCGGCTACATCGAATACCAGGACACCGGGGACGAACGCGCCCTCGTGCACACCGAGATCTACCCCCGATTCGAAGGCCGAGGACTGGCGAACACCCTGGTCAAAGCCGCGCTGGACACGAGCAGAGACCAAGGTTTCAGCGTCCTGCCGATGTGCCCGGTCGTCCTGCATTTCATCACCACCCGCCCCGACTACATCGCCTACGTCCCGCAACGAGCCAGAGAGTTGTTCGGTCTACCTCAGTAGCGCGCGACGGCCCCGTCGACAGCCAGTTGCAGCTCGTCTTTGACCAGCCTGGCGATGTCGGCGGGTCGCTGCGGCAACTCGAGAATCGGCGCCCGGAAGTAGGCGCTGCCCGACACCACCTCGGCCGCGGTCGGTTCGACACCGGCCGCATAGGACCCGTAGTTCATCCCCATGGCGACCAGCGCGGGCGCGGCGTCCAGTTTGGCCGCGCGGAACGCGATATGCCCGATTCCGCTGCCGACCGCCTGCACCTTGGTGTGATCTACCTCATTGCACGTCCCCTCGGGGAAGATCGCGAGGTGATCACCGGCGGCCAACCGCTGCGCGCACACATCCATCATCCGCTGACCTGCGGCATTGACCGCGCGAATGCCGTGGTCCTTGCCGCGGAACACCGGGATCCCGCCCATCATGTCCACCTTGCGCCGCTGCTCGGGATCTAGGAAGAGCTCGTCCTTCGCCAGCACCCGCACCCGCCCGATCTTCGAGCGCAGCGGTGAGCGCCACGCCGTCGCCGCGACCGTGTACGGGTCGCTGGTCGAGAGGTGGTTGATCGCGTAGATCACCGGCCGACCGCTACGGATCAGCGCCTTCAACTGCTGTTTCGCGCCCTCGGCGAACGTCACGCGCGGCCGGAACCGCCGGGCCAGCACCGCGTACGAGGCAAGCGCCTTCCACCTGTTCTGCTGATGCCGCAGGTAGTAGTCGTACACAGCGTCGTTGTCGTCGAGCAGGACTTCGGGCGAGTGCATAGCGCGACCCTACCGGTCGATCGCGGGGTCCACGCACGAAGAAATTCCGGTTCCGATCCGCTGCGCGGGAAGCGCGCACCGCCGCTCCAATGCGATGATGGCTCGGTGGCAGGCGGAGACGACCCGGACGAGCGCCGGACTCGCGACGGGCACGGCGACGATCGGCGGCGCGGTCAGCCGGCGGTGAACGTCCGCGCGGGCAATCTGCTGGTGTCCGCGACAGACCTGGTGGAACCTACTTTCCGGCGCACCGTCGTGTATGTGATCGAGCACAACGACGCGGGCAGCCTCGGCGTGGTGCTGAACCGGCCGAGTGAGACCCCGGTCGTGGATGTGCTGCCCGCCTGGGCGGACCTGGCCGCCACCCCGACCGATCTCTACATCGGCGGCCCGGTCAAACGCGATGCGGCGCTGTGCCTGGGGGTGCTGCGCGCCGGCGTCGACATCTCCGACATCCGCGGCCTGCGCCGGGTCGACGGCCGGGTGGTGCTGGTCGATCTGGACGCCGATCCCGCCGAGATCGGACCGCTCCTGGACAAGATCCGGATCTTCGCCGGCTACGCGGGCTGGTCGATGGGCCAGCTCGACGGCGAACTCGACAACGACGATTGGATCGTGGTCTCGGCGCTGCCGTCGGATCCGATCGCCACCGACCGCCACGACCTGTGGTCCGCGGTCTTGCGCCGTCAGCCGTTGCCGCTGGCCCTGCTGGCGACACACCCGATTGAACTCGAACGCAACTGATCCCGTTACTCCTTCACACGAGCAGGAGTGACATATGAATTTCGACGAGCAGTGACCAGGGCCGCCGATGAACGATGGTCGCGACGAACTGATGCGCGCGCTCTACGCCGAGCACGCACCCGCGCTGTGGCGTTTCACCCTCGGCTTGGTACGCGATCCCGGCCGGGCCGAGGATATCGTGCAGGAGACTCTGCTGCGCGCCTGGCAACGCCCGGCCGTGCTGGAGCAGACCGAGACCTCACCGCGCGCCTGGTTGTTCACCGTGGCTCGTAATCTCGCGGTCGACGAGCATCGCAGTGCCAGGCACCGCCGCGAGTTCGGCACCGACAACCCACCCGAGCAGGTGAGCCCCGACCAATCGGATCGGGCGCTCGACGGCTGGCTGGTCGCCGACGCGCTCAGCACGCTCAGCCCGGATCATCGCGAGGTGATCGTGCGGGCCTACTATCGCGGCCTCGGCATGGCCCAGATCGCCGACGAGCTGGGCATCCCGCCGGGAACCGTGAAATCGCGCTTGCACTACGGCATGCGCGCCATGCGACTCGCGCTACAGGAGATGGGGGTGACGAACCGATGACCGACCTCGCCGACGAGTACAGCACCTGGGACGCGGCCTATGTCCTCGGTTCGCTCGGCGCCGCCGAGCGGCGCGAATACGAGGCGCATCTGCTCGGTTGCGCGCCCTGCCAGCAGGCCGTCGCCGAGCTGTCCGGGCTGCCGGGCATGCTCGCCCTGGTCGACCGCGATACCGCGCTGTCGATGATCGCCTCGCCCGAGCCGGCTCCGTCACAGGTCCCCGATCTGCTCCCGTCGCTGGCCGCGGCGGCCGAACGGCGCAGGCGGCGGCGGCGCTGGACGAGCATCGGCAGCGCGGTGGCGGCTGCCGCGGCAGCGGTGGCGATCGCGATTCCGGTGACCGTCACCGTGGCGCGCTCGGAGACGCCGACCGAGCAGATCGTCGCGGAGCAGCAGATGCAGGCGGTGGAGCAGACGCCGGTGAGCGCGCAGGTGAAGCTGGTGCGCGACGGTGACCGCACGCGCCTGGTGATGACCTGCAGCTACGCGCCGAGCGCCTACGGCTCCGGCTACACCCGCACCTACGGGCTGGTGGTGACCGCGGGTGAGCAGCGCTTCGAACTCGACCGGTGGCCCGCGGGCCCCGGCACTGAGCTGACGGTGGATCGCACCATCGACGCCCCGCCGGATTCGATCAGCACAGTGGAGATCACGTCCGTCGATTCCGGCCGGACGGTCTTGGTCGCCCAGGTCTGAACGCGACACGGTCCGGTCTCCGCGGGGGAGACCGGACCGTGTGCGCGACAGGCTACTTCGCTTGCTTGCGGAAGATCGACTTCGACCACAGGAAGCCGCCGCCGGCGATGACCGCGCACCAGACCAGCGAGACCCAGCCGTTGGCGCCGATCTCGGTACCCATCAGCAGTCCGCGCAGCGTCTCGGTGATCGGGGTGAAGGGCTGGTATTCGGCGAACTGACGCATGCCGACCGGCATCGTGTCGGTGGCGACCAGACCACTGCCGAGGAAGGGCAGCAGCACGATGGGAAACGGTGCGTTGCTGGCACTTTCGGGGGTGGGCGAGAGCAGGCCGAGCGCGATGGCGAGCCAGGTGAAGGCGAAGGTCACCAGGGCGAGCAGCCCGAACGCGCCGACCCACTCCACGACGTTCGCGTTCGGCCGGAAGCCGACCAGCATCGCGACGGCGGTCATCGCGACAACACCCGCCATCGCCTGGATGAGCGCGCCGAGCACATGCCCGGTGAGCACCGACGACTGCGAGATCGCCATCACCCGAAAGCGATTCACGATGCCCTTGCTCGCGTCGGTGGCGATCGAGACCGCTACCGACACCGTCAGGTAGGCGGGCAACAGCAGCATCATGCCGGGCGCCAGATAGTCGATATAGCTACCGCCCGAGGACTTCTCGAGCGCCCCGCCGAAGACGTACTTGAACACCAGCATCAGCACGATCGGCATGATGATGATGCTGAACGTCATGCTGGGATAGCGCTTGACGTGAATCATGTTGCGCCGCAGCATCGTCATGGTGTCGGCGACGGCGTAGGACTTGGACTTGATCTGAGTGGTCATCGCAGAGACTCCTGCTCGGTGGTGGCGCGGCCGGTGAGGGTGAGGAAGACGTCGTCGAGGTTGGGGGTGTGCACGGAAATGCCGCCCGCTTCGATGTTTTCGGCATCAAGGATGTCGAGGACGGCACGCAGGGAACGCACGCCGCCGTCGCTGGGCACGGCGAGGGTCAGCCCGTCGGTGCCCTCGACCACCTTCGCCGTCGAGCCGAACGCGCGCTGAGCGGCGTCCACATCGGGCTGATCGGTGAAGTCGATGCGGATGTGGCCGCCGGGGATCAGGCGCTTCAGTTCTGCCGCAGTGCCTTCCGCGACGATCCGGCCGTTGTCGAGCACCGCGATGCGATCGGCCAGCTGGTCGGCCTCCTCGAGGTACTGCGTGGTGAGGAAGACGGTGACGCCGAGATCGTCGACCAGGCCGCGGATGATCTCCCAGATGGAGCGGCGGCTGCGCGGATCGAGGCCGGTGGTCGGTTCGTCGAGGAAGATCACCCGTGGATTGCCGACCAGCGTCATCGCCAGATCGAGCCTGCGGGTCATGCCGCCGGAGTAGGTGCTCGCGGGCTTGTCGGCTGCCTCGACCAGGTCGAAACGTCGCAGCAATTCGTCGGCGAGCGTGCGGGTCTCGCGGCGCGGCAGATGGTTCAGATCCCCCATCATGTGCAGGTTCTCCCGGCCGGTCAGTAGCTCGTCGACCGCGGCGAACTGCCCCGTGACGCCGATCAGCTCGCGCACCCCGCCTCGGTCGGTCGCCACATCGTGGCCGCCCACGGTGCACTCGCCGCCGTCGGCGGCGATCAGTGTGGTGAGGATCTGCACGGTGGTGGTCTTGCCCGCGCCGTTGGGGCCGAGCAACGAGAACACGGTGCCCTCGGCGACGGTGATGTCGATGCCGTCGAGAACTGTTTTGTCGCCGTAGGCCTTTTGGAGACCGCGTGCGGTGATGGCCGAGTTGACCATGATCGTCCCTTTCCACAGGATTACATTCATTGCTGCGAATAAGTGCATGAGTTATCGACACAGCCCCCAGGGGCTGCGGTTGATGTGTGCGGTGTGTGGTTGTTCGTCCGAGGACGGAGCTAGATGTCGAGTTCCTCGATCTGCGGGTGCGCGGTGATGTCCTCGACCTTGCGATAGAGCTTGTCGGGCACGCGATCCTTCAGGGCTTTCAGGTCGTCGAGGATCTCGTACTCGTAGTCGCCCCAGTCCCACGGCCGGTCACCGATGCCGAACATGCGGCGCCAGTACTTCCAGTCCTTCATGTCGCCCGCGGCGTCCCCGGTCGGGTATTCCGACCACAGCGCCGAGTGCGTGTGGAGCACGAGCTTGCCCTTGCGGCTGCGGTAGACCTGCTGGTGCAGCACCCGCTTGTCGCCGACATCGCGCCATTCACCCAGCAGCACGCCCTGGAAGCGCACCTGCCGGACACCGTCGCGACCCACCTGCAGGACAACCTCTTCGAAGCCGGCCTCACGACCTTCCTCCAGTTCGATGAGCCTGCGCAGCGCGCTGACCACGGTGCTGGAGAGGTTTCCGCCGACGAGCTCCTGCGCCCGCTGGAACACGGGGAGATCGTCGTCGGCTACGTAGATCGTCTTGTTGGGCATGAACCCACTATACGTATATGTGTACGTACACACAAGGGGTGGTTTTCACCCACCCTCTGAACTCCCCCTCGGCGCGCCTCGTAACCCCATCAGACGCGGTGCACCACAGCGTCACATTTCGTCGCGGAGAAGGAGGTCCGATGCCGGACAGAGTGGTGGACTACCTGGTACGAACGGTAGCCGACCGGGGAATCACCCAGATCTTCGGCGTCGACGGCGCCAATATCGAGGACCTCTACGACGCGATCTTCGAGGCGGACGGCGCACCGGCCGGCATCGTCGCCAAGCACGAGTTCTCCGCGGCGACCATGGCCGACGGATATGCGCGCAGCACCGGCGGGCTGGGTGTCGTGGCCGCCACGTCCGGCGGTGGTGCGGTGAATCTCGTTGCCGGACTAGCCGAATCGTTCACATCCCGGGTTCCGGTGCTGGCGTTGATCGGACAGCCACCGACCAGCTTGGAAGGTCTCGGCGCGTTTCAGGATTCGAGCGGCTTGTCCGAATCCATCGACGCTGCAGCGTTGTTCGCGACGATCAGCAAGTACTGCGCTCGGGTGACCGATCCGCTCGAGCTGCCCGCACAGCTCGCCGCGGCGATCACAGCCGCGGAGAGTGGTGGACCGGCGGTGCTGCTGATACCGAAAGATGTTCAGCAGCAACTGATGCCGGAGGTCATCGTCGCGCGACAGTTCGACGCCGTTGTGACCCCATCCGACGGAGCACGGCCAGATCGCGCCTCGCCGATTTCGCCGGCAGCGACGTCTCCGCACACGATCGCGACCGAACTCACCAACGCCCAGCGCACCGGGAAAGTGGTGATCATCGCCGGTGATCAGGTCGCCCGCGACGATGCCCGTGCGGAACTCGCCGAACTGGTCGCCACACTCGATGCCGCCATCGGTGTGGCCCCCGATGCCAAGGACGTGTACTCCAACACCGGTCCCGGCTACTGCGGTGTGGCGGGCAGCATGGGCCATGCCGAGCTGGTCGAAGCGCTGTCGGCGGCCAGCGCCTGCCTGCTCGTCGGCACCCGCCTCCCGGTCACTGCCCGCGCGGGGCTCGACGCGGCCCTCGCCGACCTGCCGGTCCTCAGCATCGGCGCACATGCGCCGTACCTCGCGGCCACCCACGCCACCAGCGCGGATCTCGCGCAAACCATCGCGACGCTGCTGGCCGACATCGGAGCGGGGGCCACAACGAGCCGGGGCTCCGCCGAGCTCACGCCGATGCCCGTCCCCGCAGCGGCGGGACCCGGCCTGCGCTATCGCACCGTCGTCGAGGCGATCCAGCGCGCGCTGCCCGAGGGCGCCGACATTTTCGCCGACGCGGGTAACACCGGCGCTTCAGTGGTGCATTACCTACGGGTACCCGAGCGCGGACGTTTCGCGGTCGCACTCGGGATGGGCGGAATGGGCTACGCGTTCGGTGCGGGTATCGGATCCGCGTTCGCCCGCCGCGCCGCGCCCGACGGCCCGCACCGCACCGTCGTCATCGCCGGTGACGGCTCGTTCTTCATGCACGGCATGGAAATCCACACCGCGATCGAACACGACCTGCCCATCACCTTCGTGGTGTTCAACAACAACGCGCACGCCATGTGCGTCACCCGTGAACAGCTCTACTACCGGGACCGCTACAGCTTCAACCGTTTTCAGCCGTCATATCTGGGAGCAGGCATCGCGGCCATGTTCCCCGGGCTGCCCGCCCGCACCGTCTCCGACGCCCCCCGATTGTCCGGCGCACTGGATCTCAGCTTCGCCGCCACCGGGCCGTCGTTCCTCGAAATCCTCTGCGACCCCGACGAAGTCCCGCCTTTCCTTCCCTTTCTGTCAGCCCTCGAATCATCCAGGAGCACACCGTGACCACCAGCGCCCTGCCTGCCCTGTCCGACATCCCCGAGGAGGTGGTGCCCGGCGTCCTCCGCATCGAGAACTCCGACCGCGAGACCACAACGCCGATCATCATGGACATGCTGAGGTCGGTGTATCCGCACGACCAGATCTTCGGCGACTACTGCCCCGTGCAGACCTACATCGCGGCCCCGCCGCGTGAGGTCTACGAATACCTCGCCGACACCCGCTCGCTCGAGGAATGGACCTACAGCCTGCGCGGATTCACCGAAACCGAGGAGCCCGGCCTGTGGCTGTCCTACGACCGTCTCGGTGACGCGACCAAGTGTTTCACCCGCACCGTCGCCCATCCCGACGCGATGACCGTCGACTATCACTGCGCGTGGGACCAGTCCGAGCACCTCTGGATGATCTACCTGATGCGGGTGGTCGACGCCCAGGTGGTGTTCAACAAACCCGGCTCGGTGGTGACGTGGATCAACTGCAAGCACCCCTTCTACGACGAGAACGGCTACCCCGAAACCGCGCCGCCGAAGCGGCCCGTCTGGGTGGGCGACTTCTGGGAGATGTTCTCCGCCGGACACCAGCTCGAGCTGGACAACCTCAAAGCCATTTGTGAATACCGCGCGGCCAACGGGCTGCCGATCAAGCCGGAGTGGATGCAGTGAACATGCCGCAGGTGAGTCTGATCGACGTCGCGAGCTATCTGCCCGGCGACCCCGTCCCGACCGACTACTTCACCCAGTTCTCCCGCTCGGAGCGGATGGCGAAGAACGTGATGTTCCGTTCGCCGACCGGCCGTCATCACATCGGCCGCGACGAAACCGCCGTCGACATGGCCGAGCAGGCTTTCGCCCAGCTGCGCGAACGCCACGGCGCCGACCTCGCGTCCGAGATCGACATCATCATCACCCACACCCAACTGCCCGACAATCCGGTGCTGGGCGCGGGCCCCGAACTGGCTCGCCGGCTGGGCGCTCGTCCGTCGCAGGTACTCGATGTGCACAACAGCGGGTGCGCCGCGTTCGTCCAGATGATGGCGATGGCCCGGATGATGATGGCCACCAGCGAGGCGAAGACCGCGCTGATCGTCGCCGCGCAGAATTGTGCGGGCCCGGTGTTCACCCAGCCCGATATCCGGAAATTGGCGCAGGCGCCGGTGCCGGGCGACGGGTGCGGAATCGGCCTGCTGCGCAAGGATGATTCGGGCCCGATCCTCGATATCGAAACCCGCACCTATCCCGAATTCGCCGGTGACATGGACTTTTCCACGAACGGTCCCCGCAAGTACTGGGAGCCGGGCGAGGGCCAGGGCTGCGTGAGCTTCTCCGAATCCAAGATCACCAAGGTGTTCGCGCGTGGCAATCGGCTGGTGCCGGAGGTGGCGCTGGAGGTCTGCAAGCGGATCGGGGTGAAGAGCAGCGATATCGACACCTTCGTCACCAATCAGCCCAACCGGCTGTTCCTGCGCAACTGGCACGACGCGCTGGAGCTGCCCGCCGAACGTCATCCCGATACCTTCGACGAGTGCGGAAACCTGTTCGCCGCGGGCATTCCCGTCACTCTCGATGCGGAGAACCGAGCAGGCCGGTTGCGCAACGGGTCGGTGGTTCTGCTGTCGGCGTTCGCGCACGCGGGTGATTTCGCCGGTGCGGCGGCTATTCGCTGGGGCGCGGCGCGATGACTGTGCGGCTGGTGGAACCGACGATCCCCTCCCGTCGGTTCCATGCCACGGCGACACCCACGCTGTTCGACCTCGGTCTCAGCGAGAACCCCTTTCCCCCACTGCCCTCCGTGCTGGCAGCGGTGAATGCCGCGCTCACCCAGGCCAACCGGTATCCGGAGTTCCTGCCGGAGGAACTGCCGCGGGTGATCGCCGACCACCTCGGGGTCTCGCCCGACGATGTGGTGGTCGGCGCGGGGGCCACCGGTGTCGCCATGCAGGTGATGCGGGCGCTCGGCACCGGTGAACTTCTGACCGGCACACCCACTTTCGACGGCTACCCGATCATGGCCGAGATGGCCGGGATGACCCTTGTCCCGATCCCCCTCGACTCCGGCGGCAATCAGGATCTGACCGCCATGCGCCGCTCGGTGAACCGGCGCACCTGCCTGGTCGTGCTGTGCCGCCCGCACAATCCCACCGGCACCGTCCTCGACGCGACGGCGGTGCGCTCCTTCCTCGCCGCGATACCGCACCGCGTACCGGTGCTCCTCGACGAGGCCTACGTCGAATTCCTCGATCCGGCGGACCGTCTCGATATCCACACCCTGCTGCACCGTCACCCGAATCTGTTGATCCTGCGCACCTTCTCGAAGGCGTACGGACTGGCCGGGCTGCGGATCGGCTACTGCGTGGGCCGCGGAAAACTGATCGAACGAATCCGCCACCAGCAGTTGCCCTTCGGCACTCCCACCGCGTCCATCGCCGCGGTGCGCGCCGCCTACGCGGCGGGCACGGAACTCCGCGACCGGGTGGACCGCATCAACCGCGAACGCGACAGCCTGCGAATCACTCTGCGTGCCTGCGGAATCGACGTACCGCCCAGTCACGCGAACTTCCTCTACCTACCCGGACCCGGCGTGGCCACCGCCCTGCGCCGCGCCGGTATCAAAGCGAAGGCCTACCCGGACGGCAGCGCTCGCATCACGGTCGGCGATCCCGCCGCCGGGCACGCCGTCCACGCCGCCCTCGTCGACCTGCGGTAACCCTTCGACAACGGAACCCGACCCGGCCACCGGCCGGGTCACCACGACCGGGACCCGGCCCCCTCCACCAGGTCCCGGTCATCCGCGGTTCAGCACCCGCCGCCACCACCACAGCCGCCCCCGCCGCCGCACCCACTCCCGCCACCACAGCTACCCCCGCTGCCACCGTCACCGGTCCCGGCGAACCCGGCACCGGCACTCCCCGCGGCAAGCCATCCCGACCTGCGCGCAGCGCCACCGGTGCCCCGCTTCGGCCGCAGCACGATCCGGGTGACGCCCATGACGAAGAACACCAGCGAGCCGAACAGGATCGCCGCCGTGAACATCCATCCGTATGCCGCGGAGATCAGCCCGACAATCAGCAGCACCAGCGCCCCGGCCATGTACTCCCTGCTCCCCCGCAGGTCAGAACGCGTAGCTGCCATCGGAAACCTCCTGCGAATGTCGATCGCGTGGTGCGACCGGGTATGTCTGGACCGACCGTAATCGCGAGTCCTTGCAATTCGCTTTCGGGCAGCCCGACGCGGCAACCAGTCCTCAGTCGCCGCCGCCGTAGGTCGCGCTCAGCGAGTCCGCGTCGTCGATCCCTCGTCGACCGGCCTTGCCGCCGGTATCGATCCGCAGACGCTGGTATTTCGACCGCAAGCGGCGCGAATTCCGGAAACTCAGCACACCGCCGATCGTCAGCAGTGTCACCGCGAAGCCCAGCAGGCCGAGGCCGGCCAGCGGCGAATGGCCGGCGGCGATCAGCCCGACCAGAGCTACCAGAATTCCCGCAGCGTAGAGCATGAGGATTGTCCGTTCAGATATCAGCAGCTACTTCCGCCGCCGCAACTACTGCTACTTCCCCCACCGCAGCTACTTCCCCCACCGCAACTGCTGCTACTGCCGCCGCCGCAACTGCTGCCGCTGCTGGATCCGGAGTCGCTGCTCGCCGACCAGGCGCTGCCGCTGGACCAGCTGCTGTCAGTGGAGCTCCAGCCACTCGAGCCCGAGCGCCGTGCCCGCGAGTGGGTGCGCGCCCGCTGTAGATTCGCGGCCCGCTGCGCGCGCCTGGTCCTGTCGGCCGGGGTATCGGTCGCCCGAATGATCATCCCGATGATCACCACCGGACCTCCGATGACCAGAACGGCAAATACCGCGACTACGACGATCGCGAGCAACGTGGCGATCACATCGATGAAGTTCATGGGGACCCCCTACCTGGATCGGTATGTCGAGGCCGACCGTAACCGCGCGTTCTTGCAATCCCCTTGCGGTCGACCAGCGGTGAGAACGCTCGGTCAGCAGCCCCCGCCGCCGCCCCCACCACAACCGCCGCCGCCTCCGCCGCCGCAACTGCTTCCGCTACTACCGCTGTCGCCGGAGCCGTACGTGCCCGCAGCAGCGGCTCCGCCCGCGGCCCAACCCCGATCGCGGCGGCCGCCGGAGTGCGTCTGTCGATGTCCGGACGCGCGGTTGAGCTGGACACAACCGGTCGCGATGAAGCCCACCGAGACCAAGATGACCAGCACACCGAGCACCGGTTCGAATGCGCCGATGAACAATCCGACGAAGAACAGTGCCAGTCCGAGCCCGAATACCTTCATGATTCCCCCCAGATCAGTTGTTACTACGTTGTACCCGAACGCTTTCCGCGCGAAACGATGTCGCAGCAGCGACCGTCAATCACCACTGGTCGACGAATAGTCACCGCTCGACGAATCACTGCGGCCACCTCCACTCGACCACGCCGACCGTCTCCGGCTCGTCGCACGCCGCACCTGCCCCGACGTCGCACGCCGACGCGCCCGACGAACCGCGGCCGCGTCGCGTTCGGTTCTGGCTTCCGGTGTGGCACCGAGCATGACGAGCCCGAACAGCACCAGCACGATCGTGGTCGCCAGCAGCACTGCTCCGATACCACCGCCGAGCAACAGCCCGACTACAGCGACGATGAACGCCACGACAAAGACCATGGTTCCTCCCCCGAGATGAGCGCCGCCGCAGACCGGCGACACCGAATTACCTAGGCCACGATTCCCACCACGCCGAGCCCTCCGACAAGAGGACGAGAACAGTGGCGGCGACATTGCTGAGACGCACGAGCCCTACCTTCGGTATGTCGAGGCCGACCGTAACCGCGCGTCCTTGCAATCCCCTTGTGGTTCAACCACTGACGAGGGTGCGGTCAGCGATCATTCGCCGCCGCCACCCCCACACCCGCCGCCTCCGCAGCCACCGCTACAACCGCCGCCACCGTGCCCGCCGCTGCCGCTGTTTCCCCCACCGCCGCCGTGCGACTGCCCGCCGCCGTCACCGAACCAGCTGACCCCGCCCGCGGTCGACCCCGCGGCCCACCACCGCTTCGACTTCCGAGAACCTCCGGGATCGCGAAAGGCGAGAACGCCACCGACCACCACAGCGACCGCCCCGACGACAATCAGCACGATCCCCGCGGTCGCCGAATAGCCGGTAGTGATCGCCCCGATCAGCGCAAGAACAAGCCCAGCCCCAACAACCTTCACAATTCCCCCCGATCAAGGTCCTGCCTCCTGTTGTACCGGAACGCAGGACCCTGCCGCTAGAGGGTTAGTTGGCGGGGGCGCAGGTGTCGCGGAGTGAGCAGCCGCCGCAGGAGGAGCCGCAGCCGCCGACGGGGGCGGGCGGGAGGAGGGGTTCTACTGTGCGGGCGGCGGCGTTGGCGCCTGCGCCGAGGGTGAAAATGGCGATGACCGCGACGAGTGCGGCTACGCCGACGCTCGCAAGACCACCGGCGACCAGCACGACCAGTCCGCCGGCGAACAGCAGAGCACCCGCGCCGACGGAGGTGGGGGCGGCGATGCGATTGGCGATGCGGAAATTGTCGTCACTGTGTAGCGCGGCTTCGGTGGTGACACCGAGGAAGCGGTTGCGGGGCAGTTTGCCGAGCAGTCCGAGCACGCCGGTCACAATCGCGACCGCGGCCAGCGCGAACAACAGGAGAGCGACGACGACCATTCATGCAGGCTAGCGCACCCGTACGAATGGCTGATCAAGAGCTCCCCGGCAGGGTGACGGCCCACACAATCCTTACGACGTTCTACGCTGTTCCAGCGTGTCCGAGAATCACGGTGGTGATTCCTGGCACCGTCCTTCTCGGACGTCCTCGCTTACGCGGCTGATGCCGGGTCAGTGTCGGTTTCCGCTTCTTCCGGGCTGGTTTCACCGACACCAGAGTGTCGGCCAGAGCCTTCCCGTCCACGGACATTGATAACCGGGGCTCGCGCTTCGGGCTCCCGAGCCTGGTGTTGTCTTTCGCCCCAGGCGGCGAGATTGACCGCGGCGTTGAGATCGCGATCAAGACTGTGCTTGCAATCGGTGCAGGTAAAAACCCGCTGGGCCAGCGACAATGCCGCTACACGAGATCCACAGCCCGAGCAGGTCTTACTGGAGGCAAACCACCGGTCGGCGATCAATACCTGCCCGCCGTACCACTGTTGCTTGTATTGGACTTGGCGGGCGAACTCACCCCATCCAGCGTCACTGATCGCACGTGCGAGGTGGCGATTGCGACGCATCCCGTCGATGTTCAGGTTCTCCAACACAATTCGGTCGTGGGTTTTGACCAGATCATGTGACACCTGATGCAGCGCGTGGGCGCGCGTATTGCGGACACGGCGATGATGCTGTGCAAGGCACGCGACAGCTTTTCGACGGCGGTGTGATCCTTTCACCCGGCGATTCACATCCCGAGCCAGCTGCCGCTGCTTTCGGGTCCCGGCTGCAAGGCGAGCGGGCCGGCCGACAACCCGCGCCACCTCGCTGCCGTCGGCCGTAGCCGCGACGATCAATGCCGACAAACCCCGGTCGACCCCGACCCAACCACCAGCATCGTTCTGGCCACGAGCCGGATGCTTGAATCCGACGTGCCGGTCGCAGGCTTCGACAGTCAGTGAGACCGACCACCGGCCGACCTTCTCGACGAGGGTCGCGGACACGATCTTCGCCCGGTTCTTCGCAAGCATTCGCCGCAACGGCCTGGTGTCCTCGGATACCCCGACTACCCCGATCCCGGGCAACCGCACCGACCGCGGTGTGGTGTCCGCACCGACTCGGATCGGAGGCCGATTGCCGCTGGTGTACTTGTTGCGCAGACGAAACGATCGCTTCCCGGACTTCTTCTTGAACCGAGGAAAACCGACCTTGTTGCCGGTACCGGACTGGGCCGTCGCCCATGCGGCCAGGCCATGGCCGAGGTCTACTGCGGCTTCCTCGAACACTTGCTGGCAAACCGCCGTTCGCCAGGTCAATCCTATTTCTACAACCTCGGCTGTACCAGCCGTATCCACTGCGATCATCCGTCCGGCCCGCTCAGACCGCTTGAACGTATTGAACGCGTTGATCTGGTCGAATCCTGACCACGGGACTTTCACAGCCGGATCTCGACTGCGCTTGTCCATGCCTGTTTTCACCCCGGCCAGGCAATGGTTGTACGCAAACCGCGCAGCGCCGGCATGCCGCGACAGGACCGATCGCTGCTCGACCGTCGGTTCGAGGCGATATCGGAACGTCGTGTGGCGTGCCATTCGCCGGAGTCTGCCAGGACGTACCGACAATAACTGCTCCGATACTCTGTTAGACGATGTTTACCGGGGATCGGCGAGAACAAGAAGGCAGGACCGTGCAGGACACTCGTGCAACCGAGACTGACGTACCTCAGCACCGGTACAACGCCGAGCTGGCTGGGCGGATCGAACGCCGCTGGCAGCAGAACTGGACCGAGCGCGGCACCTTCAACGCGCCCAACCCGGTCGGGCCGCTCGCCGGGGAGACGCCGGCCGACAAGCTGTTCATCCAGGACATGTTCCCGTTCCCCTCGGGCGCGGGCCTGCACGTCGGCCACCCGCTGGGCTATATCGCCACCGACGTCTTCGGCCGCTACCACCGCATGCGTGGGCGCAACGTGCTGCACGCGCTCGGCTACGACGCCTTCGGTCTGCCCGCCGAGCAGTACGCGGTACAGACCGGCGCGCACCCGCGGGTGACCACCGAGGCCAACATCGCGACCATGCAGCGTCAGCTGGACCGGCTGGGCCTCGGCCACGACCCGCGGCGTTCGTTCGCCACCACCGACCCCGAGTACTACCGGTGGACGCAGTGGATCTTCCTGCGCATCTACAACGCCTGGTACGACCAGGAAGCCGGTCGGGCCCGGCCGATCGCGGAGCTGGAAGAGCAGTTCGCCACCGGCGCGCGGCCGGTCCCCGAAGGGGACTGGAACACCATGTCGGCGGCTGAGCGAGGCGCGCTGATCGACTCGTACCGCCTGGTGTACCAATCGGATTCGATCGTCAACTGGTGCCCGGGACTCGGCACCGTGCTGTCGAACGAAGAGGTCACCGCCGACGGGCGCAGCGAGCGCGGGAACTTCCCCGTGTTCCGTAAGCGCATGTGGCAGTGGATGATGCGCATCACCGCCTACTCCGACCGCCTGGTCGACGACCTGGACACCCTGGACTGGCCGGACAATGTGAAGTCCATGCAGCGCAACTGGATCGGGCGCTCGCGTGGCGCCCAGGTGCGGTTCGACGCCGACGGCGAGACCATCGAGGTGTTCACCACCCGCCCCGACACCCTGTTCGGCGCGACGTACGTGGTGCTGGCCCCCGAGCACGAGCTGGTCGACAAACTGACGGCCGCCGCCTGGCCCGCCGATACGGATGCCCGCTGGACCAACGACAGCGCCACCCCCGCGGAAGCCGTTGCCGCATACCGCAAGTCGATCGCGGCGAAGTCGGATCTGGAACGTCAGGAGAACAAGGAGAAGACCGGCGTCTTCCTCGGCTCCTACGCCACCAACCCGGCCGACGGCTCGCAGGTGCCGATCTTCATCGCCGACTACGTGCTGAGCGGCTACGGCACCGGCGCCATCATGGCGGTGCCCGGCCACGACAGCCGTGACTGGGATTTCGCGACAGCGCTGAATCTGCCGATCATCGAGGTGATCGACGGTGGGAACGTCGCCGAAGCGGTCCACTCCGGCGAGGGCAAGCTGGTGAATTCCGGCTTCCTGAACGGGCTTTCGGTCGACGAGGCCAAGGCGACGATGATCGGCCACCTCGAAGCCGAGGGTCACGGCACCGGCACCGTCCAGTACAAGCTGCGCGACTGGCTGTTCGCGCGTCAGCGGTACTGGGGCGAGCCGTTCCCGATCGTCTACGACGCCGACGGCGTGGCTCACGCGCTGCCGGAATCCATGCTGCCCGTGGAACTTCCGGAGATGGAAGATTTCGCGCCGGTCACCTTCGACGCCGACGACGCCGACTCCGAGCCGTCCCCGCCGCTGGCCAAGGCCACCGATTGGGTGAACGTGGAGCTGGATCTGGGCGACGGGCCCAAGCAGTACCGACGCGACACCAATGTGATGCCCAACTGGGCCGGATCGTCGTGGTACCAGCTGCGCTACGCCGACCCGACCAACGCCGAGACGTTCTGCGCCGAGGAGAACGAGAAGTACTGGCTCGGCCCGCGCACGGCCGAGCACGGCCCGAACGATCCGGGCGGTGTCGACCTGTACGTCGGCGGGGTGGAGCACGCGGTGCTGCACCTGCTGTACGCGCGGTTCTGGCAGAAAGTGCTCTTCGACCTGGGCGATGTGTCGGGCAGCGAGCCCTACCGCCGTCTGTACAACCAGGGTTACGTGCAGGGTTACGCGTACACCGACGAGCGCGGTGCGTATGTGCCCGCCGCCGAGGTCGTCGAACGTGACGCGAAGTTCTTCTGGACCGGGGCCGATGGCGTCGAGATCGAGGTCTCCCAGGAGTACGGCAAGATCGGCAAGTCGCTGAAGAACGCCATCTCGCCCGACGAGATGTGCGACCTCTACGGCGCCGATACCTTCCGCTTCTACGAGATGTCGATGGGTCCGCTCGACACCTCGCGCCCGTGGGCGACCAAGGACGTCGTCGGCGCGCACCGCTTCCTGCAGCGCGTCTGGCGCCTGGTGGTCGACGAGGAAACCGGCACGGTGAAGGCCACCGACGCCGCACCCTCGGATGAAACCCTGCGCCTGGTGCACCGCACCATCGCCGGCGTCGACGAGGACCTGGCCGCGCTGCGCGACAACACCGCGGGCGCCAAGCTGATCGAGCTGACCAACCATCTCACCAAGAACTACCCCACCGGCGCCCCCCGCGCCGCCGTGGAACCCCTGGTGCTGATGCTCGCTCCGCTGGCTCCCCACATCGCCGAGGAACTGTGGGAACGCCTGGGCCACACCACCTCCCTGGCCCACGGCCCCTTCCCCGCCGCCGACCCCGCACTGCTGGTGGCGGACTCGGTGGAATACCCGATCCAGGTGAAGGGCAAGGTCCGCAGCCGAATCCAGGTCCCCGCCGACGCCGACCCCGCGTCGATCGAGGCCGCCGCCCTGGCCGACGAGAAGGTCATCGCCCTGCTCGACGGTCAGGCGCCCCGCAAGATCATCGTGGTGCCGGGGAAGATGGTCAACATCGTGCCGTAGCCGCCTCCCCGGGTCTGTCGGCCAGACCCGGGTACGGGGAGAGTCGGGGACGCGGCAAGCTTTGTGAGGTGGGCGGGTCAGCTCGTGCCCGGTGAGTTACCCATGTTATTGCGAGATCAGCTTCGTACTTCCAGGACGTCGTTCAGCGTGACCAGCGCCAGGTTGCGTGACCTGATGATGTCGACCAGCTGGCCGTAGCAGTGGGTGACCGGTGGGAAGTTGGCGTGGCCGATGACGATCGACTGGGCGGCGAAGTATTTGTGCGCGCACTCGATCAGGTATTCCTCGGTGATGAGACCCGAGTCGGACAGGGAGCCGTACCACATGGCGGGGACGGTGTAGCCGAGGTCGGCGGCCACTTTGTCGACGGTGGCGTTGTGGTATCCGAACGGCGGTCGATAGTACGGGGTACCGTCGACGCCGAAGTTGTTGCGCAGGAACGTTTTCGTGCGACCGAGCTGGTCGGCCACCTCGGTGGTACTGATCTTGGTCAGGGCGGCGTGGTCCCAGGTGTGGTTGCCGAGCTGGATCTGGCCCGATTCCACCAGCGGGCGCAGCGCGTCGCGGTGGATGGTCCAGGAGTCGTAGTAGCCGGTGACGAAGAAGGTGAAGCGGGCGCCGGTGTCCTTCGCCCATTTCACGTACGCGCCGACGACTTCGGCACTCGCGCCGTCGTCGACCGTCAGTGCCATGGTGAGCCCCTGGCCGGGCAGCGCGGTGATGGGCTTCGGGGGAATGATCGACTTCGGCCCGCCCGGCGGGGGCGGGAGCAGTGGCTGGACGGGGGTCGGAGCGGGCGGCGGCGTGGGGATCTCGCCGCCGGAACCCGCCGCGACGGTCTCGCCCTCGGCGGTCGCGCAGCCGGTCAGCGCCACGGCGGTACCCGCGGCCAACATCGCCAGCATTCGACGTCTATCCACTTACCGAACCCCTACTCGAACCGGGTGCACCTCGCCACGAGCCAGGGCACGATCAAATCAGCGGCACGGTACCCACCGAATCCATCGAGCGCCTGAACCAGCGGATACCTCTGTGCGAATTCCAGCGCCGACCCCCTGGACGCAGCTATCGGCGACCATACCGAATCGCCCCGTCGCGGTCAGCGCGGCCGCAACACGATCTCGGTCGGATGCCCGTCCCGTGGGGTGTCGACGGCCGTTCGCACGGCACCGGCCACCGTTTCGGCGGTGAGGAACTCCTCCGGCCGGTACTCGCGACCCTCGTCGGCGACGATCGCCCGCTGCATATCGGTGTCGATGCGACCGGGGAAAAGCGAGGTCACCCGCAGCAAGGGTTCCTCCTGACGCAGCGCGTCGGCGAAGGCGCGCAGCCCGAACTTGCCGGCCGCATAGGAGCCCCAGCCGGGATGCGCGCGCAATCCCGCGCCCGAATTGATGAGCACCACGTGCCCGTTCGCGGCACGCAGTGCGGGCAGCAACACCCTTGTCAGCTCGGCAACCGCGATCAGGTTGACCTCGAGGGTTTCGCGCCACTGCTCGACCGAGGACTCGGCGACCGTTCCGAGGTCGGCGATACCCGCGTTGTGCACGAGGACATCGAGTCGCGAGATCGGCTCGGCGGCCGCGGCGACCGCCGCGTAGTCGGTGAGCGCGACCGGCCAGCCCGTCGCCTCGGGCAGCTCGGTGAGAATCGGCTTCAGCGCGTCGGCGGATCTGGCACCGAGCAGCAGGTCGTGGGTGGGCGCGAGTTCGCGGGCGATCGCGGCACCGAGTCCACGGCTCGCGCCGGTGATGAGAGCGGTCTGGGCGGGAGTACTGGTCACCGTCATACATCCCACGCTAGCGGGCACGGAGATCTCGACACCCTGGCCGTTTCCGCGCGCGGATGACAGCACCGACTAGTACCGTCGGACTATGACCGATCCCCGGTACAACTACGGACCAGCGGACCCGCAGTACCCCCAGCACCAGGGCCAGCCCCAATACGGCCAGGGCCAGCCCCAGTATCCGCAGGGCGAGCCGGAGCCGAAGGTCAATGTGGGCAAGCTGTGGGCAGGCGGTATCGGCACGGCCGTCGTGGCCGCGTTGCTGGTGGTCGTCGCGATCATGCTGATCCGCGGTGTGCTCGGCATCGCGATCCTCTCGCCCGAGGGCGCGGGTGCGTACGGCACCGTCTCCACCACCTCCTACGCCATCGCCGCCGCGGGCGCCGCGCTGCTGGCGACAGCACTGTTGATGGTGCTCTTGCTGGCGATGCCGAGCCCGCTCACCTTCTTCACCTGGATCTGCCTGCTCCTGACGGCCGTCGCGGTGATTCTGCCGTTCACGCTGGTCGCCGACCTGGACGCCAAGATCGCGACCGCGGCGATCAACCTGCTGGTCGGGCTGTGCATCACCACCATGCTCAGCTCGGTCGGGTCGGCGGCGCAGAACGGGTCGCGTCAAGCCGGGTACTGATCGTCACAGTGCCGTCGAGATGCCACCGGGCCTGCTCCACCGCAGAATAGATAGATGACCGACCCAGGTTTCACCTCGACGCAGCTCGCGGCCCGCGCCGCCTACCTCCTGCGGGGCAACGACCTGGGCACGATGACCAGCGCCGCGCCCCGCCTCTACCCGCACATGTGGAGCTGGGACGCGGCGTTCGTGGCGGTGGGGCTGGCGCCGTTGAGCGTGGAGCGGGCGGTGGTCGAGCTCGACACGCTGCTGTCGGCGCAGTGGAAGAACGGGATGATCCCGCACATCGTGTTCGCCAACGGTGTCGACGGATACTTTCCCGGGCCCGCGCGGTGGGAATGTCGCAAGCTGGCCAGCAACGCCCCCGACGGGCCCGACACCTCCGGCATCACTCAGCCACCGGTCCACGCCATCGCCGTGCAGCGCATCCTCGATCATTCCCGCAGGCACGGCCGCTCCACCCGCGCGGTCGCCGAGGAATTCCTGAACCGCCGCTGGCCTGATCTGGTGCGCTGGCACCGCTGGCTCGCGCATGCCCGCGACCCGAAGGAAACCGGGCGGATCACGCTGTATCACGGCTGGGAATCCGGCATGGACAACTCGCCGCGCTGGGACCGCGCCTACGCCAATGTTGTTCCGGGGACGGATCTTCCGCCGTACCGGCGCGCGGACACCTCGATCATCTCCGACCCCACCCAGCGGCCGAGCGACCGTGAGTACGACCGCTACCTGTGGCTGGTCGAGCAGATGCGGCGCGCGAACTACGACGATTTCCAGCTCACCTCGGTGATGAGTTTCGCCGTGGAGGACGTGTTCGTGTCGGCGATCTTCGCACTGGCCTGCGAGGTGCTCGCCGATATCGGCGAGGAGTACAAACAACCGCACGCCGACGTCCGCGAACTACACGGCTGGGCCGACCGTTTCCGCAAGGGCGTGGTCGCCACCACCGACGAACGGACCGGCGCCGCAAAGGACTACGACGTCCGCCTGCAACGCTGGATCAGTACCGAGACCCTCGCCATGTTCGCTCCGCTGATCTCGGGTGGCCTGCCCCGCCACGCCGAGCGCGCCCTCCTCAACACCTTCGAGGGCCCACGCTTCTGCGGCCACCCCGACCTGCGCTACGCCCTGCCACCGTCGACCTCGCCGGTCGCCAAGGACTTCCGCTCCCGCGAATACTGGCGCGGCCCCGTCTGGCCGGTGATGAGCTGGCTGTTCTCCTGGGCCTTCGCCCGCCGTGGCTGGGCGGAGCGCTCCTACATGCTCCGCGCCGAAGGCCTGCGCCAAGCCAGTGACGGCAGCTTCGCCGAGTACTACGAGCCGTTCACCGGCGCTCCACTGGGGAGTATGCAGCAATCCTGGACTGCCGCTTCGGTGCTCGATTGGCTCGGCTAGTTCTCCGCGATGTCGGTGTGCCATTCGACGGTGATGCCGAGTTCGCGCGCGAGAGTCGACGCCAGTCCCTCCGGGTCGCCGCCGTTGATGGTGGCGCCGCGCAGGGCGGTGATGCCGTAGATGCCGGTGAGGTCGCAGTCTTCGAAGCGCAGGTTCTGCTGGATGCGGGCGCCGGCAAAACGGGCTCCGACGAGGTTGCAGCGTTCGAAGCGGACGTTGCGGAACTCGGCGCTCTGGAAGTCGGCTTGACGTAGATCGCAGTCCCGGAACACCACTGTGCGCAGGCGGGATTGGGCGAAGGAGGACAGGTCGGCGCGCGTGGAGTCGATCAGGACGTCGCGGAGAACACCTGCGGTCCACGACAATCCGGTGAGACGACCGTGCTCGATCAGGGATTCGATCATCGAGGAGTCATCGGCCTGAACGTTGGCCAGATCGCAGACCCGCAGCGTGGATTCGGCGATGGTGCTGTGGCGCAGGGTGCTCGGAAACCGAACGCTGTCGAACAGGCAGGCCTCGACGCTCATGCCGGAGACGTGACGCTCGGCGAAATCCGCGTCACGATATTCGACGTCGGTGACGGTCAGTTCGTCGATCGGATCGTCGCCGGGCGAGACCGCGGGTCGCAGCGCCCCCGGCTTCGCCACCGCCGGTTCGAACCGCACCTCACGCTTGCGCGCCATGCCACCACTCCCTGTCAGCCGATGTCCGCACCAAGATACGGGCACGGGCCGACAGGCTTTCGGTAACTATTCACAGACACACACCAACACCACTGGTCACACAGGCAACAAGTCACTACGGTCGACGGCCATGGACACCAAGCGCTGGAGTTCGACGGTTCGTGGTTGTGTTGCGCTCATCGCCCTGGTCTGCGCACTTCCCGCTACCGCGCAGGCGGAGCCCAGCGGGCCGGATGTGTCGTCCTGGCAGCATGTGGACGGCCGGATGATCGACTGGCACGCGGTGCGCGCGGCCGGACACCAGTTCGCGATGGTGAAGGCCACCGAGGGCCTGCACTACATCAATCCGTTCTTCGTGCAGGACAGCATTCTCATGCGGACCGCCGGGGTGGCGCGCGGGACGTACCACTTCGCGCGACCCGAACTGCCGCCCGAACCGCAGGCCGCGATGTACGCGGCGACGGTCCTCGGCCAGAACGGACCCCTCGACCTGCCCCCGGTGCTCGACCTGGAAACCTCGGGCGGTCTGGCTTCCGCCGCGCTCATCGACTGGACCCACCGCTATCTCAACGCGCTGCAAACCCTCACCGGCCGCACGCCCATCATCTATACCTACCCGCACTTCTGGAAGACCGCGATGGCCGACACCAGCGCCTTCACCCGATACCCGCTCTGGATCGCCGACTACAGCGGCAACGACCAGCCCGAGGTCCCCGGCAACTGGCCCGCCTGGACCTTCTGGCAAACCACCGACCGCGGCACGGTCCCCGGCATCCACGGCGGCACCGACGTCAACATCTACAGCGGCGCGCAAGGCGACCTCGCCCGCTTCGCCAACATGTCGGGAATGTTCGGCAGCAGCTGAACTCAGATATGACAAACCGCTACTCGCCCAGCCGGGGTAGCGGTTTCGTCAGCGGATCGGATGTGGTCCCGGCTCCGGACCCGGGACCACATCCGTGTTCTTAAGCCGCCGACAGGCCGCTGAGAACGCCGACACCGCCGACGATGTCGAACAGTTCTTCATCGGACAGCAGGTTGATGGTCACCTTTTCGAACTTCATGGTTTCACCTCCTCGTATTCACAGATGGGTATGGACTCCACCTTCGGTGGTCGCGAAACCAGCCGAGGCGGAAGACTTCGAGAACCGCGAACCCCCGCAGGGGATTTGCGGCGATAATTCTCGGGAAGATCTTGTGTGAGTGGTTCGTGCTTCCACCACGCTAGGTTCACCACCACAGCTTCGGCAACGCTTTGTTGATAGCTATCAGTCATGACCGCACTTCGCGGCGGTGAAATGACTGTCCGGGCCGGACAGTGGCCGACAGCTTCGCAAGTAGTTGTGGGCAGCCCACTTTCGTGCTGCGGCGCCCTTTCGATTCAAGTACCGGACGACGGACGGGTGGTTGCCGATTCGACAAGACGGAGCTATCCACTATTGCGTAGATCACATTTTCCGGAGGAACCGTCCGGGGTTTCCGAGCGTCTAGGTAAGTGAACAGACCAACTATGCGTGGGATCGCGTCGTGAGCCCACGGGATGGTCGAGATTGGGGGAGACACAGTGGACGCATCAACAATTGCACCGACGCAGACGATCAACGGAACACGCTCAGCCCGAGAGGAGTTCGCCCATCGACTCGATTCACTACATCGAGCAGCCGGGTCCCCTTCGCTGCGAAGTGTTGCTCTGTCAGTGCGGCGACACGCGGAAAGGGCCGATGGATCAAATCGTGCGGCACCAGCTTCGTTCCAGCGAATAAGTGACTGGAAGGCCGGGCGGAGCCTTCCCGCCCGTTTCGAAAGCCTGGTTCCGGTCTTGCGCTTTCTGACGGTGCGTGCACGCAGGCAGGTGGACGTACCCGCAGATCTGATGAGTCACCGTGCCTGGCGAATTCTGTGGACGAAGGCGCGAAACTCGGTCGCGGAGGACCGCCCCACACCCTCCGATCGGCCGAATCCGCATCAACCGACGTCAGCGTCTCTCACCGGACAGGTGTCCGCAATCCGGTCACTGCTCGATATGCTCGACGAGCTGGTTCGTTCTCAAGGCTCCAATACGGTCAACATCGCGCCAGATGCCAGCGCGGCCAGATCGCGACGAGTGGTCCTCCGCCTTCCGCTCTCGCCGACGTGACGCCTGGACAAGCGGGATCCCGCGCGCCTCGACGGCGGAGCTCGGCCTCCGCGACCTCGGTCTACTGAGCGAATCGCTGGCCGAGTATCGTCGTTTCCGCTGGAAACTCGCGATCGGCGATCAATACGGGGGGCGATTCGAGGGGCTCACGGCCTCGTAGTTCGAGAACATCTACCCACCCGTCGCGTACCGGTCTCTTCGACTCGGAGTCTTCGAATGAGTCTGAGGGCCGGTAGCGGTCGTCCTCGACGGAGGTAACAACTCGGTCCGCCGGCCGACCCGCATACAGGACGAACGCTACCGCCGTTAACGACGATCGCCGATCGCGAGTACTCGCCGAATCAGTCGGATCGCGTCATCATTGATCGCGGTCTGTAGCCCTTCGATCCCGGCAACCCGGGTGGCATAGCGCTCAACGGTGGCAGCGTGGGAACGCAACAGCCGCAGAGCAACCTCGAAGTCATCGTCACCGCGTCGGCAATACGAGAACGACCCGACCAATCGGATCGATCGGCGGAATATGTCACGCAGCGGAATAGGTAGTCCCACAGCAGGGTGGTAAGCGTTCTGCACGATGATCGTACCGCCGTCGGTCACCAGCCACAGCGCGAGTTCCAGCGGAGCTGAATCGGCACCAGAAGCCGCGTCGACCACGACGTCGAAACTCGCCTGCATGGCCGACGTCTTCGGCGAACTTCGGACCGAGGGCACCGGATCGTCTGGCCGGAAGAGAGTAACGCCGTTTCGGTCCAGAATCGTGACCTGCCAACCGAGCGAATCGGCATAGAGCGCAGTCAACAAGCCGACAACTCCCGCGCCTACGACGGCGAGCCGTCCCAAATTTCCGAGTGAATTGCACCGAAGGCCGTGGACCGCAACCGCGGCGGGGTCGGTCAGCACGGCACACAGCGGATCCATTCCCGTCGGCACGGCGTGTAGGTTGCGCTGAGGAACCACGACTTCCTCGGCGAACCCACCGGGAAGATCCCACCCGATTCGACGTAGCGACGAGCATAAGTGAACATCCCCGGCCTGGCATCGAGAACAATCGGCACACGATATCAACGGATCAACCACCACAAGGCGGCCAGTCGGATCGGCGCCCACGATCTCGTGGCCGGGGCGCCACGTAGGCGGTAGGTGGAATGCGCCGGGATTCACCAGTTTCGCTACATCACTTCCGCACAAACCGGCCAGATGAACGGAGATTGTGACCTCATCATCGCTCGGCTCGGCGGGCTGCACCGTTCGCAGCCCGAGCACGCCCGCACGAATCTCCCAAGCCCTCATATCGAACAACCCAGGTACTCGGGTAGCACCTCGACGGCACCGATGACCGGGCCGAACCAGTCGACGGCGCCGTAGACGAGGGCGTCTTCGCTGCCCCGTCGCCGTACCGCTAGCGCGCTCAAACCTGCGCGCAGTGCGCCATGTAGCTCGTCGCCACCGCCATCGCCCACGAACAGCGCGCGGCTCGGTGCGACCTCCAAGTCTGTACACACTCGGGCGTACAACCGTGGATCAGGTTTCGTCGCACCTGCCCTACAGCTGAACACCGCGGTGTCGACCAGCGCCGCCAAGGGACTCGCGGGCCACGCCGCAGCCACGCCAGCATCGGCATCGCTGAGAACTGCAAGCCGAATTCCATTGTCGCGAAGCGATTCCAGGGTGCGCAGAACCGACTCGTGAGGCGTCACCCGACACCGGGCAATTGCGTACAGTTCGTCGACAACGATCTCGATCGCCGATTTCGGAGCAGCTACGGCTTCGACCAGGTGGGCGGCGAGATCGCTCAGGCCGGCCAGCCTTCCGTCGTGCCGAACCAGCCACGTACTGCGAAAGTAGTCCTCGATCACCGTACTTCGGCGATCAAGCCGACCTCCCAATCTAGTTGATATGGAGGCGAGTTCGATCGGTGTGGGCGCATCGACGAGCGTGCCGAACAGATCGAGAACGATGGCTCCGATGGGCCTCTCACACGGTGGCGATGCGGGCAAGGTTACGACCGACCTTGAGATAGAGCTCCCCCTCGCGGTGCTCGGCCTTCCCCTCGACGATAGTCGCCAATTGGGTGCGCACGTCGTCCTCGCTCAGGGTGATCTGAATCTGCCCGTCCCCGGACTCGGAAACCAGCCTCAGCCCATTCTGCTGTGCGATTCTGCGGACATCACTGTTACTCTTCGCGAAACCGAGAGCTTTCACCACCTCGATGACCGGGAGCGAAAGATCATCGATGGTGGGCAGATTCGCAACCTCGCCGAACGCACGCCGAGAGAAGCGGGCCACGAATTCCGTGCGCGCAGTCATCGCCGCTTCGACGCCGTGAATAGCCGCAGTGATCTCCCCGGCCAGCAGCTTCTTCAATTCCATCGGGTGCAGCGAATCGGATCCGATGCTCTTCGCAACAACTGCCAACTCGGAATCTTGCCATTCCGAGAGCGCTCGAAAATAGGGCTCCACGAGGCGATCTGGAACCGACATGATCCTTCCAAAAATTTCCCCCGGCGCAGCCGTTAGCGGCACATAGTTACCCTTGGACTTGCTCATTTTGGCACCGGTCCCGTCGGTGCCCTCGACCAGCGAGGTGGCAACAATCAGTTCGGGAGTCTGACCAGAGATGTCCATGACCTTTCGACACATTTGCATGTTGAGGAACTGGTCGATCCCACCGATCTCTACATCACAGGCAATCTCTACCGAATCCAAAGCCATGACGACTGAATACAACAACTCGGCCAGTGACAGTCCGTGGCCGGCCTCCAGACGCTTCCGGAAGTCATCCCGCTGCAGCGACATCGATACCGGGATCTGCGCCGTAATCCCGATTATCTCCGGCAGCGTGATCGCGCGCAACCAATCACCGTTGCGGCGGAACTGTGCTCGATCGAAATCAAAGAAAGGGGTGACTTGATCACGGTAGGTGGCGAGATTGCGCTCGATATCGTCGTCGGTCAGCGCGGGGCGTTCGTCGGACCGGCCCGAAGGGTCACCTATCTTGGCCGTCATGTCACCGACGATGAAGACCACGTGGTGGCCCATTCGCAGGAAGCGGCTGAGGACCAGCATCGGAACGGCGTGACCGAGATGAACGTCGGCGCCCGTAGGATCGATACCGAATTTGGCGATGAACTGTCGACCCTGATCGCGCGCAGCGACGATACGTTCGGCAAGACTGCCTACCGAGGGCTGCAACTCCTGGGCGCGTGAGCCGATCAAGTCGGCTTGATCGGCCGGTGACAGATCCGATAGATCGAGGTTGCGGCGCTGCCAGGTCTCGGTCAGCACCTCGCGAACGATGACCTCGGTCGCGAGGTCCTTGTTCTGGAGCAGGTCGGTAACGCGTTCAACGGACTGGCTCAGTCGCGTCATCAAATAGTCTCCTGACAACTGGATGTCGCTACATAGTATCTGTCGGCACAGGCGGATTCGCGCTCAGTCAGCGCGGCCACAGGGCAATCATTTCGACGACGTAGTCACTGAGCTCGCGCACCGACCGATCCCATGCGGATCCGCCCGTTCGGCAGCAGGCATGCAGCTCGCGCAACCTCTCACCGTCGTACTTCGGCAGCTGGCACATCAGCTGATACGTTGCCGATTCCTCGGGTACAGGCGGTTCGCTGGCCAGCAGCGGGTATACCTCCTCAGGCCGTGTCGATACGTCGACTGCCGAACCTGGGATACTCTTGCTGAACTTGGGATGGCCACCGAAGCCGCGAACCATGCGCGTGTAGGTCGCGCTCAGCGCGAATTCCGACCGTAGTGGCGAGTGTCCGTCCAACCTCGCGCGGATCTGCTGAGCAAAGCGCACGTAGCGATGCTCGTCCACACCCAGCATCACCAGTACGGCATCGTAATCTTGCCCCAACGTGACGAAGTCGGCGGCCATCAGCGACAGCGACAACGCTCGACGGAAGGTCATCGTGGTATCGACCAGTCCTCGGGCCGCGTAGTAGCGGTGATTGTCCTCCTCCGCCGCATCCAGGTCTGCCTGGTCTACGTAGCGTCCCAGCAGATACGTCGTCTCCAGGGCTCGCAGCTGGCCCTCCTGGAATCGCAGGATGCCGGCCGCGGGGTCGAAGCCCAGCCGCACGCTGTACTCCCGGAAACGCTCCGCCAGTTCGTGAACTTCGTTGTACGGCTTCGCTTTCCCATTGTAGGCGTCGAGATCGCCGAGGACGATCTGGCACTGCTCACCACCGCCTTGCAGTTCGATCATCTTGAGTATGTGTGACACGGTGGCCAGATGGGGTACGCCGGACATGCCGAATCCCGTTGTCACAATGCGGCGCTCGGCAGGCGTATCCAGAAACCGCTCGGCGTGATGGTGGCAAAGGTATCGGGCGTTGAGCGTCTCCGAGGCTAACCCAGACAGGTCGAAGTCGAACTGCCGCAGGTCGAAGGGCTGATAGCCGAACTCGTCGAGAACGCTGCGGTAATAGTTTTCCGAGAAGAGTACGGCTCGGCTCATCGGAGGTTCTCCTTGTGGGCGGATGTCATTGCTTCGTGCTGGCGTCGGTCTCGTGCGTCCGCGCGCAATCGCGCAGCTCGTTCCCGATGCCCGGGACCGAGTGAGGCGAGTTCTGTGGGTCCCGCCCAGCTCGGCGGGGTCAGGGACAGGCGCTCGAGGCGTTCGGCTACATCGGTGTGTATGTCGGCCATATAGTCGGCGAAGACACCGGGGTTCCGCCTATCCGTCATGCTCGCGTCATGGACTCGATATCGCGTGAGCGGATTCGGAAGGCGTATTCCATGCCCGAGCTCCGCTGGCACATGGAAGAACAATTCGTTCGTGACCGGCAGCAGGTCACGAGCCACATCGGTGCGCACCAACAATGTGCTCGTGGCGCCACCTGGATGTGTGCCCGCACCGAATGGACGGCCCTCGGAATCTACTACGAACTCCGCGTGTTGGATAACGAGGAGGTCCGGGTCGCTGAGATAGGGCGCAAGTGTGCGCAATTTGTGGGGCACGAACGCATCGTCGGCATCCAGCGGTGCGAACCATTCGCTCGACGACTCACCGACGGCTCTCGTCAGCGTGGCGGGAAACCCCTCGTGTTGCTTGCGCACGACCCGAACCTCGGGAAAATCCGCGTACACGGTGTGGCTGTGGTCGGTCGATCCATCGTCGATCACCACCACCTCCGATAGGTGATAGCCTCCCGGTCGCTGCGCCAGCGCGCTCGCCAGCGCCTCGCCGAGATAGTGACCGTAATTGAAATTCAGCACGATGATCGATACGGTCGGTACGACGCTGCTCCTCCTCATCGCACACTCTCGTACACCGCGTGATGGATACCCATTATGTCCAGGTGCTCGCGACGACGATGATCGGCGAATTTGTCGGCATACTCGGCGCGCCAACCGTTCTGGATCATGGCATGCGCTGTCTGCAAAGCCCGCAACAGTTCAGCGCCGTGAGCGAACGGGGAGGTAGCGGTCCAGTCGAACCATACCGGTTCCGGCGCGAGACCGTCGTGCAAAGCGACCTGCTCGGCCAGATAGCCGGTGAGGGAAGCGACCGGCAGCACCCCGAGGTCGAACGCATGCTCGAGCTGGCCTGAATGACTCGCCCACCGATAGGGTAGAACCAGGCAGTCCGATGCCGCGACAGCCTCGTTCACGTCGGCGTCGTTCGGAAACGGAAGGACATCCACGCTCAGCCGTGGGTCGGCAGAGTGCTCGCGAATTGCCCGCCACGCATCCCGGTCCTCGACCAGGCTCGCACGTGATGGCGCGCGCAACAACAGATGCAGCGTCGTGTCCTTCAGATTCCGCGCGTACCGCCATGTCGCGACCAAAAGTTCGACATCCCGGTTTTGCCGCAGCGAACCATAGACGAGAAAGCGAGTCGGCGCACCGAATTCGCGATCCGGGCGGCGCTCGAAAGTCCCAGGTGCGCTTACATAGCCATGCGGCGCCATGACGGTATTCGTACCGAATCTGCGGCGAACATTCTCGTTGGCTTCGTGTGTAAGACAGACCAATTGCGCGCAACACTTAGCGAGGGCACGCAGCCTGCGTTGGTGCGATACCCGACTACCGAAGATCGGATCGAGATCATGAACTGTAAAGATAGAGCGCTTTCCCGCTCGACGGCATTCTGACATTGCGAGTCGTAAGTGCTCGACCGTATCGAAGTCCGGGTGGTGCATGTGCACCGCATCCAACAGTTCCCACGGTCGGTGCGCCAGGACCCAGTCGAGGGTGACGTCCCGAGGAATCTCCAGGCCGTCCACAGTGGTGCCGTTGATTATGCGGATATTCGCGTCGTGCAGTTTGCGTGCGTACGGGGTGCGGCCGGCGACGTGGAGCACCCGAACTGCTGTCATGTCGGCTCCGGCCCTGGCCCCAAGACGACCAGTTGAGTAGTCTGCCCACCGCCCGCATCATCGCTGCGGGTCAGTTCGAACTGCTGGATCGAGATGGGGAAACTCTGCAAGAAGGCTTGGAACTCGTCTCGGGTCCACTCCCGCACATGGGACGGATTGAACGGTGGGCCCAAATGCTGTGCGCCGACGCGCTTGTCCCGCGCAGGCGTGCTCAGCACCGCACAAGCCGCGCCCTGATCGAGCAACCAGCAGATCAGCTGCATCGTCGGACGCGGATCGATCAGATGTTCCAGCACATCTGAACAGACCACTACCGCACGGCCGATAAGTTCGGCCGACAGCGGCAGGGTCACGGTATGCTCCAGGTCGGCCTCCAGCCAGGTCCCCACCGATAGATTCGCACGGCACCAGTCGATATTCGTGCCGAAATCGACGCCGACAATACCCATATCAAGATCGGACTCATGGAGCTCGAGTAATTTCCCAGCACGGCCACAACCCAAATCTATGACGACATCGCACCCGTGATCGTATGCAGCCTTCAGCGCCACGGGGTAGACGTCCGGCTGCCAGATGATGCCGGAGTCATCAATATCCACGAAGTACTCGGGAGGAACACGCTGGGTGTATCCACGTGCAAGGAAATGGTTTTCATGATCGAGTTCCACTGGTCACGCGCTCCGATCGATCTTGTTCGGCTCCGAGATGTATTTCGATGCCGCGCCGGTTCGAATGATGTCGTTTGCGATTCGGATCCCGGCAGCCAGGGAAGTTACGATTTCGCCGAGGACGAGAAGGTGTGCGGCGTTCACGGCTACCAGATCTCGGTGGCTGTCCAGCCCCGCGCCGGCGAGCAGATCACCGGTCAACGCGATCGCCTCCTCCGGAGCCACAGGAGCGGGCAAGTCGGACACCGGAATGCCGGTGATCGTCTCGATTTCGACCGGTCGGAGACGACCATCTCGTACGCGGCAGCGCCGGAACTCGCCGAAGGCTCCGACTTCATCGATGTAGCGGCCGTCGGGCAGACGCGTACCGATTACGTCGACATCTGCCATACCGAATCGCCTCAACACCCGCGCCGCTACGTCTACTCGTGGATGCGCCAAGCCGAACACCATTCGATCACCCCGAACCGGGCTGGCGAGAGCGGCCAAACCCATCGAAAACGGGTTCGGCGCGTGAAAACGTCCCCCGTACAGCTGGTCCAGGACAGGGATTTCCGGCTCGATCGCAACGAACGAGAACCCGGTGCGCGACAGATCACCGCGGACCTCCTCAGCTGTCCGACGCTCGTGCACGCCGAGAGCGCGCACCAGATCACGCGATCCGAGCGCTGAGGATGTCGCCGCGGAACCGACCTTGATCACCTTGGCTCCAGCAGTCGCAGCGACAAGCGCGGCGGGAGTCGACACATTCAGGGTGCGCGCGCCCTTCTTCCCGCTGCCCGCCAGCAGTAGCACCGGAGGGCCCGCACCGCCGACTTCCGAAGCCGGTGGGCGGTCATCGAGCGCCAAGGCCGCCCGCAGCAGTGCCTCGACGTCATCTGGCTCCGGACCTCGGGCCATGACTGCCGTCATCAGCGATCCAAGGACGACGTCTCTGGTCGGGGGAGCCAGAGAAACGGTGCGAGCGAAGGCATCCGCGTACTGTTCAGCGGCAACCTGATCACCGACCGCGATCGACACCAATACTGCACGCACCTCATCCGGCAGTTCTCCGGAATGCAGCATATGTACGCTCCGCGATCCAGATGCGCGTGCGCGAATCTTCGAACTCTCGGCAGTCATTGTATTCTCGATTTTCACTGTTGTTACTCCACATGATCGAGCGCGTTCATTGAAAGGAAAATATCTCGGTAGCTTCCTCGACTACTGATTCGCCGTGCCCTATCGCGACCACCGTCATTCCTAGCGACTTCAGATTTCGGAAAATTCTGCGCTCGCTCTCGGCGTCGACCGCACTGGTAGCCTCATCGAGTATCAGGTACGAGGGTTTCCTTACCAGCACCCGCGCCAGCGCTATGCGTTGCCGCTGTCCACCGGATATGCCTGAACCACCATATCCGAGCAGAGTTTCATATTTCATCGGCAGCGCCATAATGAATTCATCGATCAACGCTATTCGAGCAGCTTCGCGAACTTCTTCTAGCGAGGCATTTTCGTTACCCATTTTGATGTTATTCAGAATACTGCCCGCGAGCACCGCACTGTTCTGATCTACATAACCGATGCGTCGACGGAAAGCAATACGATCGATCTCATCGAGGCTGACGCCTTCGATGCGAATGAAGCCGGATTGCTGCTGCAGAAGCCCGGCCATCAGTAGTCCGAATGTTGATTTTCCCGCTCCGGACGGCCCGGTGATCGCGACAAAGGAGCCACGTCCAAATCTCCCGTTCAACCCGGAAATAACGGGATCAACCTCGCCCGGGTAGGTGTATTTCAGGTCGGATACTGTCACCTCGGGGGCAATGTCGAGGGCGGGGAACTCGCCTGCCGCCGACTCGCTCGGTGCACTCAGAACGTCATCGATGCGAGATAGCTCTGGCATCATATCGACCAGGGTGGACGCCGCGAACGCAATATTGCTCAGAGAGACGAACAGGCCCGCGCTCACCGCGCTCAGGGTCACCGCATCGGCAAGTCCGGCGGTCGAATAGCTCGCAGAGACCCAGCCGGCCAGAAGTATCACCAGCGGCGTCGCGAATTGCAACGTCGATATCAACGCGGACATCGCGCCTTCATGTCGTCGCTTTCGGGTCCCGGCGGATAGTTCGTCGGAGAAGGCATTGAACCACTTGGCTCGGGCTATGCGCTCCGCCCCGAGAGCCTTGACTGTCTGAATATTCGACAAGATCTCCTGCGAATTGCTCGATGCGGCGATCTGCGCTTCGAGCGCATCAGCGGACAACTCACGCTGCCGAGTCCAGGATGCTCGGATGATGATCGCGAACAGCGCAACGCAGAAACCTGAAACCAATGACAGCCAAATGTTCCGAGAAGCGACCACCGCGATGTACGCGACTACGAGAACCGCGTCGAATGCAGCTCCGATGGTGGTCACCGATGCAATGTGTTTCAACCGGGAAGCGGATCGAGTGCGATAGGTGAGGTCGCCAGGGTCGCGAGTGAGGAAGTATTCGAGCGGAAGTCGAAGCAGATGTCCGGCCACCATATGCCCGACGTGGGACTCGACGAAACTCTGAATTGTCACGATGAGGCGTGACCTTGAAAACTGCAACAAACCGTACCCTCCGACAACGGTGAGTAGCAGTATGGCGAATCGGGGTAGATTCTCAGCAGCGAATGCTTCGCTGTGTGAAGCTGCCTGCCCCAGCAGTAGTGGGAAGATCAGGTTGAACGCGAGCAACGACGCCGACAAGCCGGCAGCCCACAGCCAACGAGTGGTTCGCGGCAAGAGTTGGAGAACCGCGCGAGCCTCACCGATACGGCGGTCGAGGTATCTCGGTCGGGCGACCGAAGAATTGCCCTCGGTGAACTCCAGAGCTACGCCGGTGAATTCGGAGTCAGCTTGACGCCAGCTGATCCTGCGGCGCCCGACCGCCGGATCGACGATCGTTACACCGCCACGATTCGCGGACTCCAGTACGACGAAATGGCTGAGTTTCCAGAATAGAATGGCTCCGGGGCTGAGATGTTCGAGCCCGGCCAGGCTGGTGCGAACTCCACGACCATCGACCCCATGGCGACGCGCGACATTCAGCAGGGATACCGCGGACGTCCCATTGCGCCCACTGCTGGTTTCCTGCCGCAATTGTTGAAGCGAGACGTCGATCCCCCGCGAAGCCAGCATCATTCGAAGACTGGCAGGTCCACAGTCCGCGTATCCGACCTGGGGAAAATGCGGAATTCGCGCAGTACCCCACCGTAGCGCACGCAGCCCCAGGGAGCTGCGCAGCGGGTCGCGACCGCAGAGAAAGGTCGGGGCGCCGAATATCCCGTCACCACCACGCTTCGTCGTCGCCGCAGGCCGGAATCTGGGTACGGCGGACCGAGTGGTGTCTATTTGCTCGCTCACTTGACCGTTGAACCTCGTCCCGGCGTACGCGCCGAAAGCCTGGCTGCGATATCAGTCAGACTCGTTGAATGAAATACATCTTGGAGCGGAATGGTAATGCGCAGCTCGGACTCCAACACGGCGACCAGTTCCAGGGCGGATACCGAATCTCCGCCGATATCGAAAAAATTCTCTTCGGGGCGGACACGATGCTCCAATACAACTTCAGTCGCCGTGACAACTGCGCTCAGGTAATGGTTGTCTGTCAACTCCACGTGCCTTTCGAGAATTGTTTTCCAGCAGAATTATCAAGCTTGGATCTATTTTGGTAACCGCGATACTTTGCGCGACAGGGTGCGTGGCAGCGATGCGCGTTCGACGAACCGACATTCGACGTCCAACGGACTCTCGGCGAGCATTTGTTCTATCCGGAGGCGCGGCGCCTGCGACGATAATTCAATGACAGCGACCGGCGCATCTCCAGATTCATCGACGATTGCGTTCGACACGCCGAGCAGCTCGGAAAGCTCATGTTGCAGCCGTACTGCGTCCGGCGTTCCGCTTCGTCCGATCACATGGAGATAGTCGTCGTCGTCGATCCATCCGATATCCCCTGGATTTTCCTCGGCCGAGGTCTCGGCGTTTCCACGGCGATGGGTGATCAGGAGCGGACCGGGCTCCGATTCACCGATGATCCGAACCTGTATTCCGGAATACGGTCGACCTACCGATCCCGGATGACGCAACCACTCCGACCCTGTTATCTCGGACACCGGTCCATGCGACGTTCCGTAGTATTCGATCAGGCCACCGCCGAACCGTTCTATCGCCGCGCGCTTGATCCACGACGGAGTTCTGCTGCCTCCGTGCTGTAGCGCACGGAGGTCAGGCGTAGCAGGCTTGTCGCATTCGACGAGATCGAGAAGATCGCCCGACGAAACGAACCCGCTCGTGGCACCTGTATCGGCAGCAGTTTCGAGGAACTGCTCCGCGGACCAGCGATCCAGGATATGAACCGTGCTTCCCGCTTGGAGGGCATACAGTGCAGGACCGAGGGTGCCCAGGTGGAATACCGGATTGCCCATGATGTGGGGACCTCGGCCGGGACCTGCCCCATAGCGATCGAATACCGCGACGCCCCGATAGCGTCCTCGTCGACGCTCCTGCCGCACGAGCTTCGGCGTTCCTGTAGTACCCGAACTCAGGTAGACGATGTAGCCAGACTTCTCGAACATCACCGAATTATTTGCCACATTCGGGCGCAGGCGAGTGACCTCGTTCCCAGCACAGAGCACGGTGGCCGTTTCGCCCATGACATCACTCTGTGTCCGCAACTGGACATCGAGCAGCGGTAAAACACCGAGACCTAGCCTGAGGCATGCCAGTATCGTCGGAATAGTATTGATTCCTGGAGTGCCGACCACGCAGACGAGATCATCGTGAGCAACGCCGATTTCAACAAGCTCCCGTTCCCTGGATTCGACTCGCTCCACCAAATAGCGCCAAGAGTATGCGCCGGACGAGTCGACGATGGCCAGGTCTTCCGGGAAGCTGCGTATGCTCTCCCATGGCGACCACACGAACGGATTCATGAAATTTCCTTCAGCGATCGAAGGAGGGTTTCCACCTCGGTGTCCGAATATATGTCAGGATTCCAGGTCAGCACGACGCTCGCGGATGTGCCGTAATCCTTGACCTGTAGTCGCGCCGGACGAGTCGACAGGTGACGTGGGGTGAACCACGATCGTTCTACCTCTAGGCCTAATGGCTGTGCCAGCTCGCCAGTCGGCTCACTGTGTACATAGTTGAAATCGGCGAAATTCTCGCGTGTCACCTGATGCTCGTCTGCCAGGTTTCGCAGCAGTGCACTGTCGACAGCTTTGTGGCGCATCGTTTCCATGATTCGATCTGCGACAGCCCGACGGTTCGCACCGTGCGGAGATCGGTCGATCACGACCGGTCGTTGCACCGAGAACATCCCGGCCACGTCGCGATATCGCGACGTGTGATGCTCGAAATGCATATCCACGGCGACCCGATCGAGTGTGCCCGTGCGTCCCTGACCGAGGAAGTCGGCGTAGCAGCTCAGCGCAGCGGCCGGTCTGTCCATTCTGTTCCGGCCATCCACCGATGCGCTTACGGCGGTATGGAGCCGTACACCCACGCTCCGGTGCTCCACTCCAACTCGAGGAGCGACCGTGGAGTTCGCCAGTTCTCGCATCGTTTCGGACCAGTAAGCTGCGGCGCTCGCCGAAGCTGCGCTGCTTTGGCGCTGGGCCTCGATAGCCGAGCGTAGCCGGGGCTCGCGTGTCGCCGGTGCGGCATCGACCGCGGCGTACGCGCGAAACAGCTCTGTTTCCATGCGGCTGACGCTTCGGGCATTGACGACCGAATGTTGAAAGGTGAGTAGCAGTAGATAAACACCCGCGTCGTTGCGAATGAGGTGAAAACGATAAGGAGGACCTGACCAAATGTTCCAGGAGATCGCATCGGTGCGCAGTAGTAATGTGCTGTACCGCATCATTTCCGATACGGAGGCACTACCCACATCACGCGCGATTATGTTCGGCTCCGAGACTCTGTCCATGACGCGTTGACGGACCGATTCGCCGTCACGCTCGAATTTGACCCTCAATGTCTCATTGGAGTCGACGAGCACGGTGAGAGCTCGAATCATCGCCTCGGGATCTACGTTGCCGCGGAGAAGATAACGGATGCTTATCGGCATGCTGAGATCCGCGACGGCGGTGTGCAAGAATATGACCTCGGCCTGACCAGGCGTGATATCGAACGGCTCCGAGGTGCCGCCATGTTCGTTGGTATTCATCCGGCCTGCCTCAGATGGTGGGTTCGTCGCAGTCGGACGATTTCTCGCCGACGGGAAGCGCCACGTACTTGGCACCGCCGTCCTGATACTTGCGAACCAGATTCGACGGTTGAATACTGCGCAGGATTCCGGCCTCTCTCGCGGCGGTGAAGTGAGCCTCCAGGTGAGCGAAGGCAAGCTGCATACCCAGGCAGAAATGCCTGCCGTGACCGAAGGCGATTTTCGAGTACCTGGATGATGACGCAGTGTCGCCTGAGATACGACACCCGTGCACTTCGCGCGCCGCAGAGCCGATGACCAGTGCTATTCGGTCCCCCGGTTCGATGCCGGGATCCAGTTCGGGTATGCGGTCGAGTGCGTAGCGCGGAGCGTAGTGGAACGGCGCATCGTAGAGCAGGCCTAGCTCGACCCAATCCCGGTCGCTTCGATCGGCCTCGGGATCGGAGCGGTAGTGCAGTGCAGCGGTAACCAGACCTGAGATCAGTGGTTCTACTGTACCGGTGACCAATTGGGTGAACATGGCGTACGCGGTTTCACATCTTTCCGTATTGGATGCGAATTCAGACAACGCGGCGACGAGCGGGGAGGGATCAGCAGCTCGCATCGCGTCTTCGGCAAATGCTCTGATCCGTAGAGCCGCGGCATACGCGATCTCCACAACCTGGTCGTTCCGGTCGTCCGACATCAGATATTCCATTATGTCGTCGGACGCGGCGGCCAGGTATTCCGCCCTCTCGTATGCTATTCCGAAAGTAAAGGACAATGTTGATATTGCTGCCGGACGTGCTATTCCAGCGATGAAATCGGCTGGATCCGTGTCGTAGCAGAGCCGCGCTGCTTGCTGCTCGATTCGAGGCGTGATCTCGGCGATCGCGGCGATCGCGAAAACCGGGGCGAGGGCGCGCTTGAGCGAACCCGCCATCGGATCATCGGTGAAAACGGGCCAGCTACTGATGAGCTTCTGGAGCCTACCCCGCGTATCGTCGCGCGCGCTGTCATGGTCTAGGTGACCTATCCGGGAATCCATCAGGAGGTCTTGGACATCATGCGCGCGACAGACATACCATGCCTCCATCGTCCCATTCCAAACAATACGTCCGTCTCGACGGTATTGGGCGAAGACCTCATGTTGCTGTGATACGAATTCGGACGGACCGAAGTGCTTCGTGGCAGCCGAATGTCGCACACTTTGATCCACTGGATATGGCCTTTGTTCGTGGGATTTCCGACTATTCGCGATCGACAGTAAGTGTGGTCATGTCGGTGTCGCAATGAACCTGAGGCCGAATCAGATCGACGTAGCTGGTGGGCGCATAGATTTTACTGTCCGGTCCGGACATGCCCGTACTGCCGATGTCGGGCCCTCCGGCTGGCGTGATATCGGCGGCAGGATGGGGAAAACGATGGCGGGGGCGTCGATCTCGCGCGTGGACCGGTCGCCGTCTGACGCGGCTCGGGCTTGATTTCGCGGATCAGTGTGACACCTCGTCGACCTCACACAACACGCGGTATCAATCGCGTAGGGTCGTGCACCTCGGACACGGCGCTGGAGTTCGATGGCTCGCGGTGGTCGCAACGCTGACCGGGATGGACTCGGTGGCGGCGCAGGCGGAACCGAGCAACGGTGTTGCCCTCGACACCTATCCGAACTTCTGGAAGTCGGTGAACGCCGACTCTAGCTTGTTCAGGTTGGGTTCCGCGTCATCGACGAAGACGTTGAAGTCACGGGTAGCGAGTGCAGGCCCGGGCGCGAGTAGCGGTCGACTGATCTAAGCCGGACCCCGGACATGACAAAACCGCCACTCGCCCAGCCGAGTAGCGGTTTCGTCAGCGGATCGGGAGCCGGCTAGACGCCGATTCGTCCGCCGTTCTTCTTCCAGACGACCGCCACGGCGGGACGCGGCTGGGAGGTGCCGCCGTCGGGCCAGTGGGACTGCGGGTTGTCGGGGGTGGCGTCGTCGGCCTCGCCGGGGTGCTGGACCGACACGATGACGTGGGATTCGGTGACGATCGGACCGCAGGTCTCAGCGCCCTTGGGCACGGTGAGGAACTGCTTGGTCTCACCGCGGTTGGGGCCGTCGAGGATCACCGAGAACAGGCCGTCGTTGGTCTTGAGGGCGTTGCCGTCGGTGGAGATCCACAGGTTGCCGTACGGGTCGAAGGCCAGGTTGTCCGGGCAGGAGATCGGGCTGACCTTGGTCTTGTCGAAGCCGGCGAAGTAGGTGTCGGCGGCGGCGGGGTCACCGCAGACCAGCAGCAGCGACCAGGTGAAGTCGGTGCCGGTGTGGTTGTCGGTGAGCTCGAGGACCTGGCCGTTCTTGTTCAGCTTGCGCGGGTTGGCCTCGTCGACGCCCGGCTTGTCGTCCTTGGCGCGGTTGTCGTTGTTGGTCAGCGCCACGTAGACCTTGCCGGTGAACGGGTTGGCCTCGAAGTCCTCGGGGCGGTCCATCTTGGTGGCGCCGACCTTGTCGGCGGCCAGGCGGGTGAACACCGCCACCTCGGCGGCGGACATGCCGTCGACCAGGGACTTGCCCTTGCCGTCGTCGCCGGTCTCGAGCAGCGGAATCCACTGGCCCTTGCCGGTGAAGCCCTTGTCGGAGGGGACCGCGCCGCTGCCGTCGATCTTGTCGGCGTGGTCGCCGGTGAGCTTGGCGACGTAGAGGGTGCCCGCGTCGAGGATGGTCAGGTTGTGCCGCATCGCGGAAGCGCCGGTGCCGGACTGGATCTTGCGCGAGGACACGAACTTGTACATGTAGTCGAACTTCTCGTCGTCGCCGGTGTAGGAGACGACATCACCGGAGTCGGTGACGTAGATCGACGCGCCCTCGTGCTTGAGGCGACCCATCGCGGAGTGCTTGATCGGCGTGGCGGCGGCGTCCCAGGGGTTGACCTCGACGACATAGCCGAAACGGTTGGCCTCGTTGGGTTCCTGGCTCAGGTCGAAGCGCTTGTCGGTGCGCTCCCACTGGTTCGGCGTGCCGCCCTTGGGGAAGCCGTAGCGCTTGACGCGCCCCTGCGGGTCGGAGGCCTTGTCGCCGTTGGCGAAGTAGCCGTTGAAGTTCTCCTCGCCGGAAAGCACTGTGCCCCAAGGGGTCACGCCACCGGCGCAGTTGGCGAAGGTGCCGAGTACCTTCTTGCCCGAGGGGTCGGCACCGGTGACGGTGAACGCGCTGCCCGCGGCGGGGCCGGTGAGCAGGAACTCGGTGTCGGCGGTGATGCGGCGGTTGTACTTGCCGAAAACCGGGGTGAGCTTGCCCGAGCCCGCTTCGCCCTTGACCTCGACCACGGCCATGCCGTGGGCGGCCTTGGTGATCGCGATCTGCTCGTCGGTCGGGGCGTCTTTGTTGTACCCGCGGAACATCATCGGACCGGTGGTGTACTCGTGGTTGACCACGAGCAGGTAGCTGTTGGCCTGGCCCTCGATCGGCATCAGCGCGGCGAAGTCGTTGTTGTAGCCGAACTGCTTCAGCTGCGCCGCGGCGGTCTGCTTGTCGAAGTCGAACGCGGGGGCGTCGGCGAAGAGGGGGTCACCCCAGCGGATGACGACCTGCTGGTCGTAGCCCTCCGGAATGGTCAGCGCGTCTTCCTTGTTCGGCGCCACCGCGGTGAACGCCGTTCCGGTGCCGGGGGTTCCGGCCGGAGTCGGGGCCGGGGTCTTCGCGGCCTCGGAGTCGTCACCACAGGCGGCCAGCGCGCTCGCGGCGCCGACGGCCAGCACCGCGGCCGCGCCGCCCTTGATCAGGCCACGGCGGTTGAGGCCGCTGACGATGTCACCGAAGTAGGCACCCTCGGAGGTGTTCGGGGGCTCGTGAAAGCAGGCGTTGCCGCACTTGTATTCACAGGTCAGGGCGGCGCGTGCCGACTGACCGTCGTGCTTGACGAACAGGGCGAGCGGTTTCGGACTCACGGTGACTCCTGAGTAGAACGGACTCCGGGCACCGTAAGCAGCCCAAGCGAGCCATCGGGAACGCGTAGATGAACGGACGACCAAAACTCGGCGCGCGCTGTGACCGATCACGGATGGATCAGCCACAGCGCGCGCCGAGTGCGCGGGAGTTGTCATCAGGCGTTGACCGGAAGGGAGATCACCACTTCCTGCTCGTTGCCCGGAAGATAGTGCACCTGCACGATCCGGCCCACCTGCACGTGCCCGACCGCGGTGGGCGGCAGGTATTTCTCGGCGCGGGTCTCGAACGTGGTGCCGTCCGGGCGGGTGACCACCAGACCGAGCGCGATCTCGGTATAGCCGCCGCGGATGCGGCCGGGGACGTCCAGGCTGCGGACCACGGCCTGGGCGGCCAGCCCGCGTTCGGCGATGTCGAGCTTGCCGCGGGTGGTGATGCCCTTGCGGATGAGTGATTCGTTCATCGCGCGCTGGGCGGCGCCGTTGTCGCCGGAGCGGTCGACCTCGACCTTGTCGGTGCGGCCGGGCAGATACCGGACCGGCAGGACGACGCCCGGCTGCAGCAGGGCCAGTTCGGTGAGCGGCACGATCATCTTGGCGTGCGAGTCGAAGACCTTTCCGTCGGACCCCTCGACCCGGAAAGCGATCTTGACCTGCGGTTGGTCGTTCACCGAGACGCCGGTCTGCCGGAACGAGGTAATGGTGCCGATACCGACCGCGCCGTCACGGAACTCGCTGCTGTTGCGGCCGGTGAAGGCTTCGAGGATGCCGTCGCCGGTGAAGGCGAAGACGATCGGGACGATGGTGAGCGCGATGATCGGCAGGGCCATCTGGGGACCGACCCAGCCGAGCATCGCTCCGGTGTATTCGTCGGGGGTGTAGGTGAGGCCGTAGAAGAGGTAGTAGCCGATGGCGAGGATTCCGAAGGCGACCGCGGCCGCACGCAGCTTGGATTTCATGATTTCTCCTTGGATGGATGCGACCGGGTCGCGAAGGGTCAGGCACCGACGATGGTGGAGCAGGCGAAGGTGATGTCGAACTTCGCCGTCGACGGGCCCGCCAGCGGGTTGGTCATGTCGGCGCTGATGCCCTCGCCGGTGATGCGGTAGGTGTTGCCGTCCTTGGCCAGGGTCGCGGAACCGCCGGGCTGGCCGTTGCCGTAGCCGACGGCGTAGGGCAGGCCGTTGGCGCCGCCCTGGCTACCGCCGATGGCGACCGCCTGGACCTTGTCGCCTTCGACCGACGCGCTGACCGAGAGGCTGCCGTAGGTGGCGTTGGCCGTGTCGGTGAGCGCCAGGGCGAGGGTGCCCCCCTGCTTGGCACAGGTGGTGTCGAATTTCGCGGTGAATTCCTTGCCGTCGACAGTGGCGGTGGACTTGCCCGCGGCCGGGGCCGGAGCGGCCGATCCGGCGGTGCTCGGGGAGGCGGTGCCGGCATCGTCGCTGCAACCGGTGACGAACAGCGCGGTGGCGGCGGCGGAAGCGGCGAGGGCGGCGATCAGCTTGGTGTTCATGGTGGTTTCCGTTTCTCTCGGTGTGACCGGGCTGGTAACCCGTTGAGAGAAAGGTAGAAATCTTTCCCCGCCTACCGATCCCAACTTTCGCGCTCGGCAACCGCCGCACCAGCCGCCGAAAATACCTATAACCTGGTCGGATGCGGAGACCGCGCGCCATGGTGCTCGATGAGGTGTGGCGGGGGCTCGACGGAGTCGACGCGCTGAGCGGGGCCGACGGCGGACCGTTGCGGCGGACGGTGAAGTTGATTCTCGATCCGCTGGTGCTGCGGCCGATGCAGCATCCCGGGCTGTCGTCGAGCATGCTCGACGAGGACGGGATCGCGCTGCTCACGGCGCTGCTGCACGCGCAGTCCGATGCACTGCGGGCGTGTGCGGCGTGGTTCGTCGTCCTGAAGCAGGTGCGGCGCAGGCTGCGGATCACCGAGGGCAACGCCCAGGATCTGTACTTCCAGCGCTGCTTCGAGCTGGCGACCGTAGACGGTGCGCCTGTGGGCGACCGCGCGCACGCGAGGGCCGAGGCGACGCTGCGCGAAGTCCACGACAGCACCGGCGGGCGCACCACCGCCGCACTGAAACACCATGTGACCGACCCGGCTCGCGCGGCCGAGCTGGCGCAACTGCTGGACATCGCCTGGGCCCGCCGCCCGCTCGCCCCCTACGGCGCAAGGGATCTGGCGGCCGAACTGACCGAGCTGCTCGAAGCCTGCACGCTCGCCCGTTCGGGAGATCCGGCCGATGCGGGGCCGCTGTTCGACGACATCGTCGACAGCGGTGCCGGCACCCGGCGCGGGATCGCCCTGTGGCTCGCGCATCCCGACGCGGGCGCCGACGACCTGGGGCTCACCAGCTGTTCCAGCCCACAGCGCCCCGAGCTCGGCGCGTCCGCGTCGACCGCGAGCCTCGGTCTGCCCTTCGACCGGACCGTGTACGAGCGGGTCTTCACGGTGTTGCAGGGCAGCATCGATCGGACCGACCTCCCCGAGATTGCGGAGCTGGTCACGCGGGAGATCTCGCGCAGTTGTTCGCCATGGGGACTGCTCGACGAATCGCTGCGGGTCGCCGCGGCGGCGGGTACCGAACTGGCGCTGGGTCTCTCTCCGTTCGGTGCCCCGGCGTCGGTCGACCCGGCTCCTTCGTCGCGTGCGCACGACGTGGTCAACGGTCGCTGGCGGCGGGAAGGGTATGTGCTGCAGGCGCGTCGGTACGCGGTGCACGCGGTCGACGGGCAGACGGGACCGCTCGCGGCGGTGGCCGCCGAGTTGCACGCGCCGTGGCGGCCGTATTCGCGCAGGTTGTGGGTGCGTTTGCACGGTCGGGATGTGCGCGAGCTGCCGGTGTTCGATCCCGGTGAGCTGTGGGATCTGCTCGACGGTGTCGCCCGGTCGGTGATCCTGGACCACCGCACCCGGGTGAAACAGGCGCTGACCGCCGACACCGTGGCCGATGTGGAAGCGAGGGCCAGCTGATGACAGTCGTCCACCTTCGCCGTGCGGAGCCGGGCTTGCTCGTGATCGCTCCGGAGCGGACGCCACTGGTCACCAATGCCGCGCCGGGGCTCGATGTGCTGGTTCTCGAGGTCGTGGGCGGGCATCTGAGCTGGAGCCTGTTCGACGACGAATCGGTGCCCGCCGCGGTACTCGATGACGTCGATGCCGCACAGGATTGGGTGTGGGCGGTGTACGGCGAAGAGGTCGCCTCGGCGCTCGCGGACAACCGGCCCGCAGCGCTGACAGCCGCGCCCGCTCGACGCGCGCCGGCGGCGGCCCTGCGGCGACTCGCCTACGCGCACTGGGCGAGCCGGTGGTGGCCCGCGTCGACCATCGACGGCATTCCCGCCCTGGATCCACGGCTGCTGGTCGAGGAAATCGGAATGCTCACCGCGCAATGCGAGATGGCGGTCGACGGCGATGACGGCGAGCACGGCACGGAGCGCGACGCCGGCTCGGGGAATCGCGGGTCGGGCACGCAGGAAGACTTCAGGTTATCCGACTCCACCGACGAGCGACGGCCGCTGGGCGAGTCGACAGGATCACGGGGCCGCGCGCAGGACTACGCCTTGGCGGCCGGCGGCGCCGACTCCTCCGATGGGCTGATCGTGGCGCGCGGCAGTGGTGGCTGGGACTGGCGACGGTGCCCGCCCGGCATTCTCGACGCGGGCGAGCACGCCGTGTCGTGGCAGGTGTCCCGCGCGGCCGGGGTATCGACGGTGCGGGTCAGCGTGGTCGCCGCGCCGGATTGCCGGCGACTCGTCCCCGAACACCTTCGGCCGCACGCGCGGGTTCGAGTGCGGCTGCCCGCCGACACCGAGCACGACCGGCCGGGACCCGATGTCGAGATGCCCTTGCACCTGCGGGGCGATGCCTGGACCGGCTCCGCGCGAATCCCCGGCACACCGGAAAGCACCCCGGAGATCACCGTTTTCGTGCCCGGTGTCGGTCCTGCCGATCCGCCGCAAGACGAGTCGGCCGCCCGGGATCGGATCCGCCGATTCGCCCGCGCCCGGCTCACCGAACACACCGGCGACCAGCGCCTGAGCGCCGAAACAGCGGCCGCCGAAACAGACGAGGACTTCTGATGGCAGCCACGGGCAGGACATCCGATCGCGACGACGCCCAGCTCACCGCGGGGTACGCGGCCTATCAGCGTGGCGATGTGGTCGCGGCACTGGAGATCTTCGAGCGGGCGGCCGACGGTGCGGCGCCGCGATTGCGCAGTGCCGCGCTGATCAACGCCGCGAGTATGGCCGACGAGCTCGGTGAGCATCGGCGCTCGGTGGTGCTGTTCCGAACGGCATTGGCGGAAATGCCCGACGATGCCGCACATCAGCGACCTGCGGCATTGGTGAATCTGTCGCAGGCCTTCCAGCATCTGGGCGAGTTCGATGCCGCGCAGGATGTGCTCGAGCAGGCGCGTGTGCTGCTCGCCGACAGCATCGATCAGGGGCTGCTGCGGGTGGCGTGCCTGCTGTCGCTGACGGCGGTCGCACTGCACCGGCAGCAGTGGGCGCGCGCCGGTGAGCTGGCGGTCGAATCTCTCGGTGTGACCGAGCGTTTCGCGCCGGAGCTGGCCGGTCACCCGTTGATGAACCTGGCGGCCTGTTCCTTCGAGACCGGTCGCTGGGAACTGGCTATCGACTTCGCTCGGCAAGGGGTAGCCGCCTTCGCCGCGGCGGGCGAGGCCGCCTCGGTCGCGGAGTCGCAGCAGAATCTGGCCACGATGCTGGTGCGGGCCGGGCATTTCGACGAGGCCGAGGAACCATTGCTGGCCAGTCAGGAGTTCTTCGAGGCCGGTGAACTGGGCCACTGGTCCGGGATCGGGTCGAAGACGATGGGTTTTCTCGCCGAACGCCGCGATGACTTCGCCACGGCGCGTGCGTATTACGAACGGGCACTGGATCGGTTCGACTCCACCGGCGCGGTGGTGGACGCGGCGGACGTGCGGCTGCGCCTGGCCACCGTCGCCTGTGCGGAAGGCGATATCGCTGCCGCCGAACAGCTACTGGACACCTCGTTCGCGGCCTACGCCGCCCAGGGGCTCGGGATGCACTGTGCCCAGCTCGACTACTGGCACGCCGAACTCCTCCACGCCTCGATCGAGCAAGCGGCACAACCGGATCCGGACCTGGTGGCCCGCGCGGTGTCCCTGGCGGTCCCGGCCGCCCTCGCCATCGACGCCGTCCGCCACACCCTCCCCAACGGCAACCAGCGTGAACACTGGCACCGCACCGTCGCCGAACCCGCCATGCGCGTTGCCTTCCGATGCGCCGCGCTCGCCGGAAACGGTCAACTGGTGAGCGATCTGATCGAGACGCAGTGCGCTGGAACCACTCTCGATACCACCGCGTACACCGACGTCACGGCGCCTACCCTCGAATTCCAGCTGTTCGATCCCGAGCCCGCCGAGCAGATCACCACACCGGCCCTGCAACTCGGCGCCGCGCTCGCCGATGTCGCCGCTGCCGCGGGCATCCCCGTCGCGCCACCACCCCGGCTGACCGACCGCGGCCGCATCGTCCTGGCGGACTTCATCTCCCACGCCGAGCAGCGCTACGGACGCCCCGTCCGCGACAGCCGGGTGATCGCGCTGTGAACGAGCCGGCAACGGGAACGCCTTCGGCTGCCGAACTCAGCAGTGTGCCGACAGCTTTCATCAGGCTGGCCGACGCGGGTGACGTGTACGTGTCATGGCGATGGGCCGACGACGCGTTGGCGCGTGGCGTAGCGGTACTGCCCCGAGACCACGTGCGCGAGACACTGCGATTGCTGACCGACGCGGTACCCGACCCCGCGCGACCCGACGATCTGCGGCGGGTCATGACCGCAGGGGCACTGGTCGATCCCGAGGCGGAAAGTGCTCTGGCGCAGGCTTTGTCACGCACCCTGCTGCCCTATGGGCTCGCCGTGCAGCTGTACGAACTGTCGCAGCGTGGGATTCGGCCACATCTGCGGATCCAGCCTTCGCCCAGGCTGGCGCAGGTGCCGTGGGAGATCCTCGCCCCCGATGCGGGGATTCGGCTGCTGGACATCGCCGACATCAGCCTGCTCGCACCGGTCTCGGTGGTGCACGCGCCGGATCGAATCGCGCACCGCTGGAACGACACTCGCGAGTTGCCCGTGGTTGCGGTACTCGATCCGCGCGTGCCCGGGTTTCGCGCGGACTCCGAACTCGGCTCGGTACTCGGCAGGCCGTCGGCGGAAACCCTGGTGGCACAACACTTCGGCCGCTACGGAGAGCGCGTGGTTCCCCGTGTCGACGACGCGGTGGAACTCTTCCGTCGCGCCGACACCGACCGCGACTGGTTGTCCGAGGCGCTGCGGGCGGGCGCGAGCCGACTCGTCTACGTCGGCCATGTCACCGCTCCCGCACCGGAATCGGGCCGCAGCGAACACGCCGAGCTCCACCTCAGCTGCACCGCCGACACCCGGGGCTTCGCGGCGACGAACCGCACCCATCGCCCGCTCTCGGCGAAAGACCTCCTCCTCGGCACCCATACGCTCGACTCCACCCCCGTCCCCGGACGTGACCGGTGGCCGATGCCGAGCCGCGTCGCCCTCATCGCCTGCGAAAGCGGCGGCGATCTGCGTTTCACCGAGGCCCTCGGCCTCACCACCGCGGCCCTCTCGGCGGGCGCCGAACTCGTCACCGCCACCCGCTGGCCGCTGCCCACCGACCACGCCTTCCACACTCTCACCCCCACCACGGGCCACCCGCTGCAAGCCGCGGTCTGCGCCGTGGACACCGCTCACGATTCCTCCACACCCGTCCCCACCCTGCTGACCTGGCAGCGATCACAGTTGTCCGCATGGCGGGACGCTCCGGCGGCCGAGAACTCGCCCCTGCTCTGGGCCGCCTTCGCCACCGTCACCGACTGACCGGCTATTCGGGCAGTCCCAAACCCGCGGCCAGCACCGGCCACGACCGATAGAACGCATCACGCCAATAGCCCCAGGAGTGCGTGCCGCTCGCTTGACGGTCGAAGGTGGCGGGAATCCCCAACTCGTCCAGCCGGGACTCGAGGTTGCGGGTGCACCAGTTGACCGCGGCCTCGATGATCCCGCCGACGACGAGCTGGTTCGCCAGGCCGAACGGCGTCGGATTCATCATGTACGGGTCGTCGATGCGGTCGTGCGGGCCCGGCAGGCCGGAGGCATCCGAGACGAACAGCCTGGTGCCGCGCAACTTCTCGGCGTGGACGACCGGGTCGTTGGCGACCCAGGCCGGGTCGTCGTCGGCACCGTACATATTACCGACGTCACCGCCGCCGTAGGTCTCCACGACCAGCTTGGTGAACTGCTTGCCGATCGGGTCCGAGATCTGCGCGCAGCCGCTGTAGCCGGCGACGGACTGGTAGAAGCCCGGCTTGGCCTCGGCCAATTGCAGGACGGCCGTCGCGGTCATCGAGTTGGCGGCGATGGCGTTGACGCCGTTGGTGCCCAGTGCCGCGTCGACCAGCGGCGGGAGTTCGTCGAGGAGGAAGGTGCGCCATTTGTTGCGGCCGAGCGCGGGGTCGTCTTGCTGCCAGTCGGTGTAGTACGCCCAGGCGCCGCCGATCGGCATCACCACGTTGACGTCCTTGGTGGCGAGGAAATCGCCGACATCGGTGTTCTGCCACCAGGTCGCGCGGTCCTCGCCGCCCCCGGCGCCGTTGAGGAGGTAGAGCGCCGGGCGCGGCACAGAGGCGTCTTTCGGACGCTGCACCTTCACGGTGATGCCCTTGTTCATCGCGGCGGAGAAGACCAGCATGGTCAGATTTCGATCATCGACCCTGCTCGAGATGATGTTCGAGCCGTTCGCGGTGGTCGGCGTCGCGAGGAGCTTCTTGGCTTCGACGATCGGATCGCGCCCGTCGGCCAGGCCGTTGCCCGCGCCGAAGGTGGCCGCGCACGCGGCCAGCATGCTGCCGACGACACCGAAAGCCATTGTGCGCCTGATTGTTCTGCCCATCGACCGAGAATCCCCATCCGTGAATCGGCAGGCATGACGCAGGCCGCAGGCACAGACATTATCCGGGGAACCGATCGATCGTCGAGCCAGAGGTAATACGGGCAGCCGACCCCGCCGGGGCGGGGTCGGCCTGGTGGTCAGTGATCGTCGTAATGGTCCGCGTGGGCGGCGTGGCGGTGGCCGTCGTGGATGTAGTCGACGTGGTCGCCGTGCGGGACGGCGACATGACCACAACCGGGGCCGTGCTCGTGGGTGTGGGCGGTGTGCTCGACGTGTGCTGTGGTCTCGCACTCGTCGAAGTGGCCGTCGTGTTCGCGGTGCAGGTGGCCGTCGTGGACGTAGTCGACGTGGTCCTCGTGCGGAACGGCGACGTGGCCGCAGGTGGGGCCGTGTACATGGGTGTGCTGCGGGTGTTCGGCGTGCGTGGTGGTCATCGGCTCTCTCTTTCCGGTTTCCCGGAACTCGGTCCGGTACTGATCGAATGGAGCTCCAAGCACTTCCGACATTAGCAGTTGCGCATGCGTTGCTGTGAGGCCCCTTACCTGGTCAGAGGACCTGATCGAGGAAGCGGCGCAGGCGTGGGGTCTTGGCGTCGTCGAACAGGGCGTCGGGGGTGCCGGTCTCCACGACGACGCCCTGATCCATGAACACGACGCTGTCGGAGACCTCGCGGGCGAACCCCATCTCGTGGGTCACCACGATCATCGACATGCCGCCCGAGGCGAGGTCGGCCATCAGCGCCAGCACGCCCTTCACCAGCTCGGGGTCCAGCGCCGAGGTGGCCTCGTCGAAGAACATCAGCTCCGGTTTCATGGCCAGCGCGCGGGCGATGGCGACGCGCTGCTGCTGGCCACCCGACAGCGAAGCGGGCCGGGCGTCGGCCTTGTCGGCCAGGCCGACGATCTCGAGCTGTTCGATCGCCAGCGCGCGGGCCTCGTCGGCGGACAGGCCGCGCAGTTTGCGGGGGCCGAGCACGATGTTGTCGGCGACGGTCTTGTGGGGGAACAGGTTGAACTGCTGGAAGACCATGCCGATGCGCTGGCGCAGCTTGTCGGGGTTGTCCTTCAGCACCGACTTGCCGTCGAGCAGCACATCGCCGGAATCGGGTTCGTGCAGGCGGTTGAGCACACGCAGCAGCGTCGACTTGCCCGAGCCGGACGGGCCGATGACGGTGGTGGCGTGGCCCGCCTCGACGTGGATGTCGACACCGCGCAGGATGTGGTTGTTGCCGAGCGTCAGGTTGAGCCCGGTGCCGGTCAGCGATGCACTCATGCCGCCACCTCGCTGGCGCTCGGTTCCGCCATGACTGCATATGCAGCTGTGCTGGTCTGCCGCTCGCTACGCTCGCTCATGCGCCTCGCCCTTCTGTGATGACTGCCTGCTCGATCGGGTCGGCGGGAGTGGGTCTGCCGGTGCGCATGCGCTGGTCGATGTAGTTGACCAGATGGGTGAGCGGGATGGTGAGCACCAGATACATCAGGCCCGCCGCGACCAGCGGGGACAGATTGCCGGTCTGGGCGTTGAGGTCGCGGCCGACGGCGAACAGTTCGCGCTGCGAGGCGAGCAGGCCGAGGAAATAGATCAGCGACGAGTCCTTGATCAGCGCGATGAACTGATTCATCAGCGCGGGCAGCACCCGGCGCACACCCTGCGGGATCACCACCAGCGTCATCGACTGGCGGTACCCGAAGCCGATCGCGCGCGCGGCTTCGAGCTGACCGGGCTCCACCGACTGGATACCGGAGCGGAAGATCTCGCCGATATAGGCCGACGAGAGCAGCGCCAGCGCCACCGCGCCGAGCCAGTACGGGTTGCCGCCGGTGATATTGCGGACCACCGGGCCGATGCCGAGACCGATGAGCAGGATGATCACCACGGCGGGCAGGCCACGGAAGATGTCGGTGTAGACGCGGGCGGGCCAGCGCAACCAGCGGGTGCGGGAAATGCCCATCACCGCGAGCAACATGCCGATCGCGGTGCCGAGGACACCCGAGACCAAGGCCAGGATCAGGGTATTCGGCAGACCGGTCTTGATCAGATCGGGAAAAGCCTTGCGGTACAACGACCAGTCGAAGAACGTGTCCTTCAACTGTTGCAGCGTCGACTTCTGCGCGACCTGTTCGGTCTCGCCCGGCTGGTTTTCGGCCGCGAGCGCTTTGAAGTCCGGAAGCTGGGGTGTGGGCGCCGCTTTGGAGCCCGGCTTCCACCCCGGCGGGAGTTCACGGGGCACCCAATCGGCGTACAGACGGGCATAGGTGCCGTCCGCGATCACCGCGTCCAAGCCGGAGTTGAGTGCGTCGATCAGCGGCTGGTTGTTCTTGGCCACCGCGTAGCCGACGAAGTTGTCGAGGCTGAAGGTGTTCTGCGAGACCACGATTCCGTCGCCCGGTTTGATCGCGCCCTCGGCCTGCGCCGACGGTGCGACCCAGGCGTCGACCTGGCCGGACTTCAGATTCGCGTAGGCGGTGTTGTAGTCGGGAAACTTCACCGGATCCAGCTTCAGCTGGTTCACCACGAACTCGTCCTGCACGGTCCCCTGCACCACGGCGATGCGCGAGCTCTGGTTCAGGTCACCGAAGCCTTTCACCGCGCTGCCCTGCGGAACGACCAGGGAGAAGTAGCCGAAGTCGTAGCCGTTGGTGAAGCCGACCAGTTCGCGGCGGGCATCGGTGGTGGTGATGTTGGACGAGCCGACATCGAAACGCTTGCCCGATACCTGGGCGAGCAGGCCCGCGAACTCGGTGCCGGAGAACTCGACGCGCAGACCGAGTTTCGCGCCGATCGCGGTCAGGAGTTCGTTGTCGAAGCCGGTGAAGGCGCCCTCGCTGTTGACACAGATGCTGGGCGGCGCGTCGGACAGGGTGCCGACGCTCAGGGTGCCCGGGTTGAGCAGGCCGAGCTTCGTGGTGTCGATCGAGTCGACCGGCGCCGTTGTCGCGGTGGTGTAGCGATCGGCGCCCGCGGTTTCGCCCGCGGCCAGATTGGTCGGCGCGGCAGCGGCGGCGCTCGGTCCCGGTGGCGAACAGAGGTCGCGCGCGGAGCTGCTCTCGGAGCCGCCGCAACCGGTCGCCGCGACGCCGACGAGGAGCAAGAGGGCAGCGATCCGCGCCCGAGTTCGTACACCTGCCATGCCGATAGACCCTAGCCGCAACCTTGCACAGCGAAGGTTACGCAGCGCTGCGGCTCACGGTGTCGATCCACGGCGACAGCCGGTCGAGGCCCGGAAGCGGGTTCGCCGCAGCGTGATCGAAACTACGCGAGGCCCTCCAGGACGGCCGGGTTCGTCTCGTCACGCCATTCGATGGCGCGCCGGACTTCGGTGAGGTCGTAGCCGGGGCCGGAAACACCCACGGTGAACAGGGTGACGCCCGCATCGTGCAGCGCCTTCGCCTCGTCGCGACCCTGCCACTGCACCGAACGCTCGATCCGCGACTCGTCGGTACCGACGACGGCCGCGTGCTCGGCCAGCACCTTGTTCTTGCGGCCGAGAGTCGCCACGTCGGCGAAGGAGTGCCAGATGTCGGCGTACTCGGCGACCAGGCGCAGCGTCTTGCGCTCACCACCGCCGCCGATCAGGATCGGGATGTCGCGGACCGGCGGCGGGTTCAGCTTCTCGAGCCTGGCGGTGATGCGCGCCATGCTCTCCTTCAACAGGGTCAGCCTGCTGCCCGGCGTACCGAACTCATAGCCGTACTCGTCGTAGTCACGCTCGAACCAGCCCGCGCCGATGCCGAGGATCAGCCTGCCGCCGCTGATGTTGTCCACCGTGCGCGCCATATCCGCGAGCAGGTCGGGATTGCGGTAGCCGCCGCCGGTGACCAGCGCGCCGAGCTCGACTCGCTCGGTCTGCTCCGCCCACGCGCCGAGCATCGTCCAGCATTCGAAATGCGCGCCCGCCGGGTCGCCGGTGAGCGGGAAGAAGTGATCCCAGTTGAAGACAATGTCGACTCCGGCGTCCTCGGCCCGCAACACCGCGTCGCGGATCAGACCGTAATCGGGCGCGTGCTGCGGTTGAAGCTGGACTCCGATACGGACCGGACGACTCATCTCGCTGGCTCCTCGATGGCTCGGGTTGGCACCGCGACCGAGGCTACCCGGCACCGTTGTGGGCCGCTACGATCCCAGCGACCCACTACTCGGATCGTCCGGCACGTTCCTGCCGGGATGGGATGTTGATCTACGCATGGCTACCGTCACTTTCGACCGCGCTACCCGGCTCTACGCCGGTGCCACCAAACCCGCGGTCGACGCACTCGACCTGGAGATCGCCGACGGCGAATTCCTCGTACTCGTCGGACCCTCCGGGTGTGGCAAATCGACCTCGCTGCGCATGCTGGCCGGCCTCGAAGAGGTCAACGCCGGGTGCATCCGGATCGGCGACAAGGACGTGACCAACGCCGAACCCAAGGATCGCGATATCGCGATGGTGTTCCAGAACTACGCGCTCTACCCACACATGTCGGTCGCGGAGAACATGGGCTTCGCGCTGAAGCTGGCCAAGGTGTCCAAGGCCGAGCGCGACGAGCGGGTGCTCGAGGCAGCCAAGCTCCTCGACCTCGAGCAGTACCTCGACCGTAAGCCGAAGGCGCTCTCGGGCGGACAGCGGCAGCGCGTGGCGATGGGGCGCGCGATCGTGCGGCAGCCGCGGGTGTTCCTGATGGACGAGCCGCTGTCGAACCTCGACGCGAAGCTGCGCGTGCAGACCCGTACCCAGATCGCCCAGTTGCAGCGCCGGCTCGGCACCACCACCGTCTACGTCACGCACGACCAGGTCGAGGCGATGACGATGGGCGACCGGGTGGCGGTCCTCAAGGACGGCCTGCTCCAGCAGTGCGCCTCGCCGCGCGACCTCTACCGCGATCCGGCGAACATGTTCGTCGCCGGGTTCATGGGTTCGCCCGCGATGAACCTGTTCACCCTCCCCGTCACCGACGGCGCCGTCACCATCGGTGGCTACCCGGTACGGGTGCCGCGCGCGGTGGCCGACGCGGGAGAGGGCTCCGTGGTCCTCGGCATCCGCCCCGAACATCTCGAGGTCGGCGACGGCGGCCTCGAATTGGAGGTCGACGTCGTGGAGGAGCTGGGCTCCGACGCTTACGTCTACGGTCGCGCCCTCTCGGCGGGCGCCGGCGGGCAGACCGGGGAAACGATTGTGGCGCGCGTGGATTGGCGCAACCCGCCGTCCAAGGGCGATCGCCTCTGCCTGACCACCGACCCCGAACACGTGTACTTCTTCAGCGTGGACGGCAAGCGCCTGCGCTGATTCGGATGCGCGGGCGGCTCGTGGCTCGAGTCGCCCGCGCACGATTGCGCTGTGCGCGTAGACGCTCGGCTCGATTCCGGTGCGGCCCTATGCTGATGCTCGGACCCGGTGATCGCCGGGCGGTTTTGTCGACATGGGGTAGTGACATGCGCATAGCAGTACTCGGCACCGGCCAGGTCGGTCGACGGCTGGCGAGCAAGCTGGTCGAGGTCGGGCACACGGTGACGATGGGGTCGCGGACCGCCGACAATGCCGACGCCACCGCGTGGGCAGCCGAAACCGGCGGGGCGCACGGCACTTTCGCCGAGGCGGCGGCAGCGGCCGAACTGATCGTGAATGCGACATCGGGCACGGTATCGGTGGTGGCGCTCACCGCGGCCGGGTCGGACAATCTCGCGGGCAAGATCATCGTCGACGTCTCCAACGCGCTCGACTTCTCGCAGGGCTTTCCGCCGAAACTCGTTGTCCCCGAGGCGGGCAGCGTCGCCGAGGAAATCCAGCGGGCCTTTCCGGCCACCCGCGTGGTGAAGACGCTCAACACCACCAACAACCAGGTGATGGTCGACCCGGCCCGAATTCCCGGACAGCACACCATCTTTCTCAGCGGTGACGACGCCGATGCCAAGTCGCAGGTGGCGCGGCTGCTGAACTCCTTCGGCTGGGCCGACGAACAGCTGATCGACCTCGGCGCGCTCAACACGGCCCGCAGCACCGAGCCGGTCGTCCTGCTGTGGGTCAGCCTGTTCCAGGCCCTCGGCACGGAGGACGTGACGATCGGCGTGTTCAGCGCCTAGCTGTCCGGGTTCTTCCTTCGGCGTTCGGCGCGGTCGCGGAGGTAGTCCTCGTTGACTCGGACCGCCAGGCGTTCCAGGGGGATCTCGGTGCCGTCGGAGGTGCGCAGGTCGACGCGGACCGGTTCGCCGGTTTCCGCGTCTACCCGCAGCAGGGGTGGGGGGCCCGGCTGGAGGTAGGCGTCGCCCCATTGCCAGAGGGCCACGACCGCGGGGAGCAGGTCCCGGCCCATCTGGGTGAGGGCGTATTCGTGCCGGGTGCGCTTGCCTTCCTCCTGGTAGGGGCGTTTTTCCAGGAGGCCGGCGGCGGTGAGTTTGCGGAGTTGGGCCGCCGCGGCGGCGTCGGTGATGCCCACTCGGTGGGCGAAGCCGTCGAAGCGGCGGGTGCCGTAGTAGGCCTCGCGCAGGATGAGCATCGCGGAGCGGGTGCCGATGAGGTCCATGGCTCTGGCGATCGAACAGCCCGCCGTTTCCCATTTGCTGAGATCGGCCAGGGGTCCTTCCATCACGGCTGCCATGAGAGACATCATAGCCAATCTGACTTGAGTCGATGATAGTTAGGATCTAAGCTGGCTATTGTCAGATAGAGCCAGCGTTGGCGAAAGAGGACTTCCATGCGAGACGCGGTCATCGTCGAAGCGGTACGCACCCCGATCGGGCGGGGCAAGCCGAACGGCGCACTTCACGACGTTCATCCGGTCGATCTGCTGGCCCACAGCCTGCGGGCGGTGGTCGAGCGCAGCGGGATCGATCCGGCGCTCATCGACGATGTGATCGGCGGCATCGTCACCCAGGTCGGGGAGCAGGGATCGAATATGACCCGGCGGGCCGCGCTGGCCGCCGGATATCCGGAATCCGTGCCCGCCACGACAGTGGACCGGCAGTGCGGCAGCAGTCAGCAGGCGATTCACTTTGCCGCACAGGGGGTTATCGCGGGCGCGTACGACATCGTGGTCGCCGCCGGCGTGGAATCGATGGGGCGAGTTCCCATGGGCGCCAACCTGGTCGGCGCCACCGACCTGTCGGGCATCGCCTTCTCGCAGCGATATCCCGAGGACCTCGTCCCACAGGGAATCAGCGCCGAACTCATCGCCGCGAAATGGGGTCTGACGCGAACCCAGCTCGACGAATTCGCCCTCGGTAGCCATGAAAAGGCCGCTCGGGCAACCAAAGACGGACTCTTCACCGCGGAACTCGCACCGATCAACGGGCTGACCACGGATGAGGGAATCCGGGTCGGCAGCACCATCGACACCCTCGCGAAACTGAAGCCCGCCTACTACGACCCCGCGATGGCGGCGCGGTTCCCGCAGATCGGCTGGGAGATCACCGCCGCCTCCGCCAGCCAGGTCAGCGACGGGAGTTCCGCCGTTCTGATCATGTCCGGCGAACGCGCCGAGCAGCTCGGCCTGCGGCCGCTGGCCCGCCTGCACAGCTTCTCGGTCGCGGGCGACGACCCGTTGCTGATGCTCACCGCGGTCATTCCGGCCACCGAGAAGGTGCTGCGCCGGGCTGGTCTGGACATCGGCGACATCGACCTGTTCGAGATCAACGAGGCATTCTCGCCGGTTGTGCTGGCGTGGGCGAAAGAGACCGGGGTGGACATGAGCCGGGTCAACGTGCACGGTGGGGCGATCGCGCTCGGGCATCCGCTGGGCGCTTCCGGGGCGCGATTGATGACCACGCTGGTCCACGCGATGCAGCAGCGTGGAGCGCGCTACGGGCTGCAGACCATGTGCGAAGCGGGTGGCCTGGCCAACGCCACCATCATCGAGCGCCTGTGACACCGGACGGCGGCGCTCACCGTGAGCGCCGCCGTTCGTCTCGACCCGCGTAGCGAGATCTACGATCGGTCGGGTGAGCACCGAACTGTTTGTTTATGCGATTCCGTTGCGGACACGGTTTCGGGGGATCACTGTGCGCGAGGGGATGTTGATCCGCGGCGAATTGGGGTGGGGCGAGTTCTGCCCGTTTCCCGAATACGACGATCGCGAAGCGGCCGGGTGGTTGGCGACCGCCGTCGAACAGGTGACAGTGGGGTGGCCGGCCCCGGTGCGTGATCGGATTCCGGTGAATTGCACTGTGCCCGCGGTGGATCCCACCCGAGCCCGCCGAATTGTTCGGGAATCCGGTTGCGCGACCGCGAAAGTGAAAGTGGCGGATCACCCCGACTCACTGGGCGAGGATGTGGCTCGGGTGGCCGCGGTGCGCGAAGCGATCGGGGAATCAGGGGCCGTTCGGATCGACGCGAACGCGGTGTGGGACGTGGAAACCGCCGTCCGGCATATCGGAGAGATCGACAAAGCCGCCGGGGGTTTGGAATACGTAGAACAGCCGTGCCGGACCGTGACGGAATTGGCCGAGGTGCGTCGGCGGGTTTCGGTGCCGATCGCGGCCGACGAGTCGATTCGCCGGGCCGAGGACCCGATGCGGGTGGCGGTGGCCGGCGCCGCTGACGTGGCGGTACTCAAGTGCACGCCGCTGGGTGGAGTCCGGCGGGCATTGGCGGTCGCCGGGGCGGCCGGGCTGCCGACCGTCGTCTCGTCGGCGCTCGAGACCAGCGTCGGCCTGTCGGCGCAGCTGGCGTTGGCGGGCGCGCTGCCCGAGCTCGAATTCGCCTGTGGATTGGGCACTCTCGCACTGTTCGAGGGCGATCTCGTCACTGCGTCGTTGCTGCCGGTCGACGGATGGTTGCCGGTCCCGGCCTCGCCACCGGAGCCCGACCCCACATTGCTGGACAAATACCGACACCCCGATCCCGACCGTGCCGACTGGTGGCTGCGACGCTACGAGCGAGTCAGCGCCTTGCTCGAGGACCGCTGAGCGAGCAAATCCCTAGCCGAACCGAACACCGCATCCGGCGAAAGTGGCCCGGATCAGCAATGCGGCTTCCGGGCCGATCACACCGTCCACCAATTCGATATAGCGGCTACAGAATTCGGGTCCGTGTGGTGCCTGCGCCGAATCGGGCGCCAGGTGGTGGGCGAGTTCATGCAGGACCACCAGTTCGCGAAGCGCCCATGCGGTGGAGCCGGTGTGCAGCGGGACGGCGAGGACTGCGCTCTCCGGCTCGTAGTGAGCGGCCGCAGCGCCACCCCGGGCCCGGACCCTGATCGATACCGTGGCTCGCTCCCATTGCGCGCGAACCCAATTCAGTGCCAGCACCTTGTCCGCATAGCTCTGTACCGACTCCACGGAGGCGAAGCGTCGCTCCACCGGCAACGTCAGTTGCGAACCGTAGACCTCGACCGTCCGGTGGCCGAACTCGTCGGCACGATCGAATACCCCACGCACCAACTGCTCACCGTCATAGACCTTGGCACGCTGGCTGTCGCGCTGCGGCCGTGGCGAACTACCTGGCGCCACAGCCCTGCCCGCCGCTCCCCACCGGGAACGCACCGCCGAGCGGGCCGCCGACGGCCCGGCGGAATGCCGACAGCCCGGTCGATCTCATCGGCCCGACAGCTTTCCGCGTGCGGCAGGCAGTTCCGGTGAGGTGCCGAGGCGGGCGGTACGGCCCGCTCGGTCGCCCGCGCGACGAGCCGCGGCGGAGTGCCCGGTGGAGGTCTGCGGCCCACGCCAGGTTCCGCGCGCCTCGGAGGTGGCCGTGTAGAAGTCCGTGAGGGCTACTTCTTTGTCCCGCAATGCCAGGGCGGTCCCCGTCGATTCGGCCACCGATTCCTCGGCGACGACTTCGGCTTTCACCTCGGCCAACCGCGCACCGATGCGGGCGGCGAAGGCCATCTGGAAGTTGAGCCGCGCGGTGACGCCCGCGACCGGCGCCTCCACCTTGCGGCGGACAGAACGGCCGAGACGCTTCTCGGTGACGACCTTGACCACTGTCGCCTCGCGGTAGGCGCCGGATTTGATGTAGTGGTCCGACGCGCGGACCATCTGGATGAGCAGACTCGCGTAGAGCGCTTCGCAGGTGTCGATGTCGGCGGCGAAGCCGTAGGCGTAGACCTGGGCGGAAGTACGGGCGACATCGCAGCGAACGTCGTTGGCCGTAGCGATCGCCACGAACAGCTGGACGTAGGTGCGCAGACCTTTTCGGCCCGGTTCGCCGATCGGGATGATCCGCTGCACCGGCGCCGACCTGCGCTCGCGCGAGGCCACATGTGAGCGCGCCACCGCGAGATCGATCGAGGATTTCGTTGCCAGTCGCTGCGCCGCGGCGAGGAATGCCTCGGCCTCGTGCGCGTTGTCGGTGGACTCGGCCTTGCGCAGCAAACCGCCGATGCGGGTGAGCATCCGATCGGGCGTAGCGGCCGGCGAGGGACTTGTCACAAGCAATGACCCTAAGCCACCACACTGACAGAAAAACTGTGCAAGTCTGTGCCCGTTCTCGGCAGCCTCGATCCGGACCGACCGAAGGGTGCGACGACGGAGTGCCCGTAGGAAGGGAAGATCGAGGCCTCCCAGGCCGAGAACACGCGGCGCCCGCGCCGCCGAGAATCCTGTATGTTGCCTGTTGCACCGCACGGTGTGCTGCTGCTCACGTCTTGACCCTGGAGTGTCTGCGATGGCCTTGAAGTTTGTCCCCAGAGCGACGATGGCTGCTGCCTCGATCGCGTTGCTCACCGCGACGTTCGCCAGCGGTTGTTCCAGTGACGACGGGGGCAACGCACTCGACCAGAACCTGACGGGCCGCGGCCCGATCACCTACGTCGAGGGCAAGGACACCACCGAAACCGGTGTGGTCAAGCAGCTCATCGACCGCTGGAACGCCGCGCACCCGAACGAGCAGGTGACGTTCAAGGAGCAGTCGGCCGACGGCACCCAGCAGCACGACGACCTAGCCGAGCACTTCCGCGCCAAGCAGGACGGCTACGACGTGGTCGCCCTCGACGTGCCGAACACCGCCGAATTCGCGGCCAAGGGCTGGATCCAGCCGCTCGAGGACAGCTTCGCGATCGACACCGCGCCGCTGCTCGCGCCGACCGTGGCCAGCGCCACCTACAACGGCAAGCTGTACGCGGCGCCGAAGAACACCAACGGCGGTCTGCTGTACTACCGCAAGGACCTGGTGCCCAACCCGCCCAAGACCTGGACCGAGATGCTCGGCCAGTGCCAGGTGGCCCGCGACAACAACATCGGCTGCTACGCCGGTCAGCTCGCCCCCTACGAGGGCCTGACCGTGAACACCTCCGAGGTCATCAACGCCTTCGGCGGCAGCTTCGTCGGCGCCGACGGCAAGACCCCCACCGTGAACAGCCCGGAGTCGAAGGCGGGCCTGAAGGTCCTCGTCGACGCCTACAAGAACGGTGACATCCCCAAGGAAGCCATCACCTTCAAGGAAGGCGAGAGCGCCAGCGCGTTCGAGTCGGGCAAGCTGCTGTTCCTGCGCAACTGGCCCTACCTCTTCGCCCAGGCCTCCGCCGAGGGCTCCGCGGTGAAGGACAAGTTCGGCGTCGCCCCGCTGCCGGGCAACACCGGCGTCGGCGCCTCCACCCTCGGCGGCTACAACGCCGCGATCAGCGCGTTCTCCAAGAACAAGGCCACCGCCGCCGACTTCGTTCGCTACCTGATCAGCGAAGAGGCGCAGCAGATCATCGCCTCGGGCTCGCTGCCCTCGGTGCGCTCCTCGCTCTACGACGACCCGGCCCTGATCGCGAAGATGCCGTACCTGCCCACGCTGAAGGAATCCATCGCCAGCGCCGTGCCGCGTCCGGTGACCCCGTTCTATCCCGCGGTGTCGAAGGCCATCCAGGACAACGCCTATGCTGCCCTTAACGGCACGAAGTCCGTCGACGACGCGGTCGCCGGCATGCAAAAGGGCATCGAGACCGCCGGTTCGTAGCGGTACGCGCAGCGGACCCGACCAGACCGTAGGAGAGTAGTAACGGTGTCGGATCCTTCGGGAGCCAAGCAGCGCGGGCTAGCGCTGCAACTGCGACAATCCGGCAAGGCGTGGCTGTTCGTCGCGCCCGTGCTTGTCGCGCTGGCCGTGGTCATCGGATATCCGGTGGTCGAGGCGATCTGGATGTCCTTCTCGAAGGACTCCGGCATCGACCCGGCCACCGGGATGTTCGTCGAGGGCGGCAGCGCCGGATTCAGCAACTACACGCATTGGCTGCTGCAGCAGTGTGGGTCGCTGAACGGCACGGTGTCGTGCCCCACCGGCACGCTCGGCTCGCAGTTCTGGTCGGCGGTCGGGATCACCCTGTTCTTCACCGTGGTGATGGTGTCGATCGAGGCCCTGCTCGGGCTCGGCATGGCCATGGTGATGGGCAAGACCTTCCGCGGCCGGGCGCTGTTGCGCGCCGCCGTGCTGATCCCGTGGGCGATTCCCACCGCGGTCACAGCGCGACTGTGGGAGTTCATGTTCCAGTACGACGGCGTGGTGAACCGGGTGCTCGGCACGCACATCCTGTGGACCTCGGACATGTGGGCGTCGCGGTTCGCGGTGATCGCGGCCGATGTGTGGAAGACGACGCCGTTCATGGCCCTGCTGATTCTGGCTGGGCTGCAAGTGATTCCGGCCGACGTGTACGAGGCGGCCAAAGTCGACGGCGCGACTGCCTGGCAGCGGTTCGTCCACATCACGCTGCCGTTGCTCAAGCCCGCGCTGCTGGTCGCGGTCCTGTTCCGCACCATGGACACGCTGCGCATCTACGACCTGCCCGCGATCATGACGCTGGGCAACCCGGCGACGAACACGCTGTCGATCCTGGTGGTCGAGCAGGTGCGCCAAGGGCCCAACAGCGCCGCGGCACTGTCGGTGATCACCTTCCTGCTCGTCTTCGCGATCGCGTTCATCCTGGTGAAGGTGCTGGGCGCCAACGCTGTTCGCACGCAAGAAGACCAGCGGAAGGCGAACTGATGAGCATGTCGATGACGAAAGAACCTGTCGCGGAATCGAAGACGCTGCCGGTGCAGCCGGTGTCGTGGCGCAAGCGGATCGGCACGGTGCGGCTCTATCTCGGTGTCGCCATCGTGCTGGTGTGGGGCCTCGGCCCGTTCTACTGGATGGCCGTGGTGGCGTTCCGCGACCCGGCCCACACCTTCGACAGCACCCCGTGGCCCACCCACGTGACGCTGGAGAACTTCCGCAACGCCTTCGACACCAGCCGCGGCAACAACTTCGGCAAGGCACTGCTCAACAGCGTGATCATCGGATCGGCGACCACCGCCGTGGCGCTGATCCTCGGCGTGCTCGCGGCCTACGCGCTGGCCCGGATGGCCTTCGCGGGCAAGTACCTGGTCTCGGGACTGATCCTGTCGGCGTCGATGTTCCCGGCCGTCGTGCTGGTGACGCCGCTGTTCCAGCTGTTCACCGATATCGGCTGGATCGGCCAGTACCAGGCGATGATCATCCCGAACATCTCCTTCGTGCTGCCGATGACGGTCTACATCCTGGCCTCGTTCTTCGCCGAACTGCCGTGGGAGCTCGAAGAGGCCGCGCGCATCGACGGCGCGAGCAAGTTCCAGGCCTTCCGGTTGATCATGCTGCCGCTGGCCGCCCCCGCGGTGTTCACCACCGCGATCCTGGCGTTCATCGCCTCGATCAACGAGTACCTGCTGGCCCGGTTGCTCTCGGGCGACGACACCAAGCCGGTGACGGTCGCCATCGCGAGCTTCTCGGGCAACGACCCGCTGGTGCAGCCGTATGCGGCCATCATGGCGGCGGGCGTGATCGTCACCGTGCCGCTGGTGATCATGGTGCTGATTTTCCAGCGTCGCATCATCTCCGGTCTCACCGCGGGCGGCGTCAAGAGCTGACCTGCCGGGTTCTGCCGCCCACGCCGGGTAGAGTCGCCTGCACCGATATCGACGTCGGTGCAGGTGAGTTCTTCTGCTCGCTCCGAAAGGAGATGGTGTGGCCTCCCAGCGCGGGCGCGGGCGTTCCGATGGGGACGTTCCGTATACCTCGATTGCCGGGTTCCGCGATCCGCTGGCGAAAGAGCAGAAGCCGGCCAAGGGCGCGGCGCGACGGGCACAGGCCGCCCGACTGGCCGCCACCGACGGGTCCGGCGACCCGCCCCCGGAACGCAAGCCACGCACCAGGGGTCAGCGCATCCGGCGGTTGCTGCTCGCGCTCTTCGTGATCTTCGTGTGTGTGCCCGCGCTGCTGTTCGTCGCGGTGTACTGGAGTTCGGAGATCCCCGAACCGGCGGAGGTCGCGGTCGAACAGCCCGCGACCGTCCTCGCCGCCGACGGCACCACCGTGCTGACCAAATTCATTCCGCCACAGGGCAATCGGATTCCCATCCCGCTCACCGATGTGCCGTTCCCGGTGCGGGACGCCGTGCTGGCGGCCGAAGACCGCACCTTCTATACGAACGCCGGTTACTCGACGAGCGGCTTCCTGCGCGCCGCTCGCGACAATGTGACGGGTCAGGACAACGCGGGCGGCGGCTCGACGATCACCCAGCAGTACGTGAAGAACGCCTTCCTGAGCTCCGAGCGCACCGTCACCCGCAAGATGCGGGAGTTGATCATCGCGGCCAAGATGGCGCGGCAGTGGAGCAAGGACGAGATCCTGTCCGCCTACCTCAACACCATCTACTTCGGGCGCGGGGCGTACGGGATCGCGTCCGCGGCGAAGGCCTATTTCGACAAGCCGGTGCCGGACCTGACGCTCGCGGAGGGGGCCGTCTTGGCGGCGGTGATCCGCTCGCCCTCGGTGCTGGACCCGGAGAACCATCTCGATCAGCTGCGGGCACGCTGGCAGTACGTGCTCGACGGGATGGTCGAGATGAAAGCGCTCGCGCCCGGCGACCGGGACGCGACGGTGTTCCCGCCGATCATCCCGCTCGACGACGTGCCCGCGGAGTCGGCCGCGCTCGGACCGGAAGGCCATATCCGCACCCAGGTGCTGCGCGAACTGCGGGCCGCGGGCCTCGACGACGCCGACATCAACACGGGCGCACTGCAGATCACCACCACCATCGACGCCGCGGCCCAGGCAGGCGCGGTCGATTCGGTGCGTGAGCGGCTGTCGTGGCAACCACCGGAGCTGCGCTCGGCCGTGGTGTCGATCGATCCGCGCAGCGGGGCCGTGCGGGCCTACTACGGCGGCGAGGACGGGACCGGGTTCGATTTCGCGCAGGCGCCGCTCCAAACCGGTTCCGCGTTCAAGGTTTTCGCGCTCGTCGCCGCCCAGCGGCAAGGCATCCCGGTGACGCGGGCGATGGACAGCTCGCCCATCACCGACCGCGGTACCGAGATCACCAACGTCGAGGGTGACTCGTGCGGACGCTGCTCGCTCGCCGAGGCGCTCAAACGCTCGCTGAACACCAGCTTCTACCGGCTCACCATGACGATGGCCGACGGCCCGCGCTCGATCGCCGAGGCCGCGCACCTGGCCGGCATCCCCGAGTACATTCCCGGCGTCGAGGGCATGAGCCTGTCGGAGCCGGACGGTTACCCGCTCAACGGGATCGTGCTCGGCCAGTACCTGGTGCGACCCATCGACATGGCGTCGGCGTACGCGACGTTGGCTGCCTCGGGGGTCTATCACCAGCCGTACTTCGTGCAGAAGGTGAGCACCGGGGACGGGCGGGTGCTGCTCGACCGCACCTGGGAAACCGCGACAGGCAAGCGACATTCGGAGCCTGAACAGCGGATCACCCCGGCGATCGCCGATGCCACCACCGCCGCGATGCTGCCGATCGCCAACTACTCCAACGGCCACGGCCTCGCCGACGGCAGGCAGTCGGCGAGCAAGACCGGAACCACCCAGCTCGGCGAGACCAAGGACAACAAGGACGCGTGGATGGTGGGGTACACGCCCTCGCTGTCCACCGCGGTGTGGGTGGGCACCGAGCACCCCCAGCCGCTGCGCACCGGTCGCGGTGGGGCTGTCTGGGGTTCAGGGCTGCCCGCCGACATCTGGAAGCAGTCGATGGACGCCGCGCTGGCCGGAACGCCGGTCGAACAGTTCGAAGTGCAGCCGGTGCCGAGCCCGCCGCTGGTGCCATCGCCGGGCACCGGACCGGCGCCGACACCGGGCGGCGGCTTCGACATCTTCGGTCCGCCGACGAACTCACCGCGCCCCGCGCCGCCGCCGCTGATCATCATCCCGCCCGCACCGACGCCCGTCGTCCCCGGTGAGCTGTTCCCCGGACTCGGCGGCGAAGGGCCGCGATAGATCACGAGTTGGCGCAGCCGGACCCGACTACCCTGAGGACATGGCAACATCGTTGCCCAGAGCGCGAACCGCCCGACCAGGGGTCGAATGATCCCGGCGCGGAACCTGTCGGACCGATACGGGAGGATGTGCGGTCGGTACCGACATGCGACGACACTAGACATAGGGGCTACGCAGGTGGATTTCAATGTCGTTGACCGTCCCGAGACGCTGATCGCGGGCACGGTGCTTCGCAGTCCGGCGCTCGCCGTCGAGGGGCCGCGCCGCGCCAAAGTGGTCGAGGCGTGGGCGAACCTGCGGGCGAGAACGTTACCGGGACCGGTCGCGACGGGGTATGTCGATTTCGCGCCGGAGATCAATTCCTACCTCACCCACATCGTCGGCTACGAGTGCAAGACTCTCGCCGACCTGGAGGTAGGCGACGTGCTCGGCCGGATTCCGGCCGGACGCTACGCGCGATTCGTGGCCAGCGGAGACAACCTCGGCGACACCATCGTCGGGCTCTGGCGCCAGGTGTGGGACGCGGAGGCCGCAGGTGAATTCGTGCGTGCCTATACCGGCGATTGCGAGCAGTATCCCGACGAACGCACGGTCGAGATCTTCGTGTCGCTGACCGAGGAGAAGGACAGCTGATGGCCGTGGATTTCGAAATCGTCACCCTCGCCGACGGTTTGATCGCGGGTCTCACCGTGCCGTTGGCCGGGCGTGAAGTGACCGCGCGCGATCTCGACCTGGTGAACTTCACCTGGGATCGGTACCTGTCGCGGGAGAAGTCGGTGCCTCGCGCGGCCGCCTATATCGGTCAGAACGATCATGCGGTGGCCGTGCTCGGCTACGAGGTCGGCGGCTTGGACGACATCGACGAAGGCGACGTGCTCACCCGCATTCCCGCGGGTCGCTACGCCAAGTTCGTGGTCGCGGACAAGCCCTACGATCTGCTGCGCACCGCGTGGGCGCAGGTGATCAAGGCCGAGAACGCCGGCACCATCACCCGCTCGCACACGGCCGAGCTGGAGCGCTACACCGGTCCGACCTCGGTCGAGGTGTACGTCTCCCTGGACTGAAGACGACAAGAGCCGGTGTGCACGAGAGTTCGTGCGCACCGGCTCTTTTCGTTCAGTGACTAATCGGCACCGATGATGAACGCCTCGAGCTGTGTGCGCGCCACATCGTCGGCGATCTGCACCGGCGGGGACTTCATCAGGTAGGCCGAGGCCGGGATGACGGGTCCGCCGATGCCGCGGTCCTTGGCGATCTTCGCCGCGCGGACAGCGTCGATGATGATGCCCGCCGAGTTCGGCGAGTCCCACACCTCGAGCTTGTACTCCAGGTTCAGCGGAGCATCGCCGAACGCACGACCCTCGAGGCGCACGTAGGCCCACTTGCGGTCGTCGAGCCACTCCACGTAGTCCGAGGGACCGATGTGGACGTTGCGGTCGTGGACCTTGCCCGCGAGCGCCCCGGTGAGGTTCGAGGTGACGGCCTGGGTCTTGGAGACCTTCTTCGACTCCAGACGCTCACGCTCGAGCATGTTCTTGAAGTCCATGTTGCCGCCGACATTGAGCTGGTAGGTGCGATCGAGCACCACGCCGCGGTCTTCGAACAGCTTGGCCATCACGCGGTGGGTGATGGTCGCGCCGACCTGCGACTTGATGTCGTCGCCGACGATCGGGACACCGGCGTCGACGAACTTCTGCGCCCAGACCGGGTCGGAGGCGATGAAGACCGGCAGCGCGTTGACGAAGGCGACGTTCGCGTCGATCGCGCACTGCGCGTAGAACTTGTCGGCCTCTTCGGAACCGACGGGCAGGTACGAGACCAGCACGTCGACCTCGGCGTCTTTGAGCGCCTTGACCACGTCGACCGCGGGCGCCTCGGACTGCTCGATGGTCTGCGCGTAGTACTTGCCGATGCCGTCGAGGGTCGGGCCACGCAGGACCGTCACGTCGGTCGGCGGCACGTCGGAGATCTTGATGGTGTTGTTCTCGCTGGCGAAGATGGCCTCGGCCAGGTCGAAGCCGACCTTCTTGGCGTCGACATCGAACGCGGCCACGAACTTCACGTCACGGACGTGGTAGCTACCGAACTTGACGTGCATGAGGCCGGGAACGACCTGGTTCTCGTCGGCATCCTTGTAGTACTGCACGCCCTGCACCAGCGACGATGCGCAGTTGCCCACACCGACGATCGCGACGCGAACTTCGCCGGATCCAACCTTGTTGACATCACTCATGGCCGCTCTTTCCCTCTTTCTGTGGTGCCGCCTTCGTCGATTGCTCCGCCGCAATCAACTCGTTGAGCCAGCGCACTTCGCGCTCGCTTGATTCCAATCCGAGCTGGTGGAGCTGCTTGGTGTAGCGATCCAGTGACCCGCTGGCCTTCTTGATCGCTTCCCGCAGACCCTCTCGGCGCTCCTCGACCTGACGACGTCTGCCCTCCAGAATCCGCATTCTCGCCTCGGCGGGAGTGCGGCTGAAGAAGGCAAGGTGAACGCCGAAGCCGTCATCGGTGTAGTTCTGCGGACCGGTGTCGGCAAGGAGTTCGGAGAACCGTTCCCGGCCGACCGGCGTGAGCCGGTAGACGCGGCGCGCACGGCGCGCGAGCGCGCCGTCCGGAAGCTCCTCGGCGATCAACCCGTCGGCCTGCATTCTGCGCAGCGTCGGGTAGAGCGAACCGTAGGAGAAGGCCCGGAACGCTCCGAGCAGGCCCGTCAACCGCTTGCGCAGCTCGTAACCGTGCATGGGCGCGTCGAGGAGCAGGCCGAGAATCGCCAATTCGAGCACTGCCGACCTCACTCCCTGACTATGTCGACCTGAAAGGCCGAACAGACCTAACCGTGGATGCGACTTCCAACTATATCGGAGCGATACATCTACGCACAGTCGAATGTGACGCATGCGTCATCGACGCAGGTCAGCGCGGAGACAGGAATCAGGGGGTCAGCGGACGGATCGCGCGCGGCTCGCCATCGAAGGCGAGTTCGAGACGGCCGGACTCGTCGTCGTCGTTCCTGACATAGACGGTGATCAGGGGCTCGGCATCCGCCTCCGCGCCCGGCGCGAACCCGATGCCGAGGTAGGCGACGCGACCGCGGGGCACCTCGGTCGTCTGCGGCGCGCCCGCGACGAGCGGGGCGAAGCGGGCCAGGTCGATCGCCGCGAGGTCGAACGCGGGGGTGCCTGCCGGGCGGGCGGCCGGGGTACCGCTGGAATCGAAATCGCCCCGGTAGACGTAGCTGTCCTGCTTGCCCGACGCCCCTACCCGCTCGAACGAGACGTACCCGGGATAGACCGTGGCCTCGTCGAGGGTGGTGGCACCGAACTCCGCGCGATATTCGGCGAGGAAATAGGCGAGGCCGTCGGCCGTGGTGAGGTCGGGCAGCGCTTCGTCGGCAGCGGCACGGCCGATCAGACCGGCGACCGCGCCGACGACACCTGCGGTCAGGATCGCGAGCACCGGAATCCACCAGCGTCGTGGGGTGCGGTCGGCGCCGCGCGTCGGCGTAGCGGCGGCGAACTCGTCGGTGAGCTGGAGGTCATCGATCAGCCGATCGAGAGAGGCGAAGGTTTCGGCACGCATCGCCTGTGCGGAGCGGGCGGCGTGTTCGTCGGCGGTGAGCTGGCCGTCGGCCGAGGCCGCGTCGATCACAGCGCACACGTCGGCGCGGTCGGCGTCGCGGGCGCGCAGCTGGTCGGGTTTCTTCGACATCGGCGCGACTACTTCTCTTCGTAGGGGTGGGCGCGGATCAACTCACCCGACAGGGTCGTCGTCAGGAAGCCGGATTGGGAGTGTTCGTTGCCCACGTGGATGGTGATGACCGGCCGCTTCGTGGTGGTGTCGGCGGCGATCGAGAAATGCTGGACCTTGCCGTCCGGGACGGACAGGGTGGTGGCCGCATCGGCCAGTGTCGCGGCCAGGGCGTCGGTGTTCACGGTGGCCAGGTCGATCGAGACAGTGGCGCGTGCGCGGACGGGCATCGCGCCGGTAGAGCGCTGGAAGCCGCCGTAATAGGTGTAGTCGGCCGAGAAAGACCCCTGGCCGGTGGCCTCGCGCGTGAGCCTGGCGTACTCGGGGTGGCAGGTGATCGCGTCGACGACGGCGTTGCCGAACTTCGCGTCGAGGCCGTCGCGGATGTGCAGGAATCCGGCGATGGTGGTCGGGGACGGGGTTGCCAGGACCAGCGGGGCGGCGGAGTTGTAGTGGGTTACCGGCGGGGGCTCGGCCCGGTCTCGCACCGTGACGACGAAGGCGGCGACAGCGGCGACCGACGCGAGGGCGATGACGACGAGTCGCCTGCGGTCGCGTCGGACGCGGGGCTTGGTCGGCGCGTCCGGGCGCTGGTGGAGTTCTGCCACCAAAGTGGACAAATCACCCAATGTTCGTGCTTCTGTGGCCAATTCGGCCAGTGCGGCGTGTTCGTCGGCGTCGAGTTGGCCGTCGGCGCGGGCGGTGTCGAGCGCTTCGATCGTCGCGGTGCGGTCGCTCGATCGGGCTCTCGTGTGGGCCGGGTACTCGGCGCGAGCCCGGCGACGCGGGCGCCGGGAGGGTGGATTCTCGCTGAAAACCGCAGGTGATTGCAGGTCGGCGGTGAGGCGGGCGAGGTCACCGACGGTGCGGGCGGTGCTCGCCGACGCGACGCGGTCGTGGTACTCCTGCGCGCCGAGTTGCCCCTCGGCGTAGGCCGCGTCAAGCACGGTCGACGCCTGTGCGCGATCGATGTCACGTGCGCGCAGCACCGAATCGACGGCTGCCCGTCGCTGCCCGGATTCAGCCATGGCCGTGGGTCACCTCACCTGCGAAAACACCCGGATGAACCCCGGTATCGGGAGTTTAGTCCGGGAGATCGGATCAAACGATGCCGTGGGCACGCGTATCCGAACCCCGCTACTCTGGTGATCGTGCGAATTCAGCGGCAGGTGGTGGACTATGCGCTCCGGCGCCGGTCGCTGCTGGCCGATGTCTACGCGGGGCGGGTCGGCGTCGCCGAGGTGTGCGACGCGAACCCGTATCTGCTCCGGGCCGCGAAGTTTCACGGCCGGGGTAGTGAGGCGACCTGCCCGATCTGCCGGAAAGAGCAGCTGACGTTGGTTTCGTGGGTGTTCGGCGATGGGCTCGGCCAAGCGGCCGGGTCGGCGCGGACGCCCGAGGAACTGATTCGGATGGCCGAGTCGAACGAAGAATTCTCGGTGCATGTCGTCGAGGTCTGTCGCTCGTGCAGCTGGAACCACCTGGTGCAGTCGTACGTGCTCGGCACGGCGCCCGCCCCCGCCCGGCGACGGACGAGTTCGCGAGCCCGGCGCTCTGCTGCCGAATGATGGCGTGTGGAGCGACGCGGCTGCGCAGTGACGGGCGGCCCGAACAAGTGATGGTGGCCACCGCGTGATGCGCCACTGTTCGGGGTGCACCCTCTCCGCGCCGGTACTCCGGCGCGGATGTCGTGTGCCCGAACCTTACAAGTTATGGAGATCTGGTCAGTGAGTTCGCCCTACGAGTCCTCCCCCCACGGCGATGATCCGCGCGGCGGCCGTCCGGCTCGGGGTGCGCAATCAGGTCTCCCCCCGCAGTCGGGTGATCGGCCCGGTGGTCCCCCGCCGCGTCGGCCGATGCCGCCCACCGGTCCGCGCCCGCAGGGTGCGCCCGGTGCTCCCGCGCAAGGCGGGCGCCCGCAGGGTGGCGGCCCGGTGCCTGGTGGACGCGGTCCGCAGGGACCGCCGCCGAATCGTCAGCAGGGGCCGCCGCCCGGTGGGATGCCGCCGCGTCGGCCGGGTCAGCCGCCCCAGCGTCCCGGTGGTCCGCAGGGCGGACCGCCTCCGCAGGGTGTGCCCGGTCAGGGCAGGCCGCCGCAGGGTAGGCCCCCGCAGCCGGGTCGGGCCGCGCCGCCCGCGGCGGGCGCCACACAGAAGTTGCCGCGTCCCGGCAGCCCCGACGAGTCGACCGTGCGGGCGAATCAGCCGGGGCGGACCGTGCGCGGCGCGAACGACGACGTAGCCAGGACGGCTCGCGCGGGCGGTGCCGCCGCGGCCACACGGGCCGGCGCTGGTCGGCGCCCCGGTGGGCCCACCACCGGTGAACGTCGCGCCACCACGCCGGGTGGTCCCACCACCGGTGAACGTCGCGCCGCCGGCGTGGGCGGCACCCCGCCGCCGACCGGTCCGCGCAACCGCCGCGACGGTGGCGGGGGCGACGACGGCTCCGGTAGTGATGGTGCGGTGAAGAAATCGCCGTGGCGGATCGTGCGCCGGACACTCTATGTCCTGATGGCCCTGGCCATCGTCGTGCCGAGCGCGGTGTTCCTGGTCGCCTACACGGCGGTGTCGGTGCCCAAGCCGGGCGATCTCGAGACCAACCAGGTGGCGACGATCTTCGCCAGCGACGGCTCCACCGAGATCAGCAAGGTGGTCCCGCCGCAGGGCAACCGCACCGAGGTCTCGATCGATCAGATCCCGCCGCATGTGCGCAATGCCGTGATCGCCGCCGAGGACCGCGACTTCTACACCAACCCCGGCTTCTCGGTCTCGGGCTTCGCCCGCGCCGCCCGCGACAACGTCCTCGGCAAGGAAAGCGCCGGTGGTGGTTCCACGATCACCCAGCAGTACGTGAAGAACGCGCTGGTCGGTGACGAGCGGTCGATGACGCGCAAGATGCACGAGCTGGTGATCTCGGCCAAGATGGCGCGGCAGTGGAGCAAGGAAGACATCCTCGCCGCCTACCTGAACACCATCTACTTCGGTCGTGGCGCGTACGGCATCGACGCCGCGTCCAAGGCCTACTTCGGCAAGCCGGTGCAGGAGCTGACCGTGGCCGAGGGCGCTGTGCTGGCCGCGACCATCCAGCTGCCCTCGATGCTGGATCCGGAGAAGAACCCCGAGGGCGCCAAGACCCGCTGGAGTTACGTGCTCGACGGCATGGTCGCGGAGAACAACCTGCCCGCGACGGAACGTCAGGGGATGCAGTACCCACAGGTGGTGTCGCTGGCTTCGCTCGGCGACAAGAACAACGACGAGGGCCCGAACGGTCTGGTGAAGAACCAGGTGCTCCAGGAGCTCTCGACCGCGGGCATCAGCGAGCAGCAGCTGAACACCGAGGGCTTGCAGATCACCACCACGATCGATCAGAAGGCGCAGGACGCCGCGATCAAGGCCGCACAGGGCAAGCTCGACGGTGAGCCGGAGAACCTGCGCACCGCGGTGGTCTCCGTCGACCCGCGCACCGGTGCGGTGCGCGCCTACTACGGCGGCAACGACGGGCAGGGCTACGACTTCGCCAATGCCGGTCTGCCGACGGGCTCCTCGTTCAAGGCGATCGGTCTGGCCGCGAATCTCGAACAGGGCGTCCCGCTTTCGCAGCTCTACGACAGCTCGCCGATCACCGTCAACGGCATCAAGATCGGCAACGTCGAGGGTGAGGGCTGTGGCATGTGCACCATCGCCGAGGCGCTCAAGCGTTCGCTGAACACCAGCTTCTACCGCATGCAGCTGGACATGCAGAACGGTCCGCAGAAGATCGCCGATATGGGCCACAAGCTCGGTATCGCGACGGAGCTGCCCGGCGTCGGCGCCACGCTGACCGAGCCCGGCGGCGTCGGCCCCAACAACGGCATCGTGCTCGGCCAGTACCAGTCGCGCCCGCTCGACATGGCCTCGGCGTACGCCACCTTCGCGGCCTCGGGCGTCTACCACGCACCGCATTTCGTGCAGAAGGTCGTCACCGCCAAGGGTGAGGTGCTGCTCGATCGTGGCGAGCCCGCCGGTGAGCAGCGGATCAGCGCGGCCGTGGCCGACAACGTCACCGCGGCGATGAAGCCGATCGCGGCCTACTCGCGCAACCACAACCTGGCCGGCGGCCGTGAATCCGCCGCCAAGACCGGTACCCACCAGCTCGGCGACACCGGCAACAACCGGGACGCCTGGATGGTCGGCTACACCCCGTCGCTGTCGACCGCGGTGTGGGTCGGTACCGAGCAGGGCGACGCGCTCAAGAACTACGGCGGCGGCAGCATCTACGGTTCCGGTCTGCCTTCCGACATCTGGAAGGCGACGATGGACGGCGCGCTGTCGGGCACGTCGAACGAGTCGTTCCCCAAGCCCGCCCCGATCAAGGGCCAGGCCGGTGTGCCGGAATGGTCGGCGCCCTACACCGCGCCGTCGACCACCGCGCCCGCGATCGTGCCGCCGGTGATCGTGCCCTCGCAGGTCGAGATCCTGCCCGGCATCCGGATTCCGGTGCCCGGGGTGCAGCAGCAGCCCGCGGTGCCGCAGTCGCAGTCCACGCCCGAGACCGGTGCGGGCCCGCTGCCCGGCCAGCCGACGGCGGGGCCGGACGGCGCGCCCGCGACCCCCGGAAACGGCAACGGCGGGTCGAACAGACCGGGTAATGGCGCCAACGGCAACGACAACGAGAGCAGCGGCGCGGGAACCACGCCGACCCGATCCCGGTAACCACCGGTAGCCTCGGATGTCGTGACCGATCAGCAACTCGCGGACCAGCCGGCGTCGAGTGGTACCCGGCCGGGCCGCGAGGCGGGGTACGTGGCGCCCGCCCGGCTGGCGCCCGACCTGCGCTCGATCGATGCCCGCGACCGGCCGAGCCGCAACGACTCGCTGACCGCGCAGCTGTCCACCGTGGTCGGCGGCCCGGTCGGCGATCACGCGCTGATCGGGCGGGTGCGGTTCTGGACGCCGCTGCGGGTGATGTTCGCCTTCACGGTGATCTTCCTGGCGCTGGGCTGGTCGGCGAAGGCCGGCTGCATCCAGCAGACCAGCGATGGCGACGGCGGTCTGATGCTGGACTGGAACAACGGCCGCCAGTACGTGGCCATGTGCTACTCCGACACCGTTCCGCTCTACGGTGCCGAACGGCTCAACGAGGGCGCGTTCCCGTACAAGAAGTCCTGGACCGAATCGACGCCCGACGGCGGCACCGAGACCAGATACATGGAGTATCCGGTGCTGTCGGGCCTGTACCAGTACGCGGCGATGCAGATCGGCAACGTCTGGGATCACCTGCCGTTGCCCGGCGCGATGTCGGTGGTGGTGTATTTCAACGTGGTCGCACTCGGCCTTTCGGTCGGCTGGCTGATCACCGTCTGGGCCTCGTCGCGATTAGCCGGGCGACGGGTGTGGGATGCCGCGCTGATCGCGGTGTCGCCGTTGGTGATCGTGCACATGTTCACGAATTTCGATGCGCTGGCAACGGCTTTCGCGGCTACCGGGCTGTTGGCGTGGGCGCGGCGTAAGCCGGTGCTCGCGGGCATCCTGCTCGGACTGGGCGGGGCGGCGAAGTTGTATCCGCTGTTGCTACTCGGGCCGATCGTGGTGCTGTGTCTGCGAGTGGATCCGATGCAGCGTCAGCCCGCCGCGCGGGCCGGGCTGCGGTTGCGCGATGTCGACAGTCTCGATTCCGCCCGCACCTGGTTGCGTGAAACGCCCGCGAGGACACATCTTTTCGCATTGCGGCCACTGGGCGCGGCAACCCTCACGGTCATCGCCGCGGTGGGCACCTGGGCGGCCGTGAATCTGCCGATCGCGGCGCTGTACCCGCAGGGTTGGCGAGAGTTCTTCCGGCTCAACACCACTCGCCACGCCGACCCCGATTCGATCTACAACGTGATCACCTCGTTCACCGGCTGGACCGGCTTCGACGGGCCGATCGGACACGGTGTACCCCCGACCGTCCTGAACACGGTCTCGCTGCTGGCCTTCGTCGCCGCCTGCGCGGGCATCGCCTACCTGGCACTCACCGCGCCACGACGGCCGCGCCTGACCCAGCTGTGCTTCCTCGTCGTCGCGGCCTTCCTGCTGACGAACAAGGTGTGGAGCCCGCAGTACTCGCTGTGGCTGGTGCCGCTGGCGGTCCTCGCGCTGCCGCATCGACGAATCCTGCTGGCCTGGATGACGATCGACGCACTGGTCTGGGTGCCGCGCATGTACTACTACCTCGGCGAGGACAACAAGGGCCTGCCCGAACAGTGGTTCACCGGCACCGTCGTCCTGCGCGACCTGGCAGTCCTCGGCCTGTGCGCGCTGATCGTCTACGAGATCCTGCGCCCCCAGAACGACGTGGTCCGCCGCGACTTCGTCGACGACCCGGCGGGCGGGGTCCTCGACCGAGCCCTCGACCCGCTACTCCCCTGGCTCCCGGAATTCCTGCGCCCGAAACAGGCCACGATCAGCGCCCGACCGATATCGGTGCTGAACTGATCCGAGCGGGCGGAGGTGCGGGTCTACATCCGCAGGTAGCGGGCCTGGAGTTCGGGTTCGGCGGGGAGCATGTCGAGGTCTAGCTCCCAGGCGTTGCCGGTCCAGGGGTCGAACAGGGGGGTGCCGGGCAGCGTGGGGAGGTGCCTGCACGACTGGGCGAGGAGATCTACCGGGCCGTCGCCGAATTCGCCGCCGCCGCTGCCGACGATGACCAGGGACAAGCCGATCAGGTCGCCGCGGACCATCAGTTGGCCCAGGCGCACCACGTCGCTGCCCTGGTAGCCGTGGGGGAAGTCGGCGGCGACGAGGATGCGGTGTTCGGTCGGGGGTACGGCTTGTCCGCTGTTGTAGGCGATGTCGGCCAGCTCGGCCGCGTGGGCGAGCTCGGCGAGGCGGGCGGAGATGTCGCCGTGATCGGCGATCACCGGGCCCGCCAACAGCGGGGCGAGCGGGGCGGCCAAGGTGCGCAGGCCGCCGGTGAGGTCGATCAGGTCGACCTTGGTCGGCTTGTCGGGGATCGCGGCGACGAGCCGGGCCACCAGGGCGCCGATCACGCGCGCGGCCGCGGCGGTGGATTCGGTGTCGACCCACAGCGGCCGGTTCAGCGGCACCGGAACGCAATACGGCACCCGCAGGCCACCGCGGTCGAGCGCGTACAGCTCGCCGAGCCGGATGCCGTCGCTGCGGGCGGCGCGGGTGGTCCACGCGGGAGCGAGCCAGGAGGCCAGCGCGGCGGGCATGGCGGCGTCGGCTTCGGCGATCTCGAGGCCGAGTTGGTCACTGTCGCGGCGATGATCGGCGTCGGCGAGGGCAACCAGGTCGTCGTGGCGACGTTGCGCTTGCGCGCGGGCCGCGTCGGCGGCGGGGGTGTTGCGGGTCGCCGGATTCGACACCGCTTCGGAGAGTTCCTGATCCAGGCGTTTGGTCGCGTAGTCGCGAGCCGAGACCAGGGCGGCGGCCGAGCGAGCGGCGTCTTCGAAGATCATCCACATGCGTTGCAGACCGTGCTCGACTTCGAGTGGAATGCCCGATGTGGGTGCGGGTCTCGCGACCGTCTCGGTGGGAGCGCTCGGCGGCGCGAGCGGCGCCGCCTGCCAGGCCTGCGCGGGGGCGGGCTCGGGTGTGCTCACCCCGTGCGCGGTGAGCAGCTGAGCCGAGCCGCCGGCGTACCCCTGACCGAGCGCCCGCAACTTCCAGCCACCACCGCGCCGATACACCTCGAGGCAGATCAGCGCACTCTCACCGGCGGTCGGCGAGATGACGAATTCCGCGGCGGCACTACCGTTTTCGTGCAGCGACGCCGTCACCGTACCGAGCGCGTGCCCGCCCGTGACGAACAGCAGCACAGCATGCGCGTCGGACCTGATCTGCGACAGCGTCAGCTCCACCGCCGCCCCCGCGAAGCTCACGCCGGAGGCCGAGGGCCGCGACGCGCACACGTGATCGTGCACGTCGCGAACCCGCAGATCCTCGCCGACCACCAGCGCCCCGAGTTCGACGGCGCCGGTGGTCTGCGCGGTGAAGCGCACGGAATCAGCGGTCAGCGCAGTGTTCTGCCCTGCCTTCAGGTGAATCACGGTGTCTGCCCTGTCTTGGTTCAATTACCGCCGAGGAATCGGCCCAGCTGCGGCACCGCTTCACCGGGGTGCTTGGCATTGAAGCCCTCGCCGAGCGCCTGCATCTTCCAGTCGCCGCCGACGCGGTACACCTTCGCCATCGCCATCGCGGTGAACGGCATTCCGCCCGCGAGGGTGTAGCGGGCCAGCTCGCCGTTGGTGGCGCCGTCGATCAGGCGGCTGAAGGCGTTCTGCACCTGTTCGAAGGAGTGACCCTTGTACGAGGTGACGATGAACAGCAGCGTGGTGATGTGCGCCGGGATCCGGGTGAGGTCGACGAGGATCATCTCGTCGTCGCCGTCGCCCTCACCGGTGAGGTTGTCACCCTGGTGGCGCACCGACCCGTCCTTCGACGACAGCTGGCCGTAGTAGGCCACGTCGACGAGGTTCTGGTCGGCGAACAGGCAGACCGAGGCGTCGAGGTCGATGTCGACGGTGCGGTTGCCGAACATCCCGCGCGTGCGCACCGGGTCCCAGCCGAGGCCCATCTTCACGAAGGTCAGCGCGGCGCCGCCCTCCTTGCGCAGCGTGACCCGCTGCCCCTTCTGCAAGCTGACCGGGCGATCCTTGCTCAAACTGATCTCACCTGCGGGCTGCTGCGGCGCACCCTGCGCGGGCGGCGGGTAACCCTGTCCGGGCGGCGGCGGGTAGCCGCCACCGGGCGGCTGCTGGGCCGGGCCGGGCGGCGGCGGGTAGCCACCGCCGGGCGGCGCGTAGGCGGGCGCGGCCTGCTGCGGGTAGCTGGGCGCGGACTGCGGCGGGTAGGCGGGCGGGGCCTGCTGCGGCGGAGGCGGCGGGGGCGCGGCCTGCTGCGGGGCGGCCTGGGCGGGTGAATCATCCACCTGCACACCGTGATCGGTGACCAGCGCGGCGAAACCACCGGCGTAACCCTGGCCGACCGCGCGCACCTTCCAGCTGCCCTGTCGGCGGTACAGCTCGAGCGCGATCACGATCGACTCGGCGTTCAGGCCGTCGATCTGGTAGCTGAACAGCTGGTTTCCCGAAGCATCGGAGACCAGCGCGGTGGGCGGCGCGAAGCGGCCGAAATTGCTGGTCGCGTCGTCGAGGGTGATCACCGCGCGGATCTGATCGATGTCGGCGGGCACCGCGGACAGCGAAACAGCAAGTGAGGCAGGCTGACCCGTCGGCCCGGGCCGCAGATCGACACCCGGCCCACTCGGCTGGTTGTAGAAGACGAAATCAGCGTCGGTGCGGACCTTGCCCTGCTCGGTCACGAGCAGCGCGGACAGGTCGGCCGGTGCGGTGACCTGGAGCGAGATCACCACGTCACTGACGGCCAACGGGCCGTTCTGGCCCTTGGCGAGTGTTGCAGACAAGTTAGACCCTTCGCTTGTCGTTTGGTGGGTGTTCCACGGCAGTGCTTGCCACTCTACGAGAAACCGGCCGCACGCGTCCGTGCTCTGTGGCCCGGGCGTACTTTCCCCTGATCGGTTAGGGTGACGTCGCAGTCGGAACGGGCGGTAGAACCGCCTTCGCAGAGGGGACGGGCACACACCTGTCATGGCGCAATTGTTCGAACAGTCGAAGAAGGTGATCGAGGCGCAGCTCGCGGGGACGAGTATCCGCGCGATCTCCGGCTCGATGGTGGCCTACGAAGGCAATGTCCAGTTCAAATCGGCCGGGTTCGGCGGCGGCGAGGGCGTGCTCAACGGCCTCAAGCGCCGCGCCACCGGCGAGAAACTGTCACTGATGGAGTGCACCGGCAACGGGCGCGTGTTCTTGGCGGTGAACGGCCAGAACGTCACCGTGGTGAACCTGAACAACGAGACGCTCCAGGTCGAGTCGCAGCAACTGCTGGCCTTCGCGGGCAATCTGCGTACCGATGTGCGGTTCGCCGGGGTCGGCGGGATGTCGGCGGGCAGCGGGCTGTTCACCACCACGGTCAGCGGGCAGGGCCAGGTGGCGCTGCTGTCGGCCGGTGGGCCGCTGATCCACCTCGAAGTGTCGCCGCAGTTTCCGCTGATCGTGGATCCCGACGCGTTCGTCGCCTCGCGCGGCAATCTCAACCAGTCGTTCATCACCGACGTTTCCTGGCGGTCGATGGTCGGACAGGATGCGGGCGAGGCGTTCTCGCTGCGGTTCGACGGCCAGGGTGTCGTGCTGATCCAGCCGGCGGAACGGTAGGGACAGGCGATGTTCGAGAAGGTCAACGGCAAGGTAGTCAAAGTCAACGTCGGTCAGGCGGGTGGCGTCGTCGCCCGTTCCGGCGCGATGCTGTTCTACACGGGTCAGGTCGCGTTCGCACCGCACCAGATTCCCGGCGCCGGTCAGGGCATGGGCGGCGGCGGTCTGATGCGGATGGCCGGGCAGATGATGGCCGGTGAGCACGAGCGGACCATGCTGGCGCAGGGCAACGGTGAGGTCCATTACGGATTCGCCGGGCTCGAGGTGCACGTGGTGCAGATGCAACCGGGCGCGGTGTTGCGGGCCGAGGCTTCACGCCTGCTCGCGCAGTCGGCCGGTTTGCAGGCTTCGGTGGTGTCGGTCGCCAGTTCGGGCGGTAGCGGTGGTGGCGGCGGAGGTCTGATGGGCGCGCTGCGCGGCGCCGCGGCGGGCGTCGCGACCGGGCAGGGCATGTTCACCACCCAGCTCAGCGGACAGGGTTCGGCGGTGCTGCTCGCGCACGGCGGCTTCCTGGAACTGCAAGTGGGCGGACCGAATCCGATCGTTGTCGACCCGCAGGCGTTCGTCGCCGCGTACGGCAACGTGCAGACCGAGCTGAAGTCCGCGATGAGCTGGCGCGACGCGGTGGGTCGCGGCGCGGGCGAGGCGATGCAATTGCATTGCCACGGACAGGGTGTGGTGTACGTGCAGGCCTCCGAAGAGAAGTTGTGAACCGATGAGCGAAATCCTCTCGCCGATGAATCTCGGTGCCAGCGACAACATTCCGGGCAACAGCTACGCCTACTGCATCGACCTGACCGGACCCTGGTTCATGCGCAAGGGCGCGATGATCGCCTACTACGGGCAGATCGAGTTCCAGATGCTCACGCACGGGCTGCAGGGCGGCCTGATGCACATGGTGAGCAGCCAGTTCTCCGCGCCGCTGTTCGCGGGCGACTACGTGGTGGCGCAGGGTCACGGCAAGCTGATCATCGGCGACCGCGGTTACGACATCAATTCCTATGACCTCGAAGAAGGCAACCTCACCATCCGCGGCGCGAACCTGCTGGCCTTCGAGCCCGGACTGGCGCTCAAGCAGTCGATCGTGCCCGGATTCCTCACGCTGATCGGCACCGGCAAGTTCCTCGCGTCGTCGAACGGGCCGGTGATGTTCGCCGAACCGCCCCTTCGCGTCGACCCCGAATCCCTGGTGGGCTGGGCTGATTGCCCGTCGCCCAGTCACCACTACGACCAGGGCTGGATCGGCAGTTTCCTCGCGGCGGGTGCGGCCAGGATGGGCGCCAACTCCGGTGAGGAACGGCAGTTCGACTTCACCGGAGCAGGCACGGTGCTGATCCAGTCGACCGAGAAGATCATGAGCGACAACGCCCTGGTGCGCACCATCGAGGGGCAGCTCCAGAGCGGCGTCACGGTGGGCGGTCTCCAGCGTATTCAGGGCGTGATCGCCCAGCAGCTGGCCGGTCAGCAGCAGCACTACTGAGCACGTCGAACCCGGGTGCCGTTGCTGCGCCCGGGTTTTCGGTTGCCTACGCGGGGACCGTGGCGCGCTCAGCCGCCGCGTGGAACCACCCGAGGATCTCCTCGCCTGCCAGGATTCCCGAGGACGTGGTGATCGTGAGGTTGGGGGCGGTGAAGTTCAGTTCTTCCAGCTCGCCGTGGCGGGGGCGGATCGCGGCATCGGCCGCCTTCAGCATCTCGGCGTCCAGTGCGCCGTCGCCCGCGGTGAACAGCGTTGCCCCGTCGGATAATTCGCCGGATTCGGTCAGCCTGCGACGGACTTCGGCGACAGCGAGACTCTTGCAGACGGCGTCGGGCATCGTGTAGATCTTGCGGCCCTGCTGGGACGCCGACCAGCCGTTGGCGCGGCACCAGGTGTCCCATTCGGCGAGGAAACCCGCGGGGACCAGGTCGGGGCGGACCACCAGGTAGCAGAACAGCTCGTCGGCCTCGCGATACTTGGTGACCCAGGAATCGTCGATGCGGGAGCGTAATTCGGCGCCCACGTCGGCGAGGGTAGCGCCCGACGCGTTGACCTGGTCGTCGATGGCCACGCGCCACGCGGGGTCGGGGATGCCGTCGACCAGGATGTTGCCGCCGTTGCTGGTGATGGCGTACCGCCACGGAGCACCGGGGAGGGCGATGCGCTGGAACTGTTCGATGGTGCGGGTGGTCGCCGGAATCACCGGAGCGCCTGCCGCGAGCTCGCGCAGGGCCGCGATAGCGCTGACGGTCATGTAGGAGAGCGGTTCACCCTCGTAGTACTCGACGCACTCCTTCGCGACGGCCTCGGCACCACCGAAGCCGTTGCGGGAGAAGATCATCGTCCGATCCAAATCGGTCGCGAAGAGGGACTCGGCGGTCACCGGGGTAGCTCCTTGATCAGGCCCATGCAGGAGTAGGCCAGGTCGGGGACCACTTCCACCGGGACATTGCGCGCCGCGGCGAGCAGGCGGATGTGGGCGTGCTCCGGTGCGTCTGCCTCACGGACCAGCACTCGCCACGGTACCCGGCGCAACAGCACCCGGGTGGTCTCGCCGACGCCGGGCTTCACGTAATTGACTGTGCTGATGCCGTATTCGGCGCGGACCTTCTCCACCGACGCCCACCCGGACCAGTCCGGGGTGCGGTCGGAATTCCGGATCGCGGCGACGGCGGCAGGCACCTTCGCGCTGATCGCGCCGAAAGCCGCTGTGACGGTGTCGATCAGCTGGTTCGAGACATCGGCGTCGATCAGGTCGCGGTAGAACTTGGCGCCGTGGAACTCGCCGGGGCCGATCAGGGTGCCGTTCAAGACGGTGCGTGAAACCAGGCCGGACACCGTCGAATTGAGGCAGGCCGAGGCGATGAGGAAGTCGTCACGGGTGCCGTAGGTGCGTACACAGTTGGCGGGGTCGGCCAGAACCACGAGCTCGTCGTTGAATCTGGCGCCGCCGGCGGCGTGATAGGCGTCGAGGGCGGCGGTGAGTTCGTGGGTGATCGCACCCTTGCCGGTCCAGCCGTCGACGAAGACGATCGAAGACGGATCATGATGGCGGGCGAGGTAGTCCAGTGCCACCGCATCGATACCCCGATCGCGCACGATCGAGACCGCGTAGTGGGGCACGGTGAGAGGCTCGCGGCCGATCCCGCTGACGAGCCAGCGACGCATGAGCACGCCGACGGGGGTACCCGCCCTGGCCAGCGAGACCAGGACAACATCCTCACCGCGTTCGGCGACAACCAGCTCCGCCACGGTCGCGACGGCCAGCGCCAGACGTTCGGCACTGTCGGCCAGCACGCGATCGAAGAGCTCACGGTATTCGGCATCCGGCTGGAACTCGACCGGCAGCGACTCGGCGTAATGGGCCACACCGGCCTGGATGCGCCGTTCACGGTCGGCGATATCGGCTTCGAGGTCGGCTTCCGAGAGATCCTTGAGCAGCCACGAAACATCCTCGGGCGCATACGAACCGAACTCGGGTCCGTGCAGGGCCACGGGGAGCGGACCGGCACCGGAGCTCGCTTCGCCGCCGTGTTCGGTGTGGCCGTCCCGGTCCGCCGAATCGGGCGCCGACAGTGACGCTGTCACGGCTACCGGCTCAGCGGTGCGGCCCGCGTGCAGCGCACGGGGATCGGCGCCGGGGAGCACAGCTATCAGAACGTCGGCGCCCGACGCGGTGAGGACATCGACCAGGCCGCCGGGGGCGACCAGCTCCGGGGTGTCGGCGGGCGGATCGATGACGACCAACAGCACTGCGTCGTCATCAGGCCACTGGGCGTTGTAGAGGTAGCGCTGGGCGGCGGGGTCGGGTTCCGGGGCGATGAATCGGAAGCCGCGCCGCAGGGGGTAGCCGGGTTCGTCGAGGACGTATGCCGGTGAGCGAGTGGTGGTTTGGAAGCGGGTGGGGGTGCCGGCATCGGCCAGGTCGGCGGCCAGGCGCAGGGGCAGGTACATGAGTTCTTCGTGGCCGATGACGATGACCGGACGGCCGGCGAACTCGGCATCGAGGCGGGTGTTCACCTCCCCGGCAATGGATTTCAACGCGACGTCGAAGGCGGCGCCATCCGAACGAAGGATCCCGTGCCTGCCGCCCTCGGGAACATCAGCAGGCCAGGTCAATTCGATGCGACCGTACGAACCGGGCCGGACCCCTACCGGATTCAGCTGCGGATCAGGCAGGGCGGTCACGGTATCGATCAGCCCGGCAGGCAGCTCGGTGCGACCGGAGGCCAGGCAGACCGTGTCGATCCGCGCACCGAGTTCGGCTGCGGCAGCTTCGAATTTGATCCGATCGGCAGGGGTACGCATGTCCACCAGCGAGGCGAGCACATAGTGCGAACGCGGCGCGAACGTGTGCAGTGCGCGAACCGCGTCGATGGCGGTGTCGCCGGTGGAGATCTCGTCGTCGACCAGCACCAGCGGCAGATCGTTGGCGAAGATCGCGGCGGGCGCGGGCTGGAGCAGATGGGAGGTGGCGTGCGAGTGGCCCTCTTCGAAACCGGTCAGCGTGGTGGCTCGCGACTCGTGCCGGCGGGTGGAGTGCAGGTAGCAGCCCGCGTCGATCCGCGCGGCCACACAGTGGCCCAAACCGGTAGCGGTCTCGGCGAATCCGAGCACGACGGCTTCACGATCACCGAGTACCTCGCGCACGAGATCGGCCAGGCGGTTACCCGCGCCGATCACGATGCGCGGATCGGTGGGCAGGTGCTTGCCCAGCACCGTGGACACCAGCAGGTGCGCCCGGCGCGGATTGCGGCGCAACCCCGGCTGCACCAGCGCGCCGATCGAAAGCTCGCCCGTCAGCACGCTTTCGGCGGACAACGCGACAAATCCGCCGTCGGTCGACACGTCATCGACGGACGGCGCGGCAAGCACCTCACCCGATGCCGTGCCCTCGGCCGAGCGCGCGGCGAAGGACGCACCGTGATGCAGCTCGATCCCGAGATTCACCGTCGCCCATGGTGTTTCGAACGCACTCATTCGGCGATCATCGCTGTCAGCAAGTCCACGAAAGACACTCCCTTGTTCGCGACCCCGAACGCACGGGCCCGAACCAGCGTCTGGCGGGCCCAACTGCGGTGCGGGCGCATCTCGTTCATCTTGTTGCGGTATTCCGAGGCCGCGACGCCACCGACATCGGCCGCCATGATGTCGAGCGCGTCGGCGTACTCCTCGTGGGTCACCACCGACAGCGCGTGCACCACGGCCACGTGCGAGGGGTGGATCACCGTTTTGCCCTGAATGCCGTTGGCGCGGTCGAGGGTGATCTCGCGCAGCAGGCCGTCGAGGTCGCGGCTCACCAGGTACTGGCGGAACTTCACCGCGTCGGATTCCTCGAACGGCGCGCTGCGCAGCTGCGGCCGGAACATCCGCTCGTGATCGGCGAAGTACTCCCACACCGGTCCGGTGATGATGAAGCCGGTGCCGTCGACGCGGCCGAGGTAATTGACGATGTCGGCGATCACGTCGGCGACCACCCGCACGTCGTAGATCGTGAGGTCGCGGTCGCGGCGGATGCCGAAGGTCGAGCACATGTCGGTGGCGCCGATTCGCACCGCCAGCAGCTGCTCACGGTGTCCGGCGAGCAGATCGGCGATGCGCGAGAGCTGCTCGTCACGGGTCTGGCGGTGCACCAGGTTCGACGATTCGAGCACCGGCATCGCGTAGACCGGACGGCCGAGGCTGCGGTTGGCGTCGTCGAGCGCGGCCAGGTAGGCGGGCCCGCTGACGGCGTCGAACTTGGGGAAGACGAATCCGGTGAGCACGTCGGCGCCCGGTCCGAGCGCGGCGACCAGTTCGCCGACCGAGGCCGCGTCGCGGACCCGGATGAACAGCATCGGGTTCGCGTCTTCGCCGCGTGCGAGCAGATCCAGGGTGTCCACCGCGTGCTGTTTAGCGGCCTCCACCTGGTGATCGGCGACCGCGTCCTCGAGGTCGATCACCATCGAGCACACCCCGCGCGCGGCCCGCCGGCGAATCGTGGCGGCCAGATCGGGGCGGGTCGCGGGCACATACAGGGTCGCGCCGAGCGCGGTCGCCAGCAGCTCCCGGTCGTCGTGGCCTTGAATCGGCTCCGGTTCGACCAGGAACAACTCCCGGCGGCGGGGACCCTGCAACTGCTGGAAATGGCGCAGCGGTACCTGCTTACGCAAGCAAACTTCCGGTGCGATGGCGTAGCCCGCGGTCATTCCCCCCACCTCATCTGTCGACCCATGTCATTTCTACTTTTCGGAAGCGTGTTTTCTGATGCGCTCGACTACGCCCGCGATGAACTCTGCGACGGTACCCAGCTCGGTAACATACGCCCAGTAGTCCGGGTGGCGACCAGTAAGTCCAGCGGTGATGCGATCGAGGCGTTCTGCTTGTGCATCGAGAACCGAGCCCCACTCGGCGACCAGTCCTCGGTCTACCGCCAGCATCTGCGCGTCCCGCAGCCGGAATCGTACGGTGCGGGCCTGAGCTTCGGGGTCGGTACGTACCTCACGTAACAATTCGAGGCGCCGGGTGACGGCGTCGACCAACTGCTCGGCCTCGGCGAGGTACGCGCGTGCGGTGGCGGTCAAATCAAGGGCGGTCTCCGGATCACGATCGGCTGCCGCGACGCGCGCGCCGACCAGCGCTTCGTCGGCGGCGTCCATGCCACGACGGCTTTCCCGCTCATTGTTGGTCAAGTCCGCCGAACTCGCAGCACTGAACTCACGCAGCAGCGCGGAGTAGGCCGGTCCGAGCGCGCCGGCACGGTTGCCGACGGCAGCAAGGCGGGTGGTCACCGACGCGATCGCGTTCGCGGCAGCCGAGGCACGAGAAGGGGCCTGCGCCAACGCATTCGATAGTTCCGCCGTCGCCTCTTGCACCGTATTCGCAGCCTCGCGCGCGGCCGCGACCGACGTGCCGGGATCGCTGGAAGAGGCTGTGATCAGAGCCTCATTCAGCCTCCTTACACCCGCGGAGATCGAGGGGTAATTCGCGAATCCGGACGACGCCGCGGCGGCCAGCACCTGCTCGGCCTCGGCCCGCACGTGTGTCAGCAACTGCGGCACCGACGCTCGCACGGTCGCGGCTTCGGCGAGGCCGGCGCGGTGCGCGTTATAGAAATCGTCGACCCCACGCGCGGCCTCGTTCAGCTGCCGGACCAACGCGTCCGCCCTGGCCTGACCGTCCGCGATCGGGGTGCCCGCGGCCTCGGCGGCGTCGAGTTCCTCGGTGAAACTCAGATACGCGCCCGCCGCGGCGTAGCACCGCGCCCGCACCGGCTCCCAGACCGCGCCGATCCGGCGGTCGGGGAAGACCTGCTCACTGGCCACCACGCCCGCCTCCGCCGCCGTCTGCCTGCGATCCATATCCAGGAAGGCGGCCGACGCCGCGGCCCGCGCCCCGCTGATCCACTCATGATCCGCCCCCGATCTGAACCATCCGCGTCTGCGAGGTGTCACCGGCACATCCCCTTTCCGAACCACGGCCGCGGTTCGCCCACTCACTGCCGTCGATGGTAGGAGATTCACCCCGTTAACCTGGGCTGCAGACGGTTCCTACGCAAGATCCACGAAACCTATTACTGTCGTAGCGGTACCCGGCGATTCGGACATGCTGGGAAACGACACACCGGACTAATCGAAGGGATTCCCGCATGGGTGTCAGTCTGTCCAAGGGCGGCAACGTTTCGCTGAGCAAAGAGGCTCCGGGCTTGACCGCGGTCTCGGTCGGCCTCGGCTGGGACGTGCGCACTACCACCGGCACTGACTTCGACCTCGACGCGAGCGCCATCGCGACCGGCGCCGACAAGAAGGTCGTCTCCGACAAGCACTTCGTCTTCTTCAACAACCTGAAGTCCCCCGAGGGCGCCATCGAGCACAAGGGCGACAACACCACGGGTGAGGGCGAAGGCGACGACGAGGTCATCGACGTCGACCTCGCCAACACCCCGCCGACCATCGAGAGCATCTTCTTCCCGGTATCGATCTACGATGCCGAGACTCGCTCACAGTCGTTCGGTCAGGTACGCAACGCCTACATCCGCGTGGTCAACAAGGCCAACGGCACCGAGCTCGCCCGCTACGACCTGTCCGAGGACGCCTCGACCGAGACCGCTATGGTCTTCGGCGAGCTGTACCGCAATGGTGCCGAATGGAAGTTCCGCGCCGTCGGTCAGGGCTACGCCTCCGGTCTGTCCGGCATCGCTCGCGACTACGGCGTCAACGTCTAGTCACCCTCGCGAACAGGGGGCTCGACACATCGGGCCCCCTGTTCGTGCGAAACAGAAAGGTCCCTCCGCGTGATAACGCGCATCTTCGGCCTGTCCATCGTCATCACGGTGTTCTCGCTGGTCGTGGCCTACCTCTACGGTGGCTTGACCGCTCTCGCACTGTGCGCCATCCTCGGCATTCTCGAGGTGTCGCTGTCGTTCGACAACGCCGTCATCAACGCCACCGTCCTGGAACGGATGAGCGAATTCTGGCAGCGGATCTTCCTGACTGTCGGCGTGCTGATCGCCGTGTTCGGTATGCGTCTGATCTTCCCGTTGGCCATCGTGTGGGTCACCGCGGGACTGAACCCGGTCGAGGCTTTCGACCTGGCGCTGAACCCGCCGGTGGACGACGCCGCCTACTTCCCTGACGGCAGCCCGAGCTACGAGACCCTGCTCACCGACGCGCACCCGCAGATCGCGGCGTTCGGTGGCATGTTCCTGGCGCTGCTGTTCCTGAACTTCATCTTCGAAGAGCGTGACATCACCTGGCTCAGCTGGCTCGAGAAGCCGCTGGCCAAGGCGGGCAAGCTCGACATGCTGTCGGTGGTCGTCGCCGGTACCGGTCTGGTGCTGGTCGCGGAGTTCCTGGCCGACGCCGACGATCGCTCCACCGTGCTGGTCTCCGGTCTGCTCGGCATGATCGTCTACATCCTGGTCGACGGCCTCGGTTCGATGTTCCACACCGAGGAGTTCGAAGAGGGCCCGCAGGGTGGCCCGTCCACGCTGGTCAAGGCGACCGGTAAGGCCGCGTTCTTCCTGTTCCTCTACCTGGAAGTGCTCGACGCGTCGTTCTCCTTCGACGGTGTCATCGGCGCGTTCGCCATCACCTCCGACCCGATCATCATCGCGCTGGGCCTCGGCCTGATCGGCGCGATGTTCGTCCGGTCGATCACGGTGTACCTGGTTCGCCAGGGCACGCTGTCGGACTACGTGTACCTCGAGCACGGCGCCCACTGGGCGATCGGTGCGCTGGCGGCGATCCTGCTCGTCTCGATCGGCGTGCACGTCAACGAGCTCATCACGGGCTTGATCGGCGTGGCGTTCATCGGCGCGGCGCTCGTCTCCAGCGTCCTGCGCAACCGCAAGGCGGAGCCGGACGCCGTGGAGGACGCCAAGGAGTCCGCTCCGGTCAGCTGATCCACAGCCGAAGATCAACAGCGGCGGCGAGTCCCTTCGGGGATTCGCCGCCGCTGTCGTTCACGCGGGTTGCAGTTGGCGACCGAGCGCGGTGCTCGGTTCGACGCGCGGGCCGCGCACCCTCGCCCGCAGGAAGAGGAAGAACAGGGTGATCAACAGCGCGGTGCGCAACCACACGCCGAACTGGACGATCCCTTCCATCAACTCCACGCCCTCGCCCTCGCCCAGCGCGGCGAAGTACCGGAACACCCCGACGCCCACCGCCGCGTCGGCCACCAGGTAGGCCGCGACCAGCGACCACGGCACCTCCAGCAACACCAGGAACGGAATTATCCACAGGGTGTACTGGGGTGAATGCACCTTGTGGAACAGCATGAAAGCGGCCAGCATCGCCGCGCTCACGCCGACCCACGGATACGCCGAAGTGGGGGTCCAGCGCCGCCAGCCCAGCCACAGGGCCAGCCCGAATCCGCCGAAGATCAAGACGGGCGAGGCGATCGCGACCGCGTCGTGCCAGGTCTGGGTCGTTTCCGCCGCGCGGCCGAAGATCAGCTGGTGACCCCAGTACCAGATCGAGTTGGTGGTGATGTCGGCCTGACGCAGCTGCTGGAACGTGATCGAGGCGCGCCAGCCCTCCACCCCGGCCAGCACGAACGGCAGATTCACGGCCGCCACCGTGCCCATCGCGGCCAGCAGAGTCTGCGCGGCACCCGCCACGTCCAGCTCACCGATCGGGCGACGACCGCGCGGTGCCCCCTCGGTGAGCACGAACACCGCGAGCGGGAGCACGAAGATTCCCGGATAGAGCTTGAGACAGAAACCCAGCGCGAGCAGCACCGCGGCGATGATTCCGCGGGTGCGCACGGACAGGCCGGTCAGCATCGTCATCACATAGACCGCCGCCACCGCCGTGCACACCACCGGCAGTTCCCAGTTGTGGAAGGCATAGAACACCAGTGGCGGGCCGATCGCCCACAGCAGCGCCGCCGGGCCGGCGAGCCTGGCCAGCATCCACGCTGTGAGCAGGGCGAACGGCGCGAGCAGCAGCGCCGAGTGCCACAGGAAGTCGGCGTCGTTGTCCACCCCGATCGCGCCCGCCCACATCAGCACGCCGCTGAGCACCGGGTATTCCACCGCGCCGCCGGTCAGCGCACCGTCTTCGGTGATCGCGCCGTCCACGTACGGGAAGACGTGATTGTCGATATCGCGGCCGAGCCACAGGAATTGGATGTCGGAATAGCAGACATCCGAATCCTTGCGCTCCTCGAATACCAGACTGCGACCGGATTCATCGATCGCGCCGCCCGCGCACCGGGCCTTGTTGGCATAGGCCAGCGCGAGAGTGAGGCCACACAGCAGCATCACGAAGATGCTCAAGGCAGCGGCCCACGTCGCGCCGCGTCGTGCTGCGCGCTGCCGCGGGCCGACTGTGGTCATGGCGACCACATTATGCGGCGGTGTCCCGATCACCCGGGTACACCCGCGGCAGGCATCGATTTCGCTGGTCACCACCCGCTCATGTAGCCTTGGCGGGTTGCTGACGCAACGAACCCTCCTGCCATGGAGAGTCCATGGCCGTTTCCTAGTCCACAGGAGGTGATTGGTCCGTGCGTCAATATGAAGTAATGGTCATCCTCGACCCGAGCCTGGACGAGCGCATCGTCGGGCAGTCCCTGGATACCCTGCTCACGGTCGTCAAGACCGAGGGCGGCAACGTCGACAAGGTCGACATCTGGGGCCGCCGCCGGCTCGCCTACGAAATCGCCAAGCAGGCCGAAGGCATTTACGCGATCGTCAACCTGACCGCGACCCCGGCCACCGTGAGCGAACTCGACCGCCAGCTGGGCCTGAACGAGACGGTGCTGCGCACCAAGGTTCTGCGCAACGACAAGTAGTCCGCACCCTCGAATTTGTCAGAGCCTGGCTTTAGGCTCGAGCGCAAATCCCCGAGATGCGGACTGCACCCCGAGCAGGAGGAACCCCCATGGCAGGCGACACGGTCATTACCGTCATCGGAAACTTGACGGCAGACCCGGAGCTTCGTTTCACGCCCGCAGGTGCGGCGGTGGCAAATTTCACCGTCGCGTCGACTCCCCGTGTGTTCGATCGCAATTCGAACGAATGGAAAGACGGCGAGGCTCTGTTCCTGCGCTGCAACATCTGGCGTGAAGCAGCGGAGAACGTCGCCGAAAGTCTGACCCGAGGCGCTCGCGTCATCGTGAGTGGCCGGCTCAAGCAGCGCTCCTACGAAACCCGCGAGGGTGAGAAGCGCACTGTGGTCGAGCTCGAGGTCGACGAAGTCGGTCCCTCGCTGCGTTACGCGACGGCGAAGGTCTCCAAGGCCGGTCGCGGTGGCGGAGGCGGCGGTGGTGGCTTCAGTGGTGGTGGTTCCGGTAATGCCGGTGGTGGATCTAGCGCAGGCGGCTACAACGCCAACAACGGCGGCGGACGTCCGGCCGGCGGCAGCAATGCCGGTGGCGAGGACGATCCGTGGGGTAGCGCGCCCGCGGCCGGCTCCTTCGGGGGCGGCGGCCGCATGGATGACGAACCGCCGTTCTGATCGAACGGCACTCATAGTACGGAGAGAAACCCATGCCTAAAGCGCCCGCGCGCGAAAAGGTACTGAAGAAGAAGGCCTGCGCTTTCTGCAAGGAAGCAAAGTCCGGAATCGTCAATATCGATTACAAGGACACCACGCTGCTGCGTAAGTACGTCAGCGATCGCGGCAAGATCCGCGCTCGCCGCGTCACCGGCAACTGCGTGCAGCACCAGCGTGACATCGCTGTCGCCGTCAAGAACTCGCGTGAGGTGGCTCTGCTTCCTTACGTGTCGACCGCTCGCTGAGAAAGGGAGTCACACAGATGAAGCTCATCCTCACCGCTGATGTCGACAACCTCGGCGCCCCCGGCGACCTTGTCGAGGTCAAGGACGGCTACGGCCGTAACTTCCTGCTGCCCCGCGGTCTGGCCATTCAGGCCACCCGTGGCGCCCAGAAGCAGGTCGACGGTATCCGTCGCGCCCAGGACGCCCGCAAGGTGCGCGACCTGGATCACGCCAACGAGCTGAAGCAGGCCATCGAGGGCCTCGCCGCGGTTTCGCTGACCGTGAAGACCGCCGACAGCGGCAAGCTGTTCGGTTCGGTCACCACCACCGACGTGGCTTCGGCCATCAAGGCGGCCGGTGGCCCCGTGGTCGACAAGCGCAGCATCGAGCTGCCGAAGTCGCACATCAAGGCGACCGGCAAGCACGGCATCGTGGTGCACCTGCACCCCGATGTGGCCGCGAAGTTCAACCTCGAGGTTGCTGCGAACTGAGTTCGCCGGAAACCACCCCTGTGCGTGCGCAGGGGTGGTTTCTGCTTGCCTTTTTCAGGGCGATTTTGCGATAACTGGTAGGTAGCCGATAACGCGACCGGTATGGGTGGTGTTGCGCGGCTCACGGTCGGGTACCGCTCGACCTCCGGTTATTCACCCTGTGGATGACTGCGGAAACCGACCGGCAGATTTGTGACTCCAGTCATAGCCTGCACCATCGCTGTTAACCCAACACGCCCGGCTGTTCACCTCGACCGACACGCCGGAACTTCTTTCATCCACAGGGACGAAGTTGGGCAAACCGGGGTCTAGCAGGGCGTTTTACCGTACTGACCTGGGTTTTCCCCATGTTTTCCACAGGCGCTGCACAACAACGGGTGAACTACCCCCAAGTTATCCACAGTTGTGTGCACATGTCGGGTTGGCGAGTCCCGAAAACGTCGCCTAGGTTCGTCGCATTGCCCTGCGCGCGGCCCCGGGAATCACGCAGGCAACCGATTGCTGACATCCGTGTCGGTGTCCGGGAGTACAACGAGAACATCGATGTGAAACCCCGGTTCTGCGGGCAGAGAGGACTCCCCTGGTGACAACCACCGGTGACCGCGCGCAAACCGAGTTCACGCCTGAACCCCCCGGCGAGGACTTCGGTCGTCAGCCTCCGCACGATATGGCCGCTGAGCAGTCCGTCCTCGGCGGCATGCTGCTGAGCAAGGACGCCATCGCCGATGTGGTGGAGGTGCTGCGCCCCGGCGACTTCTACCGCCCCGCGCACCAGGCGATCTACGACACCATCCTCGACCTCTACGGCCGCGGCGAACCCGCCGACCCCGTCACCGTCTCGGCAGGCCTCGACCGCCGCGGCGAACTCAAGCGCATCGGTGGCCCGCCCTACCTGGTCACCCTCACCCAGACCGTCCCCACCGCGGCCAACGCCGGCTTCTACGCCGAGATCGTCGCCGAAAAGGCCATCCTGCGCCGCCTCGTCGAAGCGGGCACCCGCATCGTCCAATTCGGCTACGCCGGCGCCGACGGCCAGGACGTCGCCGAGGTGGTCGACCGCGCCCAGGCCGAAATCTACGAAGTCACCGAACGCCGCACCACCGAGGACTTCACCCCGCTGGAAGAACTCCTCCAGCCCACCATGGACGAAATCGACTCCATCGCCTCCCGTGGCGGCATCTCCCTCGGCGTCCCCACCGGCTTCACCGAACTCGACGAACTCACCAACGGGCTGCATCCCGGGCAGATGATCATCGTGGCGGCCCGACCCGGTGTGGGTAAGGCGCTGGCGCTGGACACTCCGCTGCCGACGCCTGGTGGTTGGACCACCATGGGTGAGGTTCGTGTCGGTGAGGATCTACTCGATGCACAGGGCCGTCCGACGCGCGTCGTCGCAGCGACCGAGGTCATGGTCGACCGGCCGTGCTACGAGGTCGAGTTCTCCGATGGGACAGTGCTCGTCGCAGACGAGCAACACCAGTGGTTGACCGAGACGCGCGCGTCACGCCGTTCAGCGCAGGTGTTCGCCGAAGTCCGCACCACGGCACAGATTGCCGACACCGTGCGTTGCGATACCGCGGACAAGAGGATCAACCACTCCGTCACCAACGCGGAGCCACTGCAACTACCTGAGCGCGAGCTTCTCGTCCCGCCCTACACACTGGGCGCCTGGTTGGGCGACGGCACCTCCGCGGCAGCTCAGATCACCAGCGTCGACCCGGAAATCGTCGCGCGTATCGAGTCCGAAGGCATCGTGGCGGTTCCTTCACGATCGGCGCAGTGGCGATTCCAGCTCACGCTCCCCGCTGATGAACCCGTCGCGGCCCGCCCCTGCGTGGTGTGCGGCACCGAATTCACTCCGTTCACCAGTGAGGTCCGTACCTGCGGCCGTTCCTGCGGCGGTAAGGCACGATTCGTCTCCGAACCCGTTCCCGCGCCGACCTGCTCGCAGTGCGGCGGCCCATCGATCGGTTTGCGTCTGTGCCAGTCGTGCCGGAATTCGGTCGGCAGCGTGCAGGCCCGGCTCCGCACGCTCGGGGTACTCGGTGACAAGCACATTCCCACTGCCTACCTGCGCTCGTCCGAATCTCAGCGTCGGGCACTCCTGGCAGGTCTGCTCGACACCGACGGGACCGTCACCCACGGCGGGTCTGCCCAGTTCGCGGTCACCAGCGAACGACTGTTCCGCGATGTTCAGGAACTGGTCGTCAGCCTCGGCTATCGCTGTGGTGTGTCGACAAAGCGGGTGCGCGGCCGTTCGGAGCAGTCGTCGACGTGCTACACACTGACGTTCGCAACGGATGACGAGGTGTTCGGTCTGTACCGGAAGGCGCTGCTGCACAAGGAACGTCGCGCCGCGGTGAGCACGGCTCGTTCGAACTCCCGCTACATTGTCGATGTGCGGCGCGTCGAGTCAGTGCCCGTGCGCTGCGTCGAAGTCGACAATGCCGATCATCTCTACCTGGCCGGTCGCTCGATGGTGCCGACGCACAATTCCACGCTCGGTATGGATTTCATGCGGAGTTGCTCGATCAAGCACGGCATGGCCAGCGTCATTTTCTCGCTCGAAATGAGCCGGACCGAGATCGTGATGCGTCTGCTTTCCGCCGAGGCGAAGATCAAGCTCGGTGATATGCGGTCCGGGCGGATGAGCGATGACGACTGGACCAAGTTGGCTCGGCGGATGAGTGAGATCAGTGAGGCGCCGCTGTTCGTCGACGATTCGCCGAACCTGACCATGATGGAGATTCGGGCGAAGGCGCGGCGGCTCAAGCAGCGTCATGACCTGAAACTCGTTGTGGTGGACTACCTGCAGCTGATGAGCTCGGGCAAGAAGGTCGAATCACGTCAGCAGGAAGTCTCGGAATTCTCGCGACACCTCAAGCTGCTCGCCAAGGAACTCGAGGTTCCGGTGATCGCGATCTCGCAGCTGAACCGTGGTCCGGAACAGCGAACCGACAAGCGGCCAATGGTGTCCGATCTGCGTGAATCTGGATCGCTCGAGCAGGATGCGGACATGGTCATCCTGCTCCACCGGCCGGATGCCATCGAACGCGACGACCCCCGCGGCGGCGAGGCCGACCTCATCGTCGGCAAACACCGTAATGGTCCGACCGCCACGATCACCGTCGCCCACCAGCTGCACCTCAGCCGTTTCGTCGATATGGCCCGCGGCTGACCAGCCGCCGCGCCACGGTGGGATCACCCCGCTGACGGGACCAGGGTGTTCTGCCGGGCGGCGGTCCACCACTGCCCGTCCTGCTCGACCAGTACGTACAGCGCGACCATCGCCGGCTCGGTGTCGATCAGGGTGCCGTCGGCGGTGGTGGCGCGTGCGGTCTTGTGGGCGATGGCCACATCCGGGCGCAGAAAGGTCACGTCGACGACGTCGTATCGGACGTATTCGTCCTTCAGGAATCCGGCCAGCCCGCGCCGGTTCGCGTCGAGCAGCGCGTCGTGTCCGCTGATCAGCATGCCGACGGCATTGCCGACCACCGCGTTCGTCGTGAACTGTGCGGTCATGAGTTCCGCGTCGTTGGTGTTGTAGGCGGTCTGCGTGTCGGTGATGATCCGGCCTTCCCGCCCGAGTTCGCTGACGCCGATACCGATCGCGAAACCGATCGGCGACATCCGGCGACCTCCCGGGGAATCGGTCGGGTGCGGCGGATGATGGGTCGATGGCTGACCAGATTCTGCAGGTGGAGTGGAAGTCCGCTCCGGAAGATCATGACTATCCCGCTGCCGCCGACTATCTCGATCTGCTGGGCGACAAGGCGATGGTCGACGCGATCGTGGCCGAGCTCAGGGCCGCGCCGGTGGTGGTCAAGAAGGCGAAGGACATTCTGCGGGCGTCCCAGCTCGAAGCCCTCACGCCGGACAATCCGCATGTGCGCAGAGACCTGCTCAAGGTGAACGAGGGCAAGAAGCTCTCGCCGATCCTGCTGGTGCGGGGTGACTGCCGCGCGAATGTGCCGATGCTGATCGCCGACGGTTATCACCGTGTGTGCGCGCTGTACTGGGCCGACGAGAACGTCGAGATCCCCGCCAAGATCGCCGCGATGCCATGACGTTCGCAACCCTGGCGCTGGTGGTGGCGCTCGGGTTGATCGGGCCACTGCTCGCCCTGCCGAGACAGCTGTATCTGCCGGTGCTGCTCGGCGAACTCGTCGCGGGAATCATCTTCGGCACCACCGGTCTTCGCATCCTCGACCCCACCGATCCGATCTTCGTCTTCCTTGCCGACATGGGGTTCGCGCTGGTGATGTTCGCCGCGGGTACCCATGTGCCGGTGCGTGATCCGCGGGTCCGGACCGCGCTCGGTATCGGCGTGGTGCGTGCCGTGCTGGTCGGCGTGGTCGCGGCGGTGGCGGGCTGGGCGGTGGCGCAGGCGTTCGACGTCGGGCACGCGGCGGTCTACGCGGTGCTGATGGCGTCGTCGTCCGCGGCGATGGCGTTGCCCATCATCGACTCGATGCGGTTGAGTGGGCCGCCGGTGCTCGCGCTCACCGCGCAGGTGGCCATCGCCGACACCGCCTGCATCGTCGCGCTGCCGCTGGTGATCGATCCGGCGAACGCAGGCAGAGCCGCGATCGGCGCGGTGGTCGTGGCGCTCTGCGCGACCGTGATGTTCTTCGTGCTGCGCTATCTCCAGACATCGGGTGCGCAGCGTCAGGTGCACGAGGTGTCCGAGGACCGGAAATTCACGCTGGAACTGCGGGTGAGTCTGGTTCTGGTGTTCGCGCTGTGCGGGGTGGCCAGCGCGATGCACGTGTCGATCATGCTCGGCGGGTTCGCGGCGGGGTTGGCCGTGGCCGGTGTCGGCGAACCACGTCGGGTGGCCAAGCAGGTGTTCGCGATCAGCGATGGGCTGCTCGCTCCGCTGTTCTTCGTCTGGCTCGGCGCCCGGCTCGATCTGCGCGAGTTCGGGGAACACCCGCGGTTCATCGTGCTCGGCTCGGTACTCGGCCTCGGGGCTGTCGGCGTGCACTGTGCGGCGCGACTGCTCGGCCAGCCGGTCGCCTACGGCACACTCGCCGCGGCACAGATCGGGGTGCCGGTCGCGGCGGTGACCGTCGGCAGTCAGCTGGGGGTGCTCGTGCCGGGTGAGGGCTCGGCGATCATGCTGGCGGCGCTGTGCACCATCGCGGCGGCGACGGTAGCGGCCGGACGACTCGCGGCGAAAGCGCCGGCGAGCAGTCCATGAGCCGCGCCAGAGCACCCCGGACGGGTGGCACAGCACCGCATCGGCGGCACTGCGCACCCGAACACTGCGTCGGACAATCGGTTTCAGGTGCTGATAGTGGCGACGGTATCGAGACCGTAAGTACGCGCGTAGCCGTTCTCGGTGCCCACGAGGAGGTCGACGACCTCGAAATAGCGGTCCCAGAAAGGGGTTTCGCGCAGGGCGTCGATGAGCAGTTGGTAGGCGTGGTGACTTTCCGCTTCCCATACCCAGACATCGGTGACGCGGACGGAGTAGAACTCGGTGTCGTAGAAGCGTGACCGCACACCGGTGGTCTTGGCTTCGATGGCGGGCAGGACGTGGGTGGTGAAGGCGTCCACACGTTCCGGGACGGTCAGTGCGAGCCATTCGGGTGTGGTCTTGACGAGCATGAATGCCGTGACCGGGGGTTCGGTGTGCGCAGCGGGCATGAAAATGTCTCCAAAGGTTTTGGTGGTACGGGTCGGAGGGTGGGTTCAGGAGAAGACAGCGGGCTTCAGGGTGGTGGCGCACCACTGCTCGAAGCTGGTGGGAGACGCTGTTTCCGGAGTGCGGGCGACACCGGCGTCGAGGCCCTGGTCCTTGGCTCGCTTCATGTCGACGACTCCCTGGGCGAACGCCGCGTCGAGGCCGTAGCCCACGAGAGTGGTGTGTAGTTCGTCGAGGGACTGACGTTCGTAACGGACGGGGCGGTCGAGCTGTTCGGTCATGATGCGGGCCAGGTCGTTGGGTGACAGGTCCTGCGGGCCGAGGACGGGGACGCTGTCGGTACCGGTCCATGAGCGGTCGAGCAGCAACTCGGCGGCGACGGCCGCGATGTCGGCGACCGCGACCATCGGGGCCTTGCGGTCGACGTCGACGACATCGACGAACACGCCCTTGTCGCGGATCGAGTCGATGTCCTCCAGGAGGTTCTCGAAGAAGGACGGATTGGCCAATGCCCGGTAGGCGACGCCGCTCCCGGCGATGAGGTCGTCCATGGCGAGGGACGCGGTGACCAAGCCGGCGTGGTCGGCGAGCGGGGTGCCGCGGCCCAGTGCCGACACCGCGACGACCCAGCCGACACCGTGGGCTGCGAGCGCCCGTGCGGCGGGGCTGGTGAAACCGCTCCAGCCGTCGTGCGGGGGTCGGGAGGAATCAGGGGGGACGAGCCAGAACACGGCGTCCGCGCCGTCGAAGGCTCGATCGAGGACGTGGGCGTCCGCGTGCGAGCCGGTGATCACCTCGACGCGTCCGCGTGGGGTGTCGGGCAGGCGCGCGGGATCACGCACGATCACCCGCAATTCCTCCTCCGAATCCAGGAGCTGGGCGAGTAGGGGACGGCCGATGTTCCCCGTGGGAGCGGTGATGACGATCATGTTCGCCTCGCAGGTAGTGGTGAATCGGGACACCCGTCATCCTGCGGAGAACCACGTATTGCCACAATAGGAATTTCAGCACTGAATTATTGACTGAAATGGAATGATGCTGGTGAACAGCTCTGATCCGGTCGTCGACGCCAATCTCGCCCTTGCGCTGGACGCCTTGCTGGCCGAGAACAGCGTCACCCGCGCCGCCGCCCGCCTGCACACCTCGCCCGCGGCGATGAGCCGCACCCTCGCCCGGTTGCGCCGCATCCTCCAAGATCCCCTCCTGGTCCGGGCCGGACAGACCATGGTCCCCACCCCACGTGCCGAGGCCCTGCGCGAAGAAGCCGCCGCGGTGGTGCGGAGTCTCGGAGCACTGCTCAGTCCCGGTTCCGGCGTCGACCCCGCCGGTCTGAGCAGCACCTTCACCCTCCAAACCGCCGACCTGGTCGGCGCGGCGCTGGCGCCCCGGCTGCTGGCGCTGGCCGCACGGGAGGCGCCGGGGGTCTCGTTCCGGCTGCTGGCCGAAGAGTGGGAGGCGGGATCCGCGCTGCGCGACGGCCGGATCGATCTGGAGGTCGGGTCCATCGATCACGTCGATCCCGAAACCCAGGTCGAGGAATTGGTGACGCTGCGCATGGTGGCGGCCGTCCGACCGGGCCACCACCTGACCGAAGAACCCTTGACCCCGGCCCGGCTCGCTGCCGCCCAGCACGTCGCGGTCAGCCGCCGTGGCCGATTCACCGGCCCGCTCGACGCGGCGCTGGCCGAGCAGAACCTCCGGCGGCGGGTCAGCGTCGTCCTGCCCAGCCACCTGGCCGCCATGACCCTCGCCGCCCGCTCCGACATCGTCTGCCTGGTCCCCGCCGCGCTCCCCGGCGCCGAACCGTCGCCCCTCACCGACGACGCGACCGCCCTCGGCCTGCATCTGCTCGACATCCCCCTGGCCCTACCGCCCCTCACGATCGGCATGGCCTGGCACCCCCGTCACACCGCCGACGGCGCCCACCAGTGGCTCCGCGACGCCATCCGCCGGGCCTTCTCGGTGAGAGCGATCGCGCATGACCCAGGAAATGGGGGCAGGGCTTCCCGTTTGCGTCAGTAACGATCTTGCTGGTGGGCGCGACATTGTTCGTGACATGCGGCCCGTCGGGGGGCCTGCCCACCTGTAGGTCATTCGAACGGGATCACATATGAATCTGCGTGAGTTTCTCGCGAAACATCGCATTGCTTCAGCTGTTGCCGCGCCTGCGGCGTTGGGTGTCGCGGCGATTGTCGCCGCGTCCTTCGCGGTGACGTCGCAGCCGAAATCACCCAGCTACGAGCTGACGACGTCGGTGACGGAGTGCCGCGAGATGGTGACCATCTCGGTGGCCGGACGCAACGACACCCCGGTCGAGGGCACGACGGCGATGCTGCTCGATGCCAACGGGAATCCGCTGCCCGCCGCGCTGTCGGGCGACCACAGCAGTGTGTGGGTGGATCCGGTGGTGAACGCCCCGCGTGACGACGTGGCCGAGGGCGACTACGCGGCGGTGTACATCGCCTACCCGGCCGATCTGGCGAGCTATGAGGACGCGGTCAACCGGGGTGTGGAGAACACCCAGCAGGTGATGCGCGAGATCTCGGCGGCCTGCCCGGACACCAAATTCTCGATCGTGGGCTACAGCGAGGGCGCCGACGTGGTGCGTCGCGTGGCCGAGGGCATCGGCAACGACGACCCTGCCGACGGGTACGCGACCGTGAACCCGGACGACGTGCTCGGCGTGGTGATGTTCGCCGATCCGGGCCGCAAGGCAGGCGACGGCACCTTCCTCGGTGCGGACGACCCGTTCGCGCGCCCCGACAACTTCGACCAGAAGTACCAGGACGGCAAGACCCCGATCTCGGGCCAGGGCGTCACCACGGGCGCTGATTTCGGCGCGCTCAACGGCAAGATCGCCTCCTTCTGCTCCGAGGGCGACCTCACCTGCGCGGCACCGGACAACATCTCCCTGCTGCAGCTGGCCGCCAATGTGGGTCGTCAGATCAATATCGACGAACTGCAGCGCGCCGACCTGGAGCGCAACGGCATCACGGCGATCACCCCGGCGATGGGCCAGGACATGGCGTTCACGCTGGGCCGGATCGCGATGGCCGCGTTCTCCGACATCGGCTCGAACCCGAACTGGATGGCCAGCGACGAAACCTTCCTCGACGTGCTGCTGAAGGTGTCGGACCCGGATTACAAGCCGGGACAGACCACCACGCCCGCGAAGGCCGACGTGATCGCCGGTGAGCAGCTCTCGCCGCTGGCGTACCTGCCGCAGAAGATCTTCAACGAGATCGTGGGGCTGATCGTGACGAACCAGAACACGATCCCGGTGGTGATGAACGATCCGTACCAGCTGACTCTCGGCCCGAACGGCACCGGTCACCACTTCGACTACTGGCGTGACTCCGACGCCGCGAACGGCAAGCCGCTGACCTCGGCGGAGTACGCGGCAGCCTGGCTGACGCACCTGGCCAAGCAGGCGCAGGCGGGCGAGACCATCGACACGAAGGCCGCGCCGGACGATGCCTCGGTGACCGCCGCACTGGCGGCTCCGACGAAGCCCGCGACGACCACCACCGCGCCGACCAGCACGTCCAAGACCTCCGCGAAGTCGACGACGAGCCCCAAGCCGACCACCACGTCCAAGACGGGCACCAGCACCACGGCACCGTCCACGACGGTGGCCCCGTCGACGACCACACCGTCGACGACCACACCGGAACCGGCGACCAACCAGGCGGCCGCTCCGGCCCCGACGACCACCGTGGCCCCCACCACGACGGTCGCACCGACCACGACGGTGGCTCCCACCACGACGGTCGAGCCGACCACCACCGTTGCCCCGACAACCACCCCGTCGGCCAACTAGTCACGAACCACGAAATCCCCGGTGGGCAGCGTTATCCGCTGCGCACCGGGGATTTTCGTCTGTCTAGACCGAGACGGGTTCGGGGACCGAAGGCCGAACGGCGCGTTCACCGCGAGTCGCGGCGACCAACACCAGCAGCCCGGTGACCGCGAATCCCATCCCGACCCACAGCGGCGACACCCAGCCGAACCCGGCGCTGATCGCCAGCCCGGACAGCCACACGCCGAGGAAGTTGCCCACGTTGAAGGCTGCGATATTGGCCGACGAGGCGAGAGTCGGTGCGGCACCGGCATTGTCGAGCACCCGCATCTGGAGACCGGGGGTGGCGCCGAAGCCGAAGAATCCCATGGCGGGGAGCAACAGCAGTGCCGCGATCCGGTAGTCGGCGAGCAGTGCGAATGCCGCCAGCGAGAGCGCGAGGGCCAGCGTGAGCGCGAGCAGGGTGCGGGTGAGTGCGCGGTCGGCCCAGCGGCCGCCGAGCAGATTGCCGAAGAACAGGCCGACCCCGAACAGCACCAGCAGCCAGGGCACCATCGCTTCGGAGAAGCCGGTGACGCGGGTGAGCAGCGGTTCGATGTACATGAAGGCACCGAACATCCCGCCGAACACGAGCACGGTCATGACCAGCGAGTACCAGACCTGGGTGTTGCGGAAGACCGACAACTCGGCCCGCAGGTTCGGGCGTTCGCGGGTGGCGGGCGCGTCGGGGACGAGCGCGGTGATGCCGGCCAGCGCGACCAGCCCGACCACGGTGATCACCACGAACGTGGCCCGCCAGCCCCACTGCTGGCCGATGAACGTCCCCAGCGGAACGCCGAGAACATTGGCGACGGTGAGCCCGCCGAACATGATCGAGATGGCTCCGGCCTTCTTCTCGGGCGCGACGAGCGAGGAGGCCAGCACGGCCCCGATGCCGAAGAACGCACCGTGGGCGAGGGCCGCGAGCACCCTCCCGCCGAGCAGCGCGGCGTAGCCGGGAGCCAGCGCCGAGGCCGCGTTGCCGACGGTGAACAGGACCATGAGCAGCTGCAATGCCCGCTTGGGCTGCCACCGGTTGACCAGTGGGGTCAGCGCGAGCGCGCCGATGACGACGGCCAGCGCGTACCCGGAGATGAGGTAGCCCGCGGTGGGCACCGAGACGCCGAGGTCGGCCGCCACCGGGGAGAGCAGCCCCGCGATGACGAATTCGGTGAGTCCGATGCCGAAGCCCCCGAGCGCGAGAGCGATGAGACCGAGTGGCATGTGAACGCTTCTTTCCATCAGGGGCCGATTACCCGCGTATGCAACTAACGCTGACCGACGATAGTTGCACACGCGCTATATTGCAACCGCCAGCTATACTCGGCGCATGGGTATTGCTGATGACGCCATCGAGGTACGGGCGACCGGCTGGCGCACCCTGGCCGCGCTGCACGGGCACATCGAGACCACGCTCGAACGCGAGCTGGTGCGCGAACACGAGCTGTCGATCGTCGAGTTCACCGTGCTCGACGCACTGGCCCGGCAGGACGGCTGGCACATGCGGATCTCCCAGCTGGCCCGCGCGGCCGCACTGTCGGCGAGCGCGACCACCCGGCTGGTCAACCGGCTGGAAGACCGCGGCTTCCTGGTGCGCGTACTGTGCGCCGACGACCGCCGCGGCATCTACACCGAGCTCACCGAAACCGGCAGGGCCGCCTACGAAAAGGCGAAACCGACCCACGATCGAGCACTCGAGAAGGCACTCGCCGACGCGGAGCAGATCCCGGAACTCGCCCCCCTGGTCGGTTTTCTGCACCGGGTTCCGGCGCCGAGCTGACACGCGACATCGATACCAACGCGCCGATCATGGTGACTGTTGCGAGCACCGGTGCAATGATCGCTGGGTGACTCAGTGGCTCCCACTCCTCGGCTCGCTCCCCGTCGCCGGCGCAGTTCTGGTCGGCGTCATCGCCAACAACCGAACCCACCGGGAAGGAATCGCGGCCGCCGACGAGCGCGGCAGGCAGGCACTCGACGCCGCGCAGCGCAATGTCGAACTGTCGAACATGGTGGGTGACCAGCGCGATCACGAGGCGTGGCGCCGCGAGGCGGTGCTCGCCGCAGTCGCCTCGATCCTGGAGATGTCGGCCTCGGTGCGCGCCGACCTGACCACCTGCGGTGAATGGGATCTGGTCACCACCGACGAGATCGACAGCGTCAGCGCGCAGATCCACAAGGTGATCTGGGATCGCCCGGGCGGCACGCTGACTCGCCTTCGAGTGGTGGCGCATCGCCGGATTCCCAACAAGTGCGAAGACCTGCTGCGCACCCTCACCGCCGCCCAGCACATCACGATGCAGCGGCTGAAACTGCACATCGACGTGGAGGCGACCGTCGAGGAGCTGGAGCAGATGGCGTCGCTGTGGCAGAAGGCGATGCGCCATGCCGCCGAACAGGAGCGTGCGCTGGTCGAGACGACGCGCATCGAGCTCGGTATCGAGATCGCCTCGAAAGGTGGCGGGGCGGACCCGGTTCCGGCGCCGCAGCCGGTGGTCGCCGAAACCCGTTCGGAAGAAATCGCATTCGAGGAAGTCACCGCCGAAAAACCCACCGAGTCCGAGCCGACGGCCGAGCCCGAGCAGTCGACCGAGCCGCAACAGCCCACCGAGGCACCGCAGCTCATCGAGGCGCAGCTCACGAATGAGACACCGCAGGAAGACGATCCGCGCGACGCCGTCGACCCGCGCGAAGCGCAGACCGTCAAAGTCTGACCCGAACAGGAAATCGGGCCGCGACATGTAGTGTCGCGGCCTGCTTTCGTCGAGCTCTACTCATCCACGGGGCGCCGTGTTCGCTCAGCTCGAGCATCCAGTACTCTTCCGCGAGCTGAACATCCGGTGAACACCATGGAGTTCGTGATGGTCCGGGCGTTCAGCTGACGTGACCCCGGACGGACGGGTAACTTGGATATACGGCACGCAGGGGTGCCGAACCCGACAGCGTGGTCGATCGTCTGAAGACTTTGCACCGATCCACTCTCGTCAGGGGGCGATCTTTCATGGATCTCATCGCGCCGTTGGATGCGCTGTTTTTGCTCGCGGAATCTCGTGAGCACCCGATGCACGTCGGCTCACTGCAATTATTCGAACCGCCCGAGGACGCCGGGCCCGACTATCTGCGCGAGTTCCGCGCGGCCTTGCTGGCCGACAAGACCGTTCGGCCTACGTTCGGCAAGCGGCCCGCCACCTGGCTGGGCGCACCGCAGATGGCGTGGACCCAGGACGACGACGTCGACCTGGACTATCACGTCCAGCGCAGCGCCCTGCCCGGGCCGGGCCATATCGACCAGCTGCTCGACCACGCGTCGACCTTGCACAGCGCCCTGCTCGACCGGCACCGCCCGATGTGGGAGCTGCACTTCGTGGAGGGCTTGGCCGACGGGCGCTTCGCGCTCTACTCGAAGATGCATCACGCACTGGTGGACGGCGTGTCGGCCCAGCGCCTCATGCGGCGCACGCTGACCACCGACCCGTTCGCGACCGAGCTCAGGCGGCCGTGGAACCTGCCGCGCAAGCTCGGCCCGCCGCGCCCCGGCAAATCCCGGCTCGGCAGCCTGATCGATACCGTCACATCGGCGCGTTCGTCGACCACCGCGTTGATGAAGGCCACCCGCACCGGTCTGGTGCAGCAGCAGCTCACCTTGCCGTTCGAGGCGCCGCGCACGCTGTTCAACGTGCCGATCGGCGGTGCCCGCAAATGCGCGGTGCGCAGTTGGTCGATGGATCGGGTCAAGCAGGTGAAGAAGGCGACCGGGGCCACCGTGAACGATGTGGTGCTGGCGATGTCGGCGGGTGCGCTGCGGGCCTACCTGCTCGAGCGCGACGCCTTGCCGGACAAGCCGATGATCGCGATGGTGCCGATGTCGTTGCGCGAGGAAGACGACGTCGACAGCCAGGGCGTGAAAGTCGCGGCGCTGCTGTGCAATCTGGGCACCGATATCGCGGACCCGCTGGAACGCCTGCGGGTGGTGAGCGAGTCGACGCGTCGCAACAAGGAGGTGTACCACTCGCTCACCCCGGCGCAGACGCTGGCGATGGCCGGGGTGATGTTGAGTCCGATGGCGGCGATGCTGCTGCCCGGGTTCGCCTCGGTGGCGACGCCGCCGTTCAATATCGTCATCTCGAATGTGCCCGGAGCGCGCGAGTCGCTGTACTGGAACGGTTCGCGTCTGGACGCCACCTATCCGCTGTCGATCCCGCTCGACGGGCAGGCCGTGAACATCACGCTCACCTCCAGCGGTGACAACCTCGATTTCGGTCTGGTCGGCTGCCGTCGCACGCTGCCCGACCTGCATCGACTGCTCGATCACCTCGAGGATTCGCTGGCCGCGCTGGAGGATGCCGCGCTGTAGAAATTAACCGTTCTCGACCAAACTAGAACGTGTTACAGTTCGGTATGCGTACCGAATTCTGCGAACAGCTCGGCATCGAGTTCCCCATCTTCGCCTTCACCCACTGCCGCGACGTCGTGGCGGCGGTGAGCAACGCGGGCGGATTGGGGGTGCTCGGCGCGGTCGGCTTCACCGCCGAACAGCTCGAGGTGGAGCTGGCCTGGCTCGACGAACACGTCACCGGGATCTACGGCGTCGACCTGGTGATCCCGTCGAAATACGAAGGCAAGGGCGTCGACGGGCTCACCCCCGAACAGCTGGAAAAGCAGCTGGCGCAGATGGTTCCGCAGGGCCATCGCGACTTCGCCCAGCAGATCCTCACCGATCACAACGTGCCCGCGCTGCCCGACGGTGAGCACCACAACGAGCTGCTCGGCTGGACCGCGACCACCGCGGGACCGCAGGTCGACGTCATCCTGAACCACCCCAAGGCCAAGCTCGTCGCCAACGCGCTGGGCACCCCGCCCGACGACGTGGTCAAGCGCATCCAGGACTCCGGCCGGGTGATCGGCGCGCTGTGCGGTTCGGTCAAGCACGCGATGAACCACAAGGCGGCCGGCCTCGACTTCGTGGTGTGCCAGGGCACCGAGGGCGGCGGGCACTGCGGCGAGGTGTCCTCGCTGGTGCTGTGGCCGCAGGTGATCGACGCGATCGGCGACGTACCGGTACTGGCCGCCGGTGGCATCGGCAACGGCGCGCAGGTCGCGGCGGCGCTGGCGATGGGCGCGGCGGGCGCGTGGACCGGGTCGCTGTGGCTCACCGTCGAAGAGGCCAACGTGCCGCCCGCCCAGATGGACACCTACCTCGAGGCGACCAGCCACGACACCATCCGCTCGCGTTCCTGGACCGGCAAGCCGTGCCGCATGCTGCGCAACGACTGGACCGACGCCTGGGAGTCCACCGAGACCCCCGACCCGCTGCCGATGCCGCTGCAGATGATGGTGGCCCTCGACGGCGTCAAGCGCGGCCACCGCTACCCCGAGGCCGCCAAGGACGTGAACTTCAACCCGGTCGGCCAGGTGGTCGGCATGATGAACAAGGTCGAACGCAGCGCCGACGTGGTCAACCGCCTCGTCGAGGAATACGTCACCGCCTACGACCGGCTGGTCCGCCTCGCCGGGGACTCCTAGCTGGTCCGCCTCTCCGGGAACTTCTAGCCAGACTCGAGTGCGGGGTAGTCGGCGACGCGGCAGGCTCCCAGCCTCGCCGGTGAGCCCGTTCCCGGTGAGTTACCCATGTAGTCGCGAGATCTCGGGATGCGGTCCGATTCCATCCGTTTGCTGGGTCCATTCATTGCGCGGAAGAGGCACTACACTCGGCGTATCTACCCTGCGGGGCGGTGTTCGGACATCGCCCCGCAGCATTGCCCAGCGGTTGCGGACGGCGGTGACATGGGTTCGGAGGAATACGCGAGCAAGACCTGGAACGTGGCCAGAACCCGGGTTACGCACGCCATCGCCAAGGTCCGCGAGCAATACGCGAAGGCCGCGCCGCGACCCACCGAGCACGAACCCGTCGACCCGCCCGTACCCGCCGATCTGCTGAATCTGCTGTGTCGCATCGGCGTGGCGCTGGTCGGCGCCGGCGAGACCTCCGCACGGGTGCAGGTCATCCTCGACAAGCTGTCGCGGCGCTACGGCACCGACAATATCCACTTCATGGTGCTGCCCACCGCGGTCTTCGTCCGGGTGCGCACCGACGAAAGCTCCGCCATCGACATGCTCGACGCCCGCGTCGGCACCCTGCCGCTCGACCAGATCGACGGCCTCTACCGGCTGATCGACCAGATCGAGCAGGACGCGCCGCCGCCGAGCCGGGCATCGAGGGATCTCGACAAGATCCTGACCCAGAAACCCGGCAGCCCACCGTGGCTGATCCTGCTCGGGCAGGTCGTGCTGACCGTCGGCATCGGCATGATGCTCAACCCGGGCGCACGGGCGCTGGTCGGCTATGTGGTGCTCGGGCTGGTCGTCGGTGTGCTGACTCAGCTCGCCGATCGGGTGCGGCTGCTGTCGATGGCGTTGCCGGTGGTCGCGTCGGCGGTAGTCGCGGTGCTCGCGTACGGCTTTCCCGGCGCGCTCGCCGGTGGGCAGCCGCAGCAACTGCTGATTCCGGCGGTCGCGACGCTGCTGCCCGGTGCGATGCTCACCAACGGCACGATCGAGTTGGCGACCGGGTCGATGGTGGCCGGTGCCAGCCGGGTCGTCTACGGCATCAACATGCTGTTCCTGCTCGCGCTGGGTTCCTACGTGGGGATCAGCGTGCTCGGGCCGCTGTCGGATCCGCCGGTGAGCAGTGCCCAATTGGGGTGGTGGGCACCGATAGTCGGGGTGCTGCTGATCGGGTACGGACATTCGTGGCGGTCGAGCGCACCGCAGAACACGGTGGGCTGGCTGCTGCTCGTCCTCTACATCACCTACGCGGCGCAGGTCCTCGGCAAGCATGTGTCCGGTCCGCTGACCGGCACGTTCCTCGGCGGCCTGGTCGCCGTGAACGCCGCGTATCTGATCCAGGGCCGCAAGCACGCGCCACCGACCCAGGTGGCATTCCTGCCCGCGTTCTGGATGCTGGTGCCCGGCGGGATCAGCCTCACCGGGATCTCCGACCTCGTCACGCATTCGCTGTCGGGGGTGTCGACCGGCGGGCTGGAGGTGCTGGTCTCGGCGCTGCTGTCGGTGATGTCGATCGCGTTGGGCGTGATGGTCGGCTCCGGTCTGGCCACCGCGCACACACCGCGCGTGAGCACCATCATCGACACGGTGGTGCCACACCATCTGCCGTGGGTGCACACCGCGGAGACGACGAAGAAATCCGACTCAGACAGCTAGCCGGGGCGGTTCAGACGGCCGAGCTCAGCGGCACGGTGTGGACCGGAGTCTCGCCGACGAGTTGCCCGAAGCGGGCGATCACCTTCTCGTGGTACAGCGCGAACAAGTCACCGAACAGCGCGAGTTGCGCCTCGCTCGGCGCGGATTCGGCATCCCACACCGCGAGCAGCGCGCGCCAGACGAGCACGTGCAGATCGGGCGCGACGGCGAAATAGGCGGCGACCGCCTCCGGCACCTCGACGACCATATCGGCGATCGAATTCAGTACCGCGCGTTGCATACTCATCTCGAGCACGCCGAGTAGCTTGCGCACCAGCGCGATCTCGGCGGCGATGATGCGCGCGTGGTCGGGCACGGCCTGACGTGCCATCGCCTCCAGCTCGTCGACGGCGGCGGCGAGCTCGGCCGGATCTAGTACCTTCTCCCCCGCCGTATAGGCGAGCAGCGCCTCACCCACGATGCCGCGTTCGACCTCGACGATGTCGGTGAACATCTCGGCGGCGACCGCGGGCGCGGTGATCGAGAACCGGAACAGATGCCGGTAGACGTCCATACCGCCCTCGACGCGGACATCGCGGATGGTGAAGCCCTTACCTCGCCTGGCCTCGACGAATCCGTAGGACTCGAGGCGTCCGAGGATGAGCTGGGCGGTAGCGCGGTTCATCCCGAACTCGTCGGCGACCTGGCGAACCGACGGCATCAGCTCGCCGGGCCGGTACTCACCGGTGGCTACGCGGCGCGCCAACTCATCGGCGACGTCGGCGACCACCGTCCGGGATCCCATCGAAACAACACCTCTCGGTCATGATCCGGCTACGTCCCAGACAGTTTAGGCGCTGAATGCCTGGAGCGCTGGTGCGCTCGAATCGAGACTTTCAGCGATCACATCGCTATCGATGCGCCGCCCTGCCTCCGATCAGCGGACTTTCCTTCTGGCGCGCCGTTCAGCTGGATCAGACAGCGCTGTGCGACACCGTGACTGAATACGCAGGCAACGGGGCAGCTAAACATTTTGGGCGGAACCGCGCGAGCCGGCCTTCGGGCCGGCCCTCCGAGAATTCAGATCATGTCTTTCTTGTCGAGCCACCGCATGACCGGCCAGCCCAAACCTACGGGGATCCAGCAGGTCAGCACGCGGTAGAGCAGGACGGCTGGGACCGCGATCTCGGCCGGGACGCCGAACGCCGCGAGACCACCGATCAGGGCCGCCTCGACCGCGCCGACGCCACCGGGTGTCGGCGCGGCCGAGGCCAGCGTGCCGCCGATCATGGTGACGATGGTGACGGCGACGAAGTCCGTGCCGCCGCCGAATGCCTCGACGCTGGTCCACAGGGCCAGCGCCTGGCCGAGCGTGATCGCGCCGCAGCCGGCGACGATGACCACGAATCGCATCGGATCCTTGGCGAGGTCGGCGAGTTCGCCCAGCACTTCCTTGACCTGCGGACGCACCGAGTGATTGACCCAGCGCCGCAGCGTCGGCACGAACATGAACGCGCCGATCAGCCCCACGCCGACCCCGGCGATCAGATACAGCACGGTCGCGTCGGGCACGATGTGGGCCAGGTTGGTCGAGGTGCCCGCCACCACGCTGAACACCACGAGCAGCACCAGGTGGGTGAGCACCTGCATCGACTGCTGCATCGCCACCGCGGCGGTCGCGCGCAGGGTCGTCATGCCCGCCTTCTGCAGGAACCGCACACTCAGCGCCAACCCGCCGACACCGGCGGGGGTGGTCGTCGCCACGAAGGTGTTGGCCAGCTGCTCCACGAGCAGATAGCGCATCTTGACCAGCCCGTCCGCGCAGGCGCCGAGCGCGGCGGCGGCGCCGACATAGGTCAGCCCCGACACGGCCAATCCCGCGAGCGCCCACCACCAGTTGAGCGTGCGCAGCTGACTGAAGAACGTCGGCACCTGGCTGAAGAACGGATACGCCACATAGACGAGCGCGACCAGCAGGACGAGCTGGATGATCTGGTTGCGGGAGAACCGCGTGATCTGTTCGGACTGGATGCGGTCGTGGCCGGTCTGCCTGCGCACTTCCTCACGGGCGGTGGCCATCACTTTGGTCCACTGCGGCACCGACTTCCGGATGCCGATCGACATGGCCGATTTCGTCAGCCGCCGGGCCGCGTAGGCCACCTTGTCCTCGCCGAGTACCTCGATCGCCGCCGAGACCGCCTCGTGTTTTCCGTAGAGCGAGGTGGTGGTCACCAGCAGCTGGGCGATATCGGTCTGCCGTTGCGCCTCGGCCGCGCCGAATTCGGCGGCCGAGAAGCCGCCGAACAGGGTGTCGCCCTGGCTGACTCGCACGAAGTCGGGTTGCAGATCGCCGAGGCTGATCTGGTTCTCGTGCAGCCGCAGCAGCGACCGCCACACCCCGGGCAGCACCTGCGCGGACAACGTCGCGATCTGGGTACCGCGAGGCATGGTGTGCGCGTACAGCATCCAGCCGCGACTCAGACCGGCCACCGCCACCTGATGGCTGTCGGCCATCCCGAGGTCACCGATCGCGATGCCGAGCAGCGCGCGATGTTCCACCGCCCGGTGCATCGATCCGTGCAGCGGCGCGGTCTCACTGGTGCGGAACGTGATCCAGCGCCACACCTGCCGGATCGCGCCGAAGCTGCGCTGGTTCTTGCCGTACAGCTCGACCATGATCTCGTCTTCGGGCCCGTCGACCTCGGTGGCGAGCAACAGCGGTCCGCGCCCGGCCGGTCGATCGACCCGGAAGGCTTTCACAGTGTGGCCGCGCCCCGCGAGCACCCGGACCGCGCCGTCGAGCGGCACCTCGAGCGCGGGCGTGCCGACCACCCAGACGATCACCGCGCCGACCAGCCAGCCGACCACCAGGCCGAGCATCGCCCGCGCGGGCACCACCGAGCTGACCACCAGGTGGATCGGCGCGAACATCAACAGCAGGAACCACATCCAGCGTCGCGGCCGCACCGGCAGCCACGGGCTCGACACGGTGAGCATCGCCGCGAGCATCGCGATCCAGCGTGGATCGTCGAGGAATTGGGAGAGGAAGGTGTCGAAGCGGTCCGGGACCGGCATGTGCCATTTCGGCGTGGAGATGCCCGCCCCGGTGATCGACAGGGCCAGCACCGCGAGCAGGCCCGCCGCCCCGTACCCGAACAGGAGCTTCCATTGCCTGCGCAACACGAGTTCGATGAAGATGGCGAACGGCAGTGCCAGGATGAGCATTCCGTAGATCAGGTAGACCATGGTCGCCTGGTCCTGGCTGAGGAAGTCCACGATCTTGGCGACCGAGCGTTCCAGCGCCAGCCATTCCGGCCGGGTGATCAGCGAGCCCGCGATCACCACGGCTACGCCGATTCCCGCCAGCACCACCCGGACGATATCGCTGGTACGACGGATCATCGGCTGCAGGAGTTTCCCCGTGACCGGGATCTCCCGACCGTCGACTCGCATGAGCCGCACGATACACACCGACACGCCGCAGACCCGCCGTGACATCACCCAATCGGCACGGCCGTTCCCGCGTGCCGTGAAGCCGATCACAGGCCGTCACGAACACTGGCGGTACCCCGTCCAGGAAGTAGGGAAACACTCACTCAGCCGGAAGGAACGATCATGCAGGTTCTGCTCGCGGGCGCCACCGGCGCCATCGGCCGCCCTCTGATCCGCGCGTTGACCGCGAACGGACATACGGTGTGGGCGCTCGTCCGGAATCCGGGTGCGCACCCGCTCGTGCGCGAGCTCGGCGCCACCCCGGTCACCGCCGATGTGCTCGACCGCGACGGCCTGTTGCGCGCCGTCGAGGGTTTGCGCGCCGAGGCCGTCATCCATCAGGCCACCGCCCTGCGCGACGCGAAGGTGCAGCGCCGGATTCCGGCCGACGATCCGACCGGGCTGCTGCGCACGGTCGGCACCGCCAACCTGCTCGACGCCGCGGCGGCGGTGGGCGCCGGTCGGTTCGTCACCCAGTCGCTGATCCTCGGCTACGGGTACCACGACCATGGTGACAGGCTGGTCACCGAGCGCGATCAGTTCGGGGTGTACGACGGTGGGGTGGCCGACGAGGTGGTCCGTGCGTGCGTGGCCGGCGAGAGCCAGGTCTTCGATGCGCCCGGTGTCGACGCCATCGCGTTGCGGTACGGGCTCTTCTACGGTCCCGGCGCGTTCAGTGACCTGTTCGCGGACATGATGCGCAAGCACCGCCCGGTCGGCCCGCTCGGTTCCGGCGGGGTGAATACCTGGGTCCATGTCGACGACGCGGCCGCCGCGACCGTGGCCGCACTCGAGCGCGGCACACCCGGTCGCGCCTACAACATCGCCGATGACCATCCGATCACCTGGCGGGAGTTCTTCACGGAGGTCTCCCGAGCTCAGCGGACCCCACGCCCGATCCGGCTGCCCGCCTGGATGATCCGATGGGCGGTCCCCTATATCGGCGCCCTCATGTCCGACACCTCGATGCGGATCTCGAGTCAGCTCGCCCACGATGAATTGGGTTGGCGTCCGAGGTACGCCGATGTCGCCGCCGGTCTCGCGGACTGATCCTCCGGTCGGGCACCACGCCGATATCCGGCGATCAGGGTGCGGTGCGGGCGGTCACGGCGGCACGGTCGTGGCCGGGGATCACTTCGATCTCGGCGGGAAGCGCGTGCAGGCGGTGGATGGTCTCGAACGCCCGGTTGCGGTCGGCGTCGAGGAGTTCCCCGAGCAGCGGCGCTTTCTCGCGCAGGAGGTCGATCTGCAGGGTGCTCCAGACCGCGTCGCCCGCGAGCAGAACGCGGGAGCCGTCGTCGACCGCGAGCAGGATCCCGACGCTGCCGGGGGTGTGCCCCGCCAGGTCGACGATCAGCACGGATCCGTCGCCGAACAGGTCGTGACTGCGGGCGAAGGTCAGCACCGGCGGGCCGTCGAGTTCGTAGAGATCGAACGCGCGACCGCGCAGCGGCCCGCGGGCCACGCCGAGGGGGGCGTGCGAACCGGTCATGGCCCAGCTGTATTCGACGGTGGGCACCCGGATCGGAACCAGGCCGGGTAGTTCGTACAGCCCGGCGACGTGGTCCCAGTGCAGATGTGTCGGCAGCACGAAGTCGATGTCGTTGCCGGTGAGGTCGTGGGCGGCCAGTACCTCGCTCAGTCCGCGCACCGGGCTGTCGGGCCCGACCAGCAGCGGCACCGGGAAGGGCAGCTCGGGCAGCACCCGCTGGTGCACGCCCGCGCAGATCGCCGGGTCGACCAGGAAGGTGGCGTCCGGGTGGCGGATCAGGAAGGTCGACATGGTCAGCGGCGTCGACCGCAGGGTCCGCACGCCCTCGGCGACGATCGTCGTCGGCGCGGACAGCTCCGCCTGGGTGAGCGCGGTCAGGGCGACGGTGTTGTGCGCGGGAGGAACAGGAGCGCACTCCAGTCCGTCGAGAAATGCGGTATCGGCGCCGCGCGGCCAGAGCAGCCGCGGCCCCGTGGTGGCGACAGCGATACAGCAGGCGAGAACAGTCGATAACATCGTCGTGCGCTCACCCATACGTGCCACCGTAGGCGATCGCCCACACCGCGACCACCAGACCCGGTCGAGCCGCCGCTGTTCATCGCTAACGCCCGATTACATCCAGCGGCTAGTCGGTGCGACCCATGAGCCGATCTGTTTCGCGCCGTTCACGTTTCGTAGGCCGACCGGCACCACGCTCACGCTGCGGCAGGGTGGCGAGGACTTCCTTCGGCGGCGGCGGGGGGCTGCGATCGATCAGGCACTGGGCGGCGACGGGCGGGCCGACGCGCTTGTGAATGATCCGCTCGACCACGACGATGCGCTCGAGACCTGCGTGGCGGATCCTGATCTCGTCACCGGGGCGGACGGTCAGCGCCGGTTTCGCGGTAACCCCATTAACGCGCACATGCCCGGCGCGACAGGCTTCTGCCGCGGCCGAGCGTGTTTTGAACAGGCGCACCGACCAGGTCCACGCATCGACGCGGGCCTGGCTATCGGAGTGCTGGGGGGTCACCCCTTAGACGATACGGCGAGCCGTGACGACGTCGTCTGCGCTGAGGTGGGTGTAGGACACCGGGGTGCCCGACTGCACGGCGTTGAGGAGCTGACCGTTGCCCGCGTAGATACCGACGTGGCCACCACCGTTGGTGATGACGATGTCACCGGCCTGCAGGTTGTCGAACGAGACGGGAGCGCCGACGTGCGACTGCTCGAAGCTGGTGCGCGGCAGTTCGACACCGGCCTGGCGGTATGCCCACTGCACGAGGCCGGAGCAGTCGAAGCTCTGCGGGCCTGCGGCACCCCAGTTGTACTGGGCGCCCAGCTTGCCGCGGGCGGCGTCGAGGGCGATATTGCCCGCCGTCTGCTGCTGCTGGAACGGGTTTTCGAACTGGACACTCGGGAGCTGCGGTGCGGCCTGGCCCTGCGGGGCGACCATCGCCTGGAGCTGCTTCTCGACCTGCTGTGCCGGCTGCTCGAGCTCTGGCGGCAGATCGAAGTTACCGAGACCGGGAATGTTGATCGTGGCGGCCTGCGAAATCGCGGGCATCGCACCGGTTGTAGCGGCCACCGCGCCCATGACGAGGGCACCCTTGACGGAATTCGGCAGTCGAGAATCCCGCTGCAAGCTGTGTTTACCCACCGAGACGAGTCTCCGATCTTGCTACTCTCCCGCCGCTCGGTCGCGAATCGCTTGGCGACAACGACTTTTCGGCGGTGACCCAATGGCGCCGCTTCTCTGACGAACCGACAGACTCCACTAAGTCACGAGAAGATTACGGCCTGTGATGAGCGCTGTCCAGCGAAGCACGCAAGTTGTTTTCCTACGACCGGAAAAGCCCAGAACAGAGGCCACGGCACCGGCGTGTCGGCGTGAGTAACGATTTCATCGTCCGCGCCGTGCGGCGCGTTACCCAGTGCGCCGCTCGCGCAGGGCGCGCTCGAGTTCGTCGATGCGCGTTCGGGCGTCGGCCAGGTCGACCTCGAGCCTGCCGAGCACGATCATCATCGGTCCGAGCGCCAGGTGAGCGAGCGACTCCGGCGGTATTTCGCCGTAGCCCCCCTCCAGCGTCGCCTCGAGCGTCGCCAGCAGGTTGCGCCGGACCGCGTCGGCCAGGTGCGCTTCCGGCGGCAGCGGCCATGCGGCGACGATTTCGGCGGCGGACACAGGTTGCTCGGACATCACCCTCCATCTCGGACCCAAGGACAGTCTCGTGTTCGCTAGCAGTATCTAGGACACAGCCCAGAGTTACCGAGATTCTCCCGTGCACACGCGCTACGGTTGTCCGGCATGGACCCCGTGCGCAATCCGTATGCACCCGGCGCCGGCCAGCGTCCGCCCGAATTGGCCGGGCGTGACAAACAACTCGCGGCGTTCGACATCGTGCTCGAGCGCATCGCCCGCGGTCGGCCGGAACGCAGCGTGATGCTCACCGGCCTGCGCGGTGTCGGGAAGACCGTGCTGCTCAACCAGCTTCGCTCGGCCGCCATCTCGCGTGGCTGGGGCACCGGCAAGATCGAAGCGAGACCCGACCAGGATCTGCGCAGACCGCTGTCCTCGGCGCTGCACATGGCGGTGCGCGCGATCGCGATGTCGGCCCGCAACGCCGAACAGGTCGACGATTTCCTCGGCATTCTCAAGGCCTTCGCGTTGCGCGCCACCGCGGACAAGGGCATGCGCGAACGGTGGCAACCCGGTATCGATGTACCCGCGGTGACCGGCCGCGCCGACTCGGGCGATATCGAGATCGATCTGATCGAACTGTTCAAAGAGGCTGCGGCCCTTGCCTCCGACATCGGTGTCGGCATTGCCATCTTCATCGACGAAATGCAAGACCTCGGACCCGCCGACGTGTCCGCGATCTGCGGTGCCTGCCACGAACTGAGCCAGGACGGCGCCCCGCTGATCGTCGTCGGCGCGGGCCTACCCCACCTCCCCGCGGTGCTCTCGGCCTCGAAAAGCTACTCGGAGCGACTGTTCAGCTACCACCGCATAGATCGCCTCGACCGCGAATCGGCCGACCTCGCGCTCATCGCGCCCGCCGAACGCGAAGAGGTGAAGTTCACCGAAACCGCACTCGATTCGCTCTATCAAAGAGCCGACGGCTACCCGTATTTCGTGCAGGCCTACGGCAAGGCGGCCTGGGATCAGGCACCCGAGAGCCCGATCACCGCCGAGGACGTCGCGGTGGCCTCCCCCGCCGCCGAGGAGGAACTCGCGGTCGGTTTCTTCGGCTCCCGCTACGAACGCGCGACCCCCGCCGAACGCGAGTACATGCGCGCCATGGCCGACCTCGCCGGCGACGACGCCCCGGTCGCCACCTCGGCGGTGGCCGCCGAGCTCGGCCGCAAACCCGCCTCGGTGTCCCCCGCGCGCGACGGCCTGATCAAGAAGGGCCTCATCTACTCGGCCGAACGCGGCACCATCGGCTTCACCGTCCCTCACTTCGGCCGCTACCTCCGGAGCGTATGAAAATCTTCGGGCTTCTAGGGCATCACCTAGAGAGTCTGAGAAAGTTCTGCCGAACGACTACTCGACAACTATCTACATTTTTCTAGTTCAAGGGCTAGATATCCGAAGAATTTCCTGGGTAACGGTATGAGCCTGCCCGGAATCGGTTGCGCATCGGGTGGATAACGCGAGGGTTGACCGGCTAACACGCTGGAAACCTTCTCCGAAACACCAGCAGGACCCGCCGCAGAAGGTGCGTCCCGCCGGAGGCGGAGGAGGCTCCAATGTCGAAGACCTTCCCTATCACCGACACCGACGGCCGTCGCTGCACCGTCGTCGCCGATGACGGCGTGCCGATCGCGGTCCGCAGCTTCGGCGCCACGGACGCGGCCCTGACGGTGGTTTTCGTGCACGGCCACTGCCTGCACACCGAATCCTGGTCGTTCCTGCGCGAACATCTGCTGCGGGAGTGGGACGCCGACGCCCGCATGGTCTTCTACGACCACCGCGGCCACGGCGAGTCCGGGCACGCTCACCACACCACCTACACGATCGACCAGCTCGCCACCGATCTCGACGCGGTGCTGCGCGCGGTCGCCCCGACCGGCCCCTTGGTGCTCGTCGGTCATTCGATGGGCGCGATGGTGGTGCTCGCCTACGCCCGCCTCTATCCGGCGGCCATCGGTCACCGGGTCGCCGGGATCGGCCTGATCGCCGGCGCCGCGGGCGGCATCACCGAGGCCGGCCTCGGCAGGCTGCTCAACCGGCACGCCGTTGCCTCACTGCAGCGCGCCGTCGTGCACGCACCGCAAGTGATGCAGGCGTCGAAGCGCTTGTCCCGCTGGATCTTCGCGCCCCTGATCCGCGAGGCGAGCACGGGTACCCGGCGGGTGAATCCGCGCGTCGCGGCCATCGCCACAGCGGTGCTCAACGAGACCGCGCTGCTGACCATGTCCGGCTTCCTGAGCTCGCTGCTCGACTTCGACGAGGCCCACACCCTGCCCCACTTCGGCGATCTGCCTGCCCTCGTCCTGTCGGGCTCGGCCGACCTCATGGTGCCGTTCGCGCACTCGGTGGTGCTGGCCTCGCAGCTGGCGGGCGCCGAACTGGTGCGGGTCGAGGGCGCGGGTCACAGCGTCATCCTCGAACGCGCGGAGGAGGTGGCCCGGTCGATCATCGCGTTGGTCGAGCGGGCGAGCATCGACGCCCGTACGCGCTACGCCGTCGCCGGGTGAACGCAACAGTTACCGGATGGCAATCCTGTGATCCCCGACAACATCGGGCGTAAACCGAAAAGATCCGTTATTGTGGTGGAGATCACGTTGTGTGGTGAGTCACACAGCTCGGTGCAGTGCGGCCCGAGGCTTTTCGGGCGTGCCCGTGATCCGGCGAGTCGGTATGCCCGCCATATACACAGGAGGTAACGATGACACGCAGCGATATCGCGGAACTGCGCTACGCGGTCGGCCAACTCCGGCAATCGATAGGCGCACTGCGCTCCAACTACGGCGACGCGGCCACCATCCGTCGTCTGGAGAACGACCTCGAGCGGCTCGTCATCGACGCCGAGGACTTCGAGCAGGCACCACCGCCGGAACTCGCCGTCCCCCGCAGGTCGGAGCCGATCTACGTGCCCGACAGCAAGTCCGACGAAGCGGCATGGATGGGCGCTCAGGACGAAGGGCTCGGGTTTCATTCGCGCCCTAGAACAAAGTAAGACCTGATCACCGGCGCGACGGCCCTGCTGACAGGGTCGTCGCGCCGACCTCTTTCTGTCGGCCCCGGCCCGGGTGTCTCAGGATTACCCGGCTCGGTGTCGGCCCAGTTTGCGGGTTCGGGAGCCGTGGAAGCGGGCGCCTCGGGGGACTTCGGTCGGTTCGTCGATTTCGGCGGATTCGAACAGGGCGGCGATGCCGTGGTCGTGGCCGAGGGCGATGGCCTCCAGGCCGTAGCGGCCGCCGGTGCGGCCCAGTTCGTGCAGCATCGTGGTCATGATTCGCAGGCCGGTGGCGCCGACCGGGTGCCCGAGTGCGATATCGGAGCCGTTCACGTTGAGCCGGTCGAGTGGGTCGAGTTCCCACTCGGTGGCCAACGCGAGCACCTCCACCGCGTAGCCCTCGTTGATTTCGAGCAGATCGATCTCGTCCAGCGAGCATCCGGTACGCCCGAGCAGCTTCGACACCGCCGGTGCCGCCCCGAGTCCTGGCCCCGCGTTGTCACAACCGGCCGCGGCCCAGCCCGCGAGAAACGCCATCGGCGTCAGCCCGAGCTCGCCGAGCCGATCCTCGGCCACGACCAGGCACGCCGACGCCCCGAGCCGATGCGAACTCATGTTCCCCACCGTCACCACGCCCTCGCGCAGCAGCGGGCGCAAACCGGCCAGCGTGTGGGTCGACAGGTCGTCGCGCACACCCTCGTCCCGGGTGATCTGGTGATCGCCGTAACCGGCGGCCACCCCGACGACCTCGGCCGCGAACGCACCCTGGCGCCAGGCGCGGGCCGCCTTGCGATGACTGGCCACCGCGAACTCGTCGGCGGCACTGCGGTCGATCCCGTAGTAGTGCGCCAACCGCTCGGCATTGTGCAATCCCGCGGTCCCGCCGGGCAGCCCGGCCGGTGTCGCCGCGCACTCCACCCCACCCGCGACCACCACGTCGGCGGCGCCGGTCTGCACCATCATCGCCGCGGTGATCACCGCCTGCAGACCGCTGCCGCCGTGTTTGTCGGTCACGAAACCGGGTACTGCGAAAGGTAATCCGGCACCGCGAGCGGCGAGCGAGCCCACCGCGGGTTTGTCGGAGAGGCCGCCGTCGATACAGGCCATGGCCACATCGTCGATGCGTAGCGGGTCGATGCCCGAGCGTTCGATCACGGCGGACAACACCGTGGTCGCCAGCCACTCGGCGGGCATACCCGACAGCGCGCCACCCTCGACGCCACTGGGCGTGCGGACGGGTGCCACGATCGCGGCTCTTCTCATTGCGCGTCACGCTCCTCTCCCCGGTGCGGGGAATACCTGTCACAGGGCACCACAGGTTTGTTGCACGGGCATGACGGGTCGTCACGGACGTCACGGCTGTGATCGAGATCACCGACATGTGTGACAACCGAGTGGGTGAGACCCACCGCGAGCGGCGCGAACACAGGCGTATGGTGCTCCACATCACAATCCATCGCGGTGGGTAATGATCACTGCCGCAGACCCGAGGATCAGCGAGGCATCCACCGTGAGTGCCGCACCGACCGCCTCCCCCGCGTCACACTCCGCGGGCACCGGCGTCTTCAGCAGAACGCGTGCCCGCATCTCCGCGCGCACCCTCCGCACCGACCGCTGGTGGCTACCACCGCTGTTCACCGCGCTCGGGCTCGCCGCGTTCGTCATCTACGCGACGATCAGATCCTTTGTGCGGACGGCCTACTGGGTCCCCGAGTTCCACTATCTGACGCCGTTCTACTCGCCGTGTCTGAGCGACTCGTGCGCACCGGGATCGGCGCACTTCGGCACCCCGTTCCCCGAGCTGCCGATGTGGATTCCGCTCGGTTTCGTGGTGCTGCCGTTCCTGCTCGGCTTCCGGCTCACCTGCTACTACTACCGCAAGGCCTACTACCGCTCGGTGTGGTTCTCGCCGCCGGCCTGCGCGGTGGCCGAGCCGCACGCGCGCTACACCGGAGAGTCGCGGCTGCCGTTGATCATCCAGAACGCGCACCGCTACTTCTTCTACGTGGCGCTGGTGGTCTCGCTGGTCAACACCTACGACGCGATCACCGCGTTCCACGGCAGCAGTGGCGGTTTCGGTTTCGGCCTCGGCAACATCGTGCTGCTGGTGAACGTGATCCTGCTGTGGGCCTACACCCTGTCGTGTCATTCGTGCAGGCACATCGCGGGCGGGCGGCTCAAGAACTTCTCCGCCCATCCGGTGCGGTACTGGTACTGGACCCAGATCTCCAAGCTCAACACCCGCCACATGGCGCTGGCCTGGACCACCCTCGGCACCCTCGTGCTCACCGACTTCTACGTGATGTTGGTTGCGAGCCACACCATTTCGGACCTGCGGTTCGTCAACTGAGCTGCGACAACGCGAGGAGCTTGTATTTCAATGCCAGACGTGGAACGGCACGACTACGACGTCGTGGTGATCGGGGCGGGCGGCGCGGGTCTGCGAGCCGTGATCGAGGCACGCGAACAAGGGCTTTCGGTGGCGGTGGTGTGTAAGTCGTTGTTCGGCAAAGCACATACCGTGATGGCCGAGGGCGGCTGCGCGGCCTCGATGGGCAATGCCAACGAGAAGGACAACTGGCAGACGCACTTCAAGGACACCATGCGCGGCGGCAAGTTCCTCAACAACTGGCGCATGGCCGAACTGCATGCCCAGGAGGCCGCCGACCGGGTGTGGGAGCTGGAAACCTATGGCGCGCTGTTCGATCGGACGCCCGACGGCCGGATCAGCCAGCGCAACTTCGGCGGCCACACCTATCCGCGCCTGGCCCATGTCGGCGACCGGACCGGCCTCGAACTGATCCGCACGATGCAGCAGAAGATCGTCTCGTTGCAGCAGGAGGACTACGCGGCCACGGGCGACTACGAGGCGAGGATCAAGGTCTTCGCCGAGTGCACGATCACCGAATTGCTCACCGACGCGGGCGCTGTCGCGGGTGCGTTCGGCTACTGGCGCGAATCCGGCGGCTTCGTGCTGTTCAAGGCGCCGGCCATCGTGTTGGCCACCGGCGGAATCGGCAAGTCCTACAAGGTGACATCGAACTCCTGGGAGTACACCGGCGACGGCCACGCGCTGGCGCTGCGCTCCGGCGCGACGCTGATCAATATGGAGTTCCTGCAGTTCCACCCCACCGGCATGGTCTGGCCACCGAGCGTGAAGGGCATCCTCGTCACCGAGGGCGTGCGCGGCGACGGCGGCGTGCTGAAGAACTCCGACGGCAAGCGGTTCATGTTCGACTACATCCCGCCGGTCTTCAAGGGCCAGTACGCCGAAACCGAGGAAGAAGCCGATCAGTGGTTGCGCGACAACGATTCCGCGCGCCGCACTCCTGATCTACTCCCCCGCGACGAGGTCGCGCGGGCGATCAACGAGGAGGTGAAGGCGGGCCGCGGCACCGAGCACGGCGGCGTCTATCTCGACATCGCCTCCCGCATGCCCGCCGACGAGATCGTGCGCAGGCTGCCGTCGATGCACCATCAGTTCAAGGAACTGGCCGATGTCGACATCACGGCCGAGCCGATGGAAGTCGGCCCCACCTGCCACTACGTGATGGGTGGGATCGAGGTGAACCCCGATTCCGGGGCGGCTGTCGTGCCCGGATTGTTCGCTGCCGGTGAGTGTTCCGGCGGCATGCACGGCTCGAACCGGCTCGGCGGCAACTCGCTGTCGGACCTGTTGGTGTTCGGCCGCCGGGCGGGGCTCGGCGCGTCGGCCTACGTGCAGCAGCTCACCGACAAGCCGACGCCCGCCGAAACCGATATCGAAGCGGCTGTGAAAACCGCGCTGGCGCCGTTCGATTCGCGTGCGGAGGGCTCCGGCGAGAACCCGTACACCCTGCACTCCGAACTCCAGCAGACGATGAACGACCTGGTCGGCATCATCCGCAAGGAACACGAGGTGCGCGCGGCGATCGACAAACTCGGCGAGCTGCGTGTCCGCTACGCCGATGTGGCGGTGGAGGGCAAGCGACCGTTCAACCCCGGTTGGCACCTGGCGCTGGACCTGGCCAACATGCTGATCGTGAGCGAATGTGTCGCGCAGGCTGCGCTGTTGCGTACCGAGAGTCGCGGTGGCCACACCCGCGACGATCATCCCGGCATGAACCCGGACTGGCGCAACACACTGCTGGTCTGCGCCGTCGATCCGGCGTCGGACGCGCAGATCCCCGACGTCACCGTCACCCCGGCCGATCAGACGCCGATGCGCGACGACCTACTCGCCCTGTTCGAACTGAGCGAGCTCGAAAAGTACTACACCGAGCAAGAATTGGCTGCGCACCCGGCAGCCGAGGGAAAGGCGTAACCATGGGATACGACGCCCGGTTCCGGGTCTGGCGCGGCGACATCGACGGCGGGAGCCTCGAGGACTACACGGTGGCGGTGAACGAGGGCGAAGTGGTGCTCGACATCATCCACCGGCTCCAGGCCACCCAGACCCCCGATCTCGCTGTGCGCTGGAATTGCAAAGCGGGCAAGTGTGGTTCGTGTTCGGCGGAGGTGAACGGGCGCCCGCGCCTGCTGTGCATGACGCGGATGTCGACGTTCACCCCGGACGAGGTCATCACCGTCACCCCGATGCGGACGTTCCCGATCATCAAGGATCTGGTCACCGACGTCTCGTTCAACTACGAGAAGGCAAGGGAGATACCGTCGTTCGCGCCACCGGCCGGTCTCGCTCCGGGCGAGTACCGAATGAAGCAGGTCGACGTCGAGCGCTCACAGGAGTTCCGCAAGTGCATCGAGTGCTTCCTGTGTCAGGACACCTGCCATGTGGTGCGTGATCACGAGGAGAACAAGACCTCCTTCGCGGGTCCGCGTTATCTGATGCGTATCACGGAGTTGGAGATGCACCCGCTCGACACCCGTGACCGACGCGAAATGGCCCAGGAGGAAGCAGGTTTGGGCTATTGCAATATCACCAAGTGCTGCACCGATGTGTGCCCCGAGCACATCAAGATCACCGACAACGCGTTGATTCCACTGAAAGAACGAGTCGTGGACAGGCGATATGACCCGATTGTCTGGCTCGGCAATAAATTGTTCCGCCGGTAGGAAACTGTTGTCGCTGCGGGGTGCGAAACCCCGCAGCGACGGCTGCCTACAAGACAGCGACAGTCCCTACAGCGACTAATCCGACCAGTAATCCGATGAACAGCGCCGACAGCAAAGAGGCGGTGAGTACGTAGATTCCGATCGCCGATACCGCGAACAGCAGTACCACGATCAGGCGTTCCACACCGTCCTCAGGCGCTAGCCTCCGGTACCGGGGTGGCATTTTCTTCAACCCTCGGTCCATATACCTGGGTTACCCGACCCGACGCCGCACCAAACCTCGACCTATGCCGAAAATCTATCGTTCCGTGATCTACCGTGATCAAGGACGATCGAACTCGCCGTCGTGTACGCCCGCGGTGAAGGCGGTCCATTCACTCGGGGTGAAGATCAGCACGGGGCCGCCGGGATTCTTGCTGTCGCGTAGCGCGACGTACCCGTCTGCCAGCATGGCGACCTCCACGCTGCCGTCGTCGGTGCCCGCGCGCAGCCAGGTGGCACCGGAGGTGTCGATGTCGCGCTTGGTGTTCACGCGAACGCGCCGGTGTCGATGCCGCGGGTGAAGGCGTCCCAGCTCGCGCCGTCGAAGACCAGGGCGGGACCGGCGGGATTCTTGCTGTCGCGCACCCCGACGTGCCCGCCGAACAGGAAAGCAACTTCGACGCAATCCTTGCCCGCACCACTGCGGGTGCTCTTGAACCAGTGTGCGTCGACGAGATCGAAACTCATGCCACATACTCCTTCGCGACCTGCCGCAGCAGGTGTCTACTCGGTTGGATATCCAGCGCATGACGCTGGAGGCATTCGTGAGCCCGGTCGTACCTTCGAACATCCGCGCGTCGTTCCAGGTAGAGGTCACCGGTAAAGCCTTCGGCGTACACCACTGGTGGTTCGACCGGTTGCCCTTTGCTGTCGGTACCGAACTCGAGAACCGTGAAAGGTCCGGTAGAGACTCCGAGTGGAACACCGGCGGCAAACGGCAGGATGCGCAATGCCACATTACTTCGGGTACTCGCGTCGGCGAGGTGTCGCAACTGCGCAGCCATCACCTTTGCATCACCGACGATGCTACGCAATACCGATTCGTGCAGAACCACGTCGATCTCGGCGGGCGAATGCTTGCGGGTGATCAACACCTGCCGTTGCAGCCGCAGTGCGACCCGCCGATCGAGCTCGTCGACCGAATCCTGGGGGAAGCCCAGATGATTCAGCGCGCGAGCGTATTCCGCGGTTTGCAGCAGACCGGGAACCAGCTCGGACTGGTAGGCGCGTAACCGTTGCGCCGATGCCTCCAAACCCACATAGATATCGAAGTTTTCGGGAATCAAGTCGCCGTAGGCGTGCCACCAGCTCTTGACGGCGGCCTGCTGCGCCAGACCGGCGAAGCCTTCGGCGAGATCGTCGGGAATGCCGTAGATCCGGCACAGCTCGTGGATGTCGATGGTGCGTATGCGATCGGCCTGACCCTTTTCCAGTCGCTGGAGGGTGCTGGCTCCCCACTCCATCAGCCGTGCCGCCTCGGCGATGGTGAGCCCGGCCTGGGTGCGCCAATCACGCAGGTAGCGACCGAGTTGGCGGCGCGGCAAAGTCGAGGAGACGCCCGCCTGCCCCGCTGTTCCGTTCGATGCGTTCGCTGCCACAGCCCCACTCCTTCTGTGTCGCATACCCGTCATCCCCGCCATGCCCCGCTGCGGCGGTGGATTCGTCCAGTCTGGGGAATCCTGCACTCCCCGTTGGATGTCGTGCTGGGAATTCGCGGTAAATCCCATCTTTCGCGCGTGTACTCACCGTTAGCCGGGCGTTTGCGTGCTGTGCTGTTTTCATGCAATTGAGCGAAGTGAACATGCGCGTCGCCACAGCACTGCTGAGTTGCTCCATCGATCCGGGCCCGATGGAGCCCGAACAAGCCCACGCCGCAATGCAACTACACCTCGACTGCACGGTCGAAGAGTGCCGGGTGCGCCGACGGGCGCGCAACACCCTCGTCGAAGCGGGCCGCTGCGTGCTGGACGCGCGCGCGACACGCTAGTGATGGCGATGGTCGGTGATCGGGTCGCGCGGGCCGAACTTCGGTTTGCGCGCCTGCCCGCTGAGCCCCAGCAGTCGCACCGCGCGGTAGCGGTGGGGTTGTAGCGGTCGCAGGTATTCGATCATCGCGTCGTCGTCGATCGGGTGGCCGAGCAGACTCCAGCCGACGACGGCGGCGAGGTGGTAGTCGCCGACCGAGAGGGCATCAGCGTCGCCGAACGCGCGTTGCGCGGTCTCGGCCACCGTCCATACCCCGATACCGGGCAGGCTGCGCAGACGTCGCGCGGCCTCGGCCGGGTCGAGCGTGGCGGTGCGTTCGATCGAGTCGGCGACTCTGGCCGCGCGCACGATGGTCTGTGCGCGCTGCGGCCCGACATTGGCCCGGTGGTACTTCCACGACGGGATCAATCGCCAGGTCTCGGCGTCCGGCGCCACCATCAGGCCGGTCGGCGCCGGGCCGGGGGCCTTGGTCCCGAACTCGCGGACCAGGGTGCGCCAGGCGGCGAACGACGACTTCGTGTGCACCTTCTGTTCGAGGATGGCCGGGATGAGCGACTCCATCACCAGGCCGGTCTTCAGCATGCGCAGACCGGGCACCGTGCGGTGGGCTTCGACCAGCTTGGGGTGTGCGGGGGCGAAGTCGTCGAGGTCTTCCTCGAGACAGAGCATGCGGTCGAGGCCGGCCAGGAATTCCTCGGCTCCCGGCCCCCAGGCGCGGGCGGCGGCGCCGTCACGGCCGTCCTGGGTCAGCCGGTAGGTGACCACGCCGGTCGGCATTCGCGAAGCGTGCCAGTGGCTGCCGTCCGGGCCGATGTGGTGGCAGGGATCGCCGCCGCCGCGGCGCAGGGGCGAGACGGTGATGCCGACGTCGAAGGGCCTGCTCGACCGGACGGTCCTGGACAGGCAGGCCGAGGCCAGGTCCGGGTCCAGGGTCTGGTCACGCATTCGACCATTGTGCGCCTGTGATCGGCGTCAACCGGCAGCCGGTGCGCTCGAGCAATCGAGCAGGTACCTGGCCAGATGCACGCCGGGGGTATGGGCGAGTTGGTCGGCCTGGGTGCGGCAGGAGAAGCCGTCGGCCAGGAAGACGGCATGCGGCGGGGCGTTCCTCAGCGCCGGGAGCAGGGCGTTCTCGGCGACCGCAACCGAGATGTCGTAGTGGCCGCGTTGCATGCCGAAGTTGCCGGCCAGGCCGCAGCAGCCCGCCAGTTCCCCGACGGTGACGCCCATCGCGGCGAGGATTCGGCGTTCGGCGTCGAAGCCGCCTACCGCGTGCTGGTGGCAGTGCGGTTGGACGATCACGGTGTCGTGCGGTCGACGGGGTGGTTGCCAGCCGGGGTGTTCCAGCAGGAACTCGGCGAGGGTGCGGACCGCGGCGGCGACCTGTTTCGCTCGTGGATCGCCGGGGAGCAGTTCGGGGAGGTCGGCGCGCAGGGTGGCGGTGCAGGACGGTTCGAGACCGACGATCAGGCCACCGGCAGCTACGTGAGTGTCCAGTGCGTCCACGGTGGCGCGCAGCCGGGCGCGGGCGCCGTCCAGTTGGCCGGTGCTGATCCAGGTCAGGCCACAGCACACCCGGCCGCTGGGGATGCGCACGCGATAGCCGAGTTGCTCGATCAGTTGCGTCGCGGCTGCCGCGTTTTCCGGGTCGAAGGTGTCGGTGAAGGTGTCGATCCACAGCATGACCTCGGTAGCCGAGGTCTCGCTGGGACCTGTGCGGTCGTCGCTGCCCAGCGATCGGCGAAACGACTTCGGGGCGAGTCGCGGCGCTGCTCGCCGCGGATCGATTCCGGCCAGGCGCAGGCCGGCCCGGCGCAGGCGCGGACGGGCCGCGACGGCATTGGCCAGGCGTGGGAAGTGCTGCGCGATGGCGAGCCAGCGCGGGAGCCGGCCGAGCACGTAGTGATCCACCGGCCGTAAGCGTCCGCGGTAGCGCCGGTACAGCGCCTCGGATTTGTAAGTGGCCATGTCGACGCCCGCGGGGCAGTCGGCGGCGCAGGCCTTGCACGAGAGGCAGAGATCGAGGGATTGCTCGACTGCCGGTGCACGCCAGTCGAGTTCGCCTCGAACGACTTCCTGGAGAACTCTGGCCCTGGCCCTGGTGGTGTCCTTCTCGTCGGCGGTGGCCAGGTACGAGGGACACATGAAGCCGCCGGAACCGCCGGTGTCCGCGCGGCACTTGCCGATTCCTACACATCTGTGCACAGCTGTGGACAAATCGCCGGAGTCCGCGGACAGGGCGAACCCCCGCGAGGGGACCGGCGTGAGCCCGGCCACCCGCAGGTCGGCGTCGACGGGGCTCGGGGCGACGAGGACGCCGGGGTTGAGCAGGTCGCCGGGATCGAACAGGGACTTGAAGCCCGCGAAGGCCGCGCGAGCGGCCGGTGAGTACATCACTTCGAGCAGTTCGGATCTGGCGCGGCCGTCACCGTGTTCGCCCGAGAGCGATCCACCGTGGCGCACAACGAGTTCGGCGGCGTCGAAGAGGAAGGTGCGAAAACGCCGGGGCGCGTCGGTGATCGGGAAGTCGAGGCGCACGTGGATGCAACCGTCGCCGATGTGTCCGTACAGCAGACCACCCACATCGTATTCGGCGGTGAGCGTCGCGAATTCGCGCAGATACGCCCCCAGATTCTCCGGCGGGACAGCGGCGTCCTCCCACCCGGGCCAGGCGGGCTTCCCGTCGGGGGTTCGTCCCGCCAGACCGGCGCCATCGGCCCGAATACGCCAGAGTGCCGCTGTGGCCACCGGATCGGTGACGATCCGGTGATCATCGGCGTGGCTCGCCGCGCACAGGCGCCGGGCCGCGGCCAGTGCCTCGGCCGGGCTCGCCCCCGCCGTTTCGACGAACAGCCAGCCACGACCTCGTGGCAACTCCGGCACGGTCCCCCGATGCGCGCGGACCACATCGACCAGTCCGGCATCGATGCCTTCGACCGCGATCGGCGCGCAGCTGGTCACCGCGGCGATATCGTCCGCGGCCGAGGCGATGTCGGGGTACCCGAGCACCGTGAGCACCGTCGCGGCGGGCACCGGCGTGAGCGCGACCTCCGCTTCCAGGAGTAGTCCACAGGTGCCTTCGGAACCGGCGAACGCCTTCGCCACCGACGAACCGCGTTCCGGCAGCAGGTGTTCCAGCCCGTAGCCGGATGCCTGCCGATCGAACCGTCCCAGCTCGGTGCGCAGTATCGCCAGATTCGTGGTGGTGAACTTCGCCAGGCCGGGCACCGCGGCCAGGTCGGTACCGAGTGTCCGCCGTTCCCCCGTGCCGTCGAGAACGCGCAGCTCACGCACCGTATCAGAGGTACGACCCCAGGCCAGCGCATGCGGTCCGCACGCGTTGTTGCCGATCATCCCGCCCAGGGTGCACCGGTCCTGCGTCGACGGGTCGGGCCCGAACCGCAACCCGTGCGGCCGCAGCCGCCGTTGCAGATCCGACAGCACCAGCCCCGGCTGCACGATCGCTGTTCGCGCCTCGAGGTCGACCGCGCGCACGGCGTTCATCTGCCTGCTGAAATCCAGCACGATGCCGGGTCCGATGGCGTTGCCCGCGACCGAGGTGCCCGCGCCGCGAGCGGTGATCGACAGCCCGTTCTCGCGGGCGAAGTTCACGGTGGCGGCGACGTCGTCCTCGCCACGGGGAAACACGACCATGGCGGGCCGGACGCGGTAGTTGGAGGCGTCGGCGGAGTACTCGACGCGTCTGCGCACCGACGCGTCGACCGGGCAGCCGGTCCGCGTTCGCAGTGCGTCGGCCAGCTTTTCCGAGCTCCGGTCGTCGTCCACCCGACCAGCCTATTCCGGTCACCTGGTGGTGATCGGCGGCTGGTTTTCGCTGTGCGCTGAACCCGGTGCACCCGGAAAGTATTTGCGGTCAACCTTTGTTGAGGTTTTAGTGTCGGTGGGCAGGAGTTCAATGGGCGGGGAGCCTCGAGGAGAGTGGCAGTGAGTATCGAATCAGTGGCCTACAGCCAGATGTACCGGCGCGTGAACGCACCGGAGGAACAGCGCCCGTTCAGCATGGTGACAGCACGGCGGATCCTGCGCTTCGCCGAGCATCACCGGCGCCGGATCGGCGGGTTCCTGCTGCTCAGCGTGGTGGCGGCGGTGCTCGGTGTGGCCACCCCGGTGCTGGCGGGGCGGGTTGTCAACGGGATCGTCGACGGTGCGGCGCCGCGCACCGTGGTGCTGCTCGCGTTCGCCATCGCGGGCCTGGCCGTCCTCGACGCGGCCCTCGGCATCGCCATCCGCTGGCTGTCGGCAAGGATCGGCGAGGGTCTGATCCTCGATCTGCGCACCGCCGTGTTCGATCACGTGCAGAAGATGCCCGTCGCGTTCTTCACCCGGACCCGCACCGGCGCGCTGGTGAGCCGGCTGAACAGCGATGTGATCGGCGCGCAGCGCGCGTTCAGCGACACTCTGTCCGGCGTGATCACCAACCTCGTCACCCTGGTGCTCACGCTCGCCGTGATGCTCAGCATCTCCTGGCAGATCACCCTGCTCGCCCTTGTCCTTCTCCCCGTCTTCGTGATCCCCGCCCGGCGCGCCGGCAACAAACTCGCCGCCATGCAGCGTGAGGCGGCCCAGCTCAATGCCGCCATGAGCACCCAGATGACCGAGCGTTTCTCCGCACCGGGCGCCACGTTGGTGAAGCTGTTCGGCAGGCCGAAGCAGGAATCGTCGGAGTTCGCGGAGCGCGCCACCCGCGTGCGCGACATCGGCGTACGCACCGCGATGCTGCAGACCACCTTCGTCACCTCGCTCACCCTGGTCTCCGCGCTCGCGCTCGCCCTGGTCTACGGCCTCGGCGGCTGGTACGCGCTGACGGGCAGCCTCGACGCGGGCTCGGTCGTCGCGCTTTCGCTGCTGCTCACCCGCCTCTACACCCCGCTCACCGCGCTGGCCAGCGCCCGCCTGGAGATCATGTCCGCGCTGGTGAGTTTCGAGCGTGTCTTCGAGGTGCTCGACCTGAAGCCGCTGATCGAGGACGCCCCGCACGCCACCTCGGTGCCCGACGGCCCGGTCGCGGTGGAACTGGACGCGGTGAACTTCGGTTACCCGTCGGCCGACAAGGTCTCGCTCGCTTCGCTGGAAGATGTCGCGACACTGGACCGCCGTGGCGGCGTCGAGGTGCTGCACGAGGTGTCGCTGCGCGCCGAACCCGGACAGCTCATCGCGCTGGTCGGCTCCTCCGGCGCGGGCAAATCCACTATCGCCCAGCTGGTTTCGCGCCTCTACGACGTCGACTCCGGCGCGGTCCGCCTCAACGGGTCCGACGTGCGCGACCTGACCACCGAATCCATCCAGCGCACTGTCGGCCTGGTCACCCAGGACGGGCACCTCTTCCACGACACCATCCGCGCGAATCTCCTGCTGGCCCGGCCGGAAGCCACCGAAAACGAACTGTGGGACGCCCTCGGTCGCGCCCGGCTCGGCGACCTGGTCGATTCGCTGTCCGACGGTCTGGACACGGTGGTCGGCGAACGCGGTTACCGCCTCTCCGGCGGTGAACGCCAACGCCTCACCATCGCCCGCCTGCTTCTCAAGCAGCCGAGAGTCGTCATCCTCGACGAGGCGACCGCGTCCCTCGACTCCACCTCGGAGGCCGCGGTTCAGGAAGCCCTCACCGAAGCGCTGACCGGCCGCACCGCACTGGTCATCGCCCACCGCCTGTCCACCATCCGCGCCGCCGACCAGATCCTGGTCCTCGAGGACGGCCGCGTCGTCGAGCGTGGCACCCACGCCACCCTCCTCAACGCCGACGGCCGGTACGCCGAGCTCTACCGAACCCAGTTCGCCGACGACCCGGTGGCCCCTGCCACCGTCTGAGCGAAAGGTCTGTTCAGCCCAGCTCCCCGATCGTGGGGGCTGGGCTAGCGGTCGTCGCCAGGAGCATGGTCATGGTCGGCATGCCGTAGCGCGGTGACGATCGTGAGGGTGGGGGTGCGACCTGCTTCGGTGTGGCTGAGCATGGCGTATTCGGCCAGGCGTTCGTCGCCCGAGGAGATCGCGTCGATGAGGTGCTGGTGTTCGTCGCGCTGTTCCTCGGTGTTGCGTTCGGTGGTGAGGAAGAACAGCCAGGCCATCCGGGCGAGGATGGTGCGCATCAGCTGAGTGAGCAGCGAGTTGCCGGACAGTTCCACGATGGCGCCGTGCAGCTTCGCGTTCGTCTCGGCGATGCGGAGCGGATCACCAGAATCGGTGGCCTCCTGCGCTTCTCGCAACGCGGCCCGCAGGGGCGAGCTGTCGTGCCCCTGCCTGATCCGGGCAGCGGCGAGTCGGGCCGCCAGCGGTTCCAAACCGATGCGGACATCGAAGAGTTCGTCCACCGCGGTGGTATCCCAGGACCGCACGACCGCGCTGCGACGCGGCAGCGCGCTGACGATGCCGTCGAATTCGAGTAATGCCAGGGCTTCTCGCACCGGCAGGCGCGAGGTGCCGAGCATGGCGGCCAGGCGCGCCTCCGGCAGTTTCTCGCCTTCGCGGTACTCCCCCGTGATGATCGCGCGGCGCAGATCGTCGTATATCCGTCGCGTCTGCGAAGTGTCGTCGACGACTTCTACCGGCGGACGTAGGTTTCGGGCCACCCGAACAGTCTACGAAGCCGCGCCGATGGTGACGGCCGGCGATCGCGCAGTCTAGCGGCGGACCTACCGAATTCAATTCGGTAGACCAAATATATCTTCGTCCACCTCAGACCACCTGCGAACCAGCCTGCCCCGCGGGTCGAGCATGGGCCTTGACGAAGGCATTCCTGCCGGTTGGCAGCATCGAAATCATTCACGGACCCGAAACTTTCGGAACACAATGGGGATACACGGGAATCCAATTCTGTATACCGAATGACATTCTCGGCACACAGAGAGGATCAGTGTTGGCCGTCTATCTGATCCGCCGCCTCATCCAGGCGGTGATCACCGTGTTCGCCGTCATCTCGCTGGCGTTCCTGCTCGGCAGATCCACCGGAAGTCCCGTGGCCTCTCTCCTGCCGGAAACGGCGAGCGAGGCCGACATCGCGGCACTGGAAGCCGAACTCGGCTTCGACAAACCGCCGCTGACCCAGTACTTCGACTACGTGACCGGCGTGCTGTCCGGCGATTTCGGTGACTCGTACCAGCAGACCGGCACCTCGTCGATGACACTGGTCCTGCAACGCCTGCCCGCTTCGCTCCAACTCGGTGTCGCGGGCTTCGCGATCGGTCTCGCACTCGCCTTCGCCGTGGTGCTCGCCATCCACCTGAGCGGCCGCTGGTCGCTACGCGGGGTAGCGCTCGGTGTCGGCGCGGCGCGACTGGCGGTGCCGGACTTCCTGTTCGGGCTGCTGCTGGTGCTGGTGTTCTCGGTGACGCTCGGCTGGTTGCCCTCGCTCGCCGGTGCCGACCCGCTCGCGATCATCATGCCCGCCCTCACCATCGCCACCGCGCAGTTCGTCGTCTACTCACGGCTGCTGGACAATTCGCTGGTCGCCGAGAGCTCCCAGGACTATGTGCGCACCGCGTACGCGCGCGGCGAGCGCAGATCCTCGGTGCTCCTGCGCGATGTGCTGCCGAACGCGCTGCTGCCGGTGCTCACCATCTCCGGAATCACGCTCGGCACGCTGCTCGGTGGGCTGGTGATCGTCGAAAACGTCTTCGCCTGGCCCGGTTTGGGCACGTTGATGCTCGACGCGGTGTTCAACCGGGACTTTCCGGTGGTCCAGTCCGGGCTGGTGGTGATCGCGACCATCTTCGTGATCGTCAACTTCGGGATCGACGTCCTCTACGGCGTCATCGATCCGAGAGCGAGAGTCCGATGATCCGTCCCCGCGACTACGCCACGATCGCGGGCGTCGCCATGATCCTCGCAGTCGTGCTGTTCTCCCTGCTGTATCCCCTCTTCCCCGGTTACGACCCCTACGGGCAGGAACTCGCGGCCGCGTTCTCCGCGCCGTTCACCACCGGGAACTATCCGCTCGGAACCGATTCGCTCGGTCGCGATCTGGCGAGCAGGCTGGCGCTGGCCGGACGGATCACACTCGGGTTGGTCCTGGTGATCGTGCTGGTCAACGCGGTGATCGGCATGACGGTCGGCACGGTGTCGGGCTACTTCCGCGGTGTCACCGACAGCGTGCTGATGGGTGTCGCCGATGTGCAGCTCGCGGTCCCGATGACGCTGGTGATCATGGCGGTGTCGGCGATACGCGGGCCGAGTACCGCGCTGATGGCGACGATCCTCGGCGTCACCTTCTGGGTCGGCTATGCCAGGGTGGCGCGCTCGGTCGCGCTCGGGCTGTCCGGTCGCGATTTCGTGATCGCGCCGAAACTGCTCGGCGCGCGCTCTGGCTGGGTGATGCGCAAGCACGTCGTCGGGCACGTCACGGTCCCTGTGCTGATTCTGGCGACCGCCGATCTCGGCAATGTGCTGATCATGATCTCGTCGTTCGACTATCTCGGCCTCGGCGTGCAACCACCCACTCCCAGTTGGGGATTGATGATCACCGACGGACAGAAGTACCTGCGCCAGGCGCCCTATCTGACGATCGTTCCGGCGGTGGCACTGCTGCTGGTGATCGGCGGAACCCTGTTGGCCAGCCGGCGATTCACCGATGAAGGCCAGGGGTTGCGCCGAGTTCGGCGGGCACCACGCGCTCGCCGCCGCGCTCTCGCGAAAGAGGTTGTGGCATGAGCCCATTGCTGGAGATCACCGATCTCACCGTCGGCTACGAGACAGCCGCGGGCGACCGTGTGGTGCTCGTCGACGGGGTGAGCCTGCGCCTGGAGGAGAGCGAGGTGCTCTGTCTCGTCGGCGAATCCGGATCGGGCAAGTCGGTGACGATGCTCGCCGCCCTCGGCCTGCTCCCCCCGGCATTGACGATCTTCTCGGGCAGCGTGCGTTTCCGCGGCGACGAACTCGTCGGCGCCGACGACGAAACCCTGCGCCGCCTGCGGGGCGCCGAACTCGGCATGGTCTTCCAGGACCCGATGACCACCCTCAATCCGGTGCGCCGGGTCGGCACGCAGATCGGTCGCGCGCTGGCGGTGCATCAGCGGCTCGACGCAAGGAAACGCAAGCAGCGCGTAGTCGAACTCCTTGCCTCCGTGGGTATCCCACAACCGGCCGAGCGGGCGCGCGCCTATCCCCACCAGTGGTCGGGTGGTATGCGCCAGCGCGCGGTGATCGCCATGGCGATGGCCAACGATCCGGCGGTGCTCATCGCCGACGAGCCGACCACCGCGCTCGACGTGACCATCCAGGCCCAGCTCATGGAGGTGCTGGCACAGGCTCGCGCCCGCAGCGGCGCGGCGATGGTGTTGATCACCCATGATCTCGGGTTGGTCGCCCAGTACGCCGATCGGGTGGCGATCATGTACGCGGGCCGGGTGGTCGAGACCGGCACGGTGTGGCAGATCTTCGACGACGCCGCCCACCCGTACACCCGTGGCCTGCAGGGCAGTCTGCTCGGGCAGGCGGGCGCGGGCCGCGCCTACGCCATCCCCGGCTCGCCACCGTCACCGACGAAACGTCCGGCCGGGTGCGGGTTCGCCCCGCGTTGCGAGTTCGCGGGCAAGAGCCGCGAATGCGACACAGCCCCACCACCTCTCGTCGCCACCGGCGACGGTCGCGCGCTCGCCTGCCCGCCCGCGCTCGCCGCCCCTCTCCGAGAGGACATTTCGGCATGACCGTGATCGATACCGCAGAGGAAGTGATCCGGGTCGACGGCCTCGAGGTGAGCTTCACCAGCAGGCGCGGCCTCACCGGCAAGCGCAGACTGCGAGCCCTCGACGGCGTGAGCTTCGGGGTCGTACGCGGTGAAACCTTCGGCCTGGTCGGCGAATCCGGTGGCGGGAAGTCCACGCTGGTCCGCACGATCTTCGGCATCAACACCCCGACCGCGGGTTCGGTGCGCATCCTCGGCCACGACCTGGCCGCCCTGCGACCGGCCGAGCGCAGGGCGCTGCGCAACCGGGTGCAGCTGGTGTTCCAGGACCCGTACTCCTCCCTCGACCCGCGAATGAGCGCGCACGACATCATCGCCGAACCGCTCCGGATCGCGGGCGGCTACTCCCGCGCCCGCGTGCTCGAACTGCTCGACCAGGTCGGGCTCGGACCGGACGCGCTCGACCGGCGCCCGGCCGAGTTCTCCGGCGGACAGCGGCAACGGCTCGGGATCGCCAGGGCGCTCGCGCCGAGGCCGGAGGTGCTGGTACTCGACGAACCGGTGTCCGCGCTCGACGCCTCGGTACAGGCCCAGGTGATCAACCTGCTCCAAGACCTGCAAGAACAGCTCGGCCTGTCGTATCTGTTCATCGCCCACGATCTCTCGGTCGTGCGGCACCTGTCGGACCGGGTCGCGGTGATGCATCTGGGCAAGCTCGTCGAGATCGGCGCCACCGAGGACGTGTTCACCAGTCCCCGGCATCCGTACACGCGCGCGCTGATCGCCTCGGCTCCCGTTCCCGACCCCCATCAACGCCGCCGCGACACCTCGACGCTGATCCGCGGCGAACTCCCCGATGCCGCGAATCCACCGAGCGGCTGCACCTTCCGCACCCGCTGCCCATCGGCGACCGGCGAATGCGCCACGCGCATACCGGAACTCGAGCCGCTCGGGCCCGCCGGGCATGTCGCGGCGTGCCTGCATCCACTTCCCCGCTCCACGAAAGATTAGGAAACCCATGAGACCGATCACCCGCAGTGTGGCTACCGGACTCGCGATCCTCGCGTTCTCCACCGTCACCCTGAGTGCCTGCGCACCCGCGGGCACCGACACCGCGTCGACGAAGACCCTCGTGGTCGGCGCGGTCACCGAACCGACGGACGTGCCGGACCCGATCAGCGACGGTTCGCTGGCAGGCTACAACTACTACTTCGCGACCTTCGACCAGCTCGCCCGATTCGACGCGGAAGGCGTGATCGGCCCGAAGCTCGCGACCTCGTGGGAGCACAACACCGATTTCACCCAGTGGACGTTCACGATTCGTGAGGACGCGAAGTTCCACAACGGCGAACCGGTGAAAGCCTCCGATGTCGCGTTCACCTACAACCAGATCAAGGCGACACCCAACGGCGATCCGGCCACCTATATGGAGATGTTCACCTCAGCCGCCGCCGGTCCCGGCAATACCGTGGTGTTCAGCCTCAACGCCCCCTTCTCCGCGTGGCCGACCATCACCACCGGCGTCTCGATCGTGCCCGAAAGTGTTTACACCAAGCTCGGTTCCGCGGGATTCGCGGCCGCACCGGTCGGCTCGGGGCCGTTCGTGTTCGACCACTACACGCGCGGCGTCGAATACGTCGTCAAGCGCAATCCGAACTACTGGGGCGACAAGGCCGCGATGGAGACCGTGACCTTCAAGACGGTGGCCGACGCCGACGCCCGACTCAACGGTGTTCAGTCCGGCAGTCTCGATGTGGCCTTGATCGCGCCCAATCAGGTTGCCGCCGTGGATGGTTCGAAGAGTGTGCACATCGAGTCGCGGGTCTCCAACGGCGTCACCTTCCTCGGCATGAACGCCACGGCGGGTCCGCTGGCCGACCAGCGGGTACGCGAGGCGATCGCACTGTCGATCGACCGGGACGCCATCGTCAAGAGTCTGCTCGCGGGCCGCGCGACGGTCGACAGCCAACTGGTCGCCAAGAACGTCGGCGGCTACGACCCGAAATATGCCGCGCCGGTGCGTGATACGGCCAGGGCCAAGCAGCTGCTGGCCGCGGCGGGCTACAACGGCACGCCGATCCCCTTCCAGTACGCGACGAACGGACGCATCCCGCTGAGCTCGGAGATCGCCCAGTCGATCCAGGCGAACCTTGCCGAAGTCGGCATCACCATCACCCTGCACGGCACCGATCAGAGCAGCCATTCCCAGATGATCTACACGAAGAAGGCCGCCACCGGCATCTACCTCAACACCTACGCGCCGTCCACCATGGACGGCGACGCCCCGATCGCCTCGATGTTCGGCGGGCAGTGGAACGACTACGCGATGCTGCCGGAAACCCAGGCCCTGGTCGCCAAGACCCGGACCGTCGCCGGACAGGCCAGGATCGATGTCTACCGAGATCTGTTCACCCTCAACGATTCCAAGGCGCTGCTGCTCGGCCTCTACACCCCCGATGCCAGCTACGCGGTGGACCCGGCGCTGAACTGGAAGCCGCGGGCGGACGGGATGATCACCGTCGACGCCGCGACCTTCGGCAAGGACTGAGCGCGTGGGTGATTCGCTGTTGATCACCGACGTTCGCCCCTGGGGCGGCCCGCCGGTGGACCTGCTGATCGAGAACGGCACGGTGGCCGCGGTATCCGCGGCCACCGGTCCGCCGGTGCCCGCCGGCGAGCTCGTCGACGGCGCGGGCCGGTTGATCCTGCCCGCACTGTCGGATGTGCACCTGCATCTCGACTCGAGCAGGCTCGGGCTGCCGTTCCGTGCCCAGACCGGGATGCCGGGACGGTGGGGCCGGATCATGAACGATCGCGAGCACTGGCGGTCGGCGGAACGTTCCGTGGCCGAACGTGCCTCGTTCACCCTCGCGGTGGCAGTGGCCAACGGGGCCACCAGGATTCGCAGTCACGCCCAGGTGGACGCCGATTCCGGGCTCACCAAGCTCGAAGGCGAACTCGCGGCGCGGGAACGCTACGACGACGTGTGCGACGTGGAGATCGTAGCGTTCCCGCAGGTCGGAATCCTGCTCGAGCCCGGCGTCGTCGACCTCATGGACGCGGCACTGTCGGCCGGGGCCGACCTGGTCGGCGGGATGGATCCGTGCGAACTCGACCGCGATCCGGTGCGACATCTCGACGCGGTGTTCGGGCTGGCCGACAAGCATCAGGTCGGCGTCGACATCCACCTGCACGAAGCGGGTGAGCTGGGGCTGTTCACCCTGTCGCTGATCATCGAACGGGTGCGGGCGCTCGGGATGACCGGTCTGGCGACCATCTCCCATGCCCGATGCCTGGCCGGTGGGCTGCCCGCTGTGCCTGCGGCGATCGAGCAGCTGGCGGAGCTCGACATCGCCCTCACCCACGCGGCGGGCGCGCAGGGTTGGGCGTTGCCGTTGCTCGACCTGGCCGCGGCCGGTGTGCGCGTCGGGGTCGGGATGGACGGTCAGCGGGACTACTGGTCGCCCTACGGCAACGGCGACATGCTCGACCGCGCCTGGCAACTCGCGTTCGTCAACGGGTTCGGATCCGACGAGCACGTGGAACACGCTCTCGCCGTGGCCAGTTGGGGTGGAGCGAGCGTGCTCGACCGGAGTCTGCGCCCGCTCGGCCGGAGCGAGCCACATCCAGGTTTCGAGGTCGGTGATCCGGCCGAGTTCTTCCTCGTCGACGCGGCCAGCCCGACTTCGGCTGTGATGGACCGCCCGGCCGAGCGCACTGTAATCCACCGGGGCAGTGTGGTTTCCGTCGATACGGCACTGGAGGGATTCGAGATTCCCGGTCGTTGGGGCAGGGGGAGGAGCTGAGATGCGGCGCGGTATTCGAGCACGCCATGTGCTCGCGTCGGGGATCGTCGGCGGCCACGTGTTGCTCACCGATGGCGAAGTGGTGGTGGAGGATTCGCGCATCGTCGCCGCCGGTCCGCGCGGTCTGGAGACCGTCGACGAGGTGATCGAGCTCGGGGACGCGATCTTGATGCCCGGGCTCATCGACCTCGACGCGCTCACCGACATCGACCACACGATCCTGGATTCGTGGCAGTCGCGCGAGCTCGGCCTCGGTTTGCAATGGTCGCGCGAGTACGCCACACAGCGGCGGCGCGCGGTGTTCGACGCCGAGGAGCGGGCGTTCATCCGTGAGTACGGGTTCGTCCAGCTGCTGCTGCACGGGGTGACGACGGCGATGCCGATCGCGTCGGAGGTACACAGCGATTGGGCGGAGACCTACTCCGACGCCGTGGCGATGGCCGAATCCGCACAACGTCTGGGCCTGCGGGTGTACCTCGGGCCCGCGTACCGATCCGGGGTCAACGTGGTCGACGACGACGGCTCGCGGTCCATCTACTGGAACGAAGAACTCGGGCTCGACGGGTTCGAGGGTGCGGCGCGGTTCCTGGAGTGGGCCTCGGCGCAGGACACCGATCTGGTCCACGGGACGCTGCTCCCGTGCCGGATCGAGACGCTGTCCGAGGATCTGCTGCACCGGACCGCCGCGCTGGCCGCGGCGACCGGCGCGCTGGTCCGCCTGCACGCGCTCCAAGGGCTGCACGAACGCGCGTTCGTGATCGAGCGGTTCGGTATGTCACCGCTGGCCGTGCTCGAGCGGACCGGTCTCCTCGGGCCGAATCTGCTCATCCCCCACGGGATCTACATCGACTCGAACCCGCACGTAGATGCCGATACCGATGACGATCTCGGCACGCTCGCGGCGTCGGGAGCATCGATCGTGCACTGCCCGCTCACCTCGGCCAGACACGGATCGGCGCTCGACAGCTTCGATCGGTACCGGGCAGCGGGCGTGCGCATCGCCCTCGGCACCGACTCTTTTCCGCCGGACCTGGTGCGCGGCATCGACATCGGCGTCACCCTGGCCAAGGTGCTGGCATCGCGGCTCGACGCGGCCACCTACGGCGACTACGTCTCGGCGGCGACGCTCGGCGGTGCCGAAGCGCTGCACCGACCGGACCTGGGCACGATCGCGGTGGGGGCGACCGCCGACCTGGTCGCCTTCCGCCTCGACGACCCGCGCGACGGCGTCCTCGACGATCCGATTCGCACCCTGTGCATGAACAGCACCGGGCGCGCGGCGGATTTCTCCATGGTCGCCGGGCGGATCACTCTGCGCGACGGGGTAATTCCCGGCATCGACCTGCCTGCGATGACCCGGCGGGCGCAGTCACTGTTCGACCGGATGCGGGCGGCCTACACCGAGCGCGACTACCTACGCCGTCCCGCCGGCGAACTGTTCCCGGCGTCCTTTCCGGCCGAGCCGTCGATACCGCGCGACGATGGCGTTGCTCCCGAGCACGTGACCACACCCGGAGGGGGAGTGGTCAGCCCCGCGGGCGGACCCAGCCGCCGAACGCCTTCTCGAGAGTGAGGGCCGCGGCGATCGAGAGGTGATCGCGGTTGGGTCCCGCGACCACCTGTACCCCGAGTGGCAGACCGTGGGTGCCGCGGCCGAGCGGCACCTGGGTGACGGGGAGCCCGGCGAGGCTGAACGGTGCGACCGTGTTCGTGCGCCACAGGCGGCCGGTGGTGCGGCCGTGACGGGGCGCGACCGTGCTCAGGGTCGGATGCAGGAGCAATCCGTCACCGATGATCTCGGTGATCTCGGCGGCAGTGCGGTGTGCGGCGGCGGTGATGCGCCGGGCCACCCGGGTGGGTAGCCGGGCCGCGATCAGCTCGCCGAGCGCGAGGAGGCGGGTGGCGAGGGTGTGGTCGCCGCGCAGGGCGGTGAGTTGTCGCGGCGCGAGGATGTCGGCGCCCTCGCCGCGCATGATCTCGGCGAAGCTGATCCCGGTCTCCTCGGCCAGCACGATCGTGGCGAAGAGCCCGATCGTCCGCAGCGAACGCATCGGTACCCGGATGACCTCGGCGCCCGCCTCGGTGAGCGCGGCGGCGGCGCGGTCGCGCGCGGCCAGTACCTCACGGCCGAAGCCGGGGGCGAAGGTTCCGTCGAGCAGCACGACGGGCACACCCCGCATCGAGGTGGTCGCCGGATCGCCGAGGGTGGCCGCGCGGACCAGGGGATCGGTCCCGTCGGGACCGGCCATGATCCGCAGCAGCGGCATGAGATCGGCCGCACGGCGGGCGATGACCCCGTTGGAGCACAGGGCGGCCACGCCGAACGGTGGTGGCCACGCACCGGTGGTCGGGAGCAGGCCGGTCGACGGGCGGTGCCCGAAGACGCCGTTGCAGAAGGCGGGCACCCGGATCGAGCCGAGGGTATCGGTGGCCAGGCCGAGCGGGGAGCCGCCGCTGCCGACGGCGGCGCCCTCACCGCCCGATGACCCGCCCGCCGTCCGTGTCCGGTCGTGCACGTTGCTGGTTCGCCCGTAGACCCGGTTCGTCGACTCGAGCCACATGCACCCCTCGGCGGTGTTGGTCAGCCCGAGCACGATCGCACCCGCGTCCAGAACTCGTTGCACCACCGTGGCATTCGCGGTGGGCCGCAGGTGCCGCCGAGCCACGACGCCCGCCGTGTTGGGCAGGCCCGCGACCGCCAAGGACTCCTTGACGGTGATCGGGACGCCGAACAGCGGCGGCAGGTACTCCGGCCCGGTCGCGAGGTGGGCGTCGGCGGCGTCGGCCTGTGCCCGCGCGGTGTCGTAGCAGTCCACCACCACGGCGTTCGTGGCGGGCGCGAAACGTTCCAGCACGGCGATGTGGGCATCGATCACCGCGCGGACGCTGACCTCGCGGGCGCGAATGGACGCGGCCAGCGCGATCGCGGACTCGTCGGTGATCGTGGTGCCGTCTGGGCGGAGCATCATGCCCGTTACAGTATTACAATCTCCGTAACGTCGTCGTGTGGCGAATTTCTGGCGGGCTCAGAACTCGTTGGCCACGCCGATCACGGTGCGCCCGGAGTGGGTGCCGTCCTTGATCGACTGCAGGACGGTGCCGACCTCGGTGATCGGCGTGAAGGACTCGATCGTCGACAGATGCTGGGGGCGAAGCTGTTTGCCCAGTGCTGTCCACAGTGCGCGGCGCTTCTCGATCGGGAGCTGGACCGAGTCGATGCCGAGCAGGCTGACGCCGCGCAGGATGAACGGGAGCACGGTGGTGGGAAGCTCGGCGCCGCCGGTGAGGCCGCTGGCCGCTACCGCCCCGCCGTAACCGATGGCGCTGAGGACGTGGGCCAGCGACGCGCCGCCGACGCTGTCCACCGCCGACGCCCAGTTGGCCTTGTTGAGCGGGCGCGGCTTGGCATCGGGGTCGAGGGGCAGCCGGCCGATGACCTCGTTGGCGCCGAGCTCGGCCAGCAGGTCGTTCGCGTCGGTCTTGCCGGTGGAAGCGATCACCTCGAAGCCGAGGCCGGAGAGGATGTCGATGGCCACGGTGCCGACACCGCCGGTCGCGCCGGTGACCAGGACGGCGCCGTCGTCGGGGGTCAGGCCGTGGTCGAGCAGGGCCTGCACGCTCAGGGCGGCGGTGAAGCCCGCGGTGCCGATGGTGGCGGCGTCGCGGGTGTCGAGGCCGTCGAGCTTCACCACCCATTCGGCAGGCACCTTGGTGTATTCGGCAAAGCCACCGTTGCGCGAAACGCCCAGGTCGTAGCCATGGGCGATGACCTGGTCGCCGGGGGAGAAGTCATCGATCTCCGAGGCGATCACCTCACCGGTGAGGTCGATGCCCGGCACGATCGGATAGTTGCGCACCACCCCACCGCGCGGCGTGATCGCCAGCAGATCTTTGTAGTTCGCGCTCGAGTAATGAACCTTGATCGTCACCTCGCCGCTACCGAGGAAGTCGTCTCCCACCGTTTCACGAGCGAGAACGATCCCACCATCGGATTCACGGGCCACCATCGCAGAAAACTCCATTGCCCGAGCATACGAGTTCGCGAGACCGCGGGGGAGGACCCACGTCAGGGCGGGAGGAGTTCCAGGCGGACGCCGAGGAGTCGGATCGGGCGGTCCAGGTCGAAGCGGTCGATGATCGCCAGGGCGGTGTCGGTGATGGTGGTGATGTCGTCGGTGGGGGTGGGGAGTTTTTGCTGTTTGCTGCGGGTATAGAAGGTTTTCGTGCGGACGGTGACCGAGACCCGGGTGCTGACGCGGTGGTGTTCGCGCATCTCCTCGGCGACCTCGGTGGCGATGCGGGCGACCTCGCGGCGGATTTCGCCGGGATCGGTGAGGTCGTGCGGGAAGGTCTCGGACTTGCTGCGGCCCACGGGGATTCGTGGGGTGGTCGAGAGTTCGGTGTCGCCTTTGCCGTGGCCGAGGACCCACAGGTAGGGGCCGGTGCTCGGGCCGAACTCGGCGGCCAGACGCGCGCGGTCGGCGGACATGAGATCGGCGACCGTGGTGATGTCGAGGTCGGCCAGGCGGTGGGCGATGCGGGCACCGACGCCCCAGAGCGCGTCGGTGGGGCGGTGGCCCATGAGTTCGGTCCAGTTGGCGGCGGTGAGCTCGAAGATGCCGGTGGCGGCGCCGGGGTCGTGCTCGGGTTCGGCGGAGGTCTTGCCGGTGGACTTGGCGAAACCGGTGGCGAGCTTCGCGGTGAGCTTGTTGTCGCCGATGCCGACCGCGGACGTGAGGCCGAGTTCGATGATGGCGGTGCGGATTTCGGCGGCCAGCTGCCACGGATCGCCGTCGGTGGCGACGAACGCCTCGTCCATCCCCCACACCTCGACCGCGCCGGCCACCCGGCCCAGCGTCGCCATGATCTCTTCGGAGGCCACCTCGTAGGCGGCCATGTCGACCGGCAGGAAAACGCCCTCGGGGCACTTGCGCTGCGCCATTCTCAACGCCATCCCCGCACGTACGCCGTAGGCCCGCGCGGGATAAGACGCGCAGGTCACGACCTTGCGGGGCTGCGCGGGATCGCCCTCGCCGCCGACGATCACCGGCCGGCCGCGCAGCTCAGGGCGACGCCGGAATTCCACCGCCGCCTGGAACTGGTCGAGATCCACATGCAGGAGCCACCGGGGCACAGTTCCGTCTTACCGCATCGCACCGACAGATCGGCTCTTGCCACGTCAGCCGGACAGAACTAAATTCTGTATATGGAGATGCGAGATCGGTTGTTGCTCGCCGCGGAGCGGCAGTTCGCCGAACACGGCGTGCTCGATGCCACGCTGAGCGATATCCGCGCCGCCGCCGATGCCAGCGTCGGCGCGCTGTACCACCACTTTCCGGACAAGTCCGACCTCTATCGGCAGGTCTGGGTGGCCGCGCTCACCGACTACCAGCAACACTTCTGGAATGCCGTCGCCGACAGTCCCGACGCGCGGACCGGCGTCGAGGCCGGGGTGCGCGCGCACCTGCACTGGGTGCACGAATATCAATATCGCGCAACGGTTCTCACGGGTTCGCGGCCGCCCGGGGCCCGGGAGAGCGAGCGCAATGTGGAGTTCCTCACGGCCGTCCGGCGGTGGTGGCGCACGCACGCGGGATACGGCGCGGTGCGTGACCTGGAACTCGATCTTGTCTACGCGCTGTGGCTCGGTGCGGCACAGGAATACTCCCGCCAATGGCTTGGTGGCAATATCCGTACCGCGCCAACCGATGTCGCCCCCGAGCTCGCCGCCGCCGCGTGGGCGACACTGCGGGCCGACGGCACCGAATAGTCACCATGCAGGGCCACGCAACTCGAAGAACGGAACACCCGATGCCGACCGAAGCTTCCACCCTCGACCTCGACCTGGCGCGCCAGGTACTAGCCGCGCAGCCGTTCGCCCGTCTGGTCGGCACCGAGCTCACCGAATTCGGTGAGGGCGCAGCCACTCTCATCATCGACATCCAGCCAGAACACGGCCAGCAGTTCGGCTTCGTGCACGGCGGGGTGCTCGCCTACGCCGCCGACAACGCCCTCACCTTCGCCGCGGGTACCGTCCTGGGCCCCAACGTCCTCACCGGCGGCTTCACCATCACCTACCTGCGCCCTGCCCAGGGCGAGCGCCTGCGCGTGCACGCCACCGTCCTTGGCGCCACCCGCCGCCAGGCCGTCACCCACTGCGACGTCTACGCCGAGACCGAGGGCGAGGAACCTGTCCTCTGCGCGGTCGCCCAGGGCACCACCCGCCGCGTCGAGAAGGACCTCGCCCCCACCACCGAGGAAGATGCGGACGGTTTCGACGACGACGATCTCGACGACCTCGACGACCAGGACAACTACGACACCGACCAACTCGCCGTAGTCACCGTCGCGGGCCCGATGCTGCCGCCGACCGTCAGCCGCTAGCCGGACACGTCAACGGGCCGTACACAGCTGTGCACGGCCCGTTGACAGCGGGGATCAGGCGCTGACGGCGAAGGTCTTGCCGTCGGCGGCGGGTTCGGCGATCGGCTCGATCGCGTAGGCCAGGATGTCTGCCACGTCGGCGACGGGGCGGACGTTCAGGGCGGCCAGTACTTCCGCCGGGACTTCGTCCAGGTCCGGTTCGTTGCGGGCCGGGATGAAGACGGTCTTCAGGCCGGCTCGCTGGGCGGCGAGCAGCTTCTGCTTCACGCCGCCGATCGGCAGGACACTGCCGTTCAGGGTGACCTCGCCGGTCATCCCCACATCGCCGCGGACCGGGCGACCGAGGGCCAGCGACACCAGGGCGGTGACCATGGTGACGCCCGCCGAAGGGCCGTCCTTGGGGACCGCACCCGCGGGGAAGTGGATGTGGATGTTGCGGTCGAGGACCTTCGGCTCGATACCGATTTCCTCCAGGTGCGAGCGGACGTAGGTGAGGGCGATCTGAGCCGATTCCTTCATCACGTCACCGAGCTGGCCGGTGAGGGTGAGCGAACGCTCGCCCTCGGCGCCGTTGGCCTCGATGTAGAGGACATCGCCGCCCGCACCGGTCACCGCGAGGCCGGTCGCCACGCCCGGGACGGAGGTGCGCTCCATCGAGTCCGGGGTGAAGCGGGGACGCCCGAGGTAGTCGGTGAGGTTGTCGAGGTCGACCACCAGGCTCGTCACCTGACCGACCGGCTGCGGACCGGCCGCGATGTCGATGACGTTGTCGTAGCCGAGTTCGGGGTCGTACCCGAGCACCGCGCCCTCGCCCAGCGCGCCCTTGTCGACGAGCGGGGCGTCCACGGCAGCGTCGCCGACGCTCGCGGGGTCGCCTGTGACCAGGCGAGTTGCCGCCTTGCGCAAGGCTTTTGCCACCAGGCGCTCCATTTGACGCACGCCCGCCTCCCGGGTGTAGTTCGCCGCGATCTCGCGCAGGGCCGCGTCGGTGATCGACACTTCTTCCGCGGTCAGCGCGTTGCGCTCCAGCTGGCGGGGAACCAGGAAGTCGCGCGCGATCGCCACCTTGTCGGCCTCGGTGTAACCGTCGACGGTGATGAGCTCCATACGGTCCAGCAGGGGACCGGGGATGGTGTCCATGACGTTGGCGGTCGCGATGAACAGGACATTCGACAGGTCGAGGTCCAGGTCCAGGTAGTGGTCGCGGAAGGTGTGGTTCTGCGCGGGGTCGAGGACCTCGAGCAGGGCCGCCGCCGGATCACCACGGAAGTCGGAGCCGACCTTGTCGATCTCGTCCAGCAGGACAACGGGATTCATCGAACCCGCCTCCTTCACCGCACGCACGATCCGGCCCGGCAGCGCGCCGACGTAGGTGCGGCGGTGGCCACGGATCTCGGCCTCGTCGCGCACGCCGCCGAGGGCGACGCGAACGAACTTGCGGCCCAGCGCCTTGGCGACCGATTCACCCAGCGAGGTCTTACCGACACCGGGGGGACCCACCAGCACGAGCACCGCGCCGGACCCGCGTCCGCCCACGACCTCGAGACCGCGCGCGGCCCGCCGCGAACGCACCGCCAGGTACTCGACCATCCGGTCCTTCACCTCGTCGAGGCCGTGGTGATCGGCGTCGAGCACCGCTCGCGCGGCCGAGACATCGGTGCTGTCCTCGGTTTTCACCGTCCACGGCAGATCGAGCACGGTGTCGAGCCAGGTACGGATCCAGCCGGATTCCGGGCTCTGGTCGCTGGCGCGCTCCAACCGGCCGACCTCGCGCAGCGCCTCCGCGCGCACGTTCTCGGGCAGGTCCGCGTTCTCCACGCGAGTGCGGTAATCGTCGGCGCCGTCGGGTTCGTCCTCGCCGAGTTCCTTGCGGATGGCGTTGAGCTGCTGACGCAGCAGGAACTCGCGCTGACTCTTCTCCATGCCGTCGCGGACGTCTTCGGAGATCTTGTCGGTGACCTCCACCTCGGCGATGTGGTCCTTGATCCAGTCGATCTGCTTGGTCAGCCGCACCGCTACATCGGGGGTCTCGAGCAGTTCGCGCTTCTGGTCGTCGGACAGGTACGGCGCGTAGCCCGCGGTGTCGGCGATGGCCTCTACGTCGTCGAGCTGGTTGACGATGTCGATGATCTGCCAGGCCTCACGCCGCTGCAGCACGGCGACGACCAGCTTCTTGTACTCGGCGGCGAGCTCGGTGGTCCGCTCGTCGGGCTCGACCGCCTCGACGAGTTCGGCCTCCACCCACAGCGCGGCTCCCGGCCCGGTGACACCGTGCCCGATCCGGGCGCGGCGCTCGGCCTTCAACACGGCCGCGGGCGCGCCGCCGCGCATCCGGCCGACCTGTTCGATGGTGGCGACGACGCCGTAGGACGCGTAGCCCTCGTCGAGGCGCGGCGCGACCAGCACCGAACCAGTTTTGGCCGCCTGGGCGGCGTCGATGGCGGCCTGCGCGGATTCGTCCAGTTCGATGGGCACGACCATGCCCGGCAGCACGATCGGATCGGTCAGGAACAGCACCGGCAGGTTCTGAGCTGAAGTCATGTCGACCCTTCCAAAGTTGAGCTTTGCTGACTCAACATGGACCCCCGGCGGTTTGTTCCTGCAGGTGGCGCCGTTCACTCACGGCGAAAATAATCGGCCGGGATTCTTGTGCCGCCGATGTCGAGAACGCGTGGGTGGCTCCGTCCCAGGGGTACAACCCACACAGAACACCAACCGAGGAGAACATCATGGCCAAGTACCTGCTGCTCAAGCACTACCGTGGCGCGCCCGCATCGGTCAACGACGCGCCGATGGATCAGTGGACGGCGGACGAGGTGTCCGCGCATGTGCAGTACATGGTGGATTTCGCCGATCGATTGCGATCGACCGGCGAGTTCGTCGACGGTCAGGCACTGTCCACCCAGGGCACGTGGGTCCGCTCGGACGGCGAGGGTCGCCCGCCGGTCACCGACGGGCCGTTCGCGGAGACCAAGGACCTGATCGCCGGGTGGATGGTCATCGATGTCGAGACCTATGACCGGGCGCTCGAACTCGCCGGGGAGCTGTCGGCGGCACCGGGCGCAGGTGGGAAGCCGGTGCAGGAATGGCTCGAACTGCGGCCGTTCTACACAGAGTTGCCCACGGTGACCGAATGAACGACGCGCTACTGCGCGAACTCGTCCCCGCGGTGATCGCGATCCTCGTCCGCCGCGGGGCCGGGTTCGCGGCGGCCGAGGACGCGGTGCAGGAGGCGCTGATCCGGGCGCTGGAAACCTGGCCCGACGATCCACCGCGCGACGCGAAGAGCTGGCTCGTCGCCGTCGCCTGGCGGAAGTTCATCGATGCGACACGGGCCGAAACGTCCAGGCGTGGGCGGGAATTCGCGGTCGATGCCGAGCCCGAAGCCGGTCCGGTGCCCGCCACGGACGACACGCTGTGGCTGTATTTCCTGTGCGCGCATCCCTCGCTGTCGCCGGGCTCGGCCGTCGCGCTGACCTTGCGCGCGGTCGGCGGCCTGACGACCCGGCAGATCGCGACGGCCTACCTGGTTCCGGAATCGACTATGGCGCAACGGATCAGCCGGGCCAAGAAGCGGATCACGGGCTTACCGCTGGACCGTCCCAGCGATCCGGCAACGGTGCTGCGGGTGCTCTACCTCGTCTTCAACGAGGGCTACAGCGGCGACATCGATCTGGCCGCCGAAGCCATCCGCCTCACCCGTCAGCTCGCCGCCTCGACCGGCGAACCCGAGGTCTCGGGGCTGCTCGCGCTGATGCTGCTGCACCACGCACGCCGTGCGTCGCGTATCGAGGGCGGGCGCTTGATTCCGCTGGCCGCACAGGACCGATCCCGGTGGGACACACACCTTATCGCCGAGGGCGTGACGATCCTGCAAGCCGCACTGGCCCGTGACCGCCTGGGCGAATACCAGGCCCAAGCCGCGATCGCGGCCCTGCACGCGGACGCCCCGAGCACCGCCGAAACGGACTGGATACAGATCGTGGAGTGGTACGACGAACTACTGCTTCTCACCGACAGCCCGGTGGTGCGCCTGAATCGCGCGGTCGCGGTCGGTGAGGCCGACGGCCCCCGAGCAGGGCTGGCCGCCCTCGCGGATCTCGACCCGGAACTACCGCGCCACAGCGCATCCCGGGCCTACCTACTCGAACGAGCGGGCGAACTCGAAGAGGCCGCGACCCTGTACGCCGCAGCGGCCCGCGCGGCCACCACAGTTCTCGAGCGCGACCATCTCACCCGCGAGGCGGCTCGAGTTCGGCAGTTACCGCGACCCTGAATCCGATTGCCGCGCGGTCGCACTGGGCAAACCTGCCCACAAAACAGCTCGGCCTCCCCCGGGTTGAGGACCGGGGGAGGCCGAGTTGTGGACAGGTGGCTTACAGGTTCGAGGAACGAATCCGCTCGGTCGGGGGATCGAACGGACGGCCCGCGGTGGAGCCCGAGCTCAGGAATCCGAGGACCGCGCCGCCGATGAGGAAGATGGCGGCGAGGATGCCCAGGATGATCGGCAGGGTCTTGCCGTACAGGTCGAGCTTGTCGAGGCTCTCCTGGGTGACGGCCATCTGGGCTTCGATGGTCTCTTCGTCGAAGACGAGGTGCGACTTCAGGATGTTGACGTCCACCTGCCCGGCGCTACGGCCGTAGTACATGTGGAGGTTCTCGCCACCCTTGAGAACCGCGCCGGTCCTCGGCTCCACCCACACGTCGCGGGTGTTGGTGTAGAAGCGCGTCATGGTGACCGGCTCGGTGCCCTCGAGGCCCCACTTGGCGGCGGGCAGGGCGAGCTGATGGGACGGGTGCTTGACGACGTCCCACATGTTCGTCACCGGGATGGTCTGCCGGAAGTGGTAGACCGGCACGCCGTTGATCTCCGACTCGTCGATGAAATCGATGTCGTAGGTGGCGCGGGCGTTGAGGTCGAAGTACGGGTACGACTTCTTCTCGGTGCCGATCGGGAAGCGGTACTGCAGGCCGCGCCGCTGCGACTCGGTGGGGATCGCGGCGCCCGACTTGGGGTCCTGAGCCACGGCGATCGAACCGTTGGGCGAGGCGTCGATCGGCGCGCCGGTGACGCGGTCGATGGTGACGCGGTCGACCGAGGCGGTGAGCAGGCCGTCCTTGGGGTCCTGGTCGTCGCGACGCAGGGTCTGGCCGGCCTGGACGGTCATCTCGTCGGCGTCCGAGGGCTCCTCGACCGTCAGGAAGCGCTGCGAAACGAGCGGCACATTGGTGTTCACCTTGGCAGCGCCCTCGGTCGCGGTGAGCGACTTCGCGTCCAGCACGAGGCTTTCCTCGCCGGGCACGCTCTTGGCGACCGTGGTGATGCGCAGGTCGAGCGGGGTCTTGGCGACCTTGCCGACCGTGTAGGTGGGAATCATGACCGCGGCCGCGAGCAGCAGCGCGCCGAGACCGACGAGGATGCAGGCGATGAGCCTGCGTACGTTGCTCATCGCGAGCCGTACTGCACGTTGCCGAGCAGCGACGAGCCCGGGTCACCGGACTCCTCGGGCGCGGGGATCGAATTCTGTTGCGCGCCCGCGGTGATGCCGAGTACGGCAATCACCCCGATGACCGCGCCGGCCAGGCCGCTGACCAGGCCGGGGACGACAAACTTCATAGATCGAACTCCAATTGCGTGGTGCGAGACTCAGCCGACGGAGAAGAAACCGAGGGTCGGGGCGAACGAGCAGGTGCGGTCACCATCGGCGGTGGCCGTGGTGAGCGAACCGGTGATCACTGCCGCGACCCGGCCGGGACCGGTGTCGGCGATAGCGGTGAGAGTGGCCGGGCCGTCGGCGTTGATGCCCGCCTCGGTGGTGAGCGGCTGGGTACCGGTGCGACGGTTGTCGAGGTTGACCCACTGCACCGTCATCGGCGGATTCTGCACGACCGTGGCGGTCTTCGTGCCGAGCGCGGTGAAGACGAAGCCGGTCTGGCCCGCGGCCGGTCCGGGCGGCGGCAGTGTCGCCGGGCCGGGGACCGCCAGCGCGGTGCCGACGGAATCCGACGTCGGGCCGATGCAGCCCTTGCCGATGGTCGGGTAGAGGAACTGCGCGATGCGCGGACCGTCCGAAGGCGGCAATTCGGGACCGCCGCCGCCACTGCCGTCGAGGAAGGTGATGACCTTTTCGAGGGTGGCCTTGACCTGCGCCGGGATGCCGGGCGTGGCCAGCAGCACGCGAGCCTGGGCCAGGATCGCGGCCTGTCCGCCGTCGGCGATGGGGCCGGGGGCCGAAATCGCGCCTACGATCGTCGGAGCCAGCGCCGCGAGTGTCCCGGAGGGGACGTTCTCGGCGATGGCGGGGACGCTCGGCTGCGTCGCGGCGGACTGCGGGGCAGCCATCGTGGGCGTGGGTGCCACGAGTGCCGCACCCGCCGCTAGTACGAGGGCGGACAATGCGGTCCGCGATGCTCGGGTGCTCAGCACTGGTCGGCCGTCCTTTGTTCGGTGGATAGATGAAGCGACCCGGAAAGGTCAGTGTTATCCCGGGTTTCAGATACTTTGGAGAGGTGACTACAGCGGACAGGCGGTATGGGGGTCGTACGGTCGTCGCGCGAAAAGCCGAACGACGACTGCGATTCCTGGAAGCAGCGACGCGAATTTTCGCGGAACGCGGGTACGCCACGTGCTCGCTCGCCGAGGTGTGCGCGGCGGCCGGGCTGTCCAAGCGGCAGTTCTACGAAGAGTTCGAGACCCGCGAAGACGTGCTGGTAGCGGCCTACGACCGGATCCAGGACGACGCGGCGGCCGCGGTGGGCGCCGCGCTGGTCGCGCTCGGTTCCACCGATCCGAAGCTCGCGTTGCGGGCCGGTTTCGGCGCGTACCTGGAGTCGCTCGGCTCCGACCCGTATCGCGCGCAGGTGGCGGTGATCGAGGTGGTCGGGGTGAGCGATCGGATGGAGACCCATCGCCGGACCCGCAGGCACGCCTGGTCGGCACTGATCGCGGGCGCACTGGAGCGGGTGGGGGTGCGCCTGCGCGGTGACGCCGAGCTGACCACCGCGCTGATCACCGGCGCGGTCACCGGCGTGGCGCACGAATGGTTGCTGCGCGAGTCGCGTCCGCCCGTCGACGAGCTGGTCGATCTGCTCACCGGCGCCGCTCTGGCACTGGTCACGTTCGACTGACATCAAGGCAGCCTTCGGGACGGTGGCAACCTTGCTCACCTGCCGCCCGCTCAATCGACTCCCTTTCCAGACATTGTGAGACCGACTGGCTTCACAGTGTGGGCGAGAGTTTGACATATTAGTGACCCAGATCGCAACGGCAGAGTTTGCGAGACCGACGCTACCTGCGGGTATGGATTGACGGCGCTGCCCGTCAGCGGCGCGACACCGCGTTTCACGTAGAGGTTTGCTACTGGACGAACGACCGGGTGCACCTGCGCCGAGGGCATCGCGGGCTATCCGGTAGCAACCTGTTCCAGTTCGGTCGGAGCGCATTGTCAGCCCTTCCGCAGGGTGCCGGCGATGGTGCCGCCGAGGACACCAGGGGTTCGATAGGCCAGCGAGCCGTCGGGTTGCAGAGTGACCGTCGAGGTAGCGCCCTCGTCGAAGCATCCGCTACCGGCGGTGAGCCTGGCCCGGAAGGTGAGGCGCTGCGCGGTGGCCTCGGTGAGGGTTTCCGCACGGCCGCAGCGGTCGCGGGAGAGGGCGCCGGTGTTGGCCGAGGTCGCGAGTTCCTGACCGACCGCACCGGCGGCGATGGTGAGTTCGATGTCGAACTGAACCGGGCCGTCGGCGGCACGGCCCTTCCAGGTGCCGACGAACTCGGCCGGGACGGAGTCCGTGCCCGATCCGGTGGCGGTCGAGCTGGGTGCGGTCTCGGTCGAGCTCGAAGCGACGGAGGTCGAGGCGACGGAGGTCGAGGCGGCGGAGGTGCTCGATCCGGTGCCGCCGGTGGACCCGGCATTCAGTTGGGTCCCGATCAGATAGGCGCCACCCGCGACCGCCACCGCCACCGTCGCGGACGCGGCGATCAACAGAGTCCGGGTTCGTCGCGACGCGGTGGCACGTGCCGGCGCGGGCGGCGGGCGACCGGTGAACGTGTCGACGGAATTGTGCGCGACCACAAAGGGCGGCGGGGTGAATTCGCCGGGCTCTCCATAGGGAGTCGGCGGCGATCCGCTGGTGACGGTCGGTCCGTGCGGTCTCGAGGAGCCGGTCGGAGACACCTGCGCGGGGTTCGCGGCCGACAGGTTCGGTACCGAAGTGCCGGTCGACCAGCCTGGTGCGGAAGTCGCGGCGGCATCGAGCGGCGATGCGCCGGATGGGTCGGCAGGATCGAAATCCAGGTCGAGTAGCCGGACGGCGCTGGTACTGATGTGCGCGACTACTTGTGGCGGCAGCCAATCGGTTCGTTCGGCAGTGCCGAGGTGGGCCAGTTCCGAAAGGACTTGTTCCGGGGTCGGTCTGGCAGCGGGGTCTTTGGCCAAGCAGGACGAGACGAGCGGTCGCAGGGCGGAAGGAAGAGCCTCGAGACGGGGTTCCTCGTACACGATGCGCCAGAGCATCTGCATCACCTCGGCCGTACCGAAGGGGCCGTGACCCGCGGCGGCGAAGGTGAGGACGCCGCCGAGGGCGAAGACATCGCAGGCGGGACTGAGGGTTTCGCCGCTCACCTGCTCGGGACACATGAAACCCGGTGAGCCGAGAAACTTTCCGGTGGTAGTGAGGGCGGAATCCGCGATCACCCTGGCAATGCCGAAATCGATCACCTTGGGGCCGTCGATCGCGAGCATCACGTTCGACGGCTTCAGGTCGCGGTGCACGATGCCTGCCGCGTGCACCGCCACGAGCGCTTCGGCGAGCCCGTGTGCCAACGCCGGCAGCGCGGGCTCGGCGAACGGCCCGAACCGGTTGACCGCGTCGGTCAACGAGATCCCGGCGACATAGCCGGTGGCCAGCCACGGCGCCCGCGCATCGACATCGGCGTCGAGCACCGGCGCGGTGTAGGCCCCGCCGACGCGCTGAGCCGCCGCGACCTCACGACGGAACCTCGCACGGAACTCCGCATCGATCAGATCCGGGCGGATCACCTTCACGGCGACCGTGCGCCCGCCCGGGTTCCGGCCCAGATACACCTTGCCCATGCCCCCGGCACCCAGCACGCCCAGCAGTCGGTAGTCGCCGATCCGCCGAGGATCGTTCGGGTCGAGCGGTTGCATCGCGGGTGGTTCCTTCGCATCAGGTGCGCGTCAGGCGAGCTGGGCTCGGGTGTCGGCCAGCAGTTCCGACAGCATCGGCTTGGCCGCGTGGTCGTCGGCCAATTCCGCGACGGCCTCGGTGAGGATCTTCTCGGCTTCGGTGGGGCGGTTCAGCTCGATCAGGAGTACGGCGCGCTCGTAGTCGGAACGGGTGGCCTGGTCGCCTGCGTCGATGGCGCGGAAACCCGCGGCGGCGGCGTCTGCGCGCGGGAGGGCGTCGTCGGGGCGTTGCGCGCGACGCAGGATCCGGGCGGCGTTGTGGTTGTGCCGGGCCGTGTGCCAGGTGAGCAGTTCGGTGTCCGGGTGGGCGGTGGCGAGCTTCGCGATCGCTTCGTCGGAGGCCGCGATGGCCGTGATCGCGGCGGCGTAGTCGCCGGTCCAGTGCAGCGACAGCGCGGCGCTGTAGCGGCAGTAGGCGACGCGCACCGGATCACCGAATCTCTCGGCGACCTCGGCGGCCAGTACGTAGCGCTCGGCGGCCTCGGCATCGCGATCGAGCACGTCGAGCAGATCGGCGGTCTCGACGAGGGCATGGGATTCGCCGCCGAGATTGCCGGTGGCGCGGTCGAATTCGATGATCTCGTCGAGGACGGTGAGTGCCGGTTCGTCCTCGTCCAGCCGGCGATGCAGATCGACCAGCAGGAAGCGGCAGGTCCTGGCCTGCTCGAGGGCCCCGGCGCGCTCCAGCCCGGCGATCGCCTCTTCGGCCTGGTCGGCGGCGTCGAGCAACTGGCCGACGGCGCGGTAGGCGACAGCCAGATCCCATTGCGCGTACGGCACCTGCGGACTACCCGCCGCGATACCGATCGCGATGGCGGTCAACAGCTCGCTGACTGCCTCCTCGTGCCTGTTCAGGTGGATGAGCAGGGCACCGCGCCGGGCGTGCACGATGAGGCGCACGCTGTCGGGGAGGTCGGCGTCGACCAGCCGAACCGCCTCATCGATCATTTCCAGCGCCGCGACCGAATCGCCCGCGTCGAGGTGGATTCCGGAAAGGTACTGGGCCACATCGGCGACCCGCCACGCCTGACCGGCCCGGCGATACGCCGCGACGGCTTCCTGTCCAGCCACTACCGCGTCGGCGAGTTCAGTGTTGTTCTGGTGCAGATACATTCGGTGCCGGGCGACATTACCGAGCAGGATGTCCTCGCCGGCCTCGGCGGCATCGGCCGCGGCCCGGTCGAGCAACGCGGGTAGCTCGGCGGCGTCCTCCTCGGACAGCTCGCCGCGATCGAACAGTGCGAACATGCCGCCGGAAAGCCTCAGCGTCGCAGCCGCTCTCGTCTGCGGTTCCGGCGAACTCGCCAGGTGCGACAGGGAATTCCGCAGCAGCCCGACAGCTTCCGCCACGTCGCCGTGCCTACTGAGGAGCAGGCCGAGCCGACCCAGGTCGGATTGACGGCGATCTTGCTCGCCGGTCGCGGCGAAATACGCTGCCGCCCGGCGTAACAGTGATTCGGCGTGATCGTGATCGGTCGTCTGCAAGGCTGCGCCGGCCAGCACGGAGGCGCGTCGCCCGGCCAGACTCGGATCGCCCGGCTCCGGCTCGGCCGCCAACCGCTGCGCCAGGGCCCGTATTTCGGCGGGGGCGTGCTGCGTGGTCGCCTGTTCCGCGCGTTCGATCAGTTCGAGGGTGGTGAGCTCGGGGATCTCGACCGCCGCAGCCGCCGGAACCCGCTCGACCGGCACCCGGTGCGCGGCGGCCGCGGACAGCGGCAGGTAGTCGACGATCGGGCGGCTCGCCAGCTTCTGGTGGACCGATGCCGTCTGGTGATCGGTCCCGTTGCGGTGATCGAAGCGAGCGGCGATGGCCAGTGCCTCGTCGGTGAGCTCCACGTGCATTGCGCGCACGGTGGATTCGGCGGCGGGACGATCGGCGGCGGCCGGGCGGCAGAGCAACGTATCACCGTTGCCCGCATCGACGAGGGTGCGCAGGAGCAGCGCCGCGCAGGTCAGGAAGGCCAGCGCGTCCTTCGGGCTCGGCGCGCGATCGAGCCAGGAGAAATGGCGGTCGAGCAGTTCCAAGCCGCGCACCTGATTGCCCGACAGCGCGCAGAACTCGAGGTGGTCGCCGATCGCGGCGAGGTCCTGCGGCTTGGTGCGCAGCAGGCGGTAGGAGCGGCGGTGCGCGCTGCGCGCCTCGTCGAGCTGGCCGGTGCGCAGGTAGGGCAGCAGCAGTTCGGTCAGAATGAGCTGCGGTTGCTCCGAACAGCCGAGTTCGCCGGCGAGGACCGGAGCGGCCAGCTCGACGGCTTCGATGTCGCGGCCCTGGCTCGCCAGCCAGGCGACCCGGTTGGTGGGGTCACAGCCTTCACAATCGGAGTTCTCGTCACGCGGTGTGGTGCACCACCTTTCGTACCACTCGGCGGCCGCGTCGAGGTCGCCGATGTGGACCGCCACCCGATGCCTGCGGCCGTACACCGCGTTCAGGCTCTGACCCTCGACCCGATAGCGGCGTTCCATCTGATCGAGGGCGGCCAGCGCCCGATCCATCGGTACCTCGGGGAATTTCGTCATCGCGCCCACCGCGGTCTTGAACTTCCACCGCAGCGACGGCGCCACCCACGACTCGTGGGCGCCGGGGTCGCGATCGTATTCGGCCAGGCAGCGGGCGAACGGGACGAACAGTTTGGCCGGGCTCATCCCGTGGCCGTACGCGTCGACCATCGCCATGCGAACGTGGAACGCGAGCTCGGTGTGCGCGCCCGCCTCCGCGTGCCGCAGCACCTGTTCCAGCAGTGCGTCTTTGGCGTCACCGTAGGGCATGTCGTAGGCCTGGAACAGCAGCCGTTGCAGGTCGTCGGGGGTGTTGGCGTCGGACATCAGAGCTCTCCCCGGGGATCGTGAACCGCCCAGTCGAGCAACCCGACGAATGATTTGTTCAGCAGCGCGGTGTCGACCGGCCGCATCGGATGCTGGCCCAGCAGCAGCGCCTGACTGTAGAGCGCCTCGACCGCCGTGGTGACCAAACGGGCATCGGCGAGCCCGGTGATGCGGCGTACCAGCGGATTCCGGTAGTTGAGCACGAGCTGCGGACGGTCGCCCGCCTGGTCGGTATCGAAAGCACCCAGAACATCGGCCCACAGTTCGTCGGCGACCTCGCGGGTGGCGCGCAGTTCGGCGCGATGCTGGGCATCGCGGTCGAGCAGATACAGCGCCGCCAGCGACGGCGGATCGAAAGTGCGCAATACCACTTCGCATTCGAGGCGATCGAGCACCCGCTGGGCGGTGGTCAGGAAGGGCCGAAGCGCCAGCTCCGTCGCCGGATCGACGAGGTCGAAATGGGTGGCCAGTTCGGCGGGATCCAAACGGCGCACCCGGATCTCGGGATCGATCGCGGGCAAGCGCTCGAGAATGTCGGTGATATAGGAGTAGCCGCCGTTCACCAAGCCGATGCCCGCGGCACTCGCCACCGCGGCCAGCTGCCGGAACTCCTCCACCGACGGGGTGTAGCGGACCTCGCCGAAGCGGCGGCGGAATTCGGCGAGCGGGATCTGGCCCGCGTTGGTCTCCACCGGCAACCAGCGGTCGACCAGGCGCAACATGTCGTCGTCGTGCAGGGCGAGGGCCTTCACACCGAGATCGTGAATACGCAGGAAGCGGTGCAGCGCGGACGGATCGGAGGTGGACAGTTCCACCAGCCAGTCCCTGATCCGGCCGCCGAGCGCTTCCCTCGTGCTCTCCAGCAGGTCGTCCTCGTAGAGGGCTTCGCGGCTCGCGGTGGGGCGCAGCTCGGTGGTGTCGACCACGCAGCGGACGAAGAAGGCCCAGTCGGGCAGCAGGCCGGTGACGCTCTCCGCCAACAGCATTCGCTTCAGATACACGCGGTGTCCGGCCTTCGCCGCCGGGTTGACCGGCTGCGGGAGCACGAAAGCCACACCGCTGACGCCGGATTCGGCGCACGCGAGATCGAAGGTGGCGAACGGGGTGAAGCCGAAGGTGTCCTCGGCGTACGCGGCGAGCGCGTTCGTGCGATCCGAAGGAGTGGGGTGGGTTGCGCGCCAAGGAACTTCGGGCTCGGTGATCGGCTCACCGTCGACGGTGACCTCGAACGGCAGCAGGCTACCGAACAGCCGCGCCAGCTCGACGACGGTCGTCGGAGTGAGCCACTGCTCGGCGCCGCGGCGCGGCGCGAGGATCACGGTGGTGCCGGGTTCGTCGCGTTCCCGCGCGGCGGGCTCGACGCGGTAGCGGCCGTCGGCGAAACCGGTCCAGCGCACGGTCGGGCCGCCGCGCGCGGACCGGGTGAGAACCTCGGCCTCGTCCGCGACCAGGAAGCACGACAGCAGGCCGATACCGAACTGGCCGAGGAACTCGTGCCGGGCGAAGCCGAGGTCGTCGCGCTTGCCGCTGCGGCCGATCGTGGCGAGGAAGGTGTGCACCTCGGCCTCGGTCAGGCCGACACCGCTGTCATGGACACGGATGGTGCCGTCCCCGGTGCAGGCGGGCGTCTCGATCCTGACCTGCGCGCGAGCCTGTGGGTCGAGGGCGTGGCGGGCGGTGATGGCGTCGACCGCGTTCTGCAGCAACTCGCGGACGTAGACCCGTGGGCTGCCGTACAGGTGATGGCTGAGCAGGTCGACGATGCCCCGCAAGTCGACCTGGAATACCTGCTCCACCGGGGTTCCCTCCCAAAACGCTGACCATCCGCTGGGTCACTGTAACTGGATCTCCGTTGGCTGGCGGCGCAGTTCTTCGCGCTCGACTCCGCCGAGAACGCAGCGGCCGGGGTTCGGTCAGTGGGGACCGCGGGTGAGCTCGGTGCGGTTGGTGACGGCGAGTTTGGCGAGGATGTTGCGGACGTGGGTTTCCACCGTGCGCTCGGAAAGGACCAGGTGGGTCGCGATTTCCCGATTGGTGAGGCCGGTGGCGACGAGGCCGTGCACTTCGCGTTCGCGGCGGGTCAGTGGGTCGGCGGTGCGGGTGGCCGTGGTGATGTCGGCGAGCAGGGTGTCGGCCGCGCGCAGACGGTGTGGCATGTCGAGGCGGCGGAAGGCGGCGGCGGCCCGGTCGGCGGCTTCGCGGGCGGCGGGGAGGTCGCCGCGGGCGAAGAGGGTGCGGGCCAGGCCGAGGTGGCCGAGGGCGACGAAGGGGCGCGCCCCGATCGCGGCGTCCATCGTCAGGCCCTGCTGGTAGAGGCCGACGGCGGCGTCGAGATGGCCTGCGAGGCGGGCGTTGTCGGCGCGGATGCGGGCGATCGAACCCACACAGATGAGCGCGCCCGTGCCGTCTGCGGCGTAGTGGTGTTCGCGGCCCTGCAAGGCCCGAAAGACACGGTCGGCCGTCTCGGCGTCGTCCAGGAATTCGGCCACGATGCCCACCGAATACACCGTGCCGGACCAGCGCGGGCCGATCTCGAGGGTGTCGGGCAGCAGGCGGAACGGCGCGAACAGGGCTTTCGCCTCCTCGAGATCGCCTGCCATCGCGTGCAGCATCGGGGCGAACAGCTGGGCGATCGTGATCTTCGGGGCGAAGGCCAGCGAAGCCAGCGCCGCGGTGAGCTCGTCGCGGTCGATGTGACCGACGATCACGGCATACATGCCACGGAAGGCATGGTGCAGGCCGGCGAGGGAGTAGTCGCCGATGCCGACCGCCAGTTCGTGGGCGGCGGTGTCGGATGCCAGGGCGGCGGGGAAGTCGCCGACCAGGGCCGCGCGGGTGGCCCGCAGGCGCAACAGGTGCCAGCGGGCGAGCGGGAGGCGGCGGCGGTCGGCGAGGAGTTCGATGTGGTCGAGGGCGTTGTCGAAGGCAGGCAGGTCGCCGCGTTGCAGGGATGCGTCAGCTGTCCACACGTATCCCCAGAGTTGTGCCAGCGGCTGCTCGGCGTCGGCCGCGATCTCGATTGCCCTCGCCGCGAGCACCGTTCGCTCCGCCAGGAAGTCCACGGCCGCAAGCGAGAGATGGCGGGCGTGGATCGCGTCGAGGACGACGTCGGGATCGGTGGACCGTTCGGCGGCGCGCATGGCCCGGTCGGAGAGTTCCCTGGCCCGCGCGCCCGCGCCGCGGTCGGCGGCCGACAGGGCACGCTGGGCGAGGATGCGGGCGACGAGGTCGGGATGCTTGTCGGTTTCGAGCAGGCGTAATGCCTTGCCGCAGAGGGCATCCAGTTGCGTCATCACGGTCGGGGTGGTGACGCCCTGCACCACCAAGCCTGCTTCCGCGAGCAGGTCGGGGCGGTCTGCTCGTTCGGCCGACGCGCCCGCCTCGACACAGTGGTCGAGGCTGGTGGCCACCCAACCGGCGGCGAACTCGTCGCGCGCCAGCTCGATCAGCAGCTCGGCGCGCTCGGCATCGGAGGCGGTGCCGCCCGCGGCATCGATGGCCCACTGCCCGAATCGGATCGCCTCGGCGTAGGCGGCACTCGCGCGGGCCGATCGCGCGGCCCGACGGGACCAATGGCGACCGGACGGGGAGTCCGCACAGCCGCTCGCCTGCCGCCAGTGGGTCGCGATCGCCCCTGCCACCGCCGAATCCGGACCACCTCGCCCACTCAGCACCTCGGCGGCCGCGCGGTGACAGGCCGCTCGCCGCGAAGGGGCGAGGTCGGCGTACACGGCATCGCGCACCACAGCGTGCGTGAAACCCGTAGTGTCGTCGGCGAAACGACGGACGATACCGGCCGCGGTTGCCGCATCGAGCGCCTTCGCCACCGGATCGGAGACCGGAACGGGCTCCGACGGCAGCACCGATCCGTAGACCTGCGCCAGCAATTCGGTATCGATGCGTTCACCGAGCACGCTCGCGGCACCGAGAACCTCGATATGGGTGGGGTCGATACGGTCGAGCTGGGCGAGGATCAGGCGGCGGATTCCGGGGACCGACAGGAGCGGGTCGTCGCCGGCGCCCATGTCGGCATCGATGACCAGGCGGACCAGCAGGGGAGTGCCGCCGGTGCGTTCGTGCACGCGGTGCGCGAGATCCGAAGTGAGGCCGCGCTGTTCGAGCCAGTAGCGGACCTCGTGTTCGGAAAGACCTGGTACGGACAGGGATTGGAAGTGGGGTAGGCGCAGCCAGGCGGGCTGGTCGGCGAGCAGGGTTTCGCCCATCGGTTCGCGAGCGGTGCCGACGATGAGCACCTTGGTGCGCGGCGTTTCGGTCGCCACGTGGGTGAGCAGCGCCAGCGACGTGGGATCGGACCAGTGCAGATCCTCGAGCACCAGCAGCAAACCCGACGGCGCGGCGGCCGCGACGAGGACATCGGCGACCTCGGTGAACATCCGGAAGCGCTGGGCGGCGGGCCCGCCACCGGGTTCGGTGACGGTGTCGAGGGCGGCGGCCAGTTCGGGGAGCTCGCGCGCGGCCCGGCGCCACGGCCACAGCGGCGGCATCCCCGCGTCGTCGAGGGCGCTGCCACGGGCAACCCGCAATCCCGCCTCGGCGGCCAGCGAGCCGACCTGCTCGGCCAACCACGATTTGCCGATCCCCGCTGTGCCGCTGACCAGCACGAATCGGCCCGCACCCGAGGCCGCGGCCACCACCGCGGCGCGCAGGCGGGCGATCTCCTCATGCCGTCCGACGGCCGGAGTCTGCACCGCCCCAGTATCTCGCGCGGGCGCGAGTTCAGTACTGCGAATACGTACCGGCACTGATCCGCGCGATGCCGTTCGGCGCGACGCTTGAGCTATCCGATTCCCCCAGTTCAGGAGAAGAAATCATGTACGCACACGTCATCTGGTTCGACCAGCCACGCACGGCGACCGAACTCGCCGCCGTCGACTTCGCCAACGCCAACCGCATCGAGCCCGCCGTCGCGGGAGTGCCTGGGCTGCTCGACTTCTACGAACTGCGGCGCGCCGACGGCTCCGGCATGGTGATCGGCATCGCGGAGACCGAGGACGCCCTGCACGCGGTGCGCGAGGCGATCCTGGCCACCGAACTGCTGCCGGGGGAGGACCCCGCCCTGCTGCCCGGCCCCGACCGGGTGGAGATCTGCCCGGTGCTCACCCACCGCGACCGAGCTGCCATCTACGCCAGGGCGGACGAGTCATGAACCTGATCATGCTGGGCAGCCGGATGCCGGTGGGCCGGTGTGTCGGCCTCGCCGTGCAAGCCGTGCTGCGGTCGGCGGTTCCCGCCCGCGAGCGGGAACCGCGGCGCTACAGGTCGGCCAGGGCGATACCCGTGAGCGGGCTGCCGATACGGACCAGGTCGGTATCGGTACCGGTGCCGATGTCGACCAGGCGGATCGTGCCGCCGAGATCGCTCACATAGAAGCGGGAATCGAAACCGGTGACGCCGATCGCCTCGCGGTAGCCGGTGGAGATGATCGCCGGGGTTCCGACCTCCGGCTGGACCTTGGCCTCGTACAGCGCGTTGCCGCGGGGGGCGGCACCGCGGTCGGTCCAGACGAGATCGCCGAGACCGTGGAGTTCGACATCGATCGGCTCGGGCAGGTTCTCCCAGAGCAGCTCGATATCGGTGCGGGCGGCAGGATCCGCGCCGGGGGGCAGATCCATCCGAGTGCGGAAGATCCGGCCCTCGCCGCCCTTGGCCGCGCCCTTCTGCGTCCAGTAGAGCAGGCGGCGGTCGAGGTCGAGGCAGATGCCGACGCACCAGTTGCGCGGGAGGGAGGCGTCGGCATCGCCCTCGCCGGTCACCACGAGGGCGTGCAGGTCGTCACCGTTCAGATCACAGGTGAGAACCTGCATGCCCTCGCGATCACACCAATACAGCCTGCCCCCTTCGACATCGGCGGCGAGCTGTTTGCCGGTGGTGAAGGCGCCGATCGGGACGATCGTGGTGCGGTTGCCGCCGTCGAGGTCGACCCGTTCGATGGAACCGTTGCGGGAGAAGAACTCCGGTTCGACGCCCGGCTCCGGACGCGCGTCGGGGGTGCCCATGTTGGTCCAATAGATATGGCCACGCAATTTGTCGACGACGACACCGTCGGGAAAACGATCGAGGCCGTCGACCACGGTGCGCACGTGTTTGCCGTCGAGCGAAATAGCATGCATCGCAGCTGCTTCGAGATCTAGGGCGACTATCTCGGTCATGGGGCTCAGCCCTGCTTCGGCTTCGGGTAGTCGTCGTAGAAACCCGCACCCGTCTTCACCCCGAGTTTGCCCGCGTCGACATATTTCTTGAGCAGCTCGACCGGGCCCTTCGGCAGGTTCGGGTTCTCCTGCTCGTAGTGCTCCTCGATATCGAGCACCACATCCAGACCCACCTGGTCCATCATCCGGAACGGACCCGCCTTGGTACCGAAATTCCGCATGAACATCTCGTCGACATCATGGGGAATCGACACACCCTCGTGAACCACCTCGAGCGACTCGCGCTTGATGGCGGCCCAGATGCGGTTGAAGATGAAGCCGGTCGACTCCTTGCGCACCAGGTACGGGTGCAGGCCGTACTCCGGGAAGGTCTTCAGGACGAAGTCGAGGACGTCCTGCGAGGTCTGACCGTCCGACATCACGTCGAGCACCGTCGACTGCGGCGGCATATAGAAGTGGGTGTTGAGCATCCGGTCGTTGGTCGTCAAACCCTCGGTGAACAACCGGCTCGCGTACGACGACGAGTTCGAGGCGACGATCGCGTCGGCATCGGCATCGGCATCGAGCTGGGCGAAGACCTTCTTCTTCAGGTCGAGGATCTCCGGCACCGCCTCGACCACCAGCCACGCGCCCTTCACACCGATCGCCTGATCGGGCACATACTCCGCGGTGCCCGGCTTGCCGTCGGGCACCGTATCGGCCACCTCGGGCAGCTGTTTCTCCACGAAGGCCACGGCCGCGTTGCCGACCTCGCCATCGGGATCGATGATGCGGACCTCACCGCCCCTGGTGGCGAACATCAGGGCGATCCTTCTACCCAAGGTGCCACCACCGATCACCGCGACCGGACGCTCGAAATGATTCTTCGGAACATTGCTCACAGCGACTCCCTCTGCACAGGCGACGGGGGAAGAACTCAGTGACGCAGACAACAGCCATGCCAGCCTAGCTCCGACGTGCGACAGCGCGGTTGTCCCACGCACGCCTCGCGTTGACTCCCCTCGCGACCCGGGCCGCATCAGCGATGTCGGGTGGGCCGACTTCGCCCGACTTTTGACCTACAAACAGGCATGGCGTAGCGGCACGGTCGCCACCGCGGATCGTTGGTACCCGTCGAGTAAGCGGTGCTCGGCCTGCGCGACAATCAATCCCGCCCTGAAGTTGGCCGATCGAGTGTTTATCTGCGGGTGTGGGTTTCGTGCCGACCGTGACCACAACGCGGCGATCAACCTTGCTTGCTGGCCCACGATTCACCAAGACGCTCCACGATCCCCGGACCCCCGAGCAAGAGGCCGGGTTACCGAAGTCCGCCGACGGGAAGGCGCTGACCGATACCCTTCGGGTGTCGGTGTAACCGACCCGGGAGAAGCGGAAACCGACGTTCACGCCGCATTCGTGGCCTGAACCGAGGACGCCCGAGAAGGGCGGTGTCTGGCCCCATCGGGTGCCCAGACATGCTGTTATCCTCACGTTCTTCACGTATTTCGCGCGTCAGCACTAGGGGGCTCCTCGATGACCACACTGGCCTCCGGACTCTTCATCGATTGGGAAGAGCTGACGGGGCAGTCGAAGTTCGTCGTCGAGCTGATCAGTTTCCCGATCTTCAGCGCGCTGGCCGGTTGGCTCACCAACTGGACCGGCGTGCTGATGCTGTTCTGGCCGCTGTACTTCAAGGGCTTCCGGGTGCCGATGCTGCACGTGCTGTACCCGTACCTACCCCGGCGCGTGCAGGTGCTGCCCACGTTCTCCGGTGACGGGCGCATGCTCGGTTTCCAGGGCTTCATCCCGGCACGCGCGGAGAAGATGGCGAGCATCTGCGTCGATTCGGCGCTGTTGCGGATCGGCAGCCCACGCGACTTCATCCATGAACTCGATCTCGACGGGATCGGCGACTATCTCGCCGAACGGGCGCGCGATCAGGTGCAGCCGATCGTCGACGAGATCATGTACCGGGAGAACCCCGATCTGTGGCGCTCGCTGCCCAGACCCGTGAAACAGGCCATCTACCAGCGGGTCGACCGGCAGCTGCCCGCGCTGTGCCGGCGGGCGTTCGAGAGCCTCGGCGACAATATCGACCAGCTGCTCGACGTGAAGAACTTCGTGATCCGGTACCTGGAGAAGAACCCGGCCATCCTGAAGGACCTGACCACCACCATCGCCGCGCCCGAACTCAAGTTCATGGCGCGGATCGGTCTGCTCGGCGCGCCCTTCGGCTTGATTCTGGCGCTCTACCTGCACGTGCACTCGAAGATCCCGTACTTCGGCGCGATCCCGGCCTGGGTGATCGTGCTGTTCGCGTCGGCCATGATCGGCGTGACGGTGAACGTGATCGCGATCAAGATGGTGTTCGAACCCGGCGATCCGCAGCCGCGCTACAAGTATCTGTGGCGTCAGGCGCTGCTGGCCAAGCGTCAGCCCCAGGCCGCCACCGACCTCGCCCACATCCTGGCGTACCAGGTGCTGACCGTGGAGAACCTCTCCGTCGAGCTCTTGGAAGGGCCGAACGGGGACAAGACGCGTCAGCTCATCGAGCGGGTGGTGTCGGAGGAGATCCACAAGCAGCTCGGCGCGACCGCGTTCATGGTGCGAGCCGCACTCGGCAAGAAACAGTTCGAGAATCTGGCGGTCTCGGGCGCGGGCGCCGGGCTGGTTTCGGCGCGCACGATGATCGAGGACGAGCAGTTCGTGCTGGAACAGGCGAAGAAGATCGATGACTTCGCGGCGCGCAAGCTGCGGACATTGACGCCCGGCGAGTTCATGGAGATGTTCTACGCGTCGGTCGAACAGGACGCGTGGTTGCTGTATCTGCACGGTGGGGCGCTGGGCATCGGTGTCGGCGCGCTCCACCTGCTGACCTTCGGCTGGTAATAACAAGCACGCGTGCTTGCATTTTTTGACGGTCGCTGCGACTCTTGGTGACGACGGCGCACCGGCACCGGGTCGCGCCATGATCGGCAAGGGAACTCCATGGCTGACCTCGCAGCGCTGCTCGACGATTACGCCGCCGAATGCGCGGATCTGGAAAACCTGGTCGCACCGCTGACCCCCGAGCAGTGGCAGACGCCGACACCCGCGCCACGCTGGGACATCGCCACCCAGATCGCCCACCTGACCTGGACCGACGAGGTATCGCTGATCGCCGCCACCGACGCCGAGGGCTTCGCGGCCTTCCTCGCCGAAGCGGCCCCGCGCGGCCTGACCATCGTCGACGACGGCGCCGAGGAAATCGCCCAGACCCCACCCGCCGACCTGCTGGTTCGCTGGCAGACCGGACGCGAGCAGTTGATCGCCGCGCTGGCCGCCGTCCCCGCGGGCACCAAGCTGCCGTGGTTCGGCCCGCCGATGAGCGCCGCGTCGATGATCTCGGCCCGCATCATGGAAACCTGGGCCCACGGGCAGGACGTCGCCGACGCGCTCGACGTCACCCGCGTCCCCACCGCCCGCCTGCGCACAGTGGCCCACATCAGCGTCCGCGCCAGGAACTACGCCTACCTGGTCAACGGCGAATCCGGCCCCACCGATGAATTCCGCGTGGAACTGACCGCCCCCGACGGCACTCTGTGGACCTGGGGCCCCGAAGACGCACCCCAGCGCGTCACCGGCCCCGCCATCGACTTCTGCCTCGTGGCGACCCAGCGCCGCCACCGCGAAGACACCGCCCTGACCACCGAGGGCCCGGACGCCGACCACTGGCTCGGCATCGCCCAGGCCTTCGCCGGCCCGCCCGGACCAGGCCGCCACGCAGGCCAGTTCGCCTGAAAGTCAGCATGAGAACAGGCGAGCGCCTTCCCAGAGCGCCATTCGTGCCGACTGCCCCGGACTTCGTTGGCCGGGGGTGACCACCGTGGCAGTCGTGAATGACGCTCGCCTGCTCCCTTCAGATACCCGATACCGGGTGTGAGAAACACTTGCCCAGCCGAAAACCCGCCCCGACTAGGACTGATACGGCGCCGTTTCGGATGTGGCTCTGATCTCAGCCGTGGGAGGCGCTCACCGCGCGCGGTACTCGGTACCGTAGGTATCAGCACGTGGCTTTCAACGATGCGGGCCCGCTCTACTCGGGTATACCCACAGCCACAGGAGGGAACCGCATCGTGACCGCACATCGGCCTGCTCAGATCGTGCGCCTGTCCGCGATCATCTTCTCCGGCGCCGCCAGCCTCTGCCTCACCGTGGCCGCGGGCGCCTACATCGTCAATCACATGCCGGAACTGGCACCGCCGCCCACCGAATTCGCGGGACCGGCCGCGACGCCGAATCCCGGCCACCACCGCCCCTTCTCGATCGAGGACTCCGCACCCCGCGTCGGCGGTGTGGAGCTGGCCATGTCCTTCGGCGCGCCGACGCTGTCCACCGAGCGCTCCGACCCCGCCGCCACGCGCACGCCGATCACCGCGCAGCAGTCCGGAGTCGGTGCGCGACCAGGTAATTCACCGCTGACCGGGCGGGTCGGGATCGGCGGCACCTATGTCGGCGCGCAGGTGACGCCGCCGCGCAGCGATACCGTGGCGTTCACCGTCGACACCAACCTCGTCACGGTGGCGGCGAAATACCTCGGCCTGGCGGTGGATCCGGCCGCGGTCACCGCGCTGCACACCGAATTCGACGCGCGCCGTGGCGAGTTGGTTTTCGTGCTGTCGGATCCCGGCCTCGGCAGCCACACGTTGCGGGTCGAGGGTGCAGGCACCGAACCGGCCGAGACCCCCGGCACCACCGCGGAATCGTCCGAAGACGAGGGCGACGCCGAGGCACCGCGATCCGCGACCGGGGAACTGCCGACTACCGTCGGCGTGTGACTCCTCGCGGCACCTCGAACGGTGCGTACGACTTCTGTGTGGTCGGCGGCGGCATCGTCGGCGTGGCCACCGCGCATCGGTTGCTGACCCAGCATCCCGAGGCGAGCCTGGTGCTCATCGAGAAGGAAGACACGCTCGGCGCGCATCAGACCGGGCACAACAGCGGCGTCATCCACTCCGGGATCTATTACCCCCCGGACAGTTTGAAGGCACGGCTGTGCCGGGCCGGCGCGCGATGGACGAAGGAATTCGCCGCGGCCCACGACATTCCGTTCCGTGAATGCGGAAAGTTGCTGGTAGCCACCGATTCCGCCGAACACGCGCGGATGCTGGCGCTGTACGAGCGTTCGATCGCCAACGGCGTGGAGGTCGAGGCGATCGACGCGGCCGAACTGCGGCGGCGCGAACCACGGATCGCTGGGGTCGGCGCGCTGTTCGTGCCCGCCACCGGCATCATCGACTACACGTTGGTCACCGCCGCGCTCGCCGCCGAGGTCGAGTCGATGGGCGGCAGGATTCTGCTCGGCACCGCAGTCGAGGCGATCACCGAGAGTGTCTCCGCCGTCACGGTTTCGGGTCCGGGTGGTTCGGTCACCGCGGGCACACTGATCGTGTGCGCGGGCCTGCAGGCCGACCGGATGGCACGAAAGGCCGGGATAGAAACGGACTTTCGGATCGTTCCGTTCCGTGGCGAGTACTACCGGCTCCCCGCCGAGCGATCGGATCTGGTACGCACGCTGATCTATCCGGTGCCCGACCCCGCGCTGCCGTTCCTCGGCGTGCACCTGAGTCCCACCATCGACGGCGAACTCACCGTCGGCCCCAACGCGGTGCTCGGGCTGTCGCGGGAGGGGTATCGCAAGGGCAGCGTGAACCGACGTGACGCCATCGACGTGCTGAGTTTCACCGGCGTGCGCCGGGTGGCCCGCGACCATCTCGCCACCGGGATCCGCGAGCTCCGCAATTCGGTGTTCAAGCGCGGCTACCTCGCCGAATGCCGCAAATATTGCCCCGAACTCAGCACCAACGACCTGCTCCCGCACCGTGCGGGCATCCGGGCCCAGGCGGTGCTGCGTGACGGCACGCTGGTGCACGACTTCCTCATCGAACGCACGCCGCGCTCCATCCACGTGCTCAACGCACCGTCCCCGGCCGCCACGTCGGCGATGCCGATTGCGGAATACCTGGTCGAACAACTCCATTCCGCTAAATAAAGAGGATATTTGTAGTACTTTTGGCTCCTGTACGCGTGGGCGAGGAAACCCATCCGGAGCAGGGAGGGCCGATGGGCCACATCAGGTTTGCGAGTGACGTCGGCGCACCGGTTGATGCCGCCTTCGCCTACACCGAGGATTTCCGCCACGCGCCGCAGTGGCTGGTCGGCGTCACCGACGTCGCGCCGCTGGGCGAACCGGATCAGGGCTTGGGCGCCGCGTTCGCGGTGAAAGTCCGGTTGTTCGGAGTGATCCCGCTGCGTTCATCGGTGGAGATCACCGAATATCGGCGCAATGCCGTTATCGGGTATACCCTGCGTGGGCGGGTATACGGAACCGTTACCCTGCGATTCGATCCACTCGGCTACGAACGGTCGGTGCTGACCTCCGAAGCCGACTATCCACCACCACGCGGCATGTTCGGCCGCCTGTGCCACGGCCTCGTCGACGCGGCCGCGAAATCGGCACTGCGCCGAACGGAATCGCGGTTGCGAAGGGAGATAGAGGCATTCCACGGTACCGATCTTGTCGGCCGCATCGCCTAGGGTGGCGGTCATGATCATCGTGAGCACCGACGGGTCCTGCCTGCGCAATCCCGGTGGTGCCATCGGCTGGGCATGGGTGAATCATTCCGGGCCCGCCGACAGTGGTGGCGCGGCCAGCGGCACCAACCAGATCGCCGAACTGCGCGGGGTACTGGAAGCCATCCTCGCCCACCCCGGCGCCGAACCGATGCTCATCGAGAGCGACTCCCAGTACGCCATCAAGTGCGCCTCGGAATGGATCACCAGCTGGCGACGCAACGGCTGGCGCACCTCCACCGGCGGCGCGGTGAAGAACGTCGAGATCATCAAGCAGATCGACCGGGCCATCACCGGCCGCGAAGGACCGGTGCGGTTCCGCTGGGTGCGCGGCCACGTGGGCAACTACTTCAACGAACAAGCCGACAAACTGGCGGGCGAAGCGGCACGAGCCGTCCGCGAGAACCCGGCTCTCGGCCGCGAGTCAGCCCCGGTCGCGCCGGAACCGGCAAGGATTCGGCGCCGGGAACCCGCGGCGCCTGTCCCCACGAACTCGGTCTCCACAGGGAAGTCGGTCGCAGCTGAAGTGCCGGTAGCAGGGACTCTGACCCTGTTCTAGGTGCGGTGCGACCGGAGTGGGACCGCACAGCGAAACGCCGCGGGCGATGAATCTGCCCGCGGCGTTTCGATTGGCTCGGTTTCCTGTGCGCTCAGTTCCCGGGTGTCGGGACAGGCGCGGGAGCCGGAGACGGAACGGCCTGACCGGGCGCCGTACCACCGGCGGCCTCGCCGCCGCCGTTCTTGAGCAACGGCGAGTCCAGCTTGCTGACCAGCCACTTGTCGCCCGAGTGCTCGAGGCTCATCTCGATCGCGAACATCATCCGGTCGGGCTGGGTCTGGGTGAAGTTGGTGCGGTACTGGGTCATGGTGACCATGGCCTTGACATCGTCGGTGCTGCCCGAGATGTAGGCGCACTGCACGTCTTCACCGGTCGACTTGACCTGGGCCTGCACCATGGCGCCCTTGAGCGCATCGCTGGCGTCGCTGAACTCCTTGAGGTAGTCGCCGGTGGCGCCCGCCTTCATCGACGCGATGTAGCCGTCGAGATCCTTGGAGTAGTCGTAGTTGGCCAGGATGGCGCCGTAATCACAGGCGGCCTTGGTGGACTCGGCGATCGCGTCGAGCTTCTCGGCCTTGTTGCTGTTCTGCAGGAAGAACACCACGCCCGCGGTGATCGCGCCGACCGCGACCACACCGGCCACACCTGCGGCGATCCAGCCCTTCGAGCTCGATGCCGCGCTCGGGGCAGCGGCCGGAGCCGGCGCCTCGGTCACGGTCTGTGCCTGCACAGTCGGCTGATCGACCTCGGGAGTCGCCGCCGCACCCTTCACAGTGTCGTCGGCCTTCGCCAGATCGGGCTTGTCTGCTGCGGCAGCATCGGACTTACTCTGGGCATCGTCGCTGGTCATCGAATCAATCCTGCTCTTTCCCGGCGCACATATCGCACCGATTTCCGATCGTGGTCCGTGAGCCGGGCCACACGTTCTTCCCCGCGAGTATGCCCGGTCGAGCTGTGAACAGCCTGGCCGGGCACCATCTCACTTGGCGGGAATGGGTGTCCGCTCATTCGGGTCGACACCGGGCGGCATCTGCGCGCCGTTGTTGGGCACGTTCGGCCGCGGGGCGTTGGCCGAACCACGGATCTGCAGGTCAGAGGTCGGGTTGGTGCAGTAGTTCCACTTCGGAATGCTGCCGTCCTGTACCTCTTCGTTGCGCCGGTACGCGGTGTCGTAGTTACACGTCGGGCGCGGCCAGATGTCGATGATGGTGTGGAACTCGCCGTCGTGCGCCGGAGCGCTGATCGACCCGAGCCCCAGTGCCAGCGACGGGAACAGCAGCCGCAGCGCGGGCGTACGCAGCTGCGCGGCCTTGGTGATCGCCACGAAGTTGGCCGCCAGCGAACTGATCGGATCGGCGGTCGCGTCGAGCACCGCGCCGAGCGTTTCGAACTGCGCAGGCGCGTTGTCGAGCACGCTCTGCAGCTCGGCGTTGGCGTTGTTGAACTGCGTGAGCAGCGCACCCGAATTCTGGGTGAGCGTCTGCAGATCGGGCTGGGCGTGCGAGGTGGTCTCGGCGATCACCCGCAGGTTGGCGATGAGGTTCACCGTCTGCGGAAGCAGGTTGTCCAGACCCGCGACCACCAGGCTGACGCCGTTGATCAGGCCGCGCAGCTGATCGGGACCGGCACCGAGCGCGATGTCGAGCTCGTCGAGGATCACGTCGAACTGCTTCGGATTCACCTGGGCGATCAGCGCGCTGGTGTCGTCGAGCACAGCCCACACCGGAACCGGCGTCTGGATCTGCTCCGGGTTGTACTTGATCACCGCGCCGTCCCGGAGGAACGGACCGACATCGCTCTTCGGACGGAAGTCGATGTACTGCTCGCCCGCGGCCGAGAGCGCCGCCACCTGGATCATGGTGTCGACCGGGATCTTGAAATCCTTGTCGATCCGGGTCTTGGCGGCGATCGCCTCGCCGTCGTTGATCAGCTCGATCGAGGTGACCTTGCCGATCCGGAACCCGCGCATGGTCACGTCGTTGCCCGGCTGCAGACCGCCGGAGCGATCCAGGTTCACGGTGACGTCGTACTCGGACCGCAGCGGGTTGACCCGCATCACGTTGACCAGCAGGTACGACCCACCGAGCAACAGCACGACTACGAGCGCGCTGTTCGCCAGCAAGATCTTGCTGCTCGCGAACTTCTTCAGCCTGCTCATCGGTGGCCTCCCACTCGGCCCTGAACGATCTGCAGCACCTGGATGAAGCTGCCGACGAAATCGTTCACATCTTTCAAGTCCCAGAGCTTGCTGTTCGCCGGGTCGGTCAACAGGCCCACATCGAGGTTGGTCAGCGTCGCGTACGGCGCCAGGCTCTTGCCCTTGAACGTCTGGTTGGCGCCGGGTCGGATCGCGTGCAACTGATCCATCACATACCCGAAGTCGCTGCCGGTCGCGGCCAGCGCGTTCATCAGGTTGTCGAGATTGGTGAGCAGCTCGGACAGCTGGTCACCGGTGGTGTTGGAGTAGTCGCCGATGGCGGCGGTGGCCGTGGCGAGCTTGCTGAGCAGGTCGCCGATCGCCCGGTTGTTCTCGGCGATCGCGCCGATGGCCTGGGGCAGTGTGTCGGCCACCTGGCCGAGCTGACCCTTGTTGGCCTCGATGGTGTTGGCGAGGGTGTTGAACTCCGTCAGCACCGAGTCGACCTTGGTGCTGTTGGCGTTCAGTTCGCCGATGACACCGGTCATCTCGTAGATCAGATGGCCGAGTTCGGTGCCGTGCCCGTTGAGAATCGAGCCGAGTTCGGTGCCGAGCCGGCTCAGGCTGGCGACACCGCCGCCGTTGAACAGCATCGACACCGAGACCAGCAGCTCTTCCACCGTGGCGCCGGCCGAGGTGGCTTCCAGGGTGAACGTGTCGCCCGCGGCCATATCGGGCGCGCCCGCCGCGTTCTTCGGGCTGCTCAGCGCGATGAAGACGTCACCGAGGGGAGTGGCCTGGCGCAACTCCGCCGTACTGCCCTTCGGCAGCTTGAAATCGGTGTTGATCTCCATGTCGATCAGAGCTTCGAAGTTCTTGGTCGTGATCGCCGACACGACGCCGACATCGGAACCACCGACCTTCACCTTGGCCTGATCGGGCAGGTTCAGCGCGTTCTCGAACTTCGCGTGCAGGGTGTAGGTGTCGCCGCCGGTGCCCGGTTTGGGCAGCGGCAGGTCCTCTACAGTGAAGCCACAGCCGGTCGTGATCGTGACCGTGGCCAGTGCGGCCGCGGAGAGCAGCGCGCGGCGGGCCTTCATCGTCATTCGTCGGTTCATTTCGTCAGTCCGAGCAGTGCGGCGGTGAGCCCGTAGTCGGGGCCGAAGTCCTGGACGTTGCCGGTGGTGCGGCACCCATCGGGCCGCATCTGGATCCGCTCACAGAACGCGCTGACGATCTCGCCCGAGAGGGCGGTGCCGATCAGCGCCTGCAGGCGGACGAAGCCCTTTTCCTTGTTGATCGCGCCGTCGATGTTCTGCATGAGCAGCGGCACCACGTCGACGATCTCGACCATCGCGCCGGAGTTGGCGCGCAACTGGTTGGTGACGGTGGTCAGGCCGGTCAGCGAGGCGGCCAGTTCTTCCTGATGCCCGGCGAAGGTCGTCGAGGTGTTGTTCAGGAACTGGTTGAGCTGGTCGAGGGTGGCCTGCAGACCGGGGGCCTGGTCGGCGAGCAGCCCCGACATGGCGGTCACCCGGTCGCTGAAGTCGCGCACCGACTGATCGTTGTCGGCCAGCATCGTCGTGAGCTCGTTGAGCTTGATGATGATGTTGGCGATGGCGTCCTTGTTGTCGACACCGACCTTCAAAGCACCCGAGAGCGCGTCGAGGGTCTCGCGGATCTTCTGACCGTTGCCGTTGAGCACCGGGTAGAGCACCCGGCCCGACAGCGGGCCCAGACCCTCCTGGCCGGGTTCGGGCTTCAGCGAGGCGGCGAACTGGTCGATGGTCTTGATCATCGTGTCCAGCTCGACCGGGGTCCTGGTGCGCGCCTTGGGCAGGTGATCGCCGGACTTCAGTGTCTCACCGCCGGTGAACGGCGGGCTCACCTCGATGTGGCGATCGGTGACGATCGAGGGCGAAATGATCGCCGCGATCGCGTCTTTCGGGACCTTGACGCCGGCGTCGATGGTCATGTGGACCTCGACGTAGGTGCCCTTGGGCACGATCTTGTCGACCTTGCCCACCGCGAGACCGAGGACCATGATCTCGTTGCCCTCGTACATGCCGGCGATGTTCTCGAAGTCGGCGGTGATCTTGGTCGAGCGGCCGAGCGCGTCGTCGAACTGGCTCGGCATCAGCGAGCAGCTGCCGAGGGCCAGCGCGGTGGTGGCGATCATCATGGTCCGCGCGATGCGGAGCCTGTTGGTCAGTTTCATCCTTGGCACCCCTGGATCACCTGAACGAAGCACAGCCAGTTGTCCGGGAACAACCACGGCAGTGCGACCGAGCCGTAGTTACCGTTGCCGAGCGCGTTGTTGAAGTAGCGCGCCGTGGGCTGACCGATCTGCAGCAGCTTGTCGAGATTGTCCTTGTTCTTCTGCAGACCCTCGGCCATGGTGTTGAGCTGGCTGATGGTGCCGCCGAACTGGTCGCCGTTCTGGGCGCCGATCTCCTCCAGCTGACGGGTCAGCGTGGCGACGTTGTCCAGCAGCTGGCGCAGCAGGCTCTGCCGTTCCATCACCCGGTTGGCGATGGCCTCGCCCTGGGTGATCACGAGCAGGATCGAGTTGCGGTTGTCGGCGAGCAGCTGGGTGACCCGGTTGAGGTCCTTGATCAGACTGTCGACCTCACCCTTGCGCTGGTCGACGACCTTCGCGACCGCGCCGACACTGTCGAGCGCCTGGGCGACCAGCTCCGGCGAATCGCCGAGCTGGGAGTTGATGGTGTTGAGCGAGGCGGCGAGCTTCTTGGTGTCGAGCGCCTCGAACTTCGGCGTACCGACCTGCACCACATCGGCGATGTTGTACGGCACGTCGGTGTTGCTGCGCGGGATCGTCTTGTTCTTCAGACCCGATCCGTCGCCGGGCTGCAGGTCGACGTAGCGCGCGCCGAGCAGGGTCGCCATCTTGATCGCGGCGTGCGCGTCGGGACCGAGCTTCAGCGAGCTGTCCACGTCGAGGGTGATCACCACGTGATCGCCCTCGATCTTGGCGCCGGAGACCGTGCCGACCTGCACACCCGAGACAGCGACCTTGTCACCGGTCTTGATGCCCGCGGCCTGCACGAATTCGGCGTCGATGGACTGTTTTCCGAGCCCGATGAACTGGAAGATGCTCGAACCGACCAGCAGCAGCACGATGCACAGCGCACCGACCACCCCCAGCCAGAAGTTGCGGTTGCCGACGAAGGCTGACTTGATCTTGCTCATCTGCACACCTCGGAATGGCCGGTGCCACCGATCTGGCTGACCAGGCCGCGCGGGAACAGAACCCCGTACAGCGAGATGTCCAGACCACACAGGTAGGCGTTGGCGTGGGTGCCTTCCGATGTCATCCGGCCGAGGTCGGCGAGCATCGAAGGCATGTCGATCGCGACCTGGTCGAGCTTGGCACCGTTGGCCAGCAGCAGATTCAGCGCCGCGGTGGTCGAGTTCTGGGTCGCAGCCAGCTTCGGCTGGATCTTGGTCATCATCCCGACCAGCGCGGTCGTGGAATCGGCGAGGGTGACCGTGGACGCCTGCAGCGACTGACCCTGGTCGTAGAGTCCGCCGATCAGTGCCCTGGTCTGGGTAATCAGGGTCTCCAATTCATCCCCTCGCTTCGCCAACCCGGCCATCACACCGGACAGGTTGGTGATCACGTCGGACAGGATCGCGTCGCGACGCTGGAAATCGGTGGCCAGCTGGGCCGCCTGAACGATGAACGCCGACAGCGAGACCCCATCGCCCTGCAGCGCCTGGATCAGGGTCTCCGACATCGCGTTGACCTCGGCGGGCTCGAGCGCCTGGAACAGCGGCTGGAAACCGTTGAGCAGGGCCGAGATGTCGAACGAGGGCTCGGTGCGGTCGAGCGGAATGGTGGAGCCGCTCTTGAGCGGCTCCGGGCTCGGCGTCGCGCCCGGGGTCAGCGCAACGTAGCGCTGACCGATCAGGTTCTGGTACCTGACCAGCGCCTTGGTGTCGTTGAACAGGGTCTGGTCGCTCTGCACGATGAACGACACCTTGGCGTCGTTCTTGCCGTCGAGCTCGATGGTTTCGACCTTGCCGACGCGCACGCCGGCCATCCGGACATCGTCGCCGGGCCGCAGCCCGAGGACGTCGGTGAAGATCGCGGTGTACTTGCGGGTGTCACCGTCGACCGTGCGGGCCAGTGTGTTCCACACGACCACGGTGACCAGCAGTGAGACGAGCGCGAAGATACTGAACCCGATCAGTGGCTTACGGATACTCATGCGCCACCCCCGTTTTCGGACACTTGCAGGGTTCCGCCCTTCAAAATCGGACCGAGCAGCAGATATTCGGACGCGTTCGGCTTGCGACCGAGCAGCTGAGTCATCGCCGCGTCACCGGAGTAGGAGATCGGTGTCGCGGTGGGCACGCTCGCCGGAGCGGGCGCCGCGGCCGGAGCGGCCGCGGGAGCGGGCGCGCCGCCCAGCACACCGGGCAGGCCCGGAATCTGGATCGACGGGACGAGGCCCTCGAGCGGGGTGCCCTGGAACGGCTTGATCTCGGTGCCGTTGGCCGTGTGCATCGGCGCGACACCGGGACTGGTGAGACCCGGGATGTCGGGCATGCCCGGGATCGACACCAGCGGCGGGAGGCCCGCGGCCGTGTCGAGCCTGCGCGGACGCAGGTTGTCCGGGATCGCCGGCAGCGAGGCCTCGGCCGGTGCGGTGAAGCAGCTCGGTCCGAGCAGGTCGCCGTAGCGCGGGCAGTCGGCGACGGTGTTGGGCTGGTACGGCGTGAAGGTCAGGCCGGCGTTCCACACCATCTGCTTGCCGCTCGGGCCACCGTGGAAGGTGGTGTTGAGCTGGGCCAGCGAGGGACCGAAGACCTGGAAGGTCCTGGTGATCGACGCGGGGTCGGCGGCCAGCGCACCCAGGGTGGCGTTCATGCCGACCGTGACTTCCTTGCCCACATCGGGATTCGACGCGAACAGGTCGTTCACCCGGTCGGTGGTGGCGCTCGCACCGGCCAGCAGCGCGATCAGCTGTTCGCGCTTGGTGGCGATGGTGTTCGCGGTCTGCACCGAGGAGCCGAGCACGTCGAGCAGTTCCGGCGCCGACTGGTTCAGCGCGTGCGCGGAGTTGGAAAAGTTGTCCAGCATGCCGCCCACGTTCGGGCCCGCGTCGGCGACCGTGGTCAGCCAGTGGTCGAGGCGCTGAATGGTCGAGCCGGGGACCCGGCCGCTGCCGTCGAGTGCCTGGGTGAGCGTGCCGAGCACGCGACCGAACTGCACCGGATCGACCTCGTCGAGGATGTCGCGCACCGTGGTGAGCGTGTCCTGCAGCGCGATGGTGCCCTGGCTGCGGTCCTCGGGGATCTGCGAGCCCTCCTTCAGGTGCTGGCTGTTCGCACCGTTGTAGACCAGCTCCACGGAGGTGACCGCGAACAGGTTGGAGGGCACCACGCGGGCGGTGACGGTGTTGGGGATGCCGTCGGCGAACTCGGGCTTGAGCTCGATGTTCACCTTCTGCTCGGCGTCCTTGCCGATCTCGACGTTCTTCACCACGCCCACGAGCACACCGCGGAACTTCACGTCGGCGTCCGACGGCAGGCCGTCACCGGTGGTCGACAGGTTCGCGACCACGTTGACCTTGGGAACGAAGTAGCCCTGGTAGCGGGCCGTGAGGAAAGCCAGGATGACGCCGAAGACGATCAGACCGGCCGCGCCGGCCACATACAGCTGCTTCATGGTGGGACCGCGCCCACTCGGATCGATGATCATCGCGCCCTTACCCCGAGATCCTGATGCCGGGGTTGATGCCCCAGATCGCCAACGTCATGACGAGGTCGGCGAACACGACCAGGATGATGCACATCTTGATCGCGCGGCCTGCCGCCACACCGACGCCTTCGGGACCGCCCGAGGCGAAGAAGCCGTAGTAGCACTGGATGAACGTCGTGATCATGACGAAGATGATCGCCTTGAGCAGGGAGTAGAGCACGTCCGTCGGCACCAGGAATTGGAAGAAGTAGTGCGAGTAGGTGCCCGACGCCGTACCGCCGATCAATTGCACGGTGACCGAGCAGGCCAGGTAGGCCATGGTCAAACCGAGGGCGTACAGCGGCACGATCGCCATCACCGCGGCCATCATCCGGGTGCTGACCAGGTAGGGCAGCGGGCGAATCGCCACCGACTCGAGCGCGTCGATCTCCTCGGAGATGCGCATGGCGCCCAGCTGTGCGGTGAATCGACAGCCCGCCTGGGCCGCGAAGGCCAGGGCCGCCAGCAGCGGGCCGAGCTCGCGGGTGGTGGCGAAGGCGGAGATCGCGCCCGTGATGGGGCTCAATCCGAGCAGGTTCAGCGAGGTGTGGCCCTGAATGGCCACCGTCATGCCGCCGAAGGCACTGATGATCAAGATGACGCCGATGGTGCCGCCACCGACGACGATGTTGCCGTTACCCCAGGTGACGTCGGAGAGCAGACGCCAGACCTCCTTCGGGTACTGCTTGAAGGCCAGCGGGATGGACCCGACCGAACGCAGGAAGAAGAAGACCTGGTGGCCGAGGCGGGCGAGCAGGTCGCCGGGCGCCTTGCTGGCCTTCTGCAGCGACCGGATCGGTCGCAGTAGCGGAGGTACGTATGTGGATGACATGGCTCAGACCACCTGTGGGGGGAAGACGGCGGCGTAGATCTGGGTGATCGCCACGTTGACACCGAGCAGCATGACGGTGGAGCTGACCACCGCGGAGTTCACCGCGTTGGCGACACCACCGGGACCACCGCGAGCGTTCAGGCCGCAGTCGCAGGCGATGATCGAGGCGATCAGACCGAACAGGACCGACTTCAACAGCGCCACCGCGAGGTCGCGGGTGACCGCGAACGAGGCGAAGGTGCTCATGTAGGAGCCGGGCGTACCGCCCTGGGCGAAGATGTTGAACATGTAGCCGGTGAGGAAGCCGACGAAGACGACGAAGCCGCAGAGCAGGAAGCTGACCAGCATCGCGGCGCCCAGGCGGGGAGCCACCAGGCGGCGCAGCGGGTCGACACCCATGACCTTCATCGCGTCGATCTCTTCACGGATGGTGCGGGAACCGAGGTCGGCGCAGATGGCCGAACCGACGGCACCGGCGATCATCAGCGCGGTGACCAGCGGGGCGCCCTGCTGGATGATGCCGAGCCCGTTGGCCGCACCGATGAACGAGGTGGCACCGACCTGGCCCGCGACCGCGCCGACCTGGATCGAGACGATCACCGCGATCGGGATGGCGACCAGCAGCGTCGGCGCCGCGGCGACACTGGCCATGAAGGCGGACTGCCGGACGAACTCGTCGAAAGGAAAACGCCGACGGAAGATCGCGACGATCAACTCCGTGATCGCTTCGATACCCATCGTGATCTGTCGACCGAAGGTTTCCAGCGACTTCTTCGGATGGTCGTCCCAAAGGCCCTTCGTCCAGTCGACAGCCTCGCTGACTCGTGAACGTGTGGGCGGACTCTCGGTCGACTGCACTGCATAACCCCTCTCGACGCCGGGCCCTCAACGCCCCGGCGACTTGTTTGCTTGACGCACCTTACTACGGAGTAGCGCAGAACACATCACCGACATGTGAGCGCTGTCATAGATAGAGGTCACTGTCCGAAACGGCTATGAGACCGGCCATGCCGGACCCTACCGCCCGTAATTCCGGGATTCCAGGGATTACCCGCGAAGTCCTTTTCCAGCATGGTTTCCCAGTACCAGCGGTCGCGGTAAAGGAATATTGCGGAATTTTGTCATTCATAACGAAGTCCTCGTCGAATTATCCGAACACATCACGCGAGAAACACGAACGACGCGCCGCGCCGCGATTGCAATAGGGAATCGCTATGACAACCAACTCGGGAAGACCAGCACGACACGGCGGCAAACGCACCGGTCCGGAGGCGCGCCCGGGACCGAATACAGGCACGATAGACAGACCGTATTGATACTGTGCGAACTTCCGACATCTGGAGGGACATGTTCAGCAAACTCGCCAAGGTGGCCAACACCGCCTTCGCCCTCGCCCTCGGTGCAGCTCTGCTGAGCACCGGTGCGGCCAACGCGCAAGCAGGCCCCCCGGTGATCGGCGGCGGCTCCGGCATCGTGATCGACAACGCGTTCGAGTGCACCGTCACCACGGTGGGGTACGACGGCGCGGGCAGGCTGGTCGGACTGACCGCGGGCCACTGCGGCGACGCGGGCGCTCCGGTCAGCGCCGAGGTGGATCGAGGCTACGGCGAGATCGGCCGTTTCGTGTACAGCAACTCCGAACTCGACTACGCGGTCATCGAGTTCACGCCGGGCCGGATCATCCCGGTCAACCGGATCGGCAACGTCACCATCACCGGCGTCGGCGGACCGGCGCAGTTCCCGACGATCGTCTGTAAGGAAGGCCGGACCACCGGCAATACCTGCGGCATCACCTGGGGCGACGTGTTCGCGACCAATACCGAGACCTGGTCGCAGATGTGCGTGGTCGAGGGCGATTCCGGCGCGCCGGTCGTCGTCGGCTCGACACTGGTGGGCATGGTCAACGCCTATCTGGCGCTGGCCTGCTTCGGGCCGGAGGTCGGGACGAACATGAACTCGATCATGGCCGACATCAACGCCCGCGGCGGCGTGGGTTCGGGGTATCACCCGATCTAGTCCCTCGCCCGTACTCCCCGGATGTCGAGCGGGTCGCGTGGTTGTCCACGCGGCCCGCTCTTGCTATGTGGCAAGCGATTTCGGTGCGAGCGCGGGTCCGTCGGCGCCGGCGCAGTGCGGCAGGCAGTCGACGCGTTCGGGCTGCGGAAGCTGACGCGGCACGCGGAGCAGGACCGCCGCGACACCCCCACCGAGCAGCAGCAGCACCGCGCACCAGCGCATCGCGGTGTCGAAGCCGGCGGCGAAGGCGACCGGATCGCCGAACGCGCCGGACAACCCGGCCAGCCCTGGCAACGCCGCCACGGCGAGTAGCTGTGCCGTTCGCGCCACGGCGTTGTTCACCCCGGAGGCGATGCCGGCCTCGCCCTCGCGCACCGCGGCGAGCACCGCGCCGGTCAATGGCGCTACCAGCACCGACAGTCCGAGCCCGAAGACGAACACGCCGGGCAGCACATCGGTGAGATAGTCCGCGCCCGGTCCGATCCGCTGCAACGCGAACACCCCGCCCGCGGCCAGCAGCGGACCGAACGTCATCGGAATCCGCGGTCCGTGCTGTTGCGCCCATCGGCCCGCGGGCGCCGAGAGCACCAGCATCAGCAGGGTGACGGGCAGTCCGGCGGCGCCCGACGCCATCGGCGAGTACCCGGCCACCAGCTGCAATTGCAGCACCAGCAGGAAGAAGACGCCGCCGAGCGCGGCGTACACGAACAACGTCACCAGGTTCGCCACCGTGAACACCCGCGACCGGAACAGCGACGGCGGTACCAGCGGATTCGGGCTGCGCAGTTCCACCAGTACGAAACACGCCAGCGCGGCCAGCCCGACCGCCACCAGCACCACCCGGGAATCGATGAGTCCCAGCGTGAGCGCACCGAGCGCGAGCGCGACGATCACCGCGCCCGGTATGTCGATCCGCGCGGGCGCCTCCGGATCACGGCTCTCCGGGACATATTTGAGCGTGACGACGGCGACCACCAGCGCGAGCGGCACATTGAGCAGGAAGATCGCCCGCCAGCCGACCAGATCGATCAAGCCACCACCGAGCAGTGGCCCGAACGCACCGGCCACCCCGCCGAGACCGGACCACAGTCCGATCGCACTGCCCTGGTCGCCTTTGTCGATCGACGCCGAGATCAGCGCCAGGCTCCCCGGCGTGAGCAACGCGCCCGCCACGCCCTGGAGCAAGCGCGCGGCCACGAGCATCTCGATGTTCACCGCGGCCGCGCACAGCAGCGAGGTGATCGCGAATCCGACAATGCCCCAGACGAAGACGCGCCGGCGGCCGAGCCGGTCGCCGAGCGAACCGCCGAGCAGGATGAAGGAGGCCAGGGTGAGCGTGTAACCGTTCACGGTCCACTGCAACCCGGCGACATCGGTGTGCAGCGATTCGCCGATCCGCGGCAGCGCGACGGAGACGACGGTGGCGTCCAACGACGCCATCGACGAGCCGAGGATGGTGGCGAGCAGAATCCACCGGCCCGTGGCCGAGTTCAGCCGAACCGTCTGTGGCACTACTCCAAACTAGCCGCCACCCACGTCTTTCGCCGGGACTACAGGCTCTCCACGCAGACGACGACGTGGCGCTCGGCGTACTTGAAGCCGGAATCGGCGGCATCGGGGCAGTCGTCGACGCTGTCGGAGTTCTTGTTGATCGTGATGACCTTGACCGGTTCGGTGCCGCCCTCGCCGCACTCGATGCGCTTGGGTTCGTCGCCGCCCACGTCGATGCAGCCGCCGACGACCCAGTCGATGTCGAGGCACAGCGCGCCGGTCTCGATGCCGTTGAGCGTCTCTGCGTAGAAGTTGTCGCGGTCGCCGACGCAGCCGTTGCTGGTCTTGGCCTTGCCGATGACCTTGTAGTTCGACGAACGGCTACCGCACGCGGCCTTCTCGATGGTCGCGTCGTTGACCGTGCCGCCGAGCGCGACGCAGTCGCCGACGTTGGCCTGGAAGTCGGTCTTGCCGCCCTTGCTCGATGTCGGCGCGGGCTTGCTGGCGGTGGGTTTGCCGGTGGTCGACTTGCCCGGCTTGGTGGTCGGCGTCGCGGTGCTGGTCGCGGGGACGACATCGATCGCCGGCTGAGCGTGGCCGTCGATGGTGCCTCCGCAACCGGTCGAGACGAACGCGGTCACGGTGATGGCGATCGCGCCGACGAGCCGGCCGATTGGCAAATCTGCAAACACCCATTGTGAATACACCACCGGTGCCACCCCCGTCGACTCCAACCGGCGGGTCTGTCCCTGCGATACCCTTGGGATTCCGGTCGCCGTGTGCGGCGCGGGGCCCCCGATCGCGTGTATCAGGAGGTATCCATCGTGTCAGCACCGGTCGACGACTTCGCGGCGCCACGGCAAATGGTGGTCGATCCGCGCTTCATCCGGCTCGCGGATCATTTCTTCGGGATGTTCACCCAGCCCAGTCGTGGCGGCGGGGCGCTGGCCATCTACCTGGACGGACGCCCGGTCGTCGATATCTGGGCGGGCTGGGCGGCCAAGGATCAGCGCTGGACCGGCGAGAACATCGCGCTCACCTTCTCCACCGGCAAGGGTGTCGCCGCCACCGTGCTGCATCGGCTGGCCGAGCGCGGGCTCATCGATTACGAGGAGCCGGTGGCCACCTACTGGCCGGAGTTCGGGTCGCACGGCAAGGACGACATCACCGTGCGCGATGTGCTGTCCCATCGCGCGGGCCTGCACCGCGTACGCGGGCTGGTGCCGGGTCGCGAGGGCATTCTCGACTACGACGCGGTGGTGGCCGCCCTCGCCGAGAGCCCCGCCGACCCGCGCCGCATCCGCACCTCGGGCTATCACGCGATCACCTTCGGCTGGTTGGTCGCCGAGATCGTGCAGCGGATCACCGGCGATCCGTTCACGGCGGTGTTGCGCCGAGAAGTGGCCCAGCCCTTGGGCATCGACGAGTTCTGGTTTCAGGTGCCGCCGGGCGAACGGCATCGGATCGCGAAGATCTTTCCGCATCTGGCGCCACCGGGGATCCGCTGGAACACCGCGTCGTCGGTGCTGTCGTGGGTGCGACCCGCGCGTGGTCTGGCCGAGGCGGGTATGCCGGAGAGCTTCGACGAACTGGTCCGCGATCCACGGGTGCACGACGCGGTGATGCCCGGCTGGAACGGGGTGTTCTCGGCGCGGGCGCTGGCCAGGATGTACGGGGCCCTCGCCAACGGTGGGCAGGTGGGCGACGTGCGGTTCCTGCGCCCGGAGACGATCGAGACGATCAACCACACCCAGCAGACCAGCAGCCGCGACTATGTCCTCGGACTGCCACTGCGGTTCACCCTCGGCTACCACCGGCCGGTACTGATGACCAAGCAGCAACCACGACATGCCTTCGGCCACTACGGTGTCGGCGGTTCCGGTGCCTATGCCGATCCCGATCTGGGGATGTCGATCGCGTTCGTCACCAATCGGCTGGGCGGGGCCGTGACGGCGCTCGGTGACGCGCGATTGGCCAAGCTGGCGGCGATGGCGCAGGGGACGGTGCGGGGCGATCGAACCTCTCGAAGAGATGCCACGTAGTACCAGGTATGAGTTCGCCGAGCCCCGCGCCCACCGCGCCGCGGTTGTCCCTGCTGCACGGCGTGGCCGCGGGGCGGGATTTCGAGGGCTACCTGCGACGACGCGCCGCGCGCAGTGATCCGTTCGCAGTCGGGTTCCCCGGGTTTCCGCCGGTGCTGTTCACCGGAACGGCCGAGGGCGCACGCGCGTTGTTCCGGGCGCCGGTGGCGTTGCTGGAGCCGCCGCGGCCCAATCCGATCGAGCCGATGGTCGGGGCCGCGTCGCTGATTCTGAGTTCGGGGACGCGCCATCGCACCGATCGCGCGCTGCTGGCGCCCGCACTGCACGGCGCGCGGGTGCGACTGCTGGGCAAGGTGATTCGCGAGGCGACACTGAACGAGATCCATCATGGTGCACGAGGTCCCTGGCAACTCGGCACGCGAATCGATGCGCTCGCGGCCGCGCGCGCCATCACCTTGCGCGTCATCCTCGCCGCGGTGTTCGGCGCCGATTCCGATCGCGCGGCCGAATACGGCGGCGTGGTCACCGATTTCCTCACCGCCTTCACCACCCCGCTTCTGGTGGCACCCGTATTGCGCCGTGACATCGGCGGTTTCGGTCCGTGGGAGCGGTTCACCGCGGCTCGGGAGCGGCTCGACGAGCTGATCCTGGCCGACATCACCCGCCGGCGCCGCACCGGCCCCGCCGACGGTGACCTGCTCGATCTTCTCCTCGCCACCCGCTACGACGACGGCGCCACCCTCACCGATGCCGAACTGTGCGAGCAGCTGCGCACCCTGCTCGTCGCGGGCCACGAAACCACCGCGACCACTCTCACCTGGGCGCTCTACCACCTGCACCGTGAACCCGGCCTGCTCGCCCGACTGCTCACCGAGCTACCCGCCGCGGGCGGCGACCCGGCCGAGCAGGCCCAGCTACCGCTGCTCGACGCCGTCTGCCAGGAAGCCCTGCGCCTGCATCCACCGGTGCCGATCGTGCTGCGCACGGTGAAGGAGCCACTGCGCTGGCTCGGGGTCGACGTGGCGGCGGGCGCCACCATCGGCCTCGCCGTCGGCGTCCTGCACAGCCAACCGTCCACCTGGCCCGCACCGCACCTGTTCCACCCCGACCGGTTCCTCGACCGCACCGTCACGCCGTTCGAGTTCGCGCCGTTCGGCGGTGGTCACCGGCGCTGTATCGGCGCGACGCTGGCCGACTACGAGCTGCGGATCGTGCTGGCAACGCTGCTGACCGAGGTCCGGTTGACCCTGGATCCCGCGCTGGCGCTCGGTGGACGACCGCGCACCGTGCCCCGCAATCTCGCGACCGCACCGGATCGGGCGATCCACTTCACACGCACCGGGTGATCTGCCTCACGTGACGTTTGAGAGTCACACCGGTGTGTTTCCCCGCTGTTCGCACGCACCGCCGCCGACTCGCCGCTGTGAGCGCGGCGTTTGACGGAAGCCGATGAATAACAGCATGTTATGTGACCCACGGCACATAGTTGCGCGCCTGTTATCACCGCTCGGCGCGGCTGGCACCGTGTCACCTGGTGCGGGTAGTAATGGAGGGTCAGGGTCGGGGAAGTCGTTACCCCGTAGAGACCCGTTGCGGCCTCTACGGCACATGAGAACGAGCGTCACTGAGTAGATCTCGCGCCGCCGCATGCGGAACGAGAGATGGAATGGACGAGAAACCTATGCACTACGAGGCAAATATGCGGCAATCGCACTGGCTCCGCCGGGGTCTGCTGCTGTCGGCGGCGATCGCAGCGACCGGCGCGTTGATCGCCGTGCCCGCGCAGGCTCAGCCGACTCTGCCGGGCTTCGGCGCCGGTTCGAGCCAGCCCGCGGTGAACGAGCCCGCGCAGCAGGCGCCCTTCGCGCCGCCGAACATCAACATCGCCGACGGCGAGACCGTCGGCGTCGCGCAGCCGATCATCATCACCTTCCAGGAGCCGGTCGAGGACCGCGCGGCCGCCGAGCGGGCCATCAAGGTCACCTCGAGCACCAACGCGCCCGGCTACTTCTACTGGACCTCGAGCAAGCAGGTCCGCTGGAAGCCCACCGAGTTCTGGCCGGCCAACACCAACGTGACCGTGGTCGCGGGTGGTACCTCCAGCGCGTTCCACATCGGTGACGCGTTCGTCGCCACCGTCGACGACGCCACCAAGATGATCGTCGTGACGATCAACGGTGAAGTCGTGCGCGAGATGCCGACCTCGCTCGGCAAGACCGGCCACGAGACCCCCAACGGCACCTACATCGTGGGTGAGCGGCTCGAGAAGATGACCATGGACTCGTCCACCTACGGCGTGCCGGTCACCGATCCCGAGGGCTACAAGCTCGAGGTCGAATACGCGACCCGCATCTCCAACAGCGGCATCTTCGTGCACGCCGCACCGTGGTCGGTTGCGCAGCAGGGCTATTCCAACGCCAGCCACGGCTGCCTCAACGTGAGCACCGAGGACGCGAAGTGGTTCCTGGAGAACTCGCACCGCGGTGACGCCGTGGTCATCACCGGCACCCAGGGCGGAACCCTCAGTGCGGGCGACGGTCTCGGCGACTGGAACTGATGTACTGAGCGCACTGCGCTGAACAAAACCCGAACAATACGATCAATCGAGGTCGTGTTGTTCGGGTTTTTGCTGTAATCGGCACTGTGTGCCCGATGTTCAGGAAATCGGCGGGCAGGGTTAACCAATGGTTCGCCGTGCACCGTAAAGCTGCCGCGGTGCGAAAGAGTCCAGAGCGGGTACTCCCCGGGAGAAGCCGTCCGTGGCAGGACTACGCGCTGTTCGCGGTACTCGTGGTGCCGAACCTGGCGCTGCTCACCCTGTTCGTTTACCGACCGCTTGCCGATAACATCCGGCTATCGTTCACCGACTGGAATATCGCTGACCCGGTGGCGAATTCGGTCGGGTTCGACAACTACATCGAGTGGTGGCAGCGCGACGACTCATGGAAGGTCGTCAGCAATACGCTGATCTTCACCGTGGCGGCGGTTGTGGTGAGTATGGCGCTCGGTCTCGCGCTCGCCATGCTGCTCGATCGAAAACTGTTCGGGCGCAATGTAGTCCGCTCGGCGATTTTCGCCCCGTTCGTGATTTCGGGCGCGGCGATCGGCGTAGCTTTTCAATTCATCTTCGATCCGAGTTTCGGTCTGGTACAAGACGTCCTGCACCGACTCGGCGTCGACAATGTGCCGGATTTCTATCAGGACCCGAATTGGGCCCTGTTCATGGTTACGCTCACCTACATCTGGAAGAACCTCGGCTATGCCTTCGTGATCTATCTGGCCGCGCTGCAAGGCGTGCGCGCCGAATTGCTCGAAGCAGCCGAAATGGATGGCGCGAGCAGCTGGACCCGATTCACGAAAGTTCTTCTGCCGCAACTGCGTCCGACAACCTTCTTTCTGTCGATCACCGTGTTGCTGAACTCGCTGCAAGTCTTCGACATCATCAATGTGATGACGCGCGGCGGACCGCTCGGCAACGGCACGACGACGATGGTGTTCCAGGTGTACGAGGAGTCGTTCCGCAATTTCCGGGCCGGCTACGGCGCCACCGTGGCCACGATCATGTTCGTGGTGCTGCTGGTGGTCACGTTGATCCAGGTGCGCGTGATGGACCGAGGCGAACGATGAAACATGTAGGCCCGCAAACACTCTCGTACAAGCGGCGCGAACGTGCCGTCACCGGACTCGGCTACGCGGCGATGGTGTGTGTGCTGATCATCGTCGGAGTCCCGCTGTTCTGGATCCTGATCACCTCGCTCAAGGACCGCTCCGACATCTACACCCAGCCCGCGGTCTACTGGCCGCACAGCTGGCATCCGGAGAACTACAGCCACGCCACCACCACGGTGCCGTTCTGGACCTTCCTGCGCAACTCGCTGATCGTCACCGGCGTGGTGTCGGTGGTGAAGTTCGCGCTCGGGGTGTTCAGCGCCTACGGCCTGGTGTTCCTGCGCTTCCCCGGCAAGAACATCGTGTTCCTGGTGATCATCGCGGCGCTGATGGTGCCCAACCAGATCACCGTCATCTCCAACTACGCGTTCATCGCGCAGCTCGGCTGGCGAAACACCTTCCAGGGCATCATCATTCCGCTCTGCGGGGTCGCCTTCGGCACCTTCCTGATGCGCAACCACTTCCTGTCGCTGCCCGCCGAGGTGATCGAGGCGGCGCGGATGGACGGGGCGAACTGGTGGCGGCTGCTCACTCGCGTGGTGCTGCCCATGTCGGGACCGACGATGGTGGCGTTCGCGGTGGTGACGCTGGTCAACGAATGGAACGAGTACCTCTGGCCGTTCCTGATGGCCGATTCCGCCGATGTCGCGACGCTGCCGGTGGGGCTGACCCTGCTGCAGAACACCGAGAACCCCAGCGTCACCAACTGGGGGCCGGTGATGGCGGGCACCGTGCTCACCATGTTGCCGATCCTCATCGTCTTCCTTGCCCTGCAACGTCACATGATCAAGGGCCTCACCTCCGGTGCGGTCAAGGGATAGATCTCGAACAGGAGTTCGCCAGTGTCCAACTCACGATTCCCGGCGTTGAGCCGCCGTGGCTTCCTCGGCCTGACCGGCGGCGTCGCCGCTGCCGCGGCGCTGTCCGCGTGCGCGGGCACCGGCGGCGGATCCGGTGATTCCGGTGACGCCAACACCATCACCTTCTGGTCCAACCACCCAGGCACCTCCAAGGAGCTGGAGCTGGAGCTGATCAACCGGTTCCAGGCGAAGAACCCCGACCTGAAGGTGAACCTGGTCGACGCGGGCAAGAACTACGAGGAGGTGGCGCAGAAGTTCAACGCCGCGCTCACCGGTGGTGACCTGCCCGATGTTGTGGTGCTGTCGGATGTCTGGTGGTTCAACTACGCGCTGAGCAAGGCCATCGAACCGCTCGACGGACACTTCGGCGCCGCGGGTGTGCAGCTGAGCGACTACGTCGACTCTCTCGCCGCCGACTACCTGTTCGACGGCAAGCACTACGCGCTGCCCTACGCCCGCTCGACGCCGCTGTTCTACTACAACAAGGACGTCTGGGCGAAGGCCGGACTGCCCGATCGCGGCCCGAACTCCTGGCAGGAATTCGACGAGTGGGGCCCGAAGCTGCAGTCGCTCGTCGGCGCCGACAAGTTCGCGCACGCCTGGGGTGACGCGAAGAACTACCTGGGCTGGACCTTCCAGGGCCCGAACTGGACCTTCGGCGGCGCCTACTCCGATCAGTGGAAGCTGAAATTCACCGATCCGGGTTCGATCGCCGCGGCCACGTACCTGCGCGACTCGATCAACGTCAAGAAGTACGCGGCGATCCGCCCGCAGATCGCGGTCGACTTCGGCACCGGCGTCGCGGCCTCGACCATCGCCTCCACCGGCGACCTCAAGGGCATCAAGAAGAACGCCGACGGCAAGTTCGAGGTCGGCACCGCGTTCCTGCCGCACCCGAACGGCCCCGGCGTCACCACCGGCGGCGCCGGACTGGCGATTCCGTCGCGGATCTCGGATACGCGAAAGGTCAACGCGCTCAAGTTCATCGAGTTCATCACCAATGCGGCCAACACGGCGTACTTCACGCAGAACACGGGCTATATGCCGGTGCGCAAGTCGGCCGTGACCGACCCCAGCGAGATCGACTTCCTGGCGAAGAACCCCAACTCCAAGGTCGCCATCGACCAGCTCTCGGTAGCGAAGTCGCAGGACTACGCGCGCGTGTTCGTGCCCGGCGCCGATCAGATCATCGGTACCGGCTACGAGCAGATCGGTCTCCAGAACGCCGATCCGGCAACAGTTCTCGCGAAGGTGGCCGCCGACGTGCAGGCGATCATCGACCGGCAGATCACGCCCAAGCTGCCCAAGTAGTTCCCCCACGGGCCGGTGGTTCGTTGTGACCACCGGCCCGTTTCGCTTTCCCCGCTAGGAGAATTCGCCATGGCGACAGTGCAGTTCGACGGTGTGACCCATCGCTATCCCGGCGCCGACGCCCCCGCCGTCGACGCACTCGACATCGACATCGCCGATGGTGAATTCCTCGTGCTGGTCGGCCCATCGGGCTGCGGCAAGTCGACCAGTCTGCGGATGCTGGCCGGCCTCGAATCCGTCGAGGCGGGCACGATTCGGATCGGTGAGCGCGATGTCACCGACCTGCCGCCGCGCGCCCGCGACGTGGCGATGGTGTTCCAGAGCTACGCGCTCTACCCGAACATGACCGTCGCCGAGAACATGGGCTTCGCGCTGCGCAACGCGGGAATGTCGAAGTCCGACACCTTGGTTCGGGTGAAGGAAGCCGCGGCGATGCTCGAACTCGAGCCGCTGCTCGACCGCAAACCGGCCAAGCTCTCCGGCGGTCAGCGTCAGCGCGTGGCCATGGGCCGGGCCATCGTGCGCCGCCCCCAGGTGTTCTGCATGGACGAGCCGCTGTCCAACCTGGACGCGAAGTTGCGGGTGAGCACCCGATCCCAGATCGCCGCGTTGCAGCAGCGACTCGGCACGACCACTGTCTACGTCACCCACGACCAGGTGGAGGCGATGACGATGGGGCACCGTGTCGCGGTGCTGCGCGACGGAAGGTTGCAGCAGATCGCGTCTCCGCGTGAGCTGTACGACAATCCGCTGAACACCTTCGTCGCCGGGTTCATCGGCTCGCCCGGCATGAACCTGCTCGAAGCGCCCGTCGTCGACGGCGAGGCGGTGCTCGACGGACTGCGAATCCCGGTGCCCCGCACTATTTCCGGTACGCGCGTCGTTCTCGGCATCCGCCCCGAATCCTGGGAAGTGACCACCGATCCCGCCGGGATCACCGTCGTCGCCGAACTACTCGAGGAACTCGGCGCCGAATCCTTCGTCTACACCCACGGCGCGGGCACCGACTGGTCCACCCGCTCGGGCAAGATCGTGGTCCGAGTCGATCGCCGATTCCAGACCACGCTCGGCGAGACCTTGCACCTGCGGCCGAAGCCGGAGGAAGTCTTCTTCTTCGACGCCGGCACCGAACTGCGTTTGCGCTGATCAGGGCATTCGGTCAGGCGGTACCGCGACGCGGCCGAGCGGCCTGCGCTAGGACAGGCCCGCCGCGGTGCGTCGGCCGATCGCGGCGTTGAGGGCGTCGAGTTCGGCGAGGATGTCGGTGGCGGCCCAGATTCGGTTTCGTTTGGAGTCGGAGACGACGTCGAGGATCCCCACGTCGACGAGTCGTTCGAGGGCACGGTAGGTAGCCGAATCGGTGGTCGCCGTGATGGCGTTCGCGCCGGCGACAGTGAGAATCGGGTGCTCGACCAGGTTCGCCAGGAGCGCTTCGTCCGCGGAACCGCCGCGAGGGCGGGCGCGGTCTCGCCATCGCTGGGGGAGCGCGGCGAGCGTGCGGGCCGAGTCGATCGCCGCCTCGCTGGCGTACACCGCGGCGAGCGCCAGATAGATGACGAATTCGTCGGCGGCGCCGGCGCGGTAGGCGGCCAGTTGGGCGAAATAGCGCGAGGTGTCGGCGAGCATGACCGATGCCAGGGGAACGGTGACTCTGTCGGTCAGCCCGCGTCTGCGCAGAATGGCGCTCACCAGGGCGCGTCCGATCCGGCCGTTGCCGCTGACGAACGGGTGGATCGACACGAACTGCGCGTGCGCGATCGCGGCTTGGACCAGGATCGGCAGATCACCACGCGCGACGAAGGCCAGCAGGTCGGCGACCAATTCGGGCACGAGTTCCGGTGGCGGCGGTACGTACAGGGCGTGCAGCGGCGTGTAATCGCTTCCGCCGATCCAGGTTTGGACGGTCCGGAAGCGTCCCGCCTTCTCCCATTCCGGAGCGATCAGCACGCGATGGGCGCTGAGCAGATTCGCCTCCGTGATCCGGCCGGTCGCCGCACTGTCGACCAGTCCGGTGAGAGCCCGGACCGCACTGACCTGTGACGCCGCCTCAGGTCCGGTCGTCGCGCCGCCGAAGGATTTGCTGAATGCTCGCCACCCCGCATCGATGTGCTCGATCCGCGACGACGCGACAGCCTCGCTGCGCAGCAGGAATTCGCGCAGCGGTGCCGAATACTGGCCCTGGCCGGCTTCGAGATGTGTCACCGCGATCACCGCGGCCTCGCTCGCCGATGTTGTTCGCCTGGTGGCGAAGTCGAGTTCGGCGATGCGCGGTGGGATCGACACAGCTGCCTGCTCGGGGACGGGGCCGACTCGCGGACTTCGTCCGTCACGCGCCTGCCAGGAATGTTGTTCCGTGCGGTGGGCCGGCCAATCCATCTGCTCTTACTGTACTTTCGCTATCACAAACTCTACTAACCTGGTCACTACTCGCGTTTGCCCAGAGTGACGACAGCAATCAGCTGACTACTCGTTATTTGCGCCGTTCGGTTCTCGCGTGGGTTCGCGCACGGTCGACAGCTTGCCGGATGCCCTCGGTGAAGGGGGCACCGTGGCCGGGGAGAACCAGATCGGCGGCGAGCGGCTCGAGGGCCTCGAGTGCGGTGAGGGTTTCCGGGGTCGAGTGGTTGAAGAAGTCGGGAAGTAATTGGGGGCCTGTGAATTTCGAGGTGGGATGCGCGGTAACCAGGGTGTCGCCGGTGACTACCGCACCGGCCGCTGTGAGATGGAAGGCCGAATGGCCCGAGGTGTGTCCCGGGGTGGCGATCGGCGTGGGGCGGCCGGGAAGATCCAGCTCGCCCGCGGTGCGGAAGGGCTGGATATGGGGGACCGGGTTCTTGCGTAGGCCACCCGCGCGAGTGATCCGCAGCGCCCAGCCGCAGGTGGAGACGTCGGTGAGCCGTTTGATGACGTCGAGCGGAGTGGCGGACTCATGGACCTCACTTTTGGCATGGGCCACCTCGAGCCGGCTGGTGTAGGCGGGAATGCCGTACTTCGCTTGGAGGTGGTTGAGGGCGCCGACGTGATCCAGGTGCGCATGGGTCAGCAGAACCGCGGCGATGTCTTCGACGCGATGACCGAGGGCCTCGACACTGGCTTCGAGCAGGCCGGCGTCGCCGTACCACCCCGCGTCGATCAGCGTGAGGTCACGGCCCTCGCGGAGTAGGACCATGTTCACGTCAGTACCCGCGATGGTGAAGACGTTGTCGGCTACCTGCTGGTGACGCATGAGATTGCCCCTCTGCGATGGAGTGGTGTCGACCCTACCGGCGACCGGCAGGGTCGAGACCTCGTCACCAGATGGTCACACGTTCCTCCGGCTTCAAGTAGAGCTTGTCTTCCGGAGTCACGCCGAAAGCGTCATAGAAGCTGTCGATATTGCGGATCACCGCGTTGCAGCGGAACTCCGGCGGGGAGTGCGGGTCGACGGCGAGGCGGCGGATGGCCTCCTCGGTGCGGGCCTTGGTGCGCCAGACCTGCGCCCAGCCGTAGAAGACGCGCTGCAGACCGGTGAGGCCGTCGATCACCGGAGGCTGCTTGCCTTCGAGCGAAATCTTGTAGGCGGCAAGGGCGATGGACAGTCCGCCGAGGTCGCCGATGTTCTCACCGATGGTGAATTCGCCGTTCACGGTGTGCTCGTCGTCCAGGTCGGCGGGGGAGAGCACGTTGTACTGGTCGATCAGGGCCTTGGTGCGCTTGCCGAACTCGGCGCGATCCTCGTCGGTCCACCAGTCCTGCATGTTGCCGTCGCCGTCGTATTTCGCGCCCTGGTCGTCGAAGCCGTGCCCGATCTCGTGGCCGATCACCGCGCCGATCCCGCCGTAGTTGGCGGCGTCGTCGGCGTTCATGTCGAAGAACGGCGGCTGCAGGATCGCCGCGGGGAACACGATCTCGTTCATGCCGGGGTTGTAGTAGGCGTTCACGGTCTGCGGGGTCATGAACCATTCGCCGCGATCGACTTCGCCACCCAGTTTGCCCAGGTCGCGGTCGTGCTCGGCGGCATGGCCACGGCGGTAGTTGCCGACGAGGTCGCTCGCGTCGATCTCGACCGCGGAGTAGTCGCGCCAGGTGTCGGGGTAGCCGATCTTGGGGGTGAACTTCTCCAGCTTGGTCAGTGCGGCCGCGCGGGTATCGGGCCCCATCCATTCGAGGTCGGCGATATTGCGGCGGTAGGCCTCCTGGAGATTGGCCACCAGCTCCACCATGCGGGCCTTGGCCTGCGGCGGAAAGTGCCGGGCCACATACAATTTGCCGACCGCTTCGCCGAGCAGTTCCTGCACCAGCGACACTCCGCGCTTCCAGCGTTCGCGGTTCTCCTCGGCACCGGTGAGGGTGCGTCCGTAGAAGTCGAAGTACTCCTCGACGATCTCGTCGGTGAGGAACCCTGAGCGCGCGTGCAGCACCTGCCACGCCGCCCACGCTTGCCAATCCGCCTGCGGCACCTCGGCCCAGGCGGTGGCGAAGGCGCGCAGGTAGCCGGGCTGGCGCACGACGAGCTCGGCGAACAGGTCCTTGCCGTCACGGTCGAGTCCGGTGGCGACACCGTCTACCCAAGCGGCCCAGTCGAATTCCGGGTTCTCGGCGACCAGGTCGGCGAAAGTGGTGAGGTTGTAGCTCTTCTCGGCGTCGCGGCGCCGCACGACATCCCAATGACCCGCGGCGAGTGTGCGTTCCAGCTCGAACACGCGACGGGCGGCGTCGGCCGGGTCGGCGGGGAGCAGGCCCGCCAGCGACGCGTCCGCGGCGGCGATGGTGAACGTCTTGGTGATGTGCGCGAGGTACGCGTCGCGGATGTCCGCGAACTCGTCGGCGCGGTAGTAGGACTCGTCGGGCAGCCCGATGCCCGACTGGGTCGCGTGCACGAGGTAGCGGGTGGAGTTCTTGTCGTCGGTGTCCACGTAGTAGGCGAGCGCGCCACGGACCCCCGTGCGCTGCAAGCGCCCGAGCAGCGCGGCGAACGCGCTCGGATCGCCGACCTCGGCGATCGCGCGCAGCTCCTCGGCGACAGGCGTGAACCCGGCCGCCGCGACCACATCGGTGGCCATGAAGCTCGAGAACAGATCCCCGATCTTGCGGGCATCGGCATCGTCGGCGGCACCGGCCGCGCTATCGGTGATGATCGCCTGCACATCTAGCTCGGCCTGGTCGTAGAGCGTGCGAAACGCACCGTCGACGGCGCGATCGGCCGGGATCTCGTACCCGGCCAACCACTGCCCGTTGACATGCGCGAACAGATCGTCCTGCACCCGCACATCCTGATCGCGGAAGGACAGATCAATACCGGAGGGAGCGCTCAGATCAGAAGTCACGCCCCCCAGTATGCCGAAATACCGATGGCCGGCGACGTGGTCTTACGCGCAGGCGAACTCGTCGTCTCGGACGCCGGCGGTGAAGGCATTCCACTCTTCGGGGGTGAAGTGCAGCAGGACGGCTTCGTGGCGGAGCGTGGTCGAGCCGTCGGAGGAGGTGTGGGCTACCAGGTCCGGGTGGGGGCGGGCGGTGAGCAGGCAGTGGAGGAAGGCTGTCCACAGGGGGGCGTCGACAGTGATGATGGGCTCGACCAAGCCGGCGTTCATCGGGTTGCGGCGAAATTTGCTGTCTCGTATCTGGACAGCGTCTCCGTCGAAACGAACCTCGACACACTGGTTGCCGTTATTCGAGCGTGACGAGGTGAACCAGCCGTGTTCGGCCGGGCGGCGGCGAGCGGTGGTGGACATAACCAGAATCTTACACGCTTGCATACTCCCTGATCAGGGCGAGAGATTCGGTGCGGGAAAGGGATTGCTCGCGGGCGCGCACGTAGGCGAAGCCGAGATCGCGGACCTGTTCGGCATCGTCGACATGGCCGCCGAACACCGCGCTCTCAGCCCAGGCGAAGGTAGGTAGCTGATCGCTTGCGAAGTCGAGCAGATGGAAGCTGGAACCGCCGAGCACGGCCCCCTCGGGCGCGCTGAACGGGATGACGCGCACGTCGACGGTGTCGAGTTCGCGCACCAGCGCGACCAGGTGCCGCAACTGCCCGCGCAGCACCTCGCCACCGCCGGTCTGCTGACGCAAGGTCGCCTCACCGAGCACCGCGGTGAGTTCCAGCGGATCGGGCCCGCGCAGCCGCTGCTGGCGGCGTAGTCGTATCGAGACTAATTGGTCAACCTGAACCGGGCGGATCATCACATCGGCACTGATCAGCGCCCGCGCGTACGCCTCGGTCTGCAGCAGACCGGGCACGATCATGCTGTCGTAGCTGCGGATACTCTGCGCGCCCGCCTCCATCCCGTACAGCCGTTGCAACTCGGGACCGATCAGCGCCGAGGAGGCCGTCGTCCACCAGCCACGCTGTTTACTCGCCTCGAGCAGGGCGAGCAGTTCGCGGCGTTCGTCGGGTGTCACATCGAGAACATCGAGGACCGGCTCGATGGTGGTGCGGGTGAGCACCCGCCTGCCCTTCTCGACATGCGACCAGTTCGCGGGCGTGAACCCGACACGACGGGCGAACCCGGCCGAATCGAATCCGCGCTGCTCGCGGAGTTCGCGCAGCCGCAGGACGAGTTCCCAGCGCGCGACGGTCGGCGAAACGGGAGCCATGGGCGAATATCGTACGCCGATCGACACGCCAGCTACTGACTATTGTCAGCATGGTTGTGCGGCTATAGGCTGTCCGGAACGGTCTTTTTCTCTCACGTCCTGCCGTTATGAAAAAGTTTCCCGCGCCACCCGGTCGTGATGCTCCACCACCCACCGAGTTTCGCCCCGATCGAGCGAACTCACAGCTACATCGAACCACCGTCGACAGAGACGAGGTCGTGATGAGCACGTTGCACACCGATGAGGACAAGGGCGGGTATACGGCGGCCGAGGAATACTCGGCCACCCAGGATGCTTTGGCGCGCTGTCGCCAATACCGCAAGCACCATGGCCTCTACGGCGTCGTCGACGCGGCGCTGGGGCGGATCGTGCTCGAGATCGGCTCGGTCGGCGCGGTGGTGATGCCGTCGACGCTGGGCGAACGGGTCCGCGGGCTGCTCGTCACGCGGGGCCTGCGCTGCGGGCCGATCATCGCCCACCCGCGCTCCGGTCGCTGGACCTTCCTCACCGGCCCGGTAGACAATTCCTACCTCGACACCGTGCTGTTCGCCGAGCTGTTCCGGGTCTGCGCCTCGGTCGCCCTGCCCGGTAGCGAGGTGGTGCTGCCGTCGCCGGCCGACGAGCGCAGCGGATATCGCACCTGGATGCAGGCGCCAGACGGCGACTTCCGACCCGAATTCGCGCAGATCGTCGCCGCTACCAGGACAAATGCCAAGTCGGCGACCTTGACCCGGCAGCCGGGTTCAGCCTGAGCTACCCGCCGCCGAGGCGCGCGTGCATCTCCCAGACGAGCACCTCGGCGTCGCCGTGCGGACGGATCAACTGACCACCGGAGCGGGTCAGCCGAATCGCGTCGCCCTGGGACAGGGTGCCGAGACCCTCGACGTCGACCTCACCGCGTGCGACGAAAACATGCAGGTAGGGAGCATCGGGGAGGGTGACGCCGGGACTGTCGGCCGTCATCCTGGCGACGTGCATGGCGGCATGTGAGGAATTGATCGCGATGGCCGTGCGGTCGCGATAGCGGGGTAGGCCCGACGCGACCGTCACCAGATCGCCGCGCGCGAGTTCGTCGTCGATCTCGAGCTGCTGGTAGCCGGGGTCGACGCCCGGCTCATCCGGAACCACCCACATCTGCACGAAGTGCACCGGCTCGTCGTGGGTCTTGCCGTCGAGGCGCCACGAATCGTTCTTCTCCGAGTGCTGGATGCCGGTGCCCGCGCTCATCCGCTGGGCCAGGCCCGGATAGATGACGCCGTTGTGGCCGAGCGAATCCTGATGCACGAGGCTGCCGCCGAGCACCCAGGTGACGATTTCCATGTCCCGATGCGGATGGGTGTCGAAGCCCTCGCCGGGCAGCACCACGTCCTCGTTGTTCACCAGCAGCAGCCCGTGATGGGTGTTGTCGGGGTCGTAGTGCTCGCCGAAGGAGAACGAATGCTTGGAGTCGAGCCACGGGATCCGCGTCTTCATCCGGTCGCCACCGCGGTGTAGTTCGATCCGCGGCGGTGTCGTCGATGTGGGCGTCACCCTTCAATTCTGGCACCACTATGGTCATGACGTGTCGACTCATCCCCCTGACGGCTCGAATACGGCGGATGAGCAGCCGATCTCGATGAGACATCTGCTTCGCGACACCCGCGAGGTGGTCCGCCGGAACCCGCGGGTGCCACGTCTGGCCCTGCTGCGGCTGGCCGCGCAGTTCGGTGACGGGATGTTCCAGGCGGCCCTGTCGGGCGCGATCCTGTTCAACCCGGAACGCGAGACCGATCCGCTGGCCATCGCCGCCGGTTTCGCGGTGCTGCTGCTGCCGTATTCGGTGCTCGGGCCGTACGCGGGCGCGCTGCTGGATCGATGGGATCGGCGCAATGTGCTGCTGGTGGCGAGTGTGGCGCGGGCGGTGCTGATCGGCGTGGCCGCGATCGGGCTGTTCGTGGGCGTGGGGGAGACGCCGCTGCTGGTGCTGGCGCTGGCGACGGTGGGGATCAGCAGGTTCGTGCTGGCCGGTGTGTCGGCGGCGCTGCCGCGCGTGCTGGAACAGCGCTGGCTGGTGCCGATGAATTCGGTGCTGGCGACGGTGGCCTCGGTATGTGCCGGGATCGGCGCCGCGGCGTCGGTGGCGGTGATCGCGCTGATCGGCGCGGGTGACGCGGCCTCGGCGGTCGCGGTGGCGTTGAGCGGGATCGGCTCGCTGGTCGGCGCGGTGCTGGCCTTGGGGTTCCGCCCGCATGTGCTCGGTCCCGACCGCGGCTCGGCGGGGACCGAGAGCACCGTGCACGCCATCGCGACCGGTCTGCGCACCGGCGCGCGGGCCGTGTGGCATTCGGCCCAGGTGACCACGGCGATGATCGGAATCGGCGCGCATCGCGTCGTCTTCGGGATGAACACGCTGATCATGGTGCTGGTGCTGCGTCAGCCCACCGACGGCACCGAGATGAGCGGCGGGCTGGTCGGCTTCGGGGTCGCGATCGGCTTCGCGGCGGCGGGCATGCTGCTGGCCGCGATCGGCGCGCCGATCCTGATTCCGCGCCTCGGCAGGCCGCGCACGGTACTGGTGGGGCTCTCGACGGCGGTGATCGTGCAACTCACGCTCGTGACGCCCATCGCGCTGGCCACCGGTCCCGCGGTCGACAACGCGCACCGGCTGCTGCTGGCAGGCGCGTTCGGGCTCGGCCTCGCCGGGCAGACGATCAAGCTCACCGGCGACGCGAGCATGCAGATCGACATCGACGACGACCAGCGCGGGCAGGTATTCGCCCTGCAGGACACGGTTTTCAACGTCTGCTTCGTCTTGGCGATCGCGGTGACCGCGCTGGTGATCCCGGCCGACGGACGTTCGATCGGGGTGGTGCTGGCCGGCGCCGGGGTGTACGCCCTCGGCATCGCGGCCATCGCGCTCAATTCCCGTCGAGCCAGGGTGGCCTGCTGAGCGTGCCCGCGGTTTCCTGGGCCAGCACCGTGCGGTGATCGGCGGTGGCCAGCGGGATATCGGGGAGGAGCGTGTCGTGGTCGATCCCGGTGTCGTAATCGATCCAGAGGGCGTCGACGACGCTCGTGTCGGCCAGTTCGTCGTGGCTCGACCAGTGGTGCACGACCGCGTCGCCGGTTCCGAAGACGTACTCGATTTCGTTCACATGTGTTTGGACGCACGGCAACAGCGATCGGTTCCGGTAAGTTCTCACAAGATCACAGGTGTTCCTCGCCGACACCGATTCGAGGGAGCCAGATGCGCGCAAGACCGGTATCGCACGGAACTGCCGCCGTGGGTGTGGTGCTGTCCGCCATCCTCGCCGTCCCCGCGCAGGCGGGCCCACTGCCGTGGGTGCCCCCGCCGGTGAATCTCTGCGGAGAAACAGGATTCGACCCGGTCAACCGGCTGCCGGACCCCGCCGCACCGCCGGCGCCGGTCCTGCCGCCGAGCATCGACATCCCCGTCTGGGTGCCGCAGCTGACGCCGGTACCGATTCCCGACCCGCCGCACGACAACACGCGCGTCGCACAGGTTCCGCTGCCCACCGATCCGTGCCGCAATCCGTGCCCGGAGGTCCGTGACACGCCGGAACCCGAACCCGAAAGTTCGGACGAGTCCACCTCGACCGGATCGGCGATCGCGTTGCCGCGGATCAGGATCAACCCGGAGATCGAGCCGATTCCGATCCCGGTGCCCGGCGGCGAGAGCGAACCGGCCCAGGAAGCGCCGGAACCGGTGATCCGGCCGATCGAACGTGGCCCGCTCGCGGCGCCGGTCGCGCCCGCGAAGGTGGAATCCGTCCGCCTCGTGGACCAGGTCACCGGACACGGCTCGACCAACCGGACCGATATGCGCTGGCAGGTCGACGGCACCGACCTCGGGCTGTTCTGGGAAACCGAACCGGGCAAGGTGGCCATGGTGTTCGGCGACACCTTCGGCGAGGGCTGGGCCTACGGCGGCGCGGGCTCCGACGGCGCCGACTGGCGATCGAATGTGCTGGCCTACAGCACCGACAAGGATCTGAACGACGGCATCACCATCGACTCGATGGTGCAGGACAGCCCCTGTCACGCCGCCGAACTCCTCGGCAGCCGCAAGATCAAGAACTGGGAGACCACCACGATCCCGACCTCGGGGTTCGCGCTCGGCAAACGGCAGTTCATGAGCTACATGTCGGTGAACCACTGGTCGAAGATCCCCGGCATGTGGATGACGAACTACGGCGGACTCGCCTACTCCGACGACGGCGGCTCGACCTGGACCAAAGATCAGCATGCCCGCTGGGAGAACATGTTCGGTCTCGGGCAGTTCCAGGTGGCGGCGATGGTGCCGCACGGGGATTACGTCTACATGTTCGGCACGCCCAACGGCCGGATCGGGATGATCGGCCTGGCCAGGGTGCGCAAGGCCGACGTGCTCAACAAGACCGCCTATCAGTACTGGGTGGACGGCAATTGGGCGCCCGCGGCGCAGAACTCGGCGACACCGCTCGTGAACGGGATGGCCAGCGAGCTGTCGGTGCGGTTCGACGAGGAAAGCCGGCAGTGGCAGATGGTCTATCTCGATTCGGCCGCGAGCCAGATCGTGTTGCGGACCGCGGGCCAGCCACAGGGCGCCTGGACCTCGACCGTGCCGCTGGTGTCCACCGAGATGTATCCGAAGGCGTACGGCGGGTTCATCCATCCCTGGTCGACCGCGCACGACCTCTACTTCACGATGTCGGCGTGGGACAGCTACAACGTGTACCTCATGCACGCGCGATTGAATCCGCCGCGCTGAGTCAGGACGCCGCTACGAACAGCAGCCGGTCGCCGGGGCGAGCCTGCGCGACACGGTCGACATCGGCATCGAGGACGACGGCGATCACCGGATAACCGCCGGTGATCGGGTGATCGGCCAGGAAGACGACGGGCTGACCGCTCGGTGGCACCTGCACCGAGCCCAGCGCTACACCCTCGGAGGGCAATTCGCGGCCGATCGACCGCACCAGCGGGGGTCCGTCGGCGCGATCCAGCCGGGCGCCGACCCGGTCGGTGTCGGTGGAAACGATCCAGGAACCGCGGAACAGCTGATCGGGATCGGTGAACCAGTCCGCGCGCGGGCCCGGACACGCTCGGACCGTGAGCACTTTCGGCGGCAGCGGAACCGGCGCGAATTCCACGGTCGGCAGGGTGCGCGGCGGGGGACCGACCGGCAACTGCGTGCCGACCACCAGCGGGTCGGGACCGATGCCGGACAAGGTGTCGCGGCTACGCGAACCCAGCACCTTGGCCACATCGATTCCGCCACGCACCGCCACGTAGCTGCGCAGACCGGTGTTCGCGAGGCCGAGTCGCAGCACCTGGCCCTCGTCGAGTTCGAGCACACTCGCATGCCCGACCGGGGTGCCGTCGACGGTGGCGGGGGCGGGCGCGCCGGTGACCGCGACGGTGAGGTGACCGTCGGCTCGCAGGGCGAGGCCGCCGAGCAGTGCTTCGATGGCGGCGAAGTTCTCCGGATTGCCGACCAGCCGGTTCGCCAGCCGCAGCGACCCGCGGTCGGCCGCACCCGCCTGGCCGACGCCGGAATCGAACCAGCCCTGTCTGCCCAGGTCCTGCACTGTCGCGAGCGGCCCCACCCGTTCGATGAAGATCAGCATTCGATCTCTCCCCGATTCGCTGTCGAGGCGGCGCACCGTTGAGCAGCCCTTGATTTTCCGCCGAAGCAGCTATTCCTCGGAAGCGACGAACCTGATCGCCGAACCCGCCCGCACCAGCGCGGGTGGATCGCGGTCCACCGCCCACATTCGCAGATCGGTGGTGCCGATCAACTGCCAACCGCCCGGCGTGCCGCGCGGGTAGACCGCCGAATATCCGCCGGCCAGCGCCACCGCGCCCGCCGGGATGGCCGTGCGGGCATGGGTGCGGCGTGGCACCGTGAGCCTGCCGTCGGGCGAGGTGAGGTAGCCGAAACCGGGCGCGAAACCGACGAACGCGCACCGCCAGACAGTGCCGGTGTGCGCCGCGATCACCTCCGGGATCGACAGGTCGAGCAGCCGGGCCACCTCGGGCAGGTCCGCGCCGTCGTAGTGCACCGGGATCTCCACGACCGCCTCGGTATCCGGCACTGTTCCACGGGAAACATCTGGCGAATCCGCTTGCGGTGGCTCGTGATCCAGCCGGTCGAGCAGCGCGACGAGTTCACGGCGGACCTGCACGCCATAACTCACCGAATGCATGGTGACCAGCACGGTTTCCGCCGCGGGCAGCACATCCTCGACACCGGCTATCGCGTGCACGCGCAGCGCGGAGGCCAACCGCTGTACCGGGCGCGGGTCGTCGAGGGTGATGAGCACGGCGCGGTCACCCGCGGGCCGGATCCGCGCGTTCCAATCGATGTCCATCGTGCCTCCCACCCCTCAGCTGAACGGCTCCACCGGTATCCCGGCTTCGTCGAGCGCCCCCCGGATCCGGCGGGCCATCTCGACGGCCGCCGGAGAGTCGCCGTGGACGCACACGCTGGCCACGGACACGGCGACCGTACCGGGACCGTCTACGGTACGCGCGGTCCCCGACAGCGCAAGAGTTGTCGCCTGGGCCACGGCGTCGTCGGCCGACAGCACCGCCCCGGCAACTCCGCGCGGGGCCAGCGAACCCGTTGCAGTGTAAGCCCGGTCGGCGAATCCCTCACCGACGAAACGCACCCGCTGAGCGGCCCGTTCCAGTTCGGTACCCGCCGGTCCGAGCAGCGCGAGACCGGGTTCGGCTTCGGCCACCGCGGCGACAAGGGCTTCGGCGAGCAGGCGATCGCGGGCGGCCGCGTGGTAGAGCGCGCCGTGCGGTTTCACATAGCGAACCCGGTCGCCCGCCGCCCGCGCGAAGGCCGCGAGCGCGCCGATCTGATAGAGCACCTCGTCGCGCAGATCGGCCGGGGCGATGGCGATATCGCGGCGGCCGAAACCGACAAGATCGCGATAGCCGACGTGCGCGCCGATCCGCACCCCCTTGGCCACGGCGAGTTCGCAGGTGCGGCGCATGGTGGCCGGATCGCCTGCATGGAAACCACACGCGATGTTCGCGCTGGTCACGATGTCGAGCATGGCGGCGTCGTCGCCCATCCGCCACGGGCCGAAGCCCTCGCCCAGATCACTGTTCAGGTCCAGCGGCATGTGATGCCCTCCGGTCTTCGCGGGTCACTCGCCGGGAATGTACCCCGGTATTTCGAGCATGAACGCACAGATTCATACCGTTATCACCCGGGGCGTGGTTCAGCAGGCGTACACGCGGACCTCGGTGGCCTTCACCGCGAAGTACACCCGCGCACCGATGGTGAGCTGGAGTTGGGCGACGGCCGCCGGGGTCAGATCGGCGCACAGGCCGGGAGCCCGCGGTGCGTCACCGCGGACTCGGACGATGCCGTCCCGGTCGGTGATCTCCGCGATGTCGACGGTGAAGACGTTGCGTGGGCTGCCGCCGGGCCGGGTGCGGAAGACCGACACCGCGGCCGGGGAGAACACCGCGGCCGCGCGGGCACCGGGTACGAAATCCCCGACAACGCGGCCGTCGACGCCGAGGTCTTCGACCAGCACAGTCCCGAAGGCCGGGGCCTGCTCGTCGAGGGGCGTACGCGGCATCGCCGGTTCGTCGGCACCTGGCTGGTCCGCTGAACTCGGCTGATCCCAGGATGGAGCCGACGCAGGCAGCAGCGCCGACTCGACCCCGGTGCCGCGCAGGAGGTTGAGGCCGGCGACGCGGGCGGCGAAGGGGTTGCGCGGATGCGACATCACCTCCGCGACCGGGCCGGACTCGACGATCCGGCCCGCCTCCAGAACGACGAGGCGGTCAGCGAGGGTGATGGCATCGATGATGTCGTGGGTGACCAGGACGGCGCATCGGGGGTGGGCGCGGCCGGGTTCGTCGCGCAGGACACGACGCAGCAGGGTGCGCATGGCCGGGGCCACGTCTACGTCGAGCGCCGACATGGGTTCGTCGAGGAGCAGCAGGTCGGGGTCGACAGCGAGGGCGCGGGCCAGGGCGACGCGCTGGGCTTGGCCGCCGGAGAGGGCACCGGGGTGGCGGTCGGCGAAGGCGGTCGCGTCGACCGCGGTCAGCCAGCCTTCCGCGATTTTCCGGGCGGTGCGGGTGCTCGCGCCGCGGCTGCGCGGGCCGAACGCGACGTTGTCGCGCACGCTGAGGTGGGGGAACAGGAGCGGATCCTGGGCGAGGAGGGAGACGGCGCGTCGATGTGGCGGTAGCGCGATGCCTTCGGCGGTGTCGGTAAGGCTGCGATCGCCGAGTCGTACGTGGCCTTCGTCTGGGACGATCAGCCCGGCGATCACCTGGAGCAGACTGGATTTGCCCGCACCGTTGGGGCCGAGCACGGCAAGCACCTCGCCCGGGGCGACGTCGATCCGCACGTCGAGATCGCGGGCGGCGATCCGCGCCGATACCGACAGACCGGTCGGACGGTTCGACGCCGCAGCGGGCGAGAGCGCGGATTCCTCGGTCACTTCACGCCGCCGATCGCTCGCGGAGCACCGGCGCCGCTGCGCAGCTGGGTGCCGGGGATCGGACTGGTGCGGCGGTAGGCGAGCAGGACGATCAGGACGGCGACGACGATCAGCACCACCGACAGGGCGACGGCAGCGTCGGGATCGGCTTCCCGCTGGAGGTAGATCTCCAGCGGGAGGGTGCGGGTGCGGCCTTGGAGACTGCCCGCGAAGGTGAGGGTGGCGCCGAATTCGCCTAGGGCGCGGGCGAAGGCGAGGACCGCGCCGGAGATCAGCGCGGGTCGAAGCAGGGGCAGGGTGATCCGCCACCAGACCGTATTCGGGCCCGCACCCAGCGTCGCGGCGATCTGCTCGTAGCGGCTACCCGCCGTCCGCAACGCCCCTTCGAGGGTGAGCACCAGAAAGGGCAGTGCCACAAAGGTTTGCGCCAGCACGACCGCGGTCGTGCTGAACGCGATCTGAATCCCCGCGGCTTCCAGGTGTTCGCCGAGCAGCCCCCGTCGGCCGAAGGTGTAGAGCAGCGCGATACCGCCGACCACCGGCGGTAATACCAAGGGCAACAACACCAGAGCGCGCAACACCGGCATCCCCGGCCACCGGGCCCGGGCCAGCACCGCCGCCATCGGCACCCCGAACACCAGGCACAGCACGGTGCTCGCGGTCGCGGTGCGCAGGCTCAACCACAGTGCGTCCCTTGATGCTTCGGTACTCACCAGCTCGACGAACCGACCCCACTCCACTCCCCAGGCCAACGCGGCCAGCGGGAGCACCACCAGCGCGAACCCGATGACGGCGGGCACCGGCAACCACCGAGGCAACCCGGTGCTCACGCGACACCGACCCCCGGCCGATCCGGAATCTTCACGACACCAGCCAACCAGCAGGACCGGGCACGGCCCGCGCAACACGCGGCGATGCCGGGTCCGCCTGCGCCGCCGATGCCGACACCGATCACGGCGCGCCGAACCCCGCCGCGGCCAGGGCTGCCCGACCGGTGGGGCCGGTGACCAGTTCGGAGAATTTCTGCGCGTTCGCGGCTTGCTTCGAATCCGCCACCACGGCAATCGGATACGAGTTCACGGCCGCCGACGCCTCGGGCACCGCCACGACGCCCACCTTCGCGCCCGCGGCGGACGCATCGGTGACGTAGACGAAGCCGGCGTCGGCCTGGCCGGAGGTCACCTTGGTGAGAACATCGGCCACGGAGGACTCCTCACTCACCGGACGCAGCGTGGCGCCCGCGGCGTCGGCGACCTTCTTCGTCGCCCGGCCGCACGGAACCTGGGGAGCACAGACCACCAGGGTGGCGTCGGCGAGGTCGTTGATTCCGGTGATGCCCTTGGGATTTCCCGGTGCGGTGACCAAGGTGAGGACGTTGGTGGCGAAAGTGGCCGGGGCCGCGGTGATTCGGCCGCTCTGGACCGCCTTGTCCATGGTCGGCTGGTCGGCCGAGGCGAAAACATCAGCGGGAGCTCCCGCTTGGAGTTGGGCGGCCAGGTCCGACGAACCGGCGAACGAGAACTGCACATCCACACCGGGATTGGCGGTCTCGAAGTCCTTCTCCAAACCGGTGAACACGCTCTTCAGCGACGCCGCGGCGAACACGGTGAGCGTGGATTGCTCGGTATCGCCACTCCCGCAACCACTCACGGTAACCAGCACCAGCGCGGCACCGAGCGCGACCCGGCCGATCATTCGGCGGCCTTCTCGACCACCACTGTCGTGGCCTTGACGCTCGCCAGCGCGACGCTGCCCGGCTCGAGCCCCAGCTCGCGCACCGATTCGCTGCTCATCAGCGAAACCACTGTGAAAGGACCGCATTGCATCTCCACCTGTGCCATCACCGTGTCGGTCACCACGCGAGTGACCAGACCCGGAAACCGATTGCGTGCCGAGCTGGCACTACCCACCTGGGTGTGTGGCGTGCGTGCCTGGTCGACGGCGTGTTCGGCCAGCTCCCGGCCGTCCAGCACCAGGCGGCCCGCGGCGTCCTTGGTCGCCGTGAGGGCGCCCGTGTCGATCCAGCGACGCACCGTGTCGTCGCTGACGCCGAGCAGATCGGCCGCTTCCTTGATTCGCAGTTTCGCCACCCGATCAGGATATGTCCGCAGATTCGGATGTAACAAGAAAACAACTCCGCACCTTCGGAAGCAACCGGTGGTGATATCCCATAATCGGGTCACACTTCATGGCCACCGGCGACGCGGCCAAGTACGCTCGGAGCCATCATGGCCACGTATTTCGATCCGAAGTCCTGGTCACTGGCAGGCGCTGTCGATATGGGCAAACGTCTGCTCGACCCGTCATGGATCGACCAGTGGCTCGGCTTCACCACGTCCTGGGCCGACCCCGTCGCCGACCTCGGTTCCGGCACCGTCACCGCGCTCATGCCCGATGTGCTGATGACCGTGCTCAGCGAGGGCATCCTCAGCCGTTTCGGCGGCCAGGAGATCAGTGCCACGCTGCTCGGGCACGACCTCACCGCCACCCTCGACACGTTCAAGCTGCGCAGACGCGGCGCTCACTTCCAGAGCAAGACCGTGTTGTCGAACCTGGTCTGGGACTCACATCCGTTCGACACGGTCACCGTGGTCGCGCACGGTGTGCGGCTGATTCCCGGTGTGCCCACCAAGGTCCGGGTCCAGCAGCTCGACATCGAGGGCGCCATCGGCATCGGCGCGCTGGCGGACTGGGTGGACGCCCAGAACCTGGATTGGCGGGTGCGCCTCGACCAGCGCGGACAGATCGTCGCGACGCATCGCACGCGCAAGATGCGGGCGGTCGTCGACGGGCAGGTCTACGACAACCTGCTCACCCTCGACATCCGCAAGGCCAGTTGGTACGGCATCCGGCTCCCCAAACGCGTGGTGCCCGCGCCCGCGCTACTGCTCGACGACCTGCCCAACCGGGCCAGCATCTCCTACGCGCACCGGCGCGGTGACGTGGTGAAATTCCGGCTCGAACTGCCCGAGACCACCGGCTCGTTCGACCTGACCCAGATCCGCGACGCCATCATCGCGGGAACAACGCTGATCGTCTTCTGATCAGTTCTGCGTGGCCCACCATTCCCGCAGGGCGGCTTCGGCCTCGTCGCGGGTCATCGGGCCGCGGTCGAGTCGCAGATCCTTCAGGTACTTCCATGCCTTACCGACCTGCGGCCCCGGCGGCAGCCCGAGCAGTTCCATGATCGCGTTGCCGTCCAGATCCGGGCGCACCCGGGCCAGGTCCTCCTGCTCGCGCAGCGCCGCGATCCGCTCCTCCAGCTCGTCGTAGGTCGAGCGCAGGGCCGCGGCGCGGCGCTTGTTGCGGGTGGTGCAGTCGGCGCGCACGAGCTTGTGCAGGCGTTCGAGCAGGTCGTCGGCGTCGGTGACGTATCGGCGCACCGCCGAATCCGTCCACTGTCCCTTGCCGTAACCGTGGAAACGCAGGTGCAGGAACACCAGGCGCGCAACCTCTTCGGTGAACGCCTTCGGGTACTTCAGCGCTCGCATCCGCTTGCGCACCATCTTCGCGCCGACCACCTCGTGGTGGTGGAAGCTCACGCCGCCCGCGGGCTCGTTGCGTTTGGTGTCGGGCTTGCCGATGTCGTGCAGCAGTGCCGCCCAGCGCAATACCAGGTCGGCGTCGCCTTCCTCCTGGTCGATCGCCTGCTGCAGCACGGTCAGCGAATGCTGGTACACGTCCTTGTGCTGGTGGTGCTCGTCGATCTCGAGCTTCATCGCGGGCACCTCGGGCAGCACGCGCTGCGCCAGTCCGGTGTCGCACATGAGGTTGATGCCGTCGATCGGGTGGTCGGCGCCGATCAGTTTGTCGAGTTCGGCGCGCACCCGCTCGGCGGTGATCCGGTCGATCTGATCGGCCATCTCGATGATCGCCGCACGCACCCGCGGCGCGACCTCGAAACCCAGCTGGGCGACGAAGCGCGCGGCCCGCAGCATCCGCAGCGGATCGTCGTCGAACGAATCCTGTGGCGCCGCAGGAGTATCCAGCACGCCTTCGAGCAGCGCTTCGATCCCGTTGAGCGGGTCGACGAATTCCAGCGACCCGTCGGCGGCGATCTTGACCGCCATCGCGTTCACCGTGAAATCGCGGCGCACCAGGTCGCCCTCGAGTGAGTCGCCGAAGGTGACCTCGGGATTACGCGAGACCCGGTCGTAGGTATCGGCGCGGAAGGTGGTGATCTCGAGCTGCTGATCTTTCTTGGCCGCGCTGACCGTGCCGAAGGCCAAGCCGCCGGTATCCCACAGGTGGTCGGCCCACCCACGCATCAGCTCCTGCACGACCTCCGGCCGCGCGTCGGTGGTGAAATCCAGGTCGTTGCCGAGCCGGCCGAGCACCGCGTCACGCACGCTGCCACCGACCAGATAAAGACTGTGCCCCTTCTCGGCGAACATCGCCCCCAACGGCGCCAAAACATCATTGAGCTGCCCCAAAGTCACCGCCGCCCCCGCCAGCAGGCGAGCACGACGATCCGCCACAGCATCAGGGACAACATCGGGGGAAACCACGAACGTCGACTTTACCGACCCGGTCCAATCGATTGCGCCCCTGCCGCCTCTGAGCACCCCCAACTGCGGGACACCAGGGGGCGCAAACCCCGCGGCACCGCAGGTGCCGCAAAAACAAACCCAGCTAAGCTGGCGAGGTGTCTCCTCCGGCCGATCGCGCGAACAGTCGACGCCGCCAGCCGCGGCGGCGCGGTTCGGCGAACAACGCCGGCAAACCCCGCATGCGCACCGTCCGGGAAACCTCGGCGGGCGGCCTGGTCGTCGAAGGGCTCGACGGCCCCAAGGAACAGCGCACCGCCGCGCTGATCGGGCGCACCGACCGTCGCGGACGGCTGTTGTGGTCGCTGCCCAAAGGGCATATCGAAGAGGGCGAGACCTCCGAGCAGACCGCGATCCGCGAAGTCGCCGAGGAAACCGGAATCGACGGGGAAGTGGTTGCCGAGCTCGGCAGCATCGATTACTGGTTCGTCACCGAGGGCAGACGGGTACACAAGACCGTGCACCATTTTCTGCTGCGGTGTCTGGGCGGTGAGCTGTCCGACGCCGACGTCGAAGTGACCCAGGTTGCGTGGGTTCCGTTGAGCGAGTTGGATTCCCGACTGGCCTACGCCGATGAACGGCGGTTGGCCGAAGTGGCGAACCGATTGATCGACCGGATGGAGACCGGCAAGCGATGACGGGTGGACTGATCCGGCTGATCACGGCGGTCCTGACCATCTTGGGTTCGATGACGCTGCTGCCCGCGGTCGCGCACGCTCAAACGGACGGGTCGGGAACGCCGAAGTTTCTCAAGCTGACCCTGGACGCGGTGGCGCCGGGCACGGTCACCACCGGCAGCGACCCGAAGCTGACCATCTCCGGCACAGTCACCAATATCGGCGACCGGGTCGTCGACGATGTGAGCGTGCGGATCCAACGGGCCGCCGCGGTGGCTTCGCCGAGTGGGTTGCGCAGTTCGCTACGGCTGGACCAGGTGAACTACGAGGTGACCGGTCCGTTCCAGGATGTGGCGCCGCAGTTGAGTCCCGGTCAGCGCAAACAGTTCTCGGTGAGCATCGCGTTGCGCGCGGGCTCGGAGGCATCGCTCGGGCTCACCGATCCCGGGGTGTATCCGCTGCTGCTCAACGTCAACGGTGAACCCGCCTACGGCACCCAGGCCAGGCTCGACGACGCGCGCTTCCTGCTCCCCGTCCTCGGACTGCCGCCCACCGGTGTGGACGGCAGCGCGGAACCGGCGGTGACACCGCCGCCGGAAGCGTCACCGATCGCGACCACGATGATCTGGCCGCTGGCCGACCGGCCGCGCATGGTCGCGGGCAAGCCCGGCTCGGTGAACGGCCAGGCCGAACTGCTCGATGACGAACTGGCGGCCTCGGTCGGCAAGGGCGGGCGCCTCGAACAGCTCGTCGCCGCGCTGGAATCGGTGGTGCCCGCACCGGGCAAAGACAGAAGTGTGGCCGGATCGGTGTGTATCGCCATCGATCCCGACCTGGTCTCGACCGTGCAGACGATGACGCGCGGCTATCGGGTGCTGGCCAGTCCGTCGGATCCGAGCGGGGCGACCAGGGAGGGGACCGGGGCGGCCAACGCGCAAGCCTGGCTCGACCGGTTGCGCGCGCTGGCCGGGTCGATGTGCACGGTGGCCCTCCCGTTCGCGCAGGTCGACGTGTCGGCACTGGCCGCGGTGAACGATCCTGGTCTGTCGGCGCGGGCACTGCTCGCGCCCGCCGACGTCGTGGACTCGATCCTCGGCACGCAGTCGCTGCGCGGGGTGAGCCTGCCCGATTCGGGCAGCATCGACGATCCGGCCGGGCTGTTGTTGCGCGAGCACGGATACGGCACGGCGGTGCTGGCCGGTTCCGCGGTGTCGGGTGACGGGTCGCCCGCCGATACCGACAACGCGCTCACCTCCGCTCCGACCACGCTTACGCCCGATGTGGTCGTCGGTGGGGAACAGTCCGCGCCCGATGTCGTGCGGGTGCCGGGCGTGAGCGTGGAACCGCCCGCCGGCGCCGCCGCCGGGACCGATCCCGCGCTGCGGGTGACCACCTTCGACATCTGGTCGGCGACCGCGCTGGCCGCGGTCGGCTCGAACCCCCCGACGCCGTCGTTCACACCGTCGAAGGTGCGTTTCGACGTCACCAACGACTCACGCGCGGCCCGGTTGCAGGACGCGCTCGGCGCGATGGCCTGGAGTGCGCTCAATCCGTCGCCGGACCGGCCGCGCTCGCAGCTGCTGATGCCACCGCAGCAGTGGGGTGCCAGCCGGGAGGAGGGCGTCGCGCTGCTCAAGCAGGTCGAACTGCTCACCCGCAACAACCTCGCCAGCCCGCGCAGCTTCACCGACCTCGTCACGCAGGCACCCGATCCGCGGCCGTTCGCGCTGGAGTATCTGCCGCGCGCCGCCCAGGACGCCGCGCCGGAACAGTTCATCGGACCGGTGCACGACCAAGGCGCCCGGGTGACCGAGCTGATGCGCGCGCTGGTCGAACTGCCCGAATCCGAGCTCACCCCGCACGCGTTCCTGACCCCGGCACGCGAGGATCTGCTGCGCGCGCTGAGCCTGTCCGACCGCAGGGCCGACAACGACACGCTCGCCGACCTGCACGCCCAGCGGCGCATCGACCAGGCGACCCGCGAACTGGACACGATGTTCTCCTCGGTCTCGGTGCTGCCACCGGGCGGGGTGTACACGCTGGCCTCCGAGCAGAGCCCGTTGTTGCTGGTGGCGCGCAATGAACTGCCCGTCGCCATCCGGGTGATGTTCCGGATCGAAGCGCCTGCCGAGACGAACATCACCGATATCGGCGAACAGCTGCTTCCGCCGTCCGGGACCCGGTCGTTCCAGATCCCGACCGAGGTGAGCGACAGCCGTAAGCTGGTCATTCCGATCGCCCTTACCACCCCAGACGGGATAGCGCTAGGAGAGGCGACCTCGGTCTCGGTGCGCTCGAACGCCTACGGTCAGGCCCTGGCCATAATTACCGCATGTGCCGCGATACTGCTGTTGCTGCTGGCCGGGCGCCGACTGCTGCGGCGGTTCCGCGGACAGCCCGACCCCGCCGACGAAGGGTTCACCCCGGAGACGGTCGAACGGGCGGGTCGACTGCGGCGGGCACGTCAGCGGCTGCAACGGCAGTGAACACCCGCGCCTGACGCGCGGTCAGGGCACCATGACAGACAAGGACGAGAGTGGCACTGGTGAGCGAAACGCTCATCGGACCGGCGGGATTCGCGGGTTACGCCGGGTACAGGAGGCATGATGGGCGACGATGATTCCGCTCATCGGCGTGACCACGACGACGACCCGACCCTGCGCCGGGCGCCCAGTGCTCCGTGGGAACGCGGGATGACGGCCGGACAGGACGCCGACCGCGACGAGGCCGCACAGCACGTGGATCGGCGGCCCGGCGCGCCTGGTCATCGACCGGACGCCGCACCTCGCGATGGCCGACCGCCGGTACGCCCCGGTGATCCGGCGTTCGAACAGCCCGGTGGATTTCGTCAGCCGGGGAATCGGCCCGCGGTGGATCTGCCCGGCGCGCCACGTCATCCCGCTGCGCCAGGTGCTCGGCCCGGGGTGCGTCCCGAACAGGCCGGATACCGTCCCGGGCCGGATCACGGCGCCGCGCCGGCTCCCGGTCGCCCCACTGAACAGCCACCGGCCGGGTTCCGCCCGGCACAGGGTCAACCACGCCCGGCCGACTACCGCCCGGATCAGCAGCGCCCGCCCCAGGGCGACCCCCAAGGGCGCGGACCCGCTCCACGTCAACGACCGCCCGGCCAGGCGAATCGTTCGGGTGAATTCCCGCAGCAGCAACGGCCCGGACCGCCGCCGCGCCCCGGTGTAGGCGTCCCTCCCGGCGCACCGCAGCCCCCTGCCGGTCCGCCCGGCCTACCCCCGCGCCCCCCTGCTTACGGGCCGGACGGTCGCCCTGTACCTCCCCAGCAACGCCACGCACCTGGTTCCGGCGCGCGCTCGGGTGAGTTTCCGCAACAGCAACGCCCGGGACCTGGTTCCGCCGGCCGCTCGGGCGAATTCCCGCAACAGCAGCGCCCCGGACCTGGTTCCGCCGGGCGCTCGGGTGAGTTTCCGCAGCAGCAACGTCCCGGACCGGACGGATTCGCCCCGCGGCGATCCGGGCCGAACCCGTCGGGCGAGTTCCCCCAGCAACGACCGGTCCCGCCGCGCGGTGGGCAGTCCGGCGCCATTCCGAGACAGGATCGGCCCGATCAGGCCGGTGGCCGCAGGCAAGCTCCGCCGGAGCAGGGACGTCCGATGCCGTCGCGGGGGAGTTTCCCCGGGATGCCCGCCGCGGACCCCGCGCGGGATGGCCGCCAGGCAGGCGCCGGATTCGGCGATCGTGGACGGAACGCGAGCGGTGTGCCCGCCGGCGATCGGTCAGCGGAGCGGACTCAGGTCATCGCCCGGCCGCAGAAGGTAGCGGCCGAACCTGCCGCCAAGGCGGGCGGCGCCCCGATGAGTGCCAACGCGAAGCTGCTCAAGGACTCGGGTTCGATCGCCGTCGCGACGCTGATCAGCCGGATCACCGGATTCGCCAAGCAGCTGCTGTTGCTGACCGTGCTCGGTCCGGCCATCGCGAGTGCGTTCATCTCGGCGAACCTGATCCCGAACATGGTCGCCGAGCTCGTCCTCGGCGCCGTGCTCACCGCCATCGTCGTGCCGACCCTGATCCGCGCCGAGCAGGAGGACGCCGACAACGGCGCCGCGTTCGTGCGCAGATTGGTGACAGCGGCCTTCACCGTGCTGTTCGTCGCCACGGTGCTCACCTTGGCGGCCACGCCGATCCTGGCCGGTCACGTGCTCGTCTCCTCCGACGGCAAGGTGAACACGAACCTGACCGTCGCGCTGACCTACCTACTGGCACCCGCGCTGCTCTTCTATGGCATGTCCGCGCTGTTCACCGCGATCCTCAACACCAGACAGGCGTTCAAACCGGGTGCGTGGGCACCCGTGATGAACAATGTGGTCGCGTTGACGGTGCTGGCGGTCTACGCGCTGACACCCGGCGAGATCACGCTCGACCCGGTGCGCATGAGCGACCCGAAACTGCTGGTCCTCGGCCTCGGCATCACCGCGGGCGTGGCGACACAGGCACTCTGCCTGCTGCCCGCGATCCGCAGGCACGGGATCAACCTGCGTCCGCTGTGGGGAGTCGACGCGCGGCTCAAGCAGTTCGGCAAGATGGGCATCGCGATCATCTTGTACGTGCTGATCAGCCAGGTCGGCTTGGTGGTCGCGAACAACATCGCCTCCTCGGCCGACGAAGCGGGTCCCGCGATCTTCGCGAACGCGTGGGCGCTGTTGCAGCTGCCCTACGGCGTGATCGGGGTAACCCTGCTCACCGCGATCATGCCGAGGCTGAGCCGCAGCGCCGCCGACGACGACACTCCCGCCGTGGTCGACGACCTGTCCGTAGCCACGCGACTCACGATGATCGCGATGCTGCCGATCGTCACCTTCATGACGCTCGCGGGCCCGGAGATCGGCCAGGCGCTCTACGGCTACGCGCGATTCTCCGGTGACGCCGAACGGCTCGGCAGCGCGGTGAGCTGGTCGGCGTTCTCGCTCATCCCGTATTCGCTCGTACTCATCCATCTGCGGGTGTTCTACGCGCGCGAGCAGGCATGGACACCGACCTGGATCATCCTCGGCATCACGACGATCAAGATCCTGATCTCGGCGCTGGCACCGGTTATCGCCCGCGACAGCGACGACGTGGTGATCGTTCTCGGTGTCGCCACCGGCCTCGGATTCACCGCGGGCGCGGTGATCGGCGGCGTGCTGCTGCACCGCAGCCTCGGCGACCTGCGAATGGTCAATGTCGGCCGAACTGTGACCAGAGTGTTGCTCGCCTCGATCGCGGGCGGCGCGGTGATGCTGATCGTCGACTCGGTGACCGGACTCGACCGCGTCTCCGGCGGCGCGGGCTCGCTGCTGCGCGTCGTCGTCGATTCGCTGGTCATGTTCTCGGTGGCCTTCGGCCTGATGCGTCTGGCCGGTATCCCCGAGGTCGTCGCCATCACCGTGGCGATCTCGCGCAAGCTCGGCATCACCCCGCCCGCGCCGGATCTCGGACTCGACGACACCCCGGCAGACGACATTTACGCGACCACCGTCCTGCGCCGTCCCGATACCTACGGATTCCCCGCATATGGGCAGTCTTTGGACACCCAGACCATGGTGCTTCCCGTCATTCGACCGGGCGCTGTTGACAGCACCGGTAAAGCACAGTTCCCGTACGCTGTTCCGCAGACCGACACGGGTTTTCAGGCCGAAGGAGGACCGAGGGTGAGCGATGACGCGGTGGGCGGCGTCCCGGCCGCTGATTCTGCGGCGCGCGCGGCAGCAGGAATGTCCACCGAGGTCGGGCCCGATGCGCCGAACTCGACGGATTCCGAACATACCGACGCGCCAGACGAAGGCGATACGCACGAAGACGACGCACGTTCGGCCATGCCGCCGCACGATCCGACATACGACACCGGCATGCTGCCGATTCCCCCGCAGGTGCCCCCGAGCGCCGCGGCCAACCGTGGGCAGCGTGGCCCCAAGCTCATCCCCGGCGCGTCCGTCGCCGGTGGCCGGTACCGATTGCTGGCCGGTCACGGGGGTGCGCGCGGGCTGAAGTTCTGGCAGGCACTCGATATCAAGCTCGATCGCGAGGTCGCGCTGACCTTCGTGGACGCGGATCAGACCTCGGGCGAGAACTCCGGTCACGACGGCCCGCAGGCGGTGCTGTCGCGCACGCTGCGATTGGGCCGGATCAATTCGCCCGGCCTGGCCAGGGTGCTCGACGTGGTCCGTGGCAGCTCCGGCGGCATCGTCGTGGCCGAGTGGACCCCCGGTCGTTCGCTGCGTGAGATGGCCGAGACCGTGCCGTCACCGGTCGGCGCGGCCAGGGCCATCAGGGCGCTCGCTTCGGCGGCCGAACTCGCGCACCGTGGCGGCGGCTCGCTGTCGATCGATCACCCCGATCGGATCCGGATCAGTGCCTCCGGTGACGCTGTCCTCGCGTTCCCCGGCACCCTCGGCGATTCCGACGCGCAAGGCGACGTCCGCGGCCTCGGCGCGATGCTCTACGCCCTGATCACCGCACGCTGGCCGATTCGCGTCGGCGGTGTCACCGGGTCGGCGGCCACCATCGGCGGCCTGCGACTGGCCGATTTCGGGCCGGACGGCACGCCGGTGGAACCGCGGCAGATCCGGCCGGAGGTGCCGTTCGAGATCTCGGCCGTCGCGGTTCGCTCGCTGGAATCCAACAAGGGCGTGCGCACCGCTGCCACCGTGCAGCACGTGCTCGAGCAGGCCTCGGTCGTCGATCAGAAGACCGACTTCATTCCGGTCTTACGTCTGGGTCAGCGGGCTGTGGCCCCCGGTGCCGATTCACTCGCCGACCCGGAACTGCTCGCGGCCGAGCGGGAACGCTCCAAGCGGATGATGTGGATCATGGTCGGCCTCGGCGTGCTCGCCGCGCTGGTGGTCGGCGTGCTGATCTGGTGGATGGTCAGCATCTTTGCGCCCGGCGCGTCGGACAAGCCGCTGGACCAGCAGATCAATATCGGCCTCACCTCGAGTGTGGCTCCGCCCGCGGCGTCCGCACCGCCCGCCGACGACCCCGCGGCACCGCCGACGAGTGTGCCGGTGCCGGTCACCGGTGCCGCGGTGTTCTCCCCGGAGGGCACCCCCGACGGCGCCGCGGCGGCGGGCGCGGTGCTCGACCACAACGCGGCGACGGTGTGGCGCACCGATCAGTACTTCCAGCAGTTCCCCGCCCTCAAGAAGGGCGTGGGGCTGCTGGCCACGCTGCCGACGCCGGCCAAGCTCACCAATGTGTCGATCACCTCACCCAGTGCGGGCAGCACGGTCGAGATCCGTACCTCGCCCACCGAGGCGCCCACGCTCGACCAGACCCAGCTGATCGGTTCGGCCAAGCTCGGTGACGGCGTCACCGATATCGCCGTGCAGACCGATCAGGCCGCTCGTTTCGTGCTCGTCTGGATCACCGGACTGGCGAATTCCGGCGGTCAGTTCCAGACCGCGATCGCCGATGTCCGCTTCGACGCGGCCCCTTAGTCTCATCGCGCCGTACAACCCTCCCACCTCTGCTATCTGCGCAGGTGGTCGATCATTTCCGGGCCCATTGCCGATCTTCATCGAACCGCGGTCCGGTTGGTGCGTAATTGTTATCAACGATATGATCCCCCCGCGCTCTCGGTTGAGAGTTACCCAGGATTTGTTGACGTCGATCCTGGACGCCGCGTTGTAGTCAGGTGATGGATCGGCCTTGTTCGTCGGCTCGAAGTCGCCGTAATGAGCGCTGTCCAAGGGGTCAGTTTTGTCGCCGGATGTCAACGAGCAAGTCCGCGGTGTGCCACCGCGGCAGGTCGCGCCCAGCGTCCGCTCGTTCCTGGAGAACGGCAGCGACAAGCAACTGCTTGCCGCCCACGTTCGCGGGGAACCGTATGTCTTCGCCGAACTGCTGCGCAGGCATTCCGACCATCTCTGGCAGACCGCGCTGCGCACGTCCTACAACCGCGAGGACGCCGCCGACTGTCTGCAGGACGCCTTGTTCTCGGCCCATCGCACCGCCGACTCGTTCCGTGCCGAATCCGAGGTGCGCAGCTGGCTGCACGCGATCGTGGTGAATGCCTGCCTCGACCGGATCCGGCGCAACAAGACCCGTCGCGCCGTGTCGATCCTGCCCGACACCATGCCCGAGGCGGTCGACCCGCACGATGCCTTCGCGCATTACGAACTGTCCACCGTCGTGAGCGAGGCGCTGTTCACCCTCCCTGACGAACAGCGATTGGCCCTGGTCATGACCGAGATGGAGGGCCGCAGCGTCGCCGAAACCGCCGCTGCGCTCGGCGTGGCGCCGGGCACGATCAAGAGCCGATGCGCCCGAGCGCGCGTACGTTTGCAAGAACGTTTGGAATTTTTCCGGGATCCAGGGAACCGGATGTAGTCGGGATGCGTCATTAACAGTGACGAACAAGTCAGCGATGTAAATCCTGCGATCCGATATCGACAGAACAGGGGAGGTGCGAGGGTGTCTCGATCCGTGCCGCAGCCTCCGTTCCCGTCGGAACTGCTGGCCGATCTGCATGCCGACAACCTCGCGCCCGAATTGTGCGAGCAGCTGTGGCCCGTGGTCCGCACCGACGAAGACGCGCTGCACTACCTGAACAAGCTCGACGAGGTGAACACCCACCTCCGCACGCTCGCCACCGACGAGCGGGTCATGCACCGCATGCCCGACGACGTGGCCGACCGCATGTTCCGATTCGTCGCCGAACTCGACGCGGGGGAGGGCCCGACCGAGCGCATCACGCCGCTCGCTGCTGTTCCCCCCGCACCGGCAGGCGAGGCCCCGATCTCGCTGGATCGCTACCGCTCCCGGCGCCGACTGGGGCTACTCGCCGCGGCCGCCGCCACCGTGGCCGTCCTGGCGGGCGCCGGTGCCGTGTTCAGCACGTTCGACACCACCGAGGGCACCCCCACCGCCGCGCCGTTCACCGAACCGGCGGCCGCCGACGAACTCACCACCGCCGCCGCACTCCGCGCACTGGGCAAACGCGACGTGATCGGCCCGCTGGCCGACGAAGCAGCCCTCACCCGCTGCGTGCAAGCCAACGGCATCGACCGCGCGGTACTGGGAGCGTCGAATATCACTTTCCGTGGCTCCGACGCCGTCCTGGTCCTCGTCCAGGGCGAGCAGGCCCCCACCATCACCGCCCTGGTGGTCGGTACCGGCTGCACCACCGGCACCCCGGAACGGCTCACCCTGCGCGACATCGGTTGAGGGACCAGCCGCAAAGAAATACCGGGAACAACACCGTTTAGGCTGTTGTTGACCGACACGTCCCAGCTTTACTTCTCGGAAGGTCCCCATGAGCACGCCAGTTCGCGACCTGATCATCGTCGGCTCAGGACCCGCCGGCTACACGGCGGCCGTCTACGCCGCCCGCGCGGAGCTTTCGCCGCTGGTCTTCGAGGGCACCCAGTTCGGTGGCGCCCTGATGACCACCACCGAGGTGGAGAACTTCCCCGGCTTCCGCGACGGCATCATGGGCCCCGACCTCATGGAGCAGATGCGCGACCAGGCCAAGCGTTTCGGCGCCGAGCTGCGCACCGAGGACGTCGACGCGATCGACCTGTCCGGCCCCGTGAAGAAGGTCACCGTCGGTGACGAGACCTTCGAGGCCTACGCCGTGATCCTCGCGATGGGTTCGGCCGCGCGCTACCTGAACGTGCCGGGGGAGCAGGACCTGCTCGGCCGCGGTGTGAGCGCCTGCGCCACCTGCGACGGCTTCTTCTTCAAGGGCCAGGACATCGTCGTGGTCGGCGGCGGCGACTCCGCCATGGAGGAAGCGACCTTCCTCACCAAGTTCGCCGCGAGTGTCACCATCGTGCACCGCCGTGAGGAGTTCCGTGCGTCACGGATCATGCTCGAGCGCGCCAAGGCCAACGAGAAGATCAAGTTCCAGCTCAACTCCGAGGTCGTGAAGGTCAACGGTGAGAAGAGCGTCACCAGCCTCACCCTGCGCGACACCCGCACCGGCGCGGAGTCCGAGCTCGACGCGACCGGCCTGTTCGTCGCCATCGGGCACGATCCGCGCAGCGAACTCGTCAAGGGCCAGGTCGCACTCGACGGCGAAGGCTATGTGCAGGTGACCGATCCGGGCACCGCCACCGATGTCGCGGGCGTTTTCGCCGTGGGCGACCTCGTCGACCACACCTACCGGCAGGCGATCACCGCCGCGGGCACCGGCTGCCGCGCCGCGATCGACGCCGAACGCTGGCTCGCCGAGCAGGGCGACATCACCGCCAACACGCTCGACCATGCCGACGGCCCGGCCGCCGTGCGCGCCAACTGATTTCGAGTTCCACCCCTGTCGAGGAGACACCCATGGCCGAGAGTGCCAACACCATCACCGTCACCGACCAGTCCTTCGCCGACGACGTCCTGCTCAGCGAAAAGCCGGTGCTCGTCGACTTCTGGGCCGACTGGTGCGGCCCGTGCAAGATGGTCGCCCCCGTGCTGGAGGAGATCGCAGGCACCCACGCCGACAAGCTCACCATCGCCAAGCTCGACACCGAGGCCAATCCCGGCACCGCCCGCGACTACCAGATCCTGTCGCTGCCCACGATGATCTTGTTCCAGGGTGGCAAGCCGGTGAAGCAGATCGTCGGCGCGAAAGGTAAGGCGGCGCTGCTGCGCGAGCTCGACGGTCTCATCTAACACAGAGCATCCGATAAAAGCGTCTCCTACCGGCCGACGCGCCGTAGGATGCCTGGACCCGGGATTCCCGCAAAGCGGCCCGGGTCTGAGACAATCGACGGACGCTCCGGCCGAAGGAAAGGGCTCTTACGCATGCACCGACTTCGTCACGGCGATTCAGGACCAGCCGTCGCAGAGGTTCGGAGCACCCTCGCAAGCCTCGGTTTCCTGCATCTCCCACACGTCGAATCCACTGACGGACCGGAGTATTGGAAGGACACCGAGGCGGTGTTCGATCGGCCCCTCGATTCGGCGATCCGCGCGTTCCAGCAGCAGCGCGGTCTGCTCGTCGACGGGGTGGTCGGTCCGGCCACCTATCGCGCGCTGAAGGAAGCCTCCTACCGGCTGGGTGCTCGCACGTTGATCTACCAATTGTCGGCGCCGCTCTACGGTGACGACGTGGCCACCCTGCAGCGCAAGCTGCAGGATCTCGGCTTCTACGTGTACCGGGTGGACGGGCACTTCGGCCCGCACACCCACGACGGGCTCAGCGCGTTCCAGCGCGAGATCGGCCTGTCCGCCGACGGTATCTGCGGACCCGACACCTTGCGCTCGCTGGATCTGCTCGGCGCGCGCGTCACCGGCGGCAACCCGCATCGCATCGCCGAGGAAGAAGTGGTGCACCGGGCGGGCCCGCAGCTCACCGGCAAGCGGATCGTCATCGACCCCGGATTCGGCGGCGCCGACAAGGGTTTCGCGGTACCCACCGAATACGGTGACGTCTACGAGTCGGAGATCCTGTGGGATCTGGCTTCCAGGCTCGAGGGCCGGATGGCCGCGACCGGTATGGAAACCTTCCTGTCCCGGCCGTGGGGCGCCAACCCCACCGATGTCGAACGCGCCGACACCTCCAACGCCTTCGATGCCGACCTGATGATCTCGCTGCGCTGCGCGACCAGTGACAACCCGTCCGCGAAGGGAGTGGCCGGCTTCTACTGGGGCAACTCGCACGGTTCGGTGTCGATGATCGGTCAGGTACTGGCCGGTTTCATCCAGCGCGAAGTGGTGGCCCGAACCTCGGTGCAGGACTGCCGGACTCATCAGCGCACCTGGGACCTGTTGCGCCTGACCAAGATGCCGACCGTGCAGGTCGACCTCGGCTACCTCACCAACGACTACGACGCCTCGGTGCTCACCAACCCGCGCATGCGCGACGTGATCGCCGAAGCGATTCTGATCTCGGTGAAGCGGCTCTATCTGCTCGGCCAGGACGACCAGCCGACCGGCACCTACACCTTCGCCGAGTTGCTCGCCGAAGAGCTGGCGGCCGCCGACGCTGGCAACGTGCCCGCCCCGCGCGTCTAGCCCACACAAGACCAACGGCCCCGCGGTTGTCCGCGGGGCCGTTCTTGTTGTCTCGGGTCAGTGCGCGCCGACGCGCGAGGGCGGTTCCATCGACGCCGCCGCCAGGAGTTGGTCGAGCGCGCGCTCGACATCTTCCTTCCAGCCGTGATCGGAGTCGAGTTCCAGGCGCAGCCGGGGGAAGCGGTGGTGCGGGGCCACCACTTCGAAACCGACCTCGGCGAGGAAATCCGCGTCGATCATGCAGGTTTCGGGAGTGCACCTCGTCGCGGACGACGGGTCCCGCAGCGGCGCCGCGATCCGTTCCATCAACCGCATCGACGATCCGAAGCCGCGATCGGCTACCGAACTCGACGGTGGGCCGTTGCGAATGCCGAATGCTTCCAGCGCCCGCACGCCACGACGCACCAGATCGGCCACCACGGCCTGAACAAGGCGATGGGCTACATCGGCCTCATCGTAGGGGAATTCGGCCTGCAGCGTGGTCAGCAGGACCGCGTCCGGGCTTACTGGGGACGTGGGGAACAGCGCGGAACGTGGCACGGCACTCGGAGGTGAGTACAGCGCACAGCCCGCGAGGTTGTTGTCCACGTGGGCCACCTGCCCGCACGAACCCCACTCGAGCATCACCGTCGAGAGCCAGGCTTCCTTTTCGAAGACCGGATCGCTGAACGCGTGCGAGTCCGCGGCGACAGCCGGGTCGAGCTCCCAGAACACACACCGCCGGGTGTGCGCCGGGAGCTGACCGAGCCCGTCGAGAGTCAAAGCCGTGACGCTGGTCGACACCGCTCTGTTCAGCCTCCAGCTGTCGGATTCATCCACGCTCACGCCACATCACTATCCACAGTACGTGCCGCCTCTTTCAGTCACAGTGACGTTTCGGGGCCGACTTGCTCCATCAGCGCCACGATGCGCTCGAGATCTTCGACGGACCCGAACTCGACAACGATCTTGCCCTTGTTCTTGCCGAGGCTGACCGTGACTCGGGTGTCGTAGGACCCCGACAGTCTCTCGGCAACATCTTGCAGACCCGGCATGTGGATCGGTTTACGCTTCGGTGCCGGGGAAGCGGTCGGCGTGGGCTCGCGGTTCGCGAGTTGCACCGCTTCCTCCGTAGACCGAACCGACATTCCCTCACGGACGATTCGTGCAGCCAATTCTTCCTGGGCGTCCGCGCCGGCATCCAAGCCGAGCAGCGCCCTGGCGTGTCCGGCCGAGAGCACCCCGGCGGCCACCCGACGCTGCACGGGAATCGGCAGCTTCAGCAAACGAATCATATTCGTCACCACCGGCCGCGAGCGACCGATTCGCGAAGCCAATTCCTCGTGCGTGACGTCGAACTCCTCGAGCAGCTGCTGATAGGCCGCCGCCTCCTCGAGGGGGTTCAGCTGCACGCGGTGGATGTTCTCCAGGAGCGCGTCACGCAGCATCGAGCCGTCGTCGGTGTCCCGGATGATCGCCGGGATCGTGGCGAGTCCGGCCTCTTGGCATGCGCGCCAGCGGCGCTCGCCCATGACCAACTGGAACTTGTCGACGCCCGGTTCGACGCGGCGCACGACGATCGGCTGCATGAGACCGAACTCGCGAATCGAGTGCACGAGCTCCGCGAGTGCGTCTTCCTCGAAGACCTGACGCGGCTGCTTCGGGTTCGGCTCGATCAGGTCAGCGGGGACCTCGCGGTACACCGCGCCGCCGGGGGAGACCAGATCGGATTCGGGCTCGGGCTCCGGCGCGGGCTCCGCGTCCGGAACACGATGCAGGAACGCCTCGGCCGGTTGCGGGCCGATCGGGTTGATTCCGATCACGCTCGCGGCGGCACTGCTCAAGCCCGGCGCCACTGCCGGACCCGTCGGGATCAATGCGGCCAACCCGCGACCGAGACCGCCCTTTTTCGCCTGACTCATCGGCTACCGATCCCTTCCTCGTTCCAACTCACGCTTAAGACGCGTCTTGCTTCAGCTGCGCACGAGCGGCCAGCTCGCGCCCCGCGTCCATGTAGCTCATCGCACCGCGCGAGCCTGGATCGTAATCGAGCACGGTCATCCCATAGCCCGGCGCCTCCGAGACCTTCACGCTGCGCGGGATCATCGACTTGAGGACCACATCGCCGAAGTGATTACGCACTTCCTCGGCCACCTGGTCGGCCAGCTTGGTGCGGCCGTCGTACATCGTCAGCAGGACGGTCGACACGTGTAGCTCCGGGTTCAGGTGCGCCTGCACCAGCCCGATATTGCGGAGCAACTGACCGACACCCTCCAGCGCGTAGTACTCACACTGGATCGGAATCAGCACCTCCTTGGCCGCCACGAGCGCGTTGACCGTGAGCAAACCGAGGGAGGGCGGGCAGTCGATCAACACGTAATCGATGTCGAAGCCGACCATGCCCGCCTCGCGGATCGCGGTCTTCAACCGGCCTTCCCTGGCGACCATCGAGACCAGTTCGATCTCCGCGCCGGCAAGGTCGATCGTGGCTGGGACACACAGCAATCGCTCGCTGTGCGGGCTCACTTGGATCGCGTCCTTGACCGTCACTTCACCGATCAGGAGCTCGTAGCTGGACGGCACACCCGAGTTGTGTGCGACGCCCAGCGCCGTACTCGCGTTGCCCTGCGGATCAAGATCGACCACAAGGACCGTCATTCCCTGGTGCGCTAGCGCCGCAGCGAGATTGACCGTCGTAGTCGTCTTACCGACGCCGCCCTTCTGGTTGGCGATAGTGATGATCCGTTGCTCGCGAGGTTTCGGCACAGTGACCTTTCCTGGATGCAGAATCTGGCTGGCGCGTTGCGCTTCCGCCGCGATCGGGGTCTCGGCCGGGGAGATGTGCCCGAAAGGAGTATTCCCGAACGTCTCCGCGTCGAAGCTGCTGGAATCCAGCATCCCCGGGACCCGCGACGCTGTTTCCCGTGAAACATTCGCCGGACCGCTCGACATAGATTGCTCCTAACCCGAGAAACTTCAGATCACGTATCCCCGACGAACGTCGGCGCCGTGTCGTCACAAACTAACTGTGTCGGTGGAGAACTCGAAGACTCGAGGAGGGTGGCTCACTCCCGCCCGACTCTGACAGCTTGCCAGCCTCGAGACACTTAGGAAAGCTGAATCGCGGCACGCCGACAAGGACACACCCAACACTCACAAATTAGAGCCCGCGATCGATGTTTCACGGGAAACAACGGGGGAGCGGGGCGCCACATCAGACGGCCGATGAGCGCCGCAACGCATGGTCCGAGCTCGCCCAAGAGCTCCCACACTCAGCCCGTCCCATCCACCCCTGCCCTCAAATCCATCTGGGGTCCGCACTCCCACCCAGCATCCAGACCGCGCACCGCACTCCCATCCAGACAGCACGCCCAGCCACACCGCACTCCCCAGATCCGCCATGACCGCACACCCAACCCCGCACCCGCGACCCCTAGGGAGCGGCGGCCACGAAATGGCCGGTCCGCGGCCGGGTCGCCGGTCAGCGCTCGAAGCGCATGCGCCGCAGGCGCGAGTCTCGAGCGCTGACCGGCGGCCCCTCAGGGCCGCGGACACGCGCGCGCCAGCGCGCCAAAAACACAGCCTCAAACCCCTGGGACTACCGAACACCCAATCCCAGCCACAAATCCCACCCGCACTCCCCATCACCCACGCACCCCGGAGTCAGCAGAGAAGCACCCCTCAGCATCAGCACAGCACCCCAACCAATTCACCGCTCGCCCCGCGCCCATCTCACACAGAGCCACATGAATCGTCGGCCAACAGTCCCAGCCCGTCACGCGGACATCCGACCCGCCAAGTTTCTGACCCCACCCCTACGTGGACCAAACGACGCCCGATCACCACCAGACTTCTCCGCACCGATCTCCACACACCCAGCGGTCGACTAGCGTCCGGCCGAACACGCCGCCCGCGACGACCACCGTGGCGCTACTCAACGAGAAAAGCGGAGCCCAGCTGCCGCCGAGAAAAACCGATGCCACACATCTTCCGATAGGACACCAACGTTCATTGCTGATCGGCAAACACGCGCTGCCGAACACGCTCGCTCACGGCAACTTCCATCCCAGGAACTGCCACACAACAGACGACCAGATTTTCCCTCGGCCTCGCCGACGCTCACCCCACCCAACGGACGCCCGACGATCACCCCCACCCGTGAGCCCGAAGATTCGATCTCACCAGACCTGCCTCGACTCACAGGCAACGCACTTCCCGGACAGATCGCGTTCCGCTTCAAACCGAGCGAGCGAATCCACCACGACCAAACCCGACTGGCGAAGCCCACACGACGCAGACGAAATTCGATCAACAACGAAGAGGAGCGGCTGTCGCGTTCCACGTGAAACACTTCCGCTCCCCGAACGCGACACCCATCCGCGACTACCGAAAATCGGCCCGTCCCGAGCCCATACAACGACCCTCGGGATGATTCGTCACGTTACGAAACGCACGAACCCGCTAGATGGAAGAGATTTCAGGTCGATCAGGATTCGCGACGCTTCCGAGCCTTCTTCTCCACTCCGGCGGCCTTCCGTTCACTGCGACGAGTCGGACGCTCGGCGCGGGGGAGTAGCTCGGCACTGATGACAAGAGTGGGGATTTCCACGATGCCGGCGCCACACCCGACAACCCGGAGATCGGTCGCACCGTCACGAATCAGCTCGGCACCATCGCGCTCGAGTTCTTCGGCGGCGCTGGTTCCTTTGAGAGCGAGCATGCGACCGTGGTCGCGAAGAAGGGGGAGCGACCAGTGGGCGAGTTTGGCGAGAGGAGCCACCGCGCGCGAAGTGACGACATCCGCGCCGCCCGCTTCTTTGATCACGCCGGACTGCTCCGCACGACCGCGAACCACCGTGACATCCAATCCGGCTTCTTCGATGAACTCGCTCAGGAAGATCGTCCGCCGCAGCAGCGGTTCCACGAGAGTGATGCGAAGGTCGGGCCGGGCGATCGCGAGGGGGATTCCGGGAAGCCCGGCACCGCTGCCGATATCGACAACCGAAGCGCCTTCATCGATCAGCTCGCCGATGACGGCACAGTTGAGAATGTGGCGCTCCCACAGCCGGGGAACCTCACGGGGACCGATGAGACCGCGTTCCACACCGGCAGTCGCCAGCGCCGCGTAGTACCGGCGGGCGATGTCCAAGCGGTCGCCGAACACTCGGGCAGCGGCGGCGGGCGGTTCCTGCTCGTCGGACGGCGCACCCAGTTCTCGTTCCACGTGAAACATCCTTCCGAGTGATGGCAATGAAAAAGCCCCCGGTCCGAGACCGGAGGCCTAATCACATCGTTCGTGGTTACGGCGGAAGTCAGCCTACTCGGGCACTACCACCACATGACGATTCGGCTCGACGCCTTCGCTCTCGCTCGCTACGCCATCGATATCGGCGACAGCGTCGTGCACGATCTTGCGCTCGAACGGAGTCATCGCGGACAGCGCTTCGGGTGCGCCCGACTCGAGCACCCGCTTCGCGGCGGCGACGCCGATCTCGCTCAGATCGGTCCGGCGCTGTGCACGCCAGCCGGCCACGTCGAGCATCAGACGGCTACGCACGCCGGTCGCCTGCTGCACGGCGAGCCGAGTCAGCTCCTGCAGCGCGTCGAGCACTTCACCGTTTCGCCCGACGAGCTTGGTCAGATCACGGCCGCCGTCGATGCTCACGATGGCGCGGTCGCCCTCGACATCGAGGTCGATATCGCCGTCGAAGTCGAGCACATCGAGTAGCTGCTCGAGGTAGTCGCCCGCGATCTCGCCCTCTTCGATCAACGCTTCTTCGGCGTCGTTCACGACGTCAACAGCAGTCGTCGCCACAGTGGCGTCCCCTCCGTCGGTCTCGGTCTCAACAGTCATTGGATTCCCTCTATCCGATCGCGTCTCAGCGCTTACGCTTCTGGTTCGCACGGCCACGGTTACCCGGCCGTTGCTGCCCGCCGGGCCTGCGCTTGCCACCGCCCTGCTTGGCCGACTGTTTAGGAGTGGTGCCGTTGGTCGCCGCGGTGCCGTTCACCGAAGGCTCGTCATCGACGGCCGGGGCGTCCTGCTTCTTGCGGACGTCGACCGGCTTGGCACCGGGCTTGGGCGCGTTCTGCGACCGCAGCTCCAGCTTCTTCTGCTTACGCTCTTCGTCTTCCTTTTCCATCCGGCCGAACACCAGGTGCTGCTGTCCGTAGGTCCAGATGTTGTTGGCCACCCAGTAGAGCAGGATGCCGATCATCAGGAAGGGGCCACCGACCATCACGCCGAGCGGGAAGACCCACAGCGACAGCTTGTTCATGATGGCGGCCTGCGGGTTGGCGGCGGCTTCGGGAGTCTGCCGCTGCACCGAGGCGCGGGCGTTGAAGTGGGTCGCCAGACCGGCGATGATCATCAGCGGCACGGCGACGAGAGCGATGTTCAGCTTCGTGGGCGTACCGCCCCAGTCCGCGAAGGCTTCCAGCTGCTCGGGCGGCGCGGTGATGAACGCCGCGATCGGCGCACCGAAGATACGGGCACTCAGGAACGACTGGACGTCGGCCGCGCTGAAGATGTAGTTCGCGGTATGCGCGTTGTCATAGTTCGACATCCCGACCTGGCCCCAGCCGGTGCCGGTTCGGTTGAACGAACGAAGCACGTGGAACAGACCGAGGAAGACCGGCACCTGCACCAGGACGGGCAGGCAGCCCATGAGCGGGTTGAAGCCGTGCTCCTTCTGGAGCTTCTGCATCTCCTTCGCCATGGTCTCGCGGTCGTTCTTGTACTTCTTCTGCAGCTCCTTGATCTGGGGCTGCAGCTCTTGCATCTGTTTGGTTGTGCGTACCTGCTTGACGAACGGCTTGTACAGCACCAGGCGCAGCGTGAACACGAGGAACACGATCGCCAGTGCCCAAGTGAGACCGCTGTCAGGCCCGAACACAAAGCCGAAGGCTTTGTGCCAGAACCACAGAATTGCGGATACCGGCCAATAGATGATGTCGAGCACGGCTCTAGGTACTCCCGTCGTTCGTATCGCCGATCAGCGCGGGCGATGACTTTGTGCAGGCATTCGACCCGCGCTCTGGCACGGGATCCCACCCTCCAGGGTGCCAGGGCGCGCATTTCGCGAGCCGCACGACCGTGAGGGCCGATCCGACGACCAGCCCGCGGGTACGCAAGGCAGTCACCGCGTACTCACTGCAGGTGGGGGTGAACCGGCAGATCGGCATTCGGGTGGGGGAGACATAGGTCCGGTAGAGCTCGATCAGGGCGATCAGGGCTTTCGCGGGCAGGCGGGTGAGGGTCCTCATCGCCGTTCACCGGCCGAGGTGCGACCGAGCGCGAGCTCCGGTTCCCCGCGCAAGCCGAGCTTGCGCAGGCCGGTGCGCAGCTGGCGCAGCAACTCGGCGGAATCGGCGTTGGCGGCGCCGGGCAGTGCCCGGATCACGACATCGGTGCCGACCGGCAGTTCATCGACCACCTGGGCGCACATATGACGCAGGCGGCGGGCCACCCGGTGGCGAACCACCGCGTTTCCCACCGCCTTGCTGACAATCAGTCCGAACCGAGGACCACCTACGCGGACCAGAGAATCGCCGTCGGCGACATCGTCGTACGCGTGCGTGAGCGCGTGTACGACGAGATCTCGCCTCCCGATTCGCTGACCGCGGCGCACCGTGCGGGAGAATTCGGCACGGTGGTGCAACCGATACGGCTCAGGCAACACCCGAGCGTCCGACTACGCGCGATCAGGCAGTCAGTTCGGTACGGCCCTTACGGCGACGCGCCGCAACGATGGCGCGGCCCGCACGGGTCCGCATCCGGAGACGGAAGCCGTGGACGCGCGCCCGACGACGGTTGTTCGGCTGGAACGTCCGCTTGCCCTTGGCCACGGTCAACACTCCTGTAGTAGGTGGGCACCATTCGGCGCCCGAAGTCTGTACAAATGATTTGTCTGCGCTGCGGACCGCGGTCTACGCACAGATTGCCTTGGCGATCGATGTGCAGCAGACAGCCGCCAACCGCGCCAAGGGGTGACTGTACGAGGGTACTTATCCCGAAGGAACGGGTCAAACTCGGCCCCCACGTACCTGTCACCGGCACAGGTCAAGGCTACCGGACGCCCGAACGGACCAGAGGTCTGGCCCGACCAGGCACGACACGCCCGGGCCGCAGTGACGCATGCGGCCACTTTTCGTGAGTTCTTCCACACCCCTGGCGTTGTGCGGCGCGGCCAGCTAGCCTCTGTAGCCGGGGGATTGCTGAAGAACCGCAGGTCCAGCCCCATTCACTGCCACACGCTGGCAGAATTCCTTTATCCCCAGGTTTGTCCACATCTGTGGATAATTATGTGGACAGACGGCCGCAGTGGCATATTCGTAAGGCCGTCGGTGCCCGCGCCGCAGTCCGAATTACCGGGCCACAGCGTTCGAACCGGCTTCGGTTGTACGCAGGATCACTGGATTACACCTGTTCACAGGTGCTTTCCGGCGTGCGCGAAGGCCGTGGGCCCCAACAAACCGGTCCGGGGAGGACGCTGTATGGACGACGAGCAGAACGTGCTGGCCACAGTGTGGCCGGAGGTGGTTGCCGAGCTCACCACCGGCTCTGCCGACGGCGCCATCCCCGCGGTGAGTCGTGCACAGCAGGCCTGGTTGAAGCTGGTGAAGCCGCTCACCGTCGCGCAGGGTTTCGCGTTGCTGTCGGTCCCGTCCTCGCTGGCACAGGAGGCGATCGAGCGTGATCTGCGCGAGCCGATCCTGCGATCGCTCGGCCGTCGGCTGGGTCCCCAGGTGGAAGGACTCGGGGTGCGCATCGCCGCGCCGAGCCCGGCCGCGGGGGAGCGGGCCGGTAGTTCGCCCCGGCACGCCAGGATGACGAGCAGGCCGGAGCGTCCGCGCGAGCAGGTGCGCCCACCCGCCGGTTATCCCGGTCCCGATTTCAGTGTTCCCGATTACGCCACCCGTGGTGAGTACGGCAGGCCGCGCTACGGCGCGGGCGAGTACCCCGGCCAGGGTGGCGAGTACGGCAACGACTATCAGTCGTCCCCCGACTATCCGGCCAACGGCGAGTACCCGAGCAGCTACGGCGGCCGTGAGTACCCGGGGCAGGCCGGCGAGTACGGCGAGCGCAACGACTACGCGGGGCACCGCGAGTACCCGGCCGAATCGGAGTACCAGCAGCAACAGCCCGATTACCAGCAACAGCCGGAGTACCAGCAGAATCCGTCGGAATTCGGCCAGCAGCCCGAATACCAGCAGGCACCGCCGGAGTACGGCCAGCAGCCGGAGTACAAGCAGCCGCCCGCGGAATACGGCCAGCAGCCCGAATACCAGCAGGCACCGTCCGATTTCGGCCAGCCTGCCGAGTACCAGGGCGACCGCAACGAGTTCCCCGGCACCGATTTCGAGCCGACTGGGGCGTACCCCGTCCCCGACTATCCCGGCGCCGAGTTCGGTGGGCGCGGTGAGTTCCGTGGCGCGCGTCCGGACCAGCGAGTCCCCGAGACCGCACCGCCCGCCCGCCGCGAGCAAGCCGCGGCACCGCGTCGCGACCACTCCGGCCAGGAGTCGCTGTTCACTCCCGACCCGGCGCCGCAGCGCGCGCCGAACCGCGGCAGGCCGTCCGAAGAGCCCGTTGCCGCTCGTGCCGAGGAACCGAGCGCCGAGGGCCAGGACAAGCCGTTCCCCGGTCAGCCCGGCGCGCAGCCGGCCGACGACGAACCCGTGGTGAGCAACCGCAACAACTGGCCGACCTATTTCAGCAAGTCGCCCGAGGCGCCGCCGCAGTCCTCCTCGTCGGCCAGTCTCAATGCCAAGTACACGTTCGAGACCTTCGTCATCGGCGCGTCCAACCGGTTCGCGCATGCTGCCGCGGTCGCCATCGCGGAGGCGCCTGCGCGCGCCTATAATCCGCTGTTCGTCTGGGGCGCTTCGGGATTGGGTAAAACCCACCTGCTGCACGCGGCGGGTCACTACGCACAGCGGCTGTTCCCCGGCATGCGGGTGAAGTACGTCTCGACCGAGGAATTCACCAACGACTTCATCAACAGCCTGCGCGACGACCGCAAGGTCGCGTTCAAGCGGCGCTACCGCGAGACCGACATCCTGCTGGTCGACGACATCCAGTTCATCGAGGGCAAGGAAGGCATCCAGGAGGAGTTCTTCCACACCTTCAACACCCTGCACAACGCGAACAAGCAGATCGTGGTGTCCTCGGACCGCCCGCCCAAGCAGCTGGCCACCCTGGAGGAACGGCTGCGGACTCGCTTCGAGTGGGGCCTGATCACCGATGTGCAGCCGCCTGAGCTGGAGACTCGCATCGCGATTCTGCGCAAGAAGGCGCGGATGGACCGGCTCGATGTCCCGCACGACGTGCTCGAGCTGATCGCGAGCCGGGTGGAGCGCAATATCCGCGAGCTCGAGGGTGCGCTGATCCGGGTGACGGCGTTCGCCTCGCTCAACGGTCAGCCGCTCGACCTCTCGCTGGCCGAGGTGGTGCTGCGCGACCTGATGCCCGACACGGCGGCACTGGAGATCAACGCGGCGACGATCATGGCTGTCACCGCCGAGTACTTCAACACCACGCTCGAGGAGCTGACCGGCCCGGGTAAGGCGCGTCCGCTGGCGCAAGCCAGGCAGATCGCGATGTACCTGTGCCGCGAGCTCACCGATCTGTCGCTGCCCAAGATCGGGCAGGCGTTCGGTCGAGACCACACCACGGTGATGTACGCGGAGAAAAAAGTCCGCAAGGAGATGACCGAGCGCCGTCGGGTCTACGACCAGGTCCAAGAACTCACAGCCCGAATCAAACAGCGCTCCCGCTGATTTCATCCCCAACCCGGAACACCGCCCTGACCTGGGGCGGTGTTCTTTTTTGCCCTGGGGATTCCTCGAGGAATTCCTGTGGATTCCTCGAGGAATCCACACCTTTGTGCACCGGTCGGTGCACAGGGTGTTGGGCGAGGGTGTGCAGCGTTCATGCACAGGCAGTTGTCCACATCATCCACAAGACGCTCCACTAACACCTGTGCACTAGCGGTGACCTGCGGCGTCACCGAATCCGGCCTGTGGATTCCTCGAGGAGTCCCTGTGGAGTCCTCGAGGAATCCACACCGTTGCCACCAGGCTGACCCGGCGTGTGAACAACTGGGTGAATCCGGTGGAACAACTCGAGGACAACTCGAGGATGGAATGGGGACAACTTCACGCCTCCACAGCCACCGCTGATTCATCCTCGAGTCACCCCAAGGCCATCCCCATGCCATCAAGCGCTCTGACCTGCGGATTCGGGCGAATTCCACAGATTCCACAGTGCCTACTACTACTTCAGTTCTCCTTCTAGAGAGAACTCTTTTAAAACAGGGTGTGTGGAAACTCGGTTGGGGAGGCTCGAGTCGAGCGGTCGTTCACTCACAGACAGCCAAGGAGGAGCGGAGTGGTTCGACGAGCGGGAATCGACCGGGAGGGTCGATGCGGAGTTCGCGCACTGCACGGGTACCGTTTGGTTGTCGGTCGGTTGTGCGAGACTCAATGCGCGGCCGACACAGCAGTTCAACTCCGCTGACACACACCCGCACACGGATTCGAAACTCGGAGAGGACAAATCGGGCGATGGAGCTTGCGAGCATGAAGTTTCGGGTCGCCCGAGAGGACTTCGCCGAATCGGTGGCCTGGGTGGCGCGCAGTCTCCCGTCCCGGCCTCCGGTGCCTGTTCTGGGCGGTGTGCTGCTGGTGGCCGACGAGAACGGCCTGACGGTCTCCGGGTTCGACTACGAGGTCTCCGCGCAGATGCGTGTCGCGGCCGAGGTCGCCGGTCCCGGCCAGGTGCTGGTCTCGGGCCGCCTGCTCGCCGACATCACCAAGTCGCTGTCGAACAAGCCGGTCGATGTCTCCGTCGACGGCACCCGTGTGCTCATCGCCTGTGGCAGCGCGAAGTTCTCGCTGCCGACCATGCCGGTCGAGGACTATCCCCAACTGCCCGAGGTGCCGCAGCAGACCGGTGAACTCACCGTCGACGTGTTCGCCGAGGCGGTCGGCCAGGTCGCCGTCGCCGCGGGCCGTGACGACACCCTGCCGATGCTCACCGGCATCCGGGTCGAGATCGAGGGCAACGACGTGGTGCTCGCCGCCACCGACCGTTTCCGACTCGCTGTGCGCCACTTGCAGTGGAACCCGACCCGCTCCGATATCGAGACCGCGGTGCTCATTCCCGCGCGCACGCTGTCCGAGGCCGCCAAGACCCTCGGTGCCGCCGAGGCCCCGGTCCAGCTGTCGCTGGGCAGTGGTGGCGGCGCCGACGGCCTGCTCGGCATCGTCAACGGCGGCCGGCGGACCACCACCCGACTGCTCGACGCGGAATTCCCCAAGTTCCGCCAGTTGCTCCCCAAGGAGCACACCTCCATCGCCACCCTGCCCGTCGCCGTGCTGTCCGAGGCGATCAAGCGTGTCGCCCTGGTGGCCGAGCGCGGTGCCCAGGTGCGGCTCGAGTTCTCCACAGACGGCGTGCTGCTGTCGGCGGGTGGGGACGATGCGGGCCGGGCCGAGGAATGGCTGGAAGCCGATTTCCGCGGCGAACCGCTCACCATCGCGTTCAACCCCGGCTACCTGACCGAGGGCCTGGCCGCGCTGCACACCGACCGGGTCACGTTCGGGTTCACCACGCCCAGCCGTCCGGCGGTGCTGCTGCCCGCCTCCGACGAGGAGCCCAAGGTGCTCGAGTCGGGTGCGTTCGCGGCGCTGGAGAGCCAGTACATCTACCTGTTGATGCCGGTCCGGCTGCCCGGCTGAGCAGGCAGGGGCGGCTAGGCCTACATGTTCATCCGTGAGCTGTCGGTCCGTGATTTCCGTTCGTGGGAACACGCCGATCTCGAGTTGTCCCCAGGGCGCACGGTGCTCCTGGGAGCAAATGGCAACGGCAAGACGAATCTGCTCGAGGCCGTCGGTTATCTGGCGACGCTCGGCTCGCACCGGGTCTCCGCCGACGCGCCGCTGATCCGGATGGGCGCCACCCAGGCCAGGATCGGGGCCACCGTGGTGAACACCGGGCGGGAACTGCGCGTGGATGTGGAACTCAAGGCGGGCAGCGCCAACCGCGCGCAGATCAATCGCTCGCCGGTGCGCCGCTCGCGCGAGATCCTGGGGATTCTGCAGACCGTGTTGTTCGCGCCGGAGGATCTGGCGCTGGTGCGTGGGGATCCGGGGGAGCGGCGCCGGTTCCTCGACGAGTTGTCCACAGCCCGGTTGCCCAGGCTCGCCGGTGTGCGCGCCGATTACGACAAGGTGTTGCGGCAGCGTTCGGCGCTGTTGAAAACAGCTGGGCGCCAATCGCGTTCACGTGCCGATCTGGGCACCCTCGACGTGTGGGACGGGCACCTCGCCGATCATGCGGCGGTGCTGCTCGCCGAACGATTGCGCCTGGTCCACGACCTGTATCCCCACCTGTCCCAGGCATATCGGTCGATCGCACCCGAATCACGTCCTGCCGCAATCACTTACCGCTCCGGGTATCTCCCACCGGAACTCCTCGATCCGGCCAGAGTGCCCGCGGCCGGTGACGCACAGCTGCTGCACGAGATCATGCTGCGCGAGCTGGCCGCTGCGAGGAACCGGGAACTCGATCGCGGGGTCTGTCTGGTCGGCCCGCATCGCGACGATCTCGAGTTACTGCTCGGCAGCGCACCGGCGAAGGGATTCGCCAGTCATGGGGAGTCCTGGTCGTTCGCTCTCGCGCTGCGGTTGGCCTCGTTCGAGCTGTTGCGCGGAGAAGGTTCCGAACCGGTGCTGCTGCTCGACGACGTGTTCGCCGAGCTCGACCGCCGGCGGCGCACCGCGCTCGCGGAGGTGGCCGCGGGTGCCGAGCAGGTGTTGATCACGGCCGCGGTGGCCGAGGACGTGCCGTCGGAACTGGCCGCCGAACCGTTGCGTGTGCACACGACCGGCGAGGCGGACCGGCGTACCTCACAGATCGTCCCCGAAGTCGTCCAACACGCCGAAGATATGCACAGATCGCGATAGTTATCCCCAGCCCCTGTGGAAAACCGGCAACATGCTGGATATATGCCGGATCGGTGCTCGACGAGCCCGTCGGCGCCCCGGCGTAGACTCCATCCACACTCGGCCACCCTCGACACCGGAAGGCGGAAACCCGTGCCGGAAGAACCCGCACCGGAGCTGCGCGGCATCGATCTGGCCCGCCGGGCGCTGGAAGAGGCGCGGGCCGCGGCCAAGGCCAGCGGCAAGTCCGTGGGGCAGGGCAGGGCCTCGCCGGTACGCAAGCTGCGGGCCGGTGGCAGGCGCCGCAGTGGTTGGTCCGGGTCGGGTCCCGATGCCCGTGATCCCCAGCTCCTCGGTGCGCTCAGCGGCACGCTCGCGAAGAATCGTGGCTGGTCAGGCAAGGTAGCCGAGGGCACGGTGTTCGGCAGCTGGCCGCGGGTGGTCGGTGAGGACATCGCCTCCCACGCCACTCCGGTGACCTTGGAGAACGGTGTGCTCAAGATCGCCGCCGAGTCCACCGCGTGGGCCACCCAGCTGCGCATGTTGCAGAGCCAGATCCTGGCCAAGATCAATGCCGCGGTCGGTCATGGCGTGGTGACGTCGCTGCGCATCACCGGCCCCGCCGCGCCGAGCTGGCGCAAGGGCGATCGCCACATCAAGGGCCGCGGCCCGCGCGACACCTACGGGTAGCCGCGCGGTGACCGGAGCGAGATCCGTTGCGCCCGCGTCGCTCTCAGGCGCCAAGTTGTGGACATGTGCATAGAGCCTGTGGATAACTTCGGAGGCGACATCTGATCCCGCGCGGACACGGGTAACTCCCCGGGAACCCCCACAAATCTCACGCGTCCCGGCAGCCGGTCCGAGGACATACTCTATTCGCGCCTACGACCGGCAAAATACCCGAGGAGGCGGAACCGCCTCGCGGTCGGACGATTTCTTGCATTCACGGCGAAGCCAGGGGTGTCGTAGGTGCACTGTAAGTTGGGCTTACCAGTAGGATGGTGACGTAACCAGCGGCGAACCCTCGGCGCGTGCTGTGCAGTCCGTGATATTCGATGGCTCTTTCCGAGCCGTGCGCGTGCTGCCCGGATCGCTGCGCCAGGGATCAGCAAGTAAGGAGAGCTACCGAGAAGTGGCTGCCAACGACTCCAACGCATCGGGCAACAATTCAGGCTACGGTGCCTCTTCCATCACGGTCCTCGAAGGCCTCGAGGCGGTGCGCAAGCGCCCTGGCATGTACATCGGTTCCACCGGTGAACGCGGTCTGCACCACCTCATCTGGGAGGTTGTGGACAACTCGGTCGATGAGGCGATGGCCGGCTACGCCACCAAGGTCGAGGTGACCTTGCTCGCCGACGGCGGCGTCGAGGTGATCGACGACGGCCGTGGTATCCCGGTCGGGATGCACGCACAGGGTGTGCCCACGATCGAGGTCGTCATGACCCAGCTGCACGCCGGTGGCAAGTTCGACTCCGACTCCTACGCGGTGTCGGGTGGTCTGCACGGTGTCGGTATCTCGGTGGTGAACGCGCTCTCGACCAAGGTCGAGGTCGAGATCGACGTCGACGGCTACCACTGGACCCAGACCTACAAGGACGCCAAGCCCGGCAAGCTGGCGCAGGGCGAGCCGACCAAGGTCACCGGCACCACGGTGCGATTCTGGGCCGATCCCGACATCTTCGAGACCACGACCTACAACTTCGAGACCGTGGCGCGGCGCCTGCAGGAGATGGCCTTCCTGAACAAGGGCCTCACCATCAAGCTCACCGACGAGCGGGTCGCCGTCGGCGACGTGACCGACGAAGTGGTCAGTGAGACCGCCGAGGCGCCCAAGCACGCCGAGGAGGTCGCCGCCGAAGCGGTCGAGCACAAGGTGAAGACCCGCACCTACCACTACCCGGGCGGCCTGGTGGACTTCGTCCGCCACATCAACCGCACCAAGTCGGCCATCCACAACTCGGTCGTCGGCTACACGGTCAAGGGCACCGGCCACGAGCTCGAGGTCGCGATGCAGTGGAACTCGGGCTACTCCGAGTCGGTCCACACCTTCGCCAACACGATCAACACCCATGAGGGCGGCACCCACGAAGAGGGCTTCCGCGCGGCGCTCACCACGGTGGTCAACAAGTACGCCAAGGAGAAGAAGCTCCTCAAGGAGAAGGACGGCAACCTCACCGGTGACGACATCCGCGAGGGCTTGGCCGCCATCGTGAGCGTCAAGGTCGGCGAGCCGCAGTTCGAGGGCCAGACCAAGACCAAGCTCGGCAACACCGAGGTCAAGTCGTTCGTGCAGCGTGCCTGCAACGAGCACCTGCAGCACTGGTTCGAGGCCAATCCGGCCGACGCGAAGACCATCGTGCAGAAGGCGGTGTCCTCGGCACAGGCCCGCATGGCCGCCCGTAAGGCGCGCGAGCTGGTGCGTCGCAAGTCGGCGACCGACCTGGGCGGACTGCCGGGCAAGCTGGCCGACTGCCGGTCGAAGGACCCGGGCAAGTGCGAGATCTACATCGTCGAGGGTGACTCCGCCGGTGGCTCGGCGAAGTCGGGCCGCGACTCGATGTACCAGGCGATCCTGCCGCTGCGCGGCAAGATCATCAACGTCGAGAAGGCCCGCATCGACCGCGTCCTCAAGAACAACGAGGTCCAGTCGATCATCACCGCGTTCGGCACCGGTATCCACGACGAGTTCGATATCGCCAAGCTGCGCTACAACAAGATCATCCTGATGGCCGACGCCGACGTGGACGGCCAGCACATCGCGACGCTGCTGCTCACGCTGCTGTTCCGCTTCATGCGTCCGCTGGTCGAGCACGGTCACGTGTTCCTCGCGCAGCCGCCGCTGTACAAGCTCAAGTGGATGCGGTCCGATCCCGAGTTCGCCTACTCCGACCGTGAGCGCGACGCGCTGGTCGAGGCCGGGCTCGCCGCGGGCAAGAAGATCAACAAGGACGACGGGATCCAGCGCTACAAGGGTCTGGGCGAGATGAACGCCAAGGAGCTGTGGGAGACCACGATGGATCCCTCGGTGCGGGTGCTTCGTCAGGTGACGCTGGACGACGCGGCCGCGGCCGACGAGCTGTTCTCCGTGCTGATGGGCGAGGACGTGGAGGCGCGTCGCAGCTTCATCACCCGCAATGCCAAGGACGTCCGTTTCCTCGATGTGTAAGCGGCGCTGCGCCTGATAGGCGCGCCCGCTCGCATGTCGGCCCCTCGAAGGAGATTTGATGACTGAGACCACGCTGCCCCCGTCCGGCGGTGCGGGCGACCGGACCGAACCGGTCGATATCCAGACCGAAATGCAGAACAGCTACATCGACTACGCGATGAGCGTGATCGTCGGCCGTGCGCTGCCCGACGTGCGCGACGGCCTCAAGCCGGTGCACCGTCGCGTGCTCTACGCGATGTACGACAACGGCTACCGCCCGGACCGCGGCTACGTGAAGTCCGCGCGCCCGGTCGCCGAGACCATGGGCAACTACCACCCGCACGGCGACTCGTCGATCTACGACACCCTCGTGCGCATGGCTCAGCCGTGGTCGCTGCGCTATCCGCTGGTCGACGGCCAGGGCAACTTCGGTTCCCGCGGCAACGACGGCGCGGCCGCCATGCGCTACACCGAGTGCCGCCTGACGCCGCTCGCGATGGAGATGCTGCGCGATATCGACTCCGAGACGGTCGATTTCGTCCCGAACTACGACGGTCGCTCGCAGGAGCCGACCGTGCTGCCTGCCCGCGTGCCCGCCCTGTTGATGAACGGCTCCAACGGCATCGCGGTCGGCATGGCCACCAACATCCCGCCGCACAACCTCAACGAGCTGGCCGACGCCATCTACTGGGCGCTGGAGAACTACGAGGCCGACGAGGAATCCACCCTCGCCGCCTGCATGGAACGGGTCAAGGGCCCCGACTTCCCGACGCACGGTCTGATCGTCGGCAGCCAGGGCATCCACGACGCGTACACCACCGGCCGCGGTTCCATCCGCATGCGCGGTGTGGTGGAGATCGAGGAAGACGCGCGTGGCCGCACCACGATCGTCATCACCGAACTGCCGTACCAGGTCAACACCGACAACTTCGTCAACTCCATCGCCGAGCAGGTGAAGGACGCGAAGATCGCGGGTATCTCCGATATCCACGACGAGTCCTCGGACCGCGTCGGCATGCGCATCGTGGTCACGGTCAAGCGTGACGCGGTGGCCAAGGTGGTGCTGAACAACCTCTACAAGCACACCCAGCTGCAGACCAGCTTCGGCGCGAACATGCTCTCGATCGTCGACGGTGTCCCGCGCACGCTGCGGCTGGATCAGATGATTCGCTACTACGTGAATCACCAGCTCGAGGTCATCGTGCGGCGCACCCGCTACCTGCTGCGCAAGGCTGAGGAGCGGGCCCACATCCTGCGCGGCCTGGTCAAGGCACTGGACATGCTCGACCAGGTCATCGCGTTGATCCGCGGCGCGGCCAACACCGATACCGCGCGCACCGGCCTGATGCAGTTGCTCGACATCGACGAGATCCAGTCGACCGCCATCCTCGACATGCAGCTGCGTCGCCTGTCGGCCCTGGAACGTCAGCGCATCATCGACGATCTGGCCAAGATCGAGATCGAGATCGCCGACTACAAGGACATTCTCGACAAGCCCGAGCGTCAGCGCGCGATCGTGCGCGACGAGCTGGCCGAGATCGTCGAGAAGTACGGCGACGACCGCCGGACCAGGATCATCGCCGCCGACGGTGACGTCGCCGACGAGGATCTGATCGCCCGCGAAGACGTGGTGGTCACGATCACCGAGACCGGCTACGCCAAGCGCACCAAGACCGACCTCTACCGCTCGCAGAAGCGCGGCGGCAAGGGCGTGATGGGCGCGGGTCTCAAGCAGGACGACATCGTCAAGCACTTCTTCGTGTCGTCCACGCACGACTGGCTGCTGTTCTTCACCAACAAGGGCCGCGTCTACCGGGCCAAGGCGTACGAGCTGCCCGAGGCCAACCGGACCGCGCGTGGTCAGCACGTGGCCAACCTGCTCGCCTTCCAGCCGGACGAGAAGATCGCCCAGATCATTCAGCTCAAGACCTACGAGGACGCGCCGTACCTCGTGCTCGCGACACGCGCGGGTTTGGTGAAGAAGTCGAAACTCACCGATTTCGACTCCAACCGCTCCGGCGGCATCGTCGCGGTGAACCTGCGCGATGACGACGAATTGGTCGGTGCGGTGCTGTGCTCGTCCGACGATGACCTGCTCCTGGTCTCGGCGCACGGTCAGTCGATCCGCTTCGCGGCGACCGATGAGGCGCTGCGTCCGATGGGCCGCGCCACCTCCGGCGTGCAGGGTATGCGCTTCAACACCGACGACGAGCTGCTCTCGCTCAATGTGGTGCGTCTGGAGACATATCTGCTGGTCGCGACGGCCGGCGGGTACGCGAAGCGGACCGCGATCGAGGAGTACACCGCGCAGGGACGTGGCGGAAAAGGCGTATTGACAATCCAATACGATCCGAAGCGTGGCAGCCTGGTGGGTGCGCTCATCGTCGACGACGAGGACGAGTTGTACGCGATCACTTCCAGTGGTGGCGTCATCCGCACCGCAGCCAAGCAGGTTCGTAAGGCCGGACGCCAGACCAAGGGCGTGCGATTGATGAACCTCGCGGATGGCGATACCTTGCTAGCGATCGCGCGCAACGCCGACGAGCCCGATCCCGATCAGCTCCTCGGCGACGTGGCTTCGGAGTAACACACCAAATAGCGGCGGCAACGAACGGATCTGAGGATTCCATTGACCACACCGAATCAGTCGAACGACGATCGGAACCAGACCAACGGCGTCACCGAGCGGATCGCCACGTCTCCGATCCCGCCGCGGCCGATCCCACGCCAGGGCGGTCCGGCCGAGGGCGCGGCGCCGGAATCCGGTGCGGCCGGGACCGATTCGTTCGACGGCAAGGGCAGCAAATCCTCGCCCTACCAGGACGGGTGGGCTCAGCTTCCGCAGCGTGAACCGCAGTCGAACCTGTACCGGCCCGGCGAATCGCCGAGTCAGGGGCGGCCTTCGTCCGGGGCACCGGGCGGCGGCGGTCTCAAGGGCAGTGGGGCGTCCAATGCCCGCACCACTGCCGACCTGGCGGCCAAGGCGGCTCGCAAGGAAGCGGCGATGGTGAAGTCCGTCGGGATCGACGGGCCGACCCGCAGCATCGCGCGTCCGGAGCTGGTCAAGGACATGCCAGACCTGTCCGACGTGCGCCACCCGGCACCCGAGGCGCCGGTGGCGCCGCCCGGGCTGCCGATGGCGCCGCAGCCCCAGCACAACATGGGGCCGAGCGCGCGGGCAGCCGCGGCGGGCAGCGTCTCGCCCGCGGTGCCGGTGGCCATCGCGGCTGCCGCGTCGGGTGAGCCACTACGCGCGACCGTGCAGATCCGCCGGATCGACCCGTGGTCGACCCTGAAGATCACCCTGGTGATCAGTGTCGCGCTGTTCTTCGTGTGGATGCTGGCCGTCGGCCTGCTCTACATCGTGCTGGCGGGCATGGGCGTGTGGGACAACCTGGACAACTCGCTGGGCGAGATGCTGAACCAGGAGGGCAGCTCGTCGAGCCTGATCGACGCAGGCACGGTGTTCGGCTACGCGGGTGTGATCGGCCTGATCAACGTGGTGCTGTTCACCGCGCTGGCCACGGTCGGCGTGTTCATCTACAACCAGTGCTGCGATCTGGTCGGCGGCATCCAGATAACCCTGGCCGATCCCGACTAGGAGCAGGTTTCCGGTACGGCCGGTCGGTCCCAGGAAACTGGGTCTGACCGGCCGTTTTGGTTATCGGCAGGCAGGTAAGGTAACCTCGTTTCTCGTTGCGGTTCACTGCTCCGGCGGGGATCGAAACGAGTTCGGGCCTATAGCTCAGGCGGTTAGAGCGCTTCGCTGATAACGAAGAGGTCGGAGGTTCAAGTCCTCCTAGGCCCACTCCCGAACAGCACAGTAGGGTGGGAATCATGAAGATTGTCCTCATGGTCGGTGTTGTGATCGCCGTTCTCATCGGTGTCAACAAATTCCGCAAGCGCGACGACGCAGACCTCTGGCGCGAGGTCACCACCCGCTGATTTCGGGTTGCCAACCGGTCGATGACCGGTAAGGGGCCTTAGCTCAATTGGCAGAGCACTGCCTTTGCAAGGCAGGGGTTAGGGGTTCGATTCCCCTAGGCTCCACATCTGTGAATTCCTCGGTATTCGATTTTCTTCTCACCACCACTCCCGCCGACGCCGTTTCGGCTGATTTCGCGGCGGACTGGGCGCGACACCGCACCAGGACAGCCGGGTTCGCGAGTTCGCTCGATCGGGCCGCGATCGCCGGATTCGACGGCGCGGGAACAGGTCCCGCCTTCCTCGGTGGCTATCAGGAAGCCCTGCACGCGCTGGTTCCCTCGCTCGATTCCGCCGAGCTCTCCTCGATGTGCGCGACCGAGGGCGCCGGTGCGCGACCGTCGACGATGACGACAACAGTGCGCGAGGACGGCACCGTCAGCGGCACCAAATCCTTCGCCACGCTGGGCGCGTTCGCCGATCGGTTCCTGGTGATCGCCCGCTCCGGCACCCAGCCCGACGGCAGGCCGCTGCTGCGCGCCGTGCTCGTCGGCGCCGGTGCGTCCGCGGCGGTGACGCCGCTGCCTACGCTGCCGTTCGCGCCGGAGATCCCACACGCGGAAGTCGTCTTCGATGCCGCGCCGGGCGAGCTGCTGCCCGGTGACGGCTACGCCGACTACCTGAAGCCGTTCCGGACGGTCGAGGACCTGCATGTGCTGGCCGCTGTGCTCGGTCAGCTCGTTCGGGTCGCCCGGCTAGCGCAGTGGCCCGCGGAGCCCGTAGAACAGCTGCTGGCGCTGTTTGCGGCGGTGCGTGGGGTCGGTGCCGAGGACCCGAGCTCCCCGGGTGTGCACATCGCGCTCGGCGGCATCTTCGATCGGCTGACCGGTCTGCGTACCGAACTGGAGCCGCTGTGGGCGCCGGTGGATCCGGAGGTCAGGAAGCGCTGGGAGCGTGATGCGCCGCTGCTCGGGGTCGCGGGCAAGGTGCGGGCGGCGCGCCTGGCGACCGCGTGGCGCAACCTCGCCTGATCGACTGGTTCCGGTGCTGTGTCACTTCGCTCTGGTGCTGCGTCATTTTGTTCTGGTGAACGTGCCGAGACCGCTCTCGTCGAAGTAGTCGATGGTCAGAGTGCCGTCGGCGAACCGTGCCGAGGTGACGCTGCCGGGCGGGGCGTTCTCGCCGCTCAGGTCGAAGGCGAAGGTGTCGCCGTCCCAGTGCCGGAGTTGATAGGTCCGCTGCTCGGGGCCGATGGTCAGGCGCAAGCCGTTATCGGTCGCGACGATCGTGGCGGGTCCCCAATAGGCGCTGTCGTAGCTGCCCTCGTAGGTCGGTAGCGGCTGTGCGGGGGCAGGATTCGCCGGGGCGGGCTGACCGGACAGGGCGCCTTCCGGATCGTCGATGGCGGCGAAAGCGTCGCGGTACAGGCCGCGCCAGTCCTCGCGCACCTCGCCGAACTGCACCAGGTCGGCGAACTCGGCGGTCAACGTCTCCGGGATGCCGAGCGGCGCGGCGTTCGTCAGCGCGACGATGGCCACGTCGGCGGACGGGATCACCAGGAAGTTGGTCGCCGCGCCGAGGCCGAAGGCGCCGGAATGGCTGGTGACGGTGCGCCCGGCCGCGGAGACCGACACATTGAAGCCGTACCCGTAGCTGCCCGCCCGCGCGGTGGGGGAGGCGGGCGGCGCCGAGACGATCTGGGGTGTGACGGCGGGCAGCAGCGCTTCGGGCGGGGCGATGGTTGTCGCGCCCGCCGTGCCGTTACCGAGCAGCATCGTGAGCCAGCGGGCCATATCGTTCACCGAGGAGCTCGCCCCGCCGGCGGGGGACTGGGGGTCGGGGTCGCGCACGTAGCGGGCCACCCAGTCGCCGTCGATGTTCACGTGTCCCACCGCGTGATTCGGCCGGGCGAGGAAGTCGTCGAAGCGAGAGCTGGTGTCGCGCATGCCGAGTGGCGTGTAGAGGGCATCCGACGAGAGTTGGGCCCAATCCTTCCCGGCCGCCGCGGCCACGGCTTCGGCGCCGGCGGTGAGCCCGAAGTTGGTGTAGTGATAGGTGATCCGGAAGGGGTCGAGGGGCTCGAGGCGCAGCTTGTCGAAGATCGCCGCCTGGTCGTAGCCGAGGTCTTCGAGCCGGTCGCCCGCGTGATCGGGCAGGCCGCTGCGGTGCGCGAACAGGTCGCCGACGGTGAGCTGGGCGGTGGTGGCGGGATCGGTCAGCGCGAACGACGGGAGGTGGGCGACCACCGGGGTCGTCCACTCGATCGTGTCCGCGCCGACCTGGTTGGCCACGACGGTTGCGGCGAGCGACTTCGACACCGAGGCGAGTTGGAAGACGGTGTCGGCGTCGACCTTGTCGGGTGTGCCTGCCGCGCGAACACCGAAACCCTTGGCGTACAAGGTCTTTCCACCATGGACCACGGCGACAGCCATGCCGGGAATGCGGCTGGAGTCCATCAGCGAGCCCACCAGTTCGTCGAGCTGCCCGACGGCTTTGCCGACCGCGTCGGCGGGCAGGGCGACGCCGGCGACTTGATTCGGGGGGAGCTCGGCGGTGGTCGTCGTAGTGGTGTGCGTGTCGTCGGTGGATCCGCTACAACCAACGAGGATCGTCATCGAGAGGACGACCCCGGCGATCGCACCGTGACCAGGCACCATGGGCCGACGATAACCCTGGTTGCCGGGTGATCGCCGGAACGTGGCCGGACTGTGACGCCCGGCGTTGCGGTGCGCTTCGGCTGATCTGCCGAGCTGCGACCTTGCCGGAAAATGGGGAGCGGGCCTCGGCGAAGGGGGGGAGTTAGCCGAGGCCCGCGTAGGGTCGGCCCGGGGGGGAGGGGCCGACCTGAACGATCCTACGCGATACGCGCGGAATTCGTGTACGCGCACCGGGCGAGTTCACGAGATTTTTCGGGTGCCGGTGCGGGTGTCGGCGGTGGTCCGGGGTGCGGCGATCGGCCGGTGCGCGCTCCCGGTACCTGTCAGGTGTCTTACGAACATCGGAATCGGCTGGTACGCAAGGTTTTACGCGGAATCGCCGGTGAACATGTTCTCGTCTCGCGTGTGGCGACCGTCCAGCGAACAGGCGCTCTTGTTCGTGTCGGGAGACAGAAAATCAGTCCGATTCGCCGCGTGTCGCGACACGTCGGCATGTCGAACAATTGTGTACATCTGACTTGCGGTCGCGCGGAAATTTGGGATGCGACTTGTCGGTGGGTAGGGCAATACTGGGCACAGCATCGCCAACCACGACTTCAGGAGAATCATGCCCGACGCAATCGTCGCCGAGGGTCTGGTCAAACGGTACGGGCAGCTCGTCGCCCTCGACGGACTCGACCTGTCCGTTCCGGAAGGTACCGTCACCGCGCTTCTCGGCCCCAACGGCGCGGGAAAGACCACGACTGTTCGCGTTCTCACCACGCTGCTGATACCCGACGAGGGCACCGCCACCGTCGCCGGTATCGACGTGCTCGGCAACCCACAGGCCCTGCGCTCGCGCATCGGCGCCTCCGGCCAGTATTCCGCCGTCGACGAATACCTCACCGGTTTCGAGAACCTCGAAATGGTCGGCAGGCTCTACCACCTCGGCACCCAGCGAAGTAAGGAGCGGGCCCGCGAACTGCTCGACCGCTTCCGCCTCAGCGACGCGGCCGACCGGCCGGTGAAGGGTTACTCGGGCGGTATGCGCAGGCGCCTCGACCTGGCAGGCGCCCTCGTGGCCAACCCGCCGGTGCTGTTCCTCGACGAACCGACCACGGGTCTGGACCCGCGTGCCCGGCTCGACCTGTGGGACGTCATCGAGGAGCTGGTCGCCGGCGGCACCACCCTGCTGCTCACCACCCAGTACATGGACGAGGCCGACCGCCTCGCCGATTCGATCGCGGTGATCGACCACGGCAAGGTGATCGCCCGCGGCACGGCCGACGAACTCAAGGCCCTCGTCGGCGGCGACCGGATCGAGCTCACCGTCGGCGCCGCCGACCAGCTCGCCGTCGCCCAGCAGGTGCTGAGCGGGCTCGCCGACGGCGAGATCCATCTCGAACCCGGCCTGCGCAAGCTCATCGTGCCGGTCGCCGACGGGTCACAGGACCTGGTCACCGCCATCGGCAGGCTCACCGAGCACAAGGTGGACATCAACGATGTCGCCCTGCGCAGACCCTCGCTCGACGACGTCTTCCTGACGCTCACCGGGCACGAGGCCGAAGAACTCGTCAACGGCGATCGCGAGTCGGAGACCGTGGGCGCCGCGGAAGGAAAGAACCGATGACTGTCGCACTCGACAAGGCCGAGCTGCACCCTCCCAGCCTCGGCGAACGACTGTCGATGGTGGTGAGCGACAGCATCACCATCGCCAAACGCAACGTCATCAAGATCAAGCGCGTACCCGACGTGCTGATCTTCACGACGCTGTCGCCCATCATGTTCGTGCTGCTGTTCGCCTACATCTTCGGCTCAGCGATCAGTATTCCTGGCGTCGAGGGTGGTTACCGTGAGTTCCTGATCGCGGGCATCTTCGCCCAGACGGTGGTTTTCGGTGCGACGTTCACCGGTGCAGGCCTGGCCGAGGATATGCAAAAGGGCATCATCGACCGGTTCCGGTCACTGCCGATGGCGCCTTCTGCGGTGTTGGTCGGCCGCACCGTCAGCGACGTGGTCATCAACATCGTCAGCCTGGTGGTGATGTCGCTGACAGGTCTAGTTGTCGGCTGGCGGATCCGTGGATCGTTTTTCGACGCGGTGCTTGCGTACGCCTTGATGCTGCTGTTCGCTTACGCGCTGTCCTGGATGATGGCCGTGGTCGGCCTGCTGCTTCGCGCTCCCGAGGTGTTCAACAACGCCAGCTTCATGGTGATATTTCCGCTGACATTCGTATCCAACTTGTTCGTACCGCTGGAATCCTTGCCCGCGCCGCTGAGAGTTTTCGCGGAATGGAACCCCGTATCGGCGCTGGCACAAGCTGTACGCGAATTGTTCGGTAACACCAATCCGCTGGAACCGCCATCCGAAGCGATACCGATGCAGCATCCGGTGATCACAACGCTTGCCTGGATCGTGGTGATCCTGCTCGTATTCGTGCCGTTGGCTCAGATCCAGTACCGGAAATCGGTCAGTCGCTGACATGCGAACCCAAGACCTGCTGGAACTGCCGTGACGTCGCCGAATGGCGTGTCATCACACCCCTGTGAACGAGGTTGTCCTGACTCCAGAATAAGTCGCTCCACAGGGCGATAGCGCCCAGCTTCTCCTGACTGGATCCAGTCAGGAGAAGCTGGGCGCTAGATGGCGAGATCGCCGAAAATGGGTAGTCGCCCTAGCGCATTCGGGATGCGCCGGTGTCTGTCACGAACCTCGGTTGACGCTGGGACAGTCGAGAGATCTCTTTAGTAGTGCGGGTAGTCGGCTGGATATCCTGCTGTACAGGCCACTTCTCCTACCGGTACCCAGCCCGCAGGGACGTTCGGAACGGATACGCCGTAGTAATAGGTTGTTCCATTCTGAGAGAAAAGTTCATACCTATAGATGTAGCCCTCGTGAACTTCTTGGAACGCCTCCTGTTGTCCGCAATTCAGCGGAGTGGGAACATTCATAGCGGACGCTGTTCCCGCGAACGCCGCACCGAATCCAAGCACTACCGCGGCGGCGCCGATGGTCGAGACAATCCTCTGGAGTTTTTTCATGCCGTTCTCCTTGCCTTTGAGCTGAGTGATCATAACGACTATTTCAGGGCAGCCTCAATTGATCAACGGATGCTCAACCGCCAACATCTTCGACTCAATCAGACTCGACCTCGGTCAGGATGTGGTGAGCACATCCACTGCCCGAGGGCACCTGTCCGGGGATCTATTCTGACAGGGCATCACGGGTTGCAAGCTGAGTGGCAAAATCCTGCCACATATTTGCGCAAACTTTCGCAACCTGAACCACTGTCGATACCTGATGCGCCGGAACAGCCTGAATAGATTGACTACTGTTTCGGCGTTCGACTGTGCCCAGGAGCAGGCGAAGAAGCGCCCGCCCAGCCTCGTTCGACCTTATCGATGGATCCCGGCGAAGACTGTTCAGCAATACATCCACTACAGCCGTCGATGTGGTGTCACCTACACAACCCAAATCTTGTTGGGCAGTGGAGGGAATCTCATCACGCGACATTCTGTTCTTTACATCTTTGACGGTCGCCGGCGATAGTCCTACCGCTCTGGCTACCTCTCGTAAGGAGGCATTGGGGTTCGACTTGAACAGCTCTGCTGCGCGCAGCCTGGCATTCGAACTGTCGACTGGCCGCATCTTGCCATCCCGGCCCAATCGCTTGTTCAACCGGGAATCGGCCTCAGTTGAACAAGTCCGAATCGAAGCGATAGTCTTTGATGACAGTCCAACTAGTTCCGCGATCATTCGATCGGACCACGTTCCATGGGTCTCGAATATTCGACGAGTTGCCGCCAATCGGTCTTCCCGGGAAAGTGGTAGACCTTGCTCGGCATTAACATGGACGGCGAACAAGAAGGCGTCTGTTTCGGAGCCATCGAAGAACGAGACATTGATTGTCGATTCGCCGCGTTTCCGCGCTGCCATAAGTCGGTGAGCGCCATCGATCACCTCCATCGTTTCTCGGTTGACGACGATTGGTGGAGCAGTGATACCTGCCTCGATCAACTCTTGAACATGTCGAATATCGATGCCACGCACTCTTGGTGAGCTGGCAAGTCTTAGTTTGTCAATCGCTATCGGCTGAGGAGTTGAGCAGAGGTGGGTCCACATGACATTAGAGTCATCATCGGAGCGCGATTCGCGGGGACTCGTCCCCGAAATGAGAAAATCGATATCCTTCAGGGACTCAGGGTTGATTGCTCCGGCAGAAGCGGGCAACGACGTCACGGAATCGCTAGTAGAAAGATCGCCTGTCACGCTGGTAGTCGTGTCCGTCGAGTGCGACAACAACCACAAACGATCAGGATCAACCAACATGGAACCTCCCCGTCCCTGGTGAAGTGCAAGTCCCGCCAGGATGACGCGAACCATTGAACCGGCTCGCACGCATGAACGATTCGCCCCGGCAGCTAAGCTGAACTTTGCCTTACATAGAGGTTGGACGCGGTGCCTACCGAAGCGGTTCCAGCTCTATTGAGTGATACGCATCACTTTTATTCTGGCTGTGAGCACGCCGGTAGAGGCTGCGAGCCGGGTTCCTGGTTGTCTGCCAGTGTCAGCGTGGACGGGCGACGATCGAAGTATCCACCGCGACGATAGGCATCGGTGCTTCCGCGCTACGGACTGGAACCCGGACCCGTGCGAAGGCCTTTCGGCGGTACTCGTTCGGCTACGCCTGGACCGGAGACCGGCCTCGAGCCGTGAATGATCCGCAGGAGGCCGTGTATACCCTTAGGCCACAGCTTGCGGCTGACACGTCGGCGACAACGCCGATTCCGCTAGATCTGCCGATGTGACACCCAGGACCCGTATCGCTCTCCGGGCCGTGATGATCCCGGTCGTGTCGGCTCAGTGTGTGGCTGTCTCCGATGCCGAGCCGTTGCGGGAATACCCCAGACGCGGCGGCTCGGCGGCCGGTTCCGGCAGTTGTGGACGCTTGGCGCGGGCCAGGTAGGCCAGGGCGCCCGCCCCGGCGAGCGCGATCGACGCGAGCAGCGGATTACGAAGCTTCATTCGACCACTGTGGCACAAACAGATTCGACGTGTCGCGTGGCACCATAACTGCGTGACCTCACCCAACCAGACGGCCGTGGCAACTCTGCACACCAACCACGGCGATATCAGGATCGCGCTTTTCGGTAACCACGCCCCGAAGACGGTGCGCAACTTCGTCGGTCTCGCCGACGGCACCGCGCCGTACTCCACCGTCAATGCCGGTGGGACGGAAAGTGGCCCGTTCTACGACGGCGCCGTCTTTCACCGGATCATTCCGGGGTTCATGATCCAGGGCGGCGATCCGACAGGCACCGGCCGTGGTGGGCCGGGCTTCGAGTTCGCCGACGAGTTCCACCCGGATCTGCGCTTCGACCGGGGCTATCTGCTCGCGATGGCGAATGCGGGCGCGGGCACCGAGACCAACGGTTCGCAGTTCTTCATCACCGTCGGCGCGCAGCCGCACCTCAACCGCAAGCATTCGATCTTCGGGGAGGTGGTCGACCCCGATTCGCGCAAGGTCGTCGACGCTATCGCCTCGGTGAAGACCGATCGCAATGATCGCCCCGACGAGCCGGTCATCATCTCGGCCGTCACGATCGACTGATCAAGGCCACACACAGAACTCCCCGCCGCGGACCGTCGCGGCGGGGAGTTCTCTTTGCTTCACGTGAAACAACGTCAGTCCGAAGTCACCGAGGCGAAGCCGTTGACGACCAGAGCGTCGTACACGTCGTGGGGATTGGTACCGAGGTCCCAGCGGCCGAAGATCAGCAATCGCTCGGTGTCCTCGTGGCGCACGTCGACCTCGAGCATCGCGGATTTGCGGCCGATGCGGCGGTAAGACACCATCCGGATCCGGTCGATCCGGTCGAGTGGGTAATCCTTCGGGCCGGTGAGCGTGCCGACCACCAGGCGCGGCGCGGGGCCGGGAACCATGGTGAGCCGAGGGCGCTGCCGGATGCCGAGTGCGGACATCGCCAGCACGGCGACGGCGGCGATGCCGATGAGCAGCCTGCTCGGGCCGTCCTGGGCGAGGATTGCCAGCACGGCCAGCAGGATCCCGCCACCGCTGATGGCGAGCAGACCTGCGACAGGGGTGGACCACGAGACGGGTTGTGCATCGTTCACGCGGTTGTTCGCCCCTCTATCCTCGAGTTGTGCACAGGGTTATCCACAGGTGTGCATGAATAACACCGGTGTAATCCGCTGCGATCAGCGCCATCGCATGGTCATGACCAGGCCGATGACCATCAGGCCGAACCCGATCAGGAAGTTCCAGGCGCCCAGATCGAGCATGAAGCCGATGTGGTCCTGCGCCAGGTAGTAGACGATCAGCCACACCAAGCCGGCGAGCATGAAGCCCAGCATGATCGCGACGTACCAGACCGGCGACGGCCCCGCTTTCACCTTCACCGGCGTGCGGCTGGCGGGGCTCGGGGTGTAGTCGGCCTTCTTGCGGACCTTGGACTTGGGCATGACGTCCTCGAATTCGGAGTACAGGTAACTCCTAGGCTATCGCAACTCCCGTACCCTCGACGCATGCGTGTATTGGTCGTCGACAACTACGACAGCTTCGTGTTCAACCTGGTGCAGTACCTCGGCCAGCTTGGTGCCGACGTCGTGGTCTGGCGCAATGATGACCCCCGCCTCGACGATCTGGACACCCTGCTCACCGTCGGGGACGAAGGTGGAGCGTTCGACGGCGTGCTGGTGAGCCCCGGCCCAGGCAGTCCCGACCGGGCGGGCGCGAGCATCCCGCTCGTGCACGCGGCGGCCCGGCACAACAAGCCGCTGCTCGGCGTGTGCCTCGGGCACCAGGCGATCGGCGAGGCATTCGGCGGCACCGTCGACCGGGCGCCCGAATTGCTGCACGGCAAGACCAGTGATGTTTTCCATCTCGGGTCCGGCGTGTTGGCCGGCCTGCCCGACCCCTTCACCGCCACCCGATACCACTCGCTGACGGTTCTCCCGGAAACCATTCCCGAGGAGTTGGTGGTGGTCGGCCACACCGAGAGCGGCATCGTGATGGCGATGCGTCACCGCACGCTGCCCATCCACGGCGTGCAGTTCCACCCCGAGTCCGTGCTCACCCAAGGCGGCCACCGGATGCTCGCCAACTGGCTCGAGGTCTGCGGCGAACGTCCGTCCGAGGCACTCGTCTCCGCGCTCGAGGCGGAGGTCGCCGCGCTGGTCACGCAGTGAGGCCGTGGGTGCGGTTGTCGGTGGCGGCGAGTCTGGACGGCTATATCGACGATGCGAGCGCGCAGCGTCTGCTGCTGTCGAACACGGCCGACTTCGACCGGGTCGACCAGATCCGTGCCGAATCCGACGCGATCCTGATCGGTGCGCACACGCTGCGCACCGACAACCCCCGCCTGCTGGTGAACAGCGCCGAGCGCCGGGCCGCTCGGGTGGCGGCGGGCGAACCGGAGTTCCCGGTGAAGGTGACCGTCACCGATTCCGGTGATCTCGATCCGGGGCTGCGCTTCTGGCACACCGGCGGCGACAAACTCGTCTACACCTCCGATGCGGGTGCCGGGAGGCTGGGCGACCGGCTCGACGGACTCGCCGAGGTGGTGAGCCTCGGCGAGCGTCTCGCGCTCCCGGCCCTCGTCGCCGACCTCGGCGCGCGAGGTATCCACAGGCTGATGGTCGAAGGGGGTACCGGCATGCACACCGGCTTCCTCGCGGCCGATCTGGTCGACGAGATCCGGCTGGCGATCGCGCCGATCCTGGTCGGCGATCCGGCGGCGCCGCGCTTCGTCGGACCGGCGCAGTTCCCCGGTGGGGCCGGTCGCAGGTTGCACCTGGCGGGTGTGGAACAACTTGGGGATGTCGCTGTGCTGAACTACCTGGTCAGCCCCGATCCACAGCCCCGCAACTAACTGATACCGCGAACAGAATCACTGCATTGACCTGGGAAAATTCAGCTGTCCACAGTTCACGGACAACTTTGCTCCACACCTGAACATGACCGATTCCACATCACGCGAGAGTTGTGGATAACTCGCCGACCACAGGGAAATGACATGAGCCACGACGACACCGACCACCGGTTCATGCACAGGGCGATAGCGCTCGCCAGGAACTGTCCGCCCAGCGAGACGGCCTATTCGGTCGGCGCCGTGATCGTCGCCGACGGGGTGGAGATCGCGACCGGCTTCTCTCGCGAAACCGACGAGAAGGTGCACGCCGAGGAGTCCGCGCTCAACAAGCTCGACCCCGACGACCCCCGCCTGACCAGGGCCACGATCTACAGCACCCTCGAACCGTGCTCCACCCGCGCCACCGCCACCCGGCTGCCGTGCACCGATCGCATCCTGGCCGCCGGCATCCCCACGGTGGTGATCGCCTGGCGCGAGCCGAGCCTGTTCGTCGCCGCCTGCGAGGGTGTGGACAAACTCCGCACCCATGGCGTGCGCGTGGTGGAGCTCACCGACCTGGCCGCGGAAGCCAAGTCGATGAACACCCACCTCGACCTCAGTTAGCTCAGGGCCGCCCGTAGATGGCGGTCACGAATTCGCCGAGCTGATTGTCATCGAGGTGCCGAGCCAGATCGGCCTCGCTGATCATCCCGACCAGGCGCTTGTTCTCAATCACCGGCATCCGCTTCACGCGGTGCGATTCCATCAGGTCGAGCACGTCTTCCACATCGGCGTCCGCGCTGACCCACCGCGGCGTCGACTCGCAGAGTTCCGCCGCTGTCGTCAGATCAGGTGACAGACCGAGCGCGACGCACTTCACCACGATGTCGCGGTCGGTGATGATGCCGCACATGCGCTCGTCGTCATCGGCGACGACGATCGATCCGACCCCGAGATCGGCCATCGCCGTCGCCGCGGTCGTCACGGTGTCACCACGGGTGATCCACTGCGCACCGGGCTTCATGATGTCCCTGGCTGTCGTCATAGGGGGCTACCTCCTCGTCAGCAACGCTGGATGGGATGAAAGCAGCCTCATTCTGCGCCCGCGCGGACGCGGCGGGCGTGTTCGCCATCCAATCGAGACCTCATCGCGGAATCGGCGACGCTCCCACGTGCAGCACGACATTGCCGTTGATCGTCACTGCCGAACCGGCCGCCGGATTCTGCCCGACGACCTTGCCCGAGGCATTGCCGTCGAGCGTGATCACCGTGGTCTGGCTGAGCTGACCGGTCCACCCGAGCCCGCGCAACGTCTCCTGCGCCTGCACCGGCGTGAGCCCGGTCAGATCGGGGACGGTGATCCGGTCACCGGCGGAGACCTGGACCGTGATGGTCGAGCCCTTCTCCGCGTTGCTACCGCCGGCCGGGTTGGTGGCGAGCACCTGGCCCTTGGGCAGCGAGGACTTCACTTCCTGGATCTCGACCTTGAAACCGGCGGAGGCGACCAGATTCGGCTGAGCGATGGAGATGTCCTGGCCCACCACGGTCGGCACACGCACCTCTTCCGGCCCGCCGCCGATGGTGACGACGATCGGCCGGTCGATGTCCACCCGCACACCCGCGCTCGGGTCCTGGGCGATCACCTTGTCGGTCTCGGCGGTGCTCGACGGTTTGCGCACCACATTCGGATCCAGTTGCAGACCGAGCGAATTCAGCTTCTGCTCGGCATCGGCCTGACTCATCCCGATCAGCCGCGGCAACTGCACCTGCGTGGGCCCGGTCGAGACCTGCAACGTCACCGTGCTGCCCTTGTCGATGCGTGAACCGCCGAGTGGCTGGGTCGCGATCACATTGCCCGGCGCCACCTTGCCGTCCGGCTTCTCCAGCCTGGCCACGTGGAAACCGGCCTGCTGGAGGTCGTCCTGTGCCTGCTGCGCGGGCTTGCCCGACAGATCGGGGACGGCAACTTGATCGGCCCGGCTACCTGGACCGACCAGCACCCAGAACAGGCCGAACGCCACAGCGAGCGCGGCCGCGACACCGAGCGCGATCAGCCCGGTGCGGTTACGTTCCTCGCCGTCGGGCCCGACCACGGGATGCTCGGAGGTGTCGTCGCGGCGGTCGTGGAAACTCCGCGGCCCCGGTTCGTCGTCGTAATCGGTGCGGTCTTCCTCGTTCATCACCATCGGCGCGCTGGGCTTCTGCCCGCCGAGCACCCGGATCAGGTCGGCGCGCATCTCCGCTGCCGTCTGGTAGCGGTTGGCCGGGTTCTTGGCCATCGCCTTGAGGATCACCGAATCGAGCTCACGCGGCACGCCGGGATTGACCGACGACGGTAGCGGCGGATCCTCCTTCACATGCTGGTAGGCCACCGCGACCGGCGAGTCACCGGTGAACGGCGGCTGCCCGGTGAGGATCTCGAAGAGCACGCAGCCCACCGAGTACACGTCCGAGCGCGCGTCGACGGTCTCGCCGCGCGCCTGCTCGGGCGAGAGGTACTGGGCGGTGCCGATCACCGCGGCGGTCTGGGTCATCGGGTTGGCGCTGTCGGCGATCGCGCGCGCGATGCCGAAGTCCATCACCTTCACCGCACCGGCGCGGTTGATCATGATGTTGGCCGGCTTCATATCGCGGTGCACGATCCCGGCTTTATGGCTGAAGTCGAGCGCGGCGCACACGTCGGCCACGACTTCCATCGCCTTGCGCGGCGCGAGCGGTCCCTTGCCGCGCACGATGTCGCGCAGGGTGTCGCCCTCGACGTATTCCATGACGATGTAGGGCAGCGGCCCGCCGTCGACGGTGGCTTCGCCGGTGTCGTACACGGCCACGATGGCCGGGTGGTTCAGCGCGGCCGCGTTCTGGGCTTCGCGCTTGAACCGCAGGTAGAACGTAGGATCGCGGGCCAGATCGGCCCGCAGCACCTTGATCGCCACGTCACGCGACAGCCGCACGTCGCGGGCGCGGTGCACCTCCGACATGCCGCCGAACCCGATGATCTCGCCCAGCTCGTACCGCGAGGAGAGGTTCTTCGGGGTCGTCATGGTTGTCCTATGGTCGGGCCTACCGCCGTGTCGCCATCGGGGAACGGCAGGTCGAAGGTGGGCAGCCGGGGACGACCGACGGTGGTGGTGCCCGCGGCCGGCGCCGTGGTGGTCGGCTCCGGTTTGGTCGGCTTCGGTGTGGTCGTCGGCTTGGTCTTGGTCGTGGTGGTCGGCGGCACCGTCGTGGTGGTCGGCGGCTCGGTGGTCGTCGTCGGCGGCTCTGTGGTCGTCGTCGGACGTTGCGTGGTGGTCGGCGGTTCCTCGGTGGTCACCGGCGGCGGCGGGACCGGCCGGGTGGTGGTCACCGGCGGCGGCAGCGGTTTGGTGGTCTGCACGGTGGTGGTCGTGGTCCCCGAATCCCGGTTCGGTTCACCACCGAACAGCAGCCACAGCACACCGCCGCCGAGCAGCAGCGCGCCGACACCGAGCGCGATCAGCCACTTCTGGTTGTTCTTGGCGTTGCTCGCGGGCACCGGCGCGGGCGCGGAAGCCTGGGTGGCCGGACCGCCGTAACCGCCGGTGGGCGGACCGACCGGACCGCCGGGCTGATGGCCGAAGCGCATGGTCGCGCCGTCGTAGTCCGCCGCGGCCGCGGCTGCCGCGGCGGCGGGGAGCACCACGGTCGGGCCGGGCGGAAGTACCCGGGTGGCCCCGGTCATCGACGGACCGGTGGCGCCACCGGGGAGCGGCGGCATGTGCCCGGCACGCACCGCGGCCACGGCATCAGCGAACTCGCCGCCGCTGCGGTAGCGCTGCAGCGGGTCCTTGGCCATGGTGATGGCGATCAGTTCGTGCACGTTCGCGGGCAGGTCGTCGGGCATCGGCGGCGGTGCGTCGCGCACGTGCTTCATCGCGACGGTGATCGCGCCCTCACCGGTGAACGGGCGGACGCCGGCCAGTGCTTCGTAGCCGACGATGCCGAGGGAGTAGACGTCCGACGCCGCGGTGGCGTCCTCGCCGACGGCCTGTTCGGGCGCGATGTACTGGGCGGTGCCCATCACCATGCCGGTCTTGGTCACCGGTGAGGCGTCGACCGCCTTGGCGATGCCGAAGTCGGTGATCTTCACCTGTCCGGTCGGCGTCACCAGGATGTTGCCCGGCTTCACGTCACGGTGCACCACCCCGGCCGCGTGGGCGACCTCGAGCGCGCGCCCGGTCTGCTCGAGCATGTCGAGACCCTGGACGACCGAGAGCCTGCCCATCCGGTTGAGCACCGCGTTGAGCGGTTCGCCCTGCACGAGCTCCATCACCAGGTAGGCGGTCTCGCCGCCCGACGGGTCGGTGGTCTCGCCGTAGTCGTAGATGCCCGCGATCCCGGGCGCGTTGAGCTGCGCGGTGGTCCGCGCCTCGACGCGGAACCGCGCACGGAAGGTCGGGTCGGCGGAGAACTCGGTCTTGAGAACCTTGACCGCCACCCGGCGATCGAGCCGGGTGTCCATCGCTTCCCACACCTGACCCATACCGCCCGTGGCGATGAGCCGCTGCAGGCGGTAGCGGTCGGCGATCATGGCGCCGTTGTTCAGCATCGGGGCCCCCGTGTTGTCACTCGCACACTCATTTCGTTCAGCCCCCTGCCAGGCCCGCGTCCAGTACCGACCTGGCGATCGGCGCGGCTACCGAACCTCCGGTGGCCGCCAGGGCCCGATCGCCGCCGTTCTCGACGATCACCGCGATGGCGATCTTCGGGTTCTGCGCGGGCGCGAAGGCCATATACCAGGCGTGTGGCGGGGTGTTACGGGGATTACTGCCGTGTTCGGCGGTTCCGGTCTTGGACGCGATCTGGTACGGCGACCGTCCACCGCCCGCGGTATTGGCTTCCGAGGCGACCATCAGATCCGTCAGGGTCGACGCTACCTGGGGGCTCACCGCCTGCCCGACGCTGACCGGCTTGGTCTTGCTGAGCTCCGACAGATCGGGCGCTTGGGTCTGATCGACCAGATACGGCTGCATCCTGGTGCCGCCGTTGGCGATGGTCGCGGCGATCACCGCGACATTGAGCGGCGTCACCGACACATCGCGCTGGCCGATGCTCGACTGGCCGAGCGCGGCGTTGTCCGGGATCGGGCCGACGGTCGATTCGGCGACCGGGATCGGCACACCGGGCGGATCCTCGACTCCGATGCCGAACGCGGCGGCCTCGTCCTTGAGCTTCGCCGCGCCGACCTTCACGCCGAGTTCGACGAACGCGGTGTTGCACGAACGCCGGAACGCGTCGTACAGGCTGGCCGTCGGCTGGTCGCCGCAGGTGCTGCCGTTGTAGTTCTCCAGCGTGGTGCTGGTTCCGGGCAGGGTGATGTTGGGCGCGGCGGTGAACTGGTCGTTCGGACCGGCGACGCCGTTGGACAGTGCGGCCGCGGTGACGACGGTCTTGAACGTCGACCCCGGCGGATAGGTCTGCGAGACGGCGCGATTGAGCATCGGCTGACTCGGATCGGTGCTCAGTCGTTCCCAGGCGGCGCGACCCGCCGCGCCGTCGTGGCCCGACAGCTCGTTGGGGTCGTAGCTGGGTGTGGAGACCATGGTCAAGATCTTGCCGGTGCTCGGCTCGATCGCCACGACGGCGCCGGTGTAGCCCTTCGACGTCATCTGTTCGTAGGCGACCTGCTGCATCATCGGATTCAGCGTGGTGAGCACGTTCGCGCCGCGCGGATCGCGTCCGGAGAACATGTCGATGAGCCGGCGGCCGAACAGACTCGAGTCGTTGCCGGAGAGCAGCGGATCCGCGGCCAGCTCGAGCCCGGTCTTGCCGTACTGCATCGAGTAGAAGCCGGTGACCGGCGCGTATGCCGACGGGTCGGAGGGGTATTCGCGCAGGTACTTGTACCGGTCGTCGGTCGCGACGGAGCCGGCGAGCACCGTGCCGCCCGCGGAGATCTGACCGCGCTGGCGTGAGTACTCGTCGAGCAGCACCCGCGAGTTGCGCGGATCGCTGCGCAGGTCGTCGGCCTTGACCACCTGCAGGTAGGTCGCGTTCACGAGCAACGCCACCACCATCACCATCACGGCGACGGCGACGCGACGCAGAGGTGTGTTCATTCGCTCACCCTGCTTTCCGGCCTGCGGACCAGTTCGGTGGCCGCGTCCGCGATCGGGGCGGGCGCGCGCTTACGGGCCGGTGCCGGTGCGCGGGCCGCATCGGAGATCTTGATCAACAGCCCGAGCAGCGCGTAGTTCGCCAGCAGCGACGAACCACCATAGGAGATGAACGGCGTGGTCAGACCGGTGAGTGGAATCAGTTTGGTGACACCGCCGACGACCACGAAGATCTGGATCGCGATGGTGAACGACAGGCCCGCCGCGAGCAACTTGCCGAAGCTGTCCCGCACGGCCAGCGCGGTGCGCAACCCGCGGACGATGAAGATCAGGAACAGCATCAGCACCGCGGTGAGCCCGATCAGGCCGAGTTCCTCGCCGATGGTGGTGACGATGAAGTCGGTCTTGGCGAAGGGCACCTGCTGGGGCCGTCCGCTGCCGAGGCCGGTGCCTGCGAGTCCGCCGGTGGCGAAGCCGAACATCGACTGCGAGATCTGGTACCCGGTGTTGTGGTAGTCGTCGAACGGGTGCAGCCAGGTGTCCACGCGCACGCGCACGTGCCCGAACAGTTCGTAGGCGAACACGAATCCGAGCGCGAGCAGGCCGCCGCCGATGATCAGCCAGCCCACCCGTTCGGTGGCGATGTAGATCATCACCAGCACCGTGCCGAAGATGAGCAGCGAAGTGCCGAGGTCTTTTTCGAGCACGAGCACGCCGATGCAGACGATCCACACGATCAGGATCGGGCCCATATCGCGCGGTCGCGGCCATTCCATGCCGAGGAAGTGCTTGCCCGCCGCGGTGAACAGGTCACGCTTGGCCACCAGCACGCCCGCGAAGAAGATGATCAGCAGGATCTTCGCGAATTCGCCCGGCTGCATGCTGAATCCGGGCAGCCGGATCCAGATCTTGGCGCCGTTGACTTCGGAGAACCGGCTCGGCAACAGTGCCGGAATCGCCAGCGCGACCAGCCCTACCAGGCCTAGTGTGTAGGTGTAGCGCGCCAGCGTGCGGTAGTCCCGCAAGACGATGAGCAGGCTGATGAACACCACGATGCCGAGGCCGGTCCACATGATCTGCTGGTTGGCGTCGGGGGAGGGGACCGATGTCGCGTCGTACGCCGCCTTCTGCGCTTCGGCGAGATCGAGCCGGTGGATCAGCACCAGCCCCAATCCGTTGAGCAGCGCCACAATCGGTAGTAGGAGCGGGTCCGCGAACGGCGCGAACCGGCGCACCGCGAGATGCGCGATCCCGAACAGCGCGAGGAAAGCCACCCCGTACTTGGCGATATCGGTGGTGATCGACTGTTCCTGGCTCGCCTCGACGATGAACAACGACACCGTGGTGATGCCCGCCGCGCCCGCCAGCAGCAGCAACTCCTGGTTGCGTCGCGTCGACGGCGGCGGCGCCGGCGCGAATCCACCAGGGGGACTGGGGAACGCCCCAGCCGACGGCGGTGGCGGTGCGGACATCAGTCCGTCACCCGGCAGTTCTCCCCTGAGATCTGCGGGGTTGTCGGGGGGACGGTGGTGGTGGTCGGGGCAGGCGTGGTCGTGGTCGGTGTCGCGGGCTGGTCGGGGCCGGGAGTCGGTGCGCCGCCGGGGATCACCGGGGTCTGCTCGGGCGGCAGCACGCCGGGCTGCGGTACCGATTCCTTCTTCGGGCACGGCGGCAGGAGCTCGTTCTGCGCCAGCACCTTCATGCTGCCGCGCGCCTTGTCCAGCGAATCCGGCGGCAGGCCCTTCTGCACCTGGTCGCGCCCGGTCTGCTTCAGGTCACTGACCAGCAGCGGCTTGCACCCACTCGGCGCGGACTTGCCGACCTCGACGAGCGTGAGCTCGCTCTTGCTGTTCACACAGCCCGTCAGCTCCACATCGTGGATCGAGTAGCCGAGGATCGAACCGGGCAGGCCGCGCATCACGACCACCTTGTCGTTGTCGGCGCCCACGTAGTAGTTGCTGCGAATCATCTTGTAGCCCACCACGAGTCCGACGGCGACCGCGGCGATCAACGCCAGCGACAGCAGCAGCCAGCGCAGCTTGTGCGACTTCGTCTCCGGCGGCGGTGGTGCGGCGGCTGCCCGGCGCGGTTGCGCCCGCGGCGGACGCATCGCGGCGGCACGCCCTGCCGCGGTGTTCGGCGGCGGGGAGTCTTCCTCCTCCTCGGTGGAGGCGGCGCCCGCGAGAATCGGGTGGCTCTGGCCGTAGTCGAGGTCGATCACATCGGCGACGACAACGGTCACATTGTCGGGCCCACCACTGCGCAGCGCCAATTCGATGAGCCGGTCGGCGCACTCGTCGGTGTTGCCCTCGCGCATGGTGTTGCCGATGGTCTCGTCACTCACCACGTCCGAAAGTCCGTCGGAGCACAGCAGATAACGATCACCGGCGCGGGCTTCGCGCATGATCAGCGTCGGCTCGATCTCGTTGCCGGTGAGGGCACGCATGATCAGCGAACGCTGGGGATGGGTGTGCGCCTGTTCGGCGGTGATCCGGCCCTCGTCGACGAGCGACTGCACGAACGTGTCGTCGCGGGTGATCTGGGCGAGTTCGCTGTCGCGCAGCAGGTAGGCACGCGAGTCGCCGATGTGGACCAGGCCGAGTTTGCGGCCCGCGAACAGGATGGCGGTGAGCGTGGTGCCCATGCCGTCGAGTTCGGGTTCGGCCTCGACGTGGTCGGCGATGGCGGCGTTGCCGGAATGCGTGGCGTGGTCGAGCTTGCCGAGGATGTCGTCGCCGGGCTCGTCGTCGTCGAGATGCGCCAGCGCGGCGATCATCAACTGGGAGGCCACTTCTCCGGCGGCGTGCCCACCCATGCCGTCGGCCAGCGCTAGCAGGCGTGCGCCCGCGTAGACCGAATCTTCGTTGTTGCCCCGGACGAGTCCGCGGTCGCTTCGCGCGGTGTAGCGCAGAACAAGTGTCACGATCGCAGCTCGATCACTGTTTTGCCGACTCGCACAGGAGTGCCGAGCGGAACACGGACGGCGGTGGTGACTTTCGCGCGGTCTAGATATGTGCCGTTGGTGGAACCGAGGTCTTCCACGTACCAGTCGTCACCACGCTGAGACAGTCGCGCGTGCCTGGTCGAGGCGTAGTCGTCGGTGAGTACCAGCGTGGAATCGTCGGCGCGTCCGATGAGGACCGGTTGCGTGCCGAGGGTGATTCGAGTGCCGGCGAGTGAACCATGAGTCACCACTAGATACTTGGCGCCCTTCTGGCTTCGGCTGAAGGAGGGCAGACCGATGGATCCGCGATTTCCGCGGGTTGCCCTCGGCTGTATCCGTATGCCGGATGCCGCGTAGATATCGCTGCGCAAGGTCCGCAGAACGGCCCAGACGAACAACCAGAGCAGCAGCAGGAACCCCGCGCGGGTCAATTGCAGGATCAATCCCTGCACGGCGTTCCACCTCCTGTTCGCCCGGGTACGTCGGTACGGCAGGTGCGGGGCGAACCACCCCCACCAGCGTGCTGGCTTGCGGGCCCCGAGGTCGGGACCGTGCGTGTAATGGCAGCATCATAGAGCCGACAGCGTCGACTCGTGACGTGCACCGCGCAGCTTACGGGATCAGACGATCCGGATCAGGATCTCGGAATGTCCGGCCCGGATGACGTCGCCATCGGCGAGCTGCCAATCCTGCACGGGGGAACCGTTGACGAGCGTTCCGTTGGTGGAACCCAGGTCGGAGAGCATGGCCGTCTGGCCGTCCCAGCGCACCTCGATATGGCGACGCGACACCCCCGTGTCGGGTAGCCGGAAGTGGGCGTCCTGGCCGCGGCCGATGATGTTGGAACCCTCGCGCAGCGCGTAGGTGCGGCCGCTGCCGTCGTCGAGCTGGAGCGTGGCCGAGTAGCTCGACTGGGCGGCGCCGTAGCCCGCGCCCTGCTGCTGGCCGTAGCCCTGCTGGCCGTAACCGGCGGCGGGCTGGGCGTAGCCGCCCTGCTCCTCCTGGCCGTAGGCGGGTTCGGCGTAACCGGGCTGCGCGCCGTATCCCTGCTGGCCGTAGCCCTGCTGCTGGGGTTCGGCGTAACCCTGCTGGCCGTAGCCGCCCTGCTGGTCGTAGCCCGGGTCGGCGTAACCCTGCTGGCCGTAGCCACCCTGCTGGCCGTATCCCTGCTGCTGGGGTTCGGCGTAGCCCTGCTGGCCGTAGCCGCCCTGCTGGTCGTAGCCCGGGTCGGCGTAACCGGCCTGGCCGCCCTGCTGGCCGTAGCCGCCCTGCTGGCTGTAGGCCTGCTGGCCGTAGCCGCCCTGCTGGTCGTAGCCGGGCTCGCCGTACGCGGGCGCGGCGCCGTAGCCACCCTGCTGGCCGTAGCCCTGCTGGGCGGGCGCGGCGGGGTCGTAGCCGTTCTGGTATTCGCCGCCCTGCTGGCCGTATGCGTCGCCGTATCCGGGCTGCGCCTCGGGCGCGCCGTAGCCGCCACCGCGGCCGTAATCGTCGGCCGGGTAGGAAGCCCCTGGTGCGCCGGCGGGCGGCGGTGCGTACCCGCGGTTGCGTGGATCGGACTCCGCGGGCTCTCGGCCGGGCTCGTAGCCTGAGTTATGCGTCATGGGGCCAGCTCCTGGTTGCGGGTGTGCGGGTCGTTGTGGCGGTCCGGGGCGAGGTGGGGCCGTCCCACGACCGGCGTCGGGGTCGACGCGGCCGCTCGCTCTGAACATTCCGGTGTGCAGCGTAGGTGATGCCTCGAACGCCACGTGTACTTCGCCGTAGGTCTGCCAGCCCTGCTCGCGGATGTAATCCTGCAGATGTTTGGCGAACGCTTTGGTTGTCAGGTCGTGATCGGCGTCGAGCTTGCCGTGATCGGTCTCGTTGATCGTGATCACGTAACTGTTCGGCGCGAGACGGTGCCCGCCTTCCAGATCCTGGATCTGATCTGCGGCTTCCTGCTGCAGCGCGGCCTCCACTTCCTGGGGAACCACACTGCCGCCGAACACCCTCGCGAACACGTCACCGACAGCGCCCTGTAAGCGACGTTCGAATCTCGACACGATGCCCATCACAGCCCTCCCTTCGGTGCGCGTGTCCGCCCTCCTCGACACGCTGGTTACGGCGTGTCCGGACCCGACCACGTTCCTTGCATGATATCCACGATCCTCTACCTGGGTAACTCCCGGCGGCGTGACCCAGTTCCCGCGCCCTTTCAATCGGCATCGCCGCAGGTCAGGGAATCGATTTTATTTTCGGCCGCGGGGCATGTTAGATTTTTCCAGTCGCTCGGGCGAGTGGCGGAATGGCAGACGCGCTGGCTTCAGGTGCCAGTGTCCGTAAGGACGTGGGGGTTCAAGTCCCCCTTCGCCCACAAGACTAAAGGCTCGATCCATCTGGATCGGGCCTTCGGTCGTTTCCGGGGTCAGTGACGGGCGATGCGAAACAGGGCTGCCCGCAGATCCGGCCGGGGCGACTGTGCGTCCAGCTCGAGTAGGGCGGTTTCGGCTATCGCGGCTACCAACAGGACGGCGACGGGCGCGGCGTCGGACCAGCCCATCGCCGTGAGGTTCGTGGCGAGCAGGTCGGCGGCGGCGGAATTGCGGGCGCTCACCTCGGTGGCCAGACCCGCGTCGGTTCTGGCCTGTACTAATAGGCCCTTCGTCGCGGGGGCGGCCAGACAGCCGTCGAGGTAGGCGGCGATCCCGGCCGCGAGGCGTGCTTCGCCGGGTGGGAGGTCGGCGGTCGCCGCGCTGACCTGGTCGTCGAGATCGTCGTGGAAGGCGCGGTGCAGGGCGAGTATGTAGGACTCGCGGCTCGGCCAGTGCTGGTAGAAGCTGCCCTTGGCCATCTTGGCCTCGGCCGCGATCGCGTTGACCGAGAGCTTGCTCAGATTCTCGGTGGCCAGTAGCTGCCTGCCCGCATTCAGGAAGGCGCGGCGCCCGGGTTCGGCGGATCTCATTGCGGCATTCCAGCACGGGCGGTGAGGAACTCGCCCACGGCGTCGAGGAACAACCGGGGCGCCTGAGCGAACGGTTCGTGCCGCGTGGGCAGTACGGCGACCGGCGCGCCGGGCAGGGCGCGGGTGATGCCGCGCCGGTTCATCAGCCAGGGATTGGTCGGGTCGTCGCGGCCCCAGACGACCTGGACGGGTAGCCCGGGCAGCAGTGGTGCCGCGGCGGGCAGGTCGACGCGCGGGTCGTCCAGGCTCCGCCAGAGGCTGCGATATACGGCGAGCCGGATCGGATCGCCGGATACCTCGCGTGCCCGCTCGAAGAGGGGGCGAACACCCTCGTTGCGCAGCGAGCCCAGGTAGAGCCGCGCGTGCGGGACGACGAACCGACGGGCTACCGAGGGGCGCGCGATCAGCCCGAACATGGCTCTGGTCAACGGATTCAGCGGTGCGAACCCGGCCGACTGCACCAGGACCAGCCCGCGCACCAGGTCCGGTGCGCGCTCGGCCAACCGCACTGCGGCGTATCCGCCGACGCTGTTGCCGATCACGGTGAGTGAACCGAAACCGATCTGCGCCAGCGATGTCGACACCTGCACGGCGATGTCGCCGAGCGCGTCGACGGTGACGGCGTTCGGGTCGGTGACCGTGGACGCGCCGTAGCCCGGCCAGTCGACCGCGGCGACGGCCCATGTCTTGCCCAGCGCCGGCACGATCTGATCGAAGTCGCGATGGTCACCCGGATTCGCGTGCAGCAGAAGCAGTCCCGGTGCGTCGTCGGGCGAGCATCCGCTCAGGTGTACCGCGATCTCGCCGTACCGCGTGGTGACGGTGAACGGTGTCATGGACCGACGGTAGCCATGACCGACCGGTCGGTCAAGGCTTGGGTCACGCCTTGCGGGCGATCAGCAGGTGGTGGGGGATGGGCGGATTCGGCAAGGTGCGCTGCTCCACCGTCAGTCCCGCGGAACTCAGCGCCGCCACCACATCGGCGACCGGGCGCAAGGTGAATCCATAAGGGGTGAAGGGCATTCTGGCCATGGCGTCGGGATCTCCGATGCCGATCACCGCGACGCCGCCCCGGCGCAGGACGCGGGCGAGTTCGGTGCAGGCGGCCGGGAGATCGGCGAGGAAGTAGATGGTGTTGACGGTGATCGCCGCGTGCAGGCTCGCGTCGGGCAGTGGGAGCGCGGTGAGCGTGCCGTCGGCGAGGAGGAGGCGGCCCTCCGCGACCTCCACCGCGAAACGACCACGGGCACGGGCGAGCATGTCGGGGGAGGGCTCGATGCCGTGCACCGTGCCCTCGGCACCGACGCGCGCCAGCAGCAACTCCAGTCCCACCCCGCCGCCGAAGCCGATATCGGCAGCCGTCGCTCCGGTGGGCGGCGCCGCGGCATCGGCCGCCGCCGCGATGGCCCGCTTGTTCCCGCGATTGAGGACGAACGCCACGCCCTTACCGAGCACACCGTGCGGATTGCCGAGCTGTCCGGCGATTGTCGTGAGCAGGCGATCTTTGACCCCGGTCATTTCGCCATCGTAGGCGGCGTTTTCGCGCCGCCGTCGGCCGAGGGCGGCCTGCTCGGCGCGGTGGTCCGCCTCTCTCGGCAACGGGGGTCTGCTGGTCGTCGACGCAGGCATCCGCACCCGGCGGCGCATCGGGGCCGATGCGACAACCCCCCTCGACGGATTCGACTCTGCCGTTGTCGACCCCTCGACCGGCGCTGTACGCCCCTCGACTCCGCTGCTGGGCACGGTCGCCGGGGACCCGCTACAGCGAGCCGCGCTCATCACCCGGGGCGGCAGGCAACGTCACCGAGGTCGTTCGAATCAGCTGAGCCCCTCTCGCGCGCTGAACCCGACCTCGCGTCTGTTTCGGCGGCCCGATGACCACCGTGGCCTGCCGGTATCGCTGCTGCCCCTGCCGAGGCGCACATGCCCGCTCGCGCCGTCGGATACTCCCGATTCTCGCAGGTGAGGCGAAGGTCACACTGCCTGTGCAACCTTGTATTCCGGATGTTCTTCTGCCGATTTCTGTCCGTTCGGCGGACCGTTCGCAACCAGTCGTTCGTCCAGTTTGAGGCGATGAATTCGGTGTTTCACTGTGATTGCTGGGCGCGCATCTCGTTTGCAACGTAGTTAACAAACCTGAGGTTTCTTTTAACGTTTCAAGTAGGCGGCAACCGTAATTCCGTTGCCGAAACCCCAGGTGACAGCTATGTCTTGGCCTCAGTGTGATCCGAAGCAACCTTGCCCGACATTCGCGAGCGGGACCCGTCGAGGGTGCGTGATTCGTTATCGAAGGTTTGCTCGGGGTGAATTCTCGGTGCCGCCGACTGCCCGGTGAGGGGCGCGCCAGAAGTTTGCTAGAGGTGTGAAAATCGGTGCGTCCACAGGGCTTTGCAGGTTCACAATTCCTACCCCGGACCTGCGCGTTGGGGGTTGCGTGGGCATAACGATTGTGTACAGTTGACGGTAACGCTGGCCGCAGTTCGAGCCCGACTCGCTGCGGCCAGCGGAACTCAAATGGGGGAGTTCGTCACCGTCTCTTAACCTTCTGTAGCTGCCGATTGTCCGGTGCTGTCCCGACGCGGTGTGCTCGGAGTTGTCGGCCTCACAAATGCACGCACAGTTGCGAACTCACGCCCGGTCAACGGCCTTCACCGGCGTCATCAGCCACCGATCGGCCGGATCCGCCGCCGCGACCGGCACCACCACCGCCGCGGCATCCTGTTCCTCGGCCACCCGCCTGCCGATCCCGAAGACGTAGTAGAGGAACAGCGCCTCGGCCGCGAACCCCAGTGCGATCCGTACGGGCGCAGGCAGCGGACTCGGCGTCACGAAGCCCTCGAGCAGGCCGCATACCAACAGCACGCACACCAGCCCGAGGGCCACGGTCGCGGTCGCACGCCCCTGCCTGGCCATCGCCGCCGCCCTGCTGCGCCGGCCTGGGTCGACCAGCGTCCACCCGAGCTTCAACCCCACCCCGCCCGCGACGAACAGCGCGGTGAGCTCCAGCGTGCCGTGCGGCAGGATGAAGCCGAAGAACGAATCCAGTCGCCCCGCCTCGGCCATCAATCCACCGGTTATCCCCAGATTCAGCGCATTCATGAACAGTGCGTACACAGCCGGGAGGATCAGGACACCGGTGAACAACGCGATCGCCGATACCAGCGAATTGTGTGTCCACACCTTCGCGGCGAAGGCCTCGTTGGGGTGGGCGGAGTAGTACGACTCGAACGAACCCCCAGGTCCGGTGACATCCGACAGGTCGCCCTCCGGTATCCCCAGCGCATCGCGGGCCGCCGCCGAACGATCCACAAGCACACCGATCACGCCCGCGACGCCGAGGAAGATCGCAGTTGTCCCCAACCACCACGGCCAAGCTCTGTACACAGCCGCGGGAAAGTGCCGGGTGAAGAACCGGCCGACTTCGCGCCACGGCTGCGACCGCGCCGCCAGCACCCGCCCACGGGCCCGCGCCAGCAGCGCGCTCAGCCGGCCGACGAGCTCCGGATCCGGGTGGTGCCCCTGCAATCTCGCCAGCTGCTGCGACGTGGACCGGTACAACCGGACCAGCTCGTCGGCCTCCGCGCCGGACAGCTTGCGCTGGCGGACCAGCTGATCGAGCCGATACCACGACCGTTGACGTGCCCAGCTGTAGGCATCGGTGTCCATATCGGGAATGCTAGCCACATGGCTGAATTCACCACCGGCGAAGCGGTGGCGCTCGATCTCCCCATCGCGCGCATCCCCAGCCGTGCGGGCGCTTTTCTGCTCGACCTGATGCTCCAGTTGGCCCTCGCCGCGACGCTGGAATATGTCCTGATGCTCGTGCTGTTGGCCACCGATGCCGACTCGGCCTGGTTCTCGGTGACGGCGGTCATCACGCTGGTGGCCGTGCTGATCGCCTATCCGGTGGTCAGCGAAACCGTCTCGCGCGGCCGGTCACTGGGCAAGCTGGCCTTCGGCCTGCGTGTTGTGCGCGCCGACGCCGGGCCGATCGACTTCCGGCACGCGCTCACCCGCGGCCTCGCGGGCGCGATTGTGGATTTCTGGATGCTCGGTGCGTTCGGCGCGGTCGCGGTTGTCACGTCGCTGTGTTCGCGCGAGGGCAGACGAGTGGGTGACGTGCTCGCCGGGACGGTAGTTGTGCACACCCGCCAGACCATGCCGGTACCGTCGCTGGCGGTCGCCCCGCCCTGGTTGACAGGCTGGTCGGCGCAGCTGGATCCGAGCGGGATCTCCGACGAACTGGCCGCGGCAGCACGGCGGTATCTGACCAGGCTGCCCACGCTGACGCCGCCCACACAGCACTATCTGGGCACGCAGCTCGTCGAGGCCATGTGCGCCGCACTGCGCTGCCCGGTGCCCGTCGGCTACCCGCCCTATCACGTGCTCGGCGCGATTCTCGCTCGGCGACAGCAGCTTTCACGGGTCTAGCTCCACAGCCTGTGGATGAATCGCCTGTGTACGAATCAGGTTGCGCGGGAACCCACCTGTGCACAAACCCACCTGTGGATGAATCTGTTGGTGAGTCGGTGGATGAACTGTGAGTACCGGTGGAAACTGCGGTTATCCACAACCACGTGCGGTTGTGCACAATTCGCGATGCCACCGATCACAGCGAGCCGGACTGCTTGAGCTCGAGGTATTCGTCGGCCAGCGCCTCGGGCAGTCGATCGGGTGCCGCGGCCACCACGGCCACCCCGCGCCGCCGCAGCGATTCCTGCACGAGCGCACGCTCGGCCAGCACAGTCTCGGCTGCGGCCGCCGTGTAGACCTGCGAACGGTCACTCGCCGCCGCCGCGATGTCGGGATCGATCACAGAGACGATCAGCACCCGATGACGCCGTGTCAGCGTCGGCAGCGCGGGCAACAGGTGCTCGGTGACGGTCGGCCCGTCGAGACTGGTGAACCATACGATCAATGCCCGCCGTCGAACCCGCGAGATCACGGCGCGTACCAGCCCGTCGGTGTCGGTGTCCACCAGCTGTGGAGTAACCCCGGCGAGGGTGTGCATAAGTTTCAAAGGCAGCTGATTACCGCCTACGCCACTCACTTCCGCGCGGACTCGGCGGTCGTAGGCCAGCAGGTCGACCGTGTCGCCCGCGGCGGCGGCCAGACCACCGAGTAGCAGCGCCGCTTCGATCGCGCTGTCGAGCCGTGTTCCCTCACCGACCCGGCCCGCGCCGGCCCGCCCGGTATCGAGGACCATCAGCATGTGCCGGTTGCGTTCCGGCCGCCACGTCCGCACCAGCACGTCGTTCGCGCGCGCGGTGGCCCGCCAGTCGATGCTGCGCACGTCGTCGCCCGCCACGTACTCGCGGAACGAATCGAACTCGGTGCCCTGCCCGCGCGTATTGGCGACATTGCGCCCCTCGAGATGATGCAGCCGCTTCACCTTCGAACGCAGCAGCCGCTCACTGCGAAACGCGGGCAGCGCGCGCACCCTGGCAGGCACGTCGATCCGGCTCTGCCGTCCCGCCAGACCCAGCGGACCGAGCAGCCGCACCGTCACCGGACCTGCGACCCGATCACCGCGATAAGTGGGAGTCAGGCTGGTGCGCAGCCGGATTCGGGTGTGCGGGGCCAGATCCAGCTGGTGTTCGCGGATGTCGGCACGCGCGCTGTCGGGCCAGGCGTCCCACAGCAGGCCCCGCACCGTGGCCGGGCCGGTATTGGTGACCGCCAGCTCCACCTCGGTGCCGCGTCCCAGCCGCACCACCGTCAGCGGATCACGGGTCAGCGACAGCGCATCCGCGCGCGCGGTGAGCGCGATATCGGTCAGCAGCAGCGCCACCAGCACCGCGCAGGCGCCGAGCACGCCGGCCCACGTCGGCACCACGAACATCACCACCGCCGCCGCGACCGTGGCGAGCAGCGCGAACCGGCCTGTGACCACCACGTCGCTAGACCGGAACCGGCACCGAGACCAGCAACGACGAGAGCACGCCCTCGGTGCTCACCCCGTCCAGCTCGGCCTCCGGCCGCAACTGCAAGCGATGCCGAAGTACCGCCATCGCCACGGTTTTCACGTCGTCGGGCGTCACGTACGCGCGGCCGTTGAGCCAGGCGAAGGCGCGGGCGGCGGCCAGCAGCGCGGTCGCGCCACGGGTGGACGCGCCGTGCGCGACGGCGGGGGAGGAGCGGGTGGCACGGCACAGATCGACGATGTAGGCCAGCACCTCCGGGCTCACGGTCACCTGGCCCACCGCGGCGCGCGCGGCCGCGATGTGTTCGGGTCCGGCCACCGGGCGCAGTCCGGCGGCGCCGAGGTCGCGCGGATCGAAGCCGCTCGCGTGGCGTTGCAGGATGCGGAACTCGTCGTCGCGGTCGGGCAGCCGGATGTCGACCTTGAACAGGAACCGGTCGAGTTGCGCCTCGGGCAGGGGATAGGTGCCCTCCTGCTCGATCGGGTTCTGGGTGGCGACCACCACGAACGGATCGGGCAGCGGACGCGGCTGACCGTCCACCGAAACCTGGCGCTCCTCCATCGATTCCAGCAGCGAGGACTGGGTTTTCGGTGGGGTGCGGTTGATCTCGTCGGCCAGCAGCAGGTTGGTGAAGACCGGACCCTTGCGGAAGGTGAACTCGGCCGAATGCGGGTCGTAGATCTGGGATCCGGTGACATCGCCCGGCATCAGGTCCGGGGTGAACTGCACGCGTGCGTGCTCGAGCGCCAGCGAGGTGGCCAGGGCGCGCACCAGCAGCGTCTTCGCCACGCCGGGAACACCTTCGAGCAGCACGTGACCGCGGCACAGCAGGGCGAGCACGAGGTACAGCACGGCCTGGTCGTTGCCGACCACCGCCTTGCCGATCTCGGTGCGCAGTGCGGCCAGTGCCGCCGCGGCCTCCTGCGCGCTCGGCGTCTCGAGCAGCACTGCGTCCTTGGAAATATTTGTCATCCGAGCTCCGTCTCGATCCATTCGAGGTGTGCGGCCATGTAATGGAGGGTTGTCTCGTCCGGCACCTCGCCGAACAGGACGGTGCCGATCTGCCGACCGGGTACGCCGAGACGGCTGGACACGGCTTCGACGAGTTGATCGCCGGTGAGTTCGCCGCCCAGCCGCGGTGTGATCCGGCGCAGCGTCGCCGCGCGCAGGACATGGGCCACATGGGCCACGTCGCCGGAGCGGCGATACAGGCCCGCCTGCCCCGCGAGCAGCTCGTTCGCCGGTACCTCGACCGGGCGCGGCTCGCCGACCAGCGCACCACGCCTGCGGGCCCGCCACCAGATCAGCGCCACGAAGGCGAGCAGGAACTGCAAGCCGCCGAACGCCAGCCAGCCGGGCAGGCGGGTGAAGATCGAGTCCTTGCCGCTGCCGAAATCGAGGTCGTTGTCATCAGGAGGTGGCTCGGGCGGGTCGGGTGGGTTGGGCAGATCGGGCGGGTGGGGTGCGTTGGGGGCGCCGCACGACTGCATGGTGGCGTAGACCAGCAGGGCGATGGCGAGTCCCGCCGCGAGCACCGCCCAGAAGCGGGGGCTGCGCAGGATAGGGGGCAGGGGTGGAAGCTTCCTGCGCTGCTTGGGTTCTCGCTCGACCACCTCGACCTCGAGCGGATCGAGAACGGGAGGTGGTGCGGACTGGGAGTACCGGTCGGCGTATTCGAGCCGACGGTACTCGTCCTCGGTGGCGCTACGTCCGCCGTAGACGACCTCGTCGAAACTCCGTGCCGCCGGATGCAATTCGGTGGACTGCTCCAGCGGCAATGCCGTGGTCGCGTCGTCGGCGGTCTCCTGCGCGGTGCGCGAGCGGCGCACCGGCAAGCTGCCGTCCTGTTCGAGTCCGCGCAGGACGGCGCGGAAACGTTCGCGCAGTGCGCGGTCGTAATCGCGGCGGCCCGCGGCGTTCTCGGCGGCGGCGCGATGTTCGGCGGCGGCGCCGAGACGGGGCTGCGGTGGGACGCCGTCAGGGAACTCGGTCACCGGCGATCACCGGGAATTCGAATGTCCATGCCTTCGCGCACACACCGCCGGCTGATGTAGCACAGCACGCGGCTGGTCGCCTCGACGATCTCGCTCACGGTCACCACCAGCAGAAACCCGCCGACGAGCAGGGTGAGGAAAGCCCAGCGATGAGTGCCGGAGAAGTCGGAGAGGAAGAACGGAATTCCGAACGCGGGCACCGCGAGGACCGCGAAGATGCACCGCTGGGTGAGCCACAGACCCGCGGTCGACCAGTCGGCACCCTGCACGAGCTCCTTCGAACGGGCAACGCCCACACCGAAACCCGCGTGCTCGGCCACGATCGCCGGCTCGGTGACGAACCGCCGCGCCCGGACATACGAAAGCCAGATCAGCGCGAGCGGATAGGTGATCACCAGAATGCTGCCGAGCAGCAGCACCCCGATCCCGGTGAGCGTGAACATGATCTGCGCGAGCACCAGCGGCGTCGCCTGCCTGCCCGCGGCCCGCAACCCGTCGAGCACGCCGTAGCGCACCCCGTGGAAGTCGGCGAGCGCGATCGCGACGGTCGCGCCGCGCAGGACCAGGCGAACCACCCACACGCAGGCCGCGGTCGCCAGGATCGCCGCCCACGCGGTGCCCGCGTCGGAGCCGTCGGTGAGGTGGGAAACCAGACCGGTCACCCCGAGCGCGACGAGCACACCGATCACGAGCGCACTGCCGCCGAGCACCGCGAAGGTCCGGATATGGGCCTGGATCAGGGCGAACGGCTCATCGAGCAATTCGCGGAAACGCAAGGGGCGGATCGGCACCGTCGGCGGTGTTGGCGGCCCCGGCGCAGGCACCGGTGCCGGATCGACTCCCGCCCTCACGACGCCAACCGTATCGGCGGGACGCACGGGCCGAGTCTAGTCAATCCCGTCCGCCCCGCCCGGTATGTCTTACCGAGAGGGGCCCGCCCCGATCTGGACTGACCGGAGGGTGCGACGAAGGAGTACCCGGAGGGAGGGAAGATCGGGGGCCCGAAGGGCCCCGACTCGAGCGCGTCAGCGCTCCGACAAACACAGCAAGGTACACCCGCCCCTGGCCCGGTTTACGGTTGGCAATTCCTACCGAACATCGGCGGACCCGCGCCCGACAGCTGACCGCTCATCAACCGACGCCGATACCCTCGGCAGCGCAACCTGCGTGGGCTTCAAACGCCCACGCAGCGTGACCGTCTCACCGAGAATCCACTGCGCGGATTCTGAGTCGGCCGCAGCGGCAAGCGTGGTCGCCGACGTGAGCAACCGTTCGTCGTGCTGCTTGGACAGCTCACACAGCCGAGCGGCCTCGTTCACAGCGTCACCGATCACCGTGAACTCGTACCGATTGTGCGTACCGACGTTGCCCGCGACCACCCGTCCCGCCGCGACGCCGATACCCGCGTCGAGATCGGAGGCGTCGCGCAATCGGCGCTGGATCGCCCGACCGCACGACAGCGCCGATCCGGCCAGGTCGTCGAGCGGAGCGGGGGTACCGAACACCGCCAGCGCCGCGTCGCCCTCGAACTTGTTGAGCAGCCCGCCGTGCCGTTCCACCTCGTCGACGACGATGTCGAAGAACCGGTTGAGAATGCCGACGATCTCGGGTGCGGGCAGGGTGGCCGCCATCGTGGTGGAGCCGATGATGTCGATGAACAGGGCCGCTGCCTCGGTTTCGGTGCCGCCGAGGACCGGCTGGGAGGCGATCGCCGCCATCGCGACATCGTGGCCGACATGCTTGCCGAACAGGTCCTCGATCATCGCCCGCTCGCGTAGCCCGTGCACCATCGTGTTGAAGCCGCTCTGCAGTTCGCCCAGTTCGGTGCCGTCGTAGAGGGCGATCTCGGCGTCGAGGTCGCCGTTCTCCACGCGCCGCAGCGCCTGGCGCACCCCCTTGATCGGGGCCACTGTCGCCGCGACGACCTGGGCCATCAGGATCAACCCGAACACCAGCGCGGAGCCGCCGAGGCTGAGCATGCACACCGCCAGCCTGGCCTTGCTTACCGCGGGATCGGCCAGCGCCCACACCGCCACCGTCATCGTGAGCGCCACCGGTACGCCGACCCCGACGAACCACGACAGCATGGTCCGGCCGAACACGCCGATGCCACGGCGGCGGTGCGGGTCGGCGGCCAGCACGCGCGCGGTCACCGGGCGCAGCGCGAATTCGATGATCAGGTAGCTGTTGGCGCACACGACGATCGCGGCGGCGCCGGTGGAGAGGATGACCTTGGGGATCAGCGCCGGTTCGAGCACCCCGTAGACGATGGTGAGCACGGTCAACGTCAGCGTCCACAGGATGGCCTGCTGCAGCACCATCCAGCGCGGCGCCGACACGGTGACCTGCTGTTCGGCCGGCGTCGGCACGTGCTCGGGATCGGTGGCCCAGCCCATCGAGCGCACCCCGGCCACGGTGCCCCACACGGTGCCGCCCGCCAGCGCGAGCGCGGCGCACAGTGGTGTGAACACGCTGTTGACCAGCAGGAGTTGCCGAGTGAACACGGTGGGACCGGGCAGCACGAAGCCCGCGAGCACCACCACCATGGCGATGCCGATCAGATTGGCGATGAGCAGCGGGACGGTGAGTAGTAACTGCACCCGAACTCGACGGATCTTCGATGCCTCGTCGACTGGCCCGAGCAGCGGCGAGCCCCATGGCGCTGATCGTGCCGCGCCCGCCGGTCCATCGCGGTTGATCACTTCTGAACTGTAAACCGGTGAACCCGGTGTCGGCCACAGAGTTGCGCAGGTCACTGCCTCGGTCAGGTGGCTATACCAACTGGTCGCACCTAGTTTTGTGACCGTCCACCGGTCTGTCGACCGGCCTGTTGTCCGCAGCTTCGTTCGGTGTACAAATGTGCACTCAACCCTGGAGCAGGTTGTCGACGACGGCACGGTAGCGCGCGGGTTCGATCTGCGGCAGACCGAGCAGGGCGCGCAGGTAGACCCCATCGCCCACCAGTCGGATGGTGTCGGCGCGGACGGGGTCGTCCACCTCGGTCTCGAGGTTGTCCGACCAGGCCGCCATCACCGCGTCGAGCGCGCGCTGCACCTCGTCGGGTTCGCTGCCCGCCGACGCGTCGATCGTGCGCATGGTCGCCAGCAGTGAGCGGTACAGGGCGAGTTCTACAGCGTCGTCCTGCGCGGTGGGGTCGGGCGTCTGCAGGTACCACTCGGCGATGGAGCTCCCGCTCGATCTGGCGTCGTCGAGTTGGGTGCGGGCACGCTCGCCGAGCCGCTGGACCAGGCCGACGAGCAGGGCGTCCTTGCTCTTGAAGTGGTAGAGGAGCCCGCCCTTCGACACGCCCGCCGCGGCGGCGACGTTGTCGAGGGTCATCTGTGCCGCGCCGCGTTCGAGCAGCAGGGTCTCCAGGGCGTCGAGGATGCGATCGCGGGTGTCAGAGCTCACGGCAATCACTGTACCGTCTGGACGGTTTTCTTGTTACTGTACCGTCTGGACGGTTTACCAACCCGAAAGACGAGAGACCGATGAACACCCCCACAGCACTCACCCCGACGCGCGCCACCCCGCGTGAGTGGGCGGGCCTCGGCGTACTCGCCCTGGCCCTGCTGCTGCTCGCCGTGGACGCGACCGTGCTGGACCTGGCCGTGCCCGCGATCAGCGCCGACCTCGCCCCGAGCACGCCACAGCTGCTCTGGATCATCGACGTGTACTCCTTCGTGCTCGCCGGTCTGCTGGTGGTGATGGGCAATCTCGGCGACCGGATCGGCAGGCGCAAGCTCCTGCTGATCGGTGCGGTCGGCTTCGGCATCGCCTCGGCGCTGGCCGCGTGGGCGGTGTCGCCGGAGATGCTGATCGCCGCGCGCGTCCTACAGGGCGTCGCGGGCGCCACGCTGATGCCCGCCACGCTCGGCCTGATCCGATCGATGTTCCAGAACCCGCGTCAGCGCACCGTGGCGATCGGTGTGTGGAGTGCGATGGCTGGTGGCGGCGCCGCGGCCGGTCCGCTGGTCGGCGGCTGGCTGCTCGAGCACTTCTGGTGGGGCTCGGTGTTCCTGGTGAACCTGCCGGTGATGCTGGTGCTGCTCGCCCTCGCCCCGCTGCTCATCCCCGAATCACGTGACCCGAACCCGGGCCGGTTCGACGCGCTGAGCGCGCTGCTGTCGATGCTGGCGCTGGTGCCGGTGGTCTACGCGGTGAAGGAAACCGCCGCGCACGGTCCGGCGGTGAGCGCGCTGCTGGTCGGCCTGGTCGGTGTGGTCTCGGCCGTGCTGTTCGTGCGCAGGCAGCGTCGCCTGACCGATCCGATGCTCGACCTGCGGCTGTTCGAACTGCCGCGGTTCCGGGTGGCGGTGTTCACCAACCTGCTCGCGGTGTTCGCGCTGGCGGGCGTGCTGTTCTTCGGATCGCAGTATCTGCAGCTGGTGCTCGGCCGCACGCCCTTGGAGGCGGGTCTGCTGATGCTGCCGGGGCTCGCGGCGAGCGTGTTCGGTTCGCTGGCGGCGGCCTGGCTCGTGCGGCGCTGGCGTGCGGCGCTGGTGCTGGCCGGTGCGCTGGTCGTCACCGCGATCGGCGCGGCGGCCTTCCTCGCGGTCGACGCGGTGAGCGGCGCCGAGGCGTTCGTGCTCGGTTTCGTCGGCATCGGTCTGGGTGCCGGTGTGGCCATGACCGTGGCCGCCGACCTGGTCGTCGGATCGGCGCCGGAGGAACGCGCCGGTGCGGCCGCGGCGATCTCGGAGACCGCCTACGAAACGGGTCTTGCCCTGGGTGTCGCCCTGCTCGGCAGCACCGTGATGGCGATCTTCCGGCGTGGTCTGGACGTGTCCTTGCTGCCGGATGACGCCGTGGCGGCCGCGTCGGGCTCGCTCAGCGGTGCCGTCGAGGTGGCCGGTGAGCTGCCCGCCGCGGTGGCGGCGGAGTTCCTGTCGTCGGCGAACCAGGCGTTCGTCAGCGGCATCCATCTGACGGTGCTCGGCATCGTCGCGGTGCTGTTGTTCGCGGCCTACAGCGCGGTGCGGACGAAGACCACGCGCGGCTGAGCCGGGGTGGCCGAGGTTGTCGGCCACCCCGTGGGATCAGCGGGCGGGCGGCAGCTGACGCCGGTTGCCGGGCAGCTCGTTGGCGTTTCCGCCGGCGAGCTCGCCGTGGCTGTCCGCCTCGGGCAGGCCGTTGCCCTGACCGGCGGGCAGCGCGGTGTAGTTCGGCGCCGAGGGGTACTGACGCGGGTCCGGATGGAAGCGGCTCGACGGCGCGTCGACCACGTTCGAGGCGATCTGCTGGGCGTACGGCTGGTACGGCTGCTGGTACTGCTGCTGCGGGTAGGCGCCGGGCGGCAGGAAACCCTGCGCGGGCTGACCCTGCAACTGATATCCGGCGGGGACCTGCTGTTGCTGCGCGGAATCCTGCGTGTCGACAGTGACCTTGCGCGTGCGGCGCAGCGTGAACGTCACCTCTTCGACCTCTTCGAACGCCTGCCGCGCGGTCCGCATCGGGTGGGTGGCCGAGTCGAAGGCATTGGCCACGAAAGCCGGTACCAGCGGACGGATCCAGCGGGCGGCGGTGTCGGTGAACGGCACCGTCCCGATGATCGGCAACTCCAATCCGCCACCGCCGGCCGGTGCTTGCGCGGGCGGCTGCTGCGTGGGCGTCTGGTGGGCGGGGACGAGAGCCCCGGCGGTGCCGGCGGGCAGCGCGTGCTGGACGTACCCCGCGGGCAGCTGCGATGTGACGTTCGGCTCCAGAGACACGGAGTCGTCCTTTCGATGCGGCTCGGTGAACCCGAGCTCGAAACCGCCGATCGCGGCGATGATCCTGGTGCGCTGACGTTCTCGATCGATCACGGTATCGGCTTCGATGGCCAGTTGCGCGGCGGTGAGCTCGTGTTCGGCGCGCAAGGCGGCCGTCTCGGTGCGTACTTCGGCGCGTTTCACCGCGATGGCGGCGTCGGCCTCACGCTGGGCCCGATCGGCCACCTCCGCGGCGTCGACCCGGCGGTCGAGCGAGGTTTCCCCGCGCCACCAGCGCAGCAGCAGCGGCAGCAGGGCCACGACGATGCCCGCGAGCAGGATGAGCAGGCGCAGCGCGGCGGCGCCCGCGTGTGACGCGGTGTAGCTGTTCATGGCCAGCCAGCGGGCGCCCAAGCCACGGTCGCCGTCGGCGAACGCGCTGGTCCGCGCGGTGGCGAGCGCGGCGGACTCGGTGCGAACCCGCTGGTCGAGGCCCTCGATGCGGCCCTGCGCCGTGGCGAGCTGTTTGCGGGCGTCGTCGAGCATGTCGTTGGCGGTCTGCGTTTCCGGACCGCGACCCGGTACCCCGGTGATTCTGGTCCGCGGGCATTCCGCGGTGGGGTTGTACTCGCAGCGGGCGATCACCAGCGCGCGGTCGATGTCGGCCTGCGACTTGGCGATACTCAGATCGAGCGCGGCCCGGTCGGCGGTGGCGAGGTCGAACGAGGTGCGGGCGGCGACCACGGCAGGCGCGTTCTCGGCACTCGCCTGGGCGCGCACATCCAGTTCCCGGTCGACGGTCCCGCCGAGCAGCACGGTGGCGGCGAGTTCGGCCACGAAGACCCCGGCCAGCACCCCGACCCCGATCCGGGCCGCGATTCCGAACCGATCGTCGTCCGCACCGGGCCGCGCGGTCGCCAGTGCCCGGCCGAGCGCTCCCGCGGCGACGGCGATGACCAGCGCGAACAGCACCGCGACGAGCACGGCAGCGTCGGCGGCGAGCAGTGCGGACATCGCGACGAGACCGGCGATCACGGCGAACAACGTCACGGCGGCACCGGTGACGAGATAACGGCCCTGTTCATGGCTGAAAGCCAGGTCGGCGCCCGATTCGTGGTCCCGGCGCCGTGGCGAGGCGAGGCCTCCGCCGAGCCAGGTGAGTAAGCCGGTCATGAGTTCTCCCCGGGTCGTGCGCTCCACTGGGCATGGCGAAACTGGTAGATAAGGCGAAACTGGCATGGATTCGTTGTGTCAGCGTGACAGGCCGGACACCGACACACCGAGTGCCGAGGTACTGCTTGTGGTCAGCCTCACAGTGGATGGGTCCACTCATCGCGCTGACCGAAACATTTCTGTGCCGACCTCGGCGTGTCGCGCGCGGCGAGCCGGGCCGCACCGCCGTCTGTGCCCGATTTGTGTCGAACGACACTGCCAGAAGTTTGCCAGCAGTGTGCTGTGGCGCACATTTCGCAATACAGACCGTACGGTCGGCTGACTGGAGCGCTTGTGGGGGCCCGTGTCGGGAATATCTCACAGTCCCCACCCCTGGTTAGCGGAGGTGGGAGGTTTGACCAGGGCATCTGCAGGGAAATCTGCTGCGGTGCAGGTGAGTTCAGCTTTCGGCCCCCGGCCGACGGTGGAACCGAGTCTGCTCGTCGACAGTGTTCACGCAGGTAGGCGGGGGTTGTCCGGGATCGATCCGGTCCCCGGTCTGCTTTACACTGGACGACGCGCGCGACGATGCAAGCAGCCGTTACAAACCCCAGCTAGACGGGTTACTTAGCACAACCTTAGTTGGTTGGGTCTGCGGTCTGACTTATCGTTTGCTCTTACGCCGAACGCACCCAGTTCGGCACAACCACCTGTTCGAGGTCCGGTGAAACCGGGCCAAGAGTAGCGGGTGAAACCCCGCGCAGAGGTAAGGGAGAAGTAAGCATCCCGTTACCTCTGAGCACCCCAACTACGTCAACGCCGCAAACCACCACCGTCGCTGGTTTCGGATCGTACGGACGCAGTCTTGACGGAGGCGAAACGACGAAGGGCCCACGCTCAGCTTGCTGGGTGGCCGACATCGACAGCCGACTTTCTTGAAGGCAGAGGCATGACGCAACTTCCTGGCCACAGGTCACCCGGAGTCACCGGGCTCTACGATCCGGCATTCGAACACGACGCCTGCGGCGTCGCGTTCGTTGCCGACATGCATGGACGACGCAGTCGAGACATCGTCGACAAGGCCATCACGGCCCTCCTGAACCTGGAGCACCGCGGTGCTGCGGGTGCCGAGCCGAACTCCGGCGACGGCGCGGGCGTCCTGCTGCAGCTCCCGGACAAGTTCTTCCGTGCGATCCTCGCCGAAGAAGGCGCCGCTTTCGAGTTGCCCCCGGAAGGCTCCTACGCCTCCGGTATCGCCTTCCTGCCGCAGGCCCGCCGCGAAGCCGCGCGGGCCGCCTACGGCGTCGAGAAGATCGTCACCGAAGAGGGCCTGGCCGTGCTCGGCTGGCGCGAGGTGCCGATCGACGAGACCTCGCTCGGCGCGCTGGCCCGCGATGCCATGCCCACCTTCCGGCAGATCTTCATCGGCTCGCCGAAGAACTCCGCCGAGCAGCTCTCGGGCATGGACCTGGAGCGTCGCGCCTACGTGATCCGCAAGCGGATCGAGCACGAGCTCGGCAAGGCAGGCCCCGGCGAGGGCACCGTCGGCAAGGAATCGGTGTACTTCCCGAGCCTGTCCGGCCAGACCTTCATCTACAAGGGCATGTTCACCACGCCCCAGCTGCGTGCGTTCTACCTGGACCTGCAGGACGAGCGCGTCGAGTCGGCCATCGGCATCGTGCACTCGCGCTTCTCCACCAACACCTTCCCCTCGTGGCCGCTGGCGCACCCGTTCCGCCGGGTCGCCCACAACGGTGAGATCAACACCGTCACCGGTAACGAGAACTGGATGCGCGCCCGTGAGGCGCTGCTGCGCAGCGACGTGTTCGGCAAGGACGAAGCGGGCAAGGACCGGCTGCAGAAGATCTTCCCCGTCTGCACCCCCGGCGCCTCCGACACCGCGCGTTTCGACGAGGTGCTCGAACTGCTGCACCTGGGCGGTCGCGAACTGCACCACGCCATCATGATGATGATTCCCGAGGCGTGGGAGCGTAACGAGAACCTCGACCCCGACCGGCGCGCGTTCTACGAGTACCACTCGATGCTGATGGAGCCGTGGGACGGCCCGGCAGCGGTGTGCTTCTCCGACGGCACCAAGATCGGCGCCGTGCTCGACCGCAACGGTCTGCGCCCGGGTCGCATCTGGGTCACCGAGGACGGCCTCGTCGTGCTCGCCTCCGAGGTCGGCGTGCTCGACATCGACCCCGCCACCGTGGTCCAGAAGATCCGCCTGCAGCCGGGCAAGATGTTCCTGGTCGACACCGAGCAGGGCCGCATCGTCACCGACGAAGAGGTCAAGTCGGAGCTGGCCGCGGCGCAGCCGTACCAGCAGTGGCTCGACGAGGGCGTCAGCCGCCTGGCCGACCTGCCCGACCGCCCGCACGTGCACATGTCGCACGACCGCGTGCTGATCCGTCAGCAGATCTTCGGTTACACCACCGAGGACCTGAACCTGCTGATCACGCCGATGGCCAAGACCGGCGGCGAGGCACTGGGCTCGATGGGTACCGACACCCCGATCGCGGTGCTGTCGAACCGTTCGCGTCTGCTGTTCGACTACTTCTCGCAGCTGTTCGCGCAGGTCACCAACCCGCCGCTGGACGCCATCCGCGAGAAGGTCGTCACCAGCCTCAAGCGCAACCTCGGCCCCGAGGCCGATCTGCTGCATCCGGGTCCCGACTCCTGTCGCATGATCGCGCTCGAACAGCCCATTCTCGACAACGACGAGCTGGCCAAGCTCGTCCACATCAACGACGACGGCAGCCAGCCGGGCCTGCGCTCGGTGGTCGTGCGCGGTCTGTACCCGGTCGCCGAGGGCGGCGAGGGTCTGCGCAAGGCGCTCGCGGCCATCAACACCCAGGTCTCGGCCGCTATCGACGGCGGCGCGCGCATCATCGTGCTGTCCGACCGTGAGTCCAACGAGAAGCTGGCGCCGATCCCGTCGCTGCTGCTCACCTCGTCGGTGCACCACCACCTGGTGCGCGAGCGGACCCGCACCATGGTCGGCCTGGTCGTGGAGGCCGGTGACGCCCGCGAGGTGCACCACATGGCCCTGCTGATCGGTTTCGGCGCCGCCGCGATCAACCCGTACATGGCCTTCGAGACCATCGAGGACATGCTCGAGCGCGGCTCGCTGCAGATTCCGGGCAGCACCGGCGACCTGGCCGCCGACTTCCGCAAGGCCGTCGCGAACTACTGCACCGCGGCCAGCAACGGCGTGCTCAAGGTGATGTCGAAGATGGGCATCTCCACCCTGGCCTCCTACAACGGCGCCCAGCTGTACCAGGTCATCGGCCTGGCCCAGGACCTGGTCGACGAGTACTTCACCGGCCTGCGCTCCGCGCTGGGCGGCATCGGTCTCGACGAGATCGCCGAAGAGGTGGCCATCCGCCACCGCGTCGCGTTCCTGGAGAACCGCAACGAGCGCGCGCATCGCGAGCTCGAGGTCGGTGGCGAGTACCAGTGGCGCCGTGAGGGCGAGTACCACCTGTTCAACCCGGACACGGTGTTCAAGCTCCAGCACGCGACCCGCACCGGCCAGTACTCGATCTTCAAGGAGTACACCAAGCTGGTCGACGATCAGTCCGAGCGCTTGGCGGCGCTGCGTGGTCTGTTCAAGTTCAAGTCGAACCAGCGCGCGTCGATCTCCATCGACGAGGTCGAGCCCGCGAGCGAGATCGTGAAGCGCTTCTCGACCGGTGCGATGAGCTACGGCTCCATCTCCGCCGAGGCGCACGAGTCGCTCGCCATCGCAATGAACCGCATCGGCGCTCGCTCGAACTCCGGTGAGGGCGGCGAGAGCCCCGCTCGCTTCGAGGTCGAGGAGAACGGCGACTGGCGTCGTTCGGCGATCAAGCAGGTCGCGTCGGGTCGCTTCGGTGTCACCGCGCACTACCTGACCAACGCCACCGACATCCAGATCAAGATGGCCCAGGGCGCCAAGCCGGGCGAGGGCGGCCAGCTGCCCGCGCACAAGGTGTACCCGTGGGTCGCCGAGGTGCGCCACTCCACGCCGGGCGTCGGCCTGATCTCGCCGCCGCCGCACCACGACATCTACTCGATCGAGGATCTGGCGCAGCTGATCCACGATCTGAAGAACGCGAACCCGCAGGCTCGGATTCACGTGAAACTTGTCGCGGAGCCGGGTGTCGGCACCGTCGCCACCGGTGTGTCCAAGGCACACGCCGACGTCGTGCTCATCTCGGGCCACGACGGCGGCACCGGCGCGTCGCCGCTGACCTCGCTCAAGCACGCGGGTGGACCCTGGGAGCTCGGCCTGGCCGAGACCCAGCAGACCCTGCTGCTCAACGGCCTGCGTGACCGCATCGTCGTTCAGGTCGACGGTCAGATGAAGACCGGCCGCGACGTGATGATCGCCGCCCTGCTCGGCGCCGAGGAGTTCGGTTTCGCGACCGCGCCCCTGGTGGTCTCGGGTTGCGTCATGATGCGCGTGTGTCACCTCGACACCTGTCCGGTCGGCATCGCCACCCAGAACCCGGTGCTGCGCGAGCGCTTCACCGGCAAGCCGGAATTCGTCGAGAACTTCATGATGTTCATCGCCGAGGAGGTGCGTGAGCTGCTCGCCGAGCTGGGCTTCCGCACCCTCGACGAGGCCGTCGGCCGGGTCGACCTGCTCGACACCGCCAAGGCCAAGCAGCACTACAAGGCCGCCAAGCTGGACCTGTCGCCGATCCTGGACATGCCGGAGACGGCGTTCATGAACCAGAACACCCGGTGCACCGGCACCCAGGACCACGGTCTGGACAAGGCGCTGGACAACGAGCTGATCGCGCAGAGCGCTCCCGCGCTCGAGCGTGGCCAGGCGGTCAAGATCGAAACCAAGATCACCAACGTGAACCGCACGGTCGGCACCATGCTCGGCCACGAGGTGACCAAGCTCTACGGTGGCGCGGGCCTGCCCGACGACACCATCGACATCACCTTCACCGGTTCGGCGGGCAACAGCTTCGGCGCGTTCGTCCCGGCCGGCATCACGCTGCGGGTCTTCGGTGACGCCAACGACTACGTCGGCAAGGGTCTGTCGGGTGGCCGCATCGTGGTCCGCCCGTCGGCTTCTGCTCCGGAAGCCTTTGTCGCCGAAGACAACATCATCGCGGGCAACGTGATCATGTTCGGCGCCACCAGCGGTCGCATCCTGATCAACGGTGTCGCGGGCGAGCGCTTCGGCGTGCGTAACTCCGGTGCCACCGCGGTCGTCGAGGGTGTGGGCGACCACGCGCTCGAGTACATGACCGGTGGCCGCGTGGTCATCCTCGGTGACACCGGCCGCAACCTCGGTGCCGGTATGTCCGGTGGTGTCGCCTACTTCTACGACCCCGAGGGCAAGCTGCCCGGCCGGGTCAACCCGGATCAGGTCGACGCGATCGAGCAGCTCTCCGGTGACGATTTCACCTGGCTGCGCGACATCATCGCGACCCACCGCGACGAAACGGGATCGGCTGTGGCCGAACGCATCCTGAGCGACTGGTCCCAGCAGGTGAACCACTTCGTGAAGGTCATGCCCCGCGAATACAAGAAGGTTCTACTCGCCATTTCCGAAGCCGAGAAGGCCGGCAAGGACGTGGATACCGCGATCATGGAGGCGGCTCGTGGCTGACCCACAGGGATTTTTGAAGCACACCTCGAGGGAAACCCCGGCCCGTCGTCCGGTCGAGCTGCGTCTGCTCGACTGGAAAGAGGTCTACGAGGAGAAGAAGTTCTCCCAGGACACCTTGAAGACCCAGGCCAGCCGCTGCATGGACTGCGGTATCCCCTTCTGTCACAACGGCTGTCCGCTCGGGAACCTGATTCCCGAATGGAACGACCTGGTCTACAAGGGCGCGTGGCGCGAAGGCATCGACCGCCTGCACGCCACCAACAACTTCCCGGAGTTCACCGGCCGCCTGTGCCCGGCTCCGTGTGAGGCGTCCTGCGTGCTCGGCATCAACCAGGAGCCGGTCACGATCAAGCAGGTCGAGGTCGAGCTCATCGAGAACGCCTTCGACGAGGGCTGGGTCACCCCGGTGTACCCGACCCGTCTCACCGGCAAGAAGATCGCCGTCGTCGGCTCGGGCCCGGCCGGTCTGGCCGCCGCCCAGCAGCTCACTCGCGCCGGTCACACCGTGACCGTGTTCGAGCGTGACGACCGCATCGGCGGCCTGATGCGCTACGGCATCCCGGAATTCAAGATGGAGAAGTCGGTCATCGACCGTCGTCTGGCCCAGATGGAAGCCGAAGGCACCATCTTCAAGGCGGGCGTCAACGTGGGTGTCGACATCACCGCCGAGCAGCTGCGTGAGCGTTTCGACGCGATCGTGCTGGCCGGTGGCGCCACCATCGCCCGCGATCTGCCGATCCCGGGCCGCGAGCTCGACGGCATCCACCAGGCGATGGAGTTCCTGCCGCTGTCCAACCGGGTGCAGCTCGGTGACGACATCGCCGACTCCGACGGCCTGCCGCCGATCCACGCCAAGGGCAAGAAGGTCATCATCATCGGCGGTGGCGACACCGGCGCCGACTGCCTGGGCACCTCGCACCGTCACGGCGCCGAGTCGGTGCACCAGTTCGAGATCATGCCGCGTCCTCCCGAGGAGCGCGCGGGCTCGACCCCGTGGCCGACCTACCCGCTGATGTACCGGGTCGCCTCGGCGCACGAAGAGGGCGGCGAACGTCTGTTCTCGGTGAACACCGAGCGTTTCGTCGGCGCGGACGGCAAGGTCACCGGTCTCGATGCGCACGAGGTCAAGATGGTCAACGGCCGTTTCGAAAAGGTCGAGGGCACCGACTTCACCCTCGAAGCCGACCTGGTCCTGCTGGCCATGGGCTTCGTCGGTCCCCAGAAGCCGGGCCTGCTCACCGATCTCGGTGTCGGCTACGACGGTCGCGGCAATGTCCAGCGCGACAAGAGCTGGGCTACCAACATCCCCGGCGTCTTCGTGGCCGGTGACATGGGCCGTGGCCAGTCGCTGATCGTCTGGGCCATCGCCGAGGGCCGCGCCGCCGCGTCGGCCGTCGACAAGTTCCTCGAGGGCGAGACCGCGCTGCCTGCGCCGATCCCCCCGACGGCTGTCGCCCAGCGCTAGCCGCGCAACCAGTAAGGCGCCCGCAGGCTTTCGAGCCCGCGGGCGTCTTTTTTTGTCATTCCCCCCACACGCGGCAGGTGTCCCGCCGAATCCGGACGCCTTGCCGGATACCTGCGGGTTTGCGGGGAATGTGCGTAGGGGGGTGAACGGGGAAGGGGCGCAAGGGGTTCGGTAGGCGAGCGAACGACGTGGCTGATCTTCCCTGCAGCACATAGACTTTCCGTGTCGAGGTGTACGGGAGATCCGAGGGGGAGCTGTGCCGTTGCCGCCGGAAGCGTTGGCGAACCTTCGCCGCGCCGCAGAGCGTGGTGACGGTACCGCCATGCACAATCTTGCCCACTTCTACCACGACCACAGCGATTTCGAAGCCGCCGAGTACTGGTTCCGGCGCGCCGCTGCCGCGGGGCACACGCGCTCGATGAACAACCTGGCCGTGTTGCTCGACCAGTTCGGTGAACTCGACGAGGCCGAGTCCTGGTACCGCCGTGCGGCGGTCGCCGGCAATGCCAACGCCATGTTCAATCTGGCCACCATGCTCTACCAGTGCGGTGACCGCCGGGACGCCGAAACCTGGTACCACCACGCCGCGATGGCGGGCCATGTCGACGCCATGTTCAATCTCGCGCGACTCCTCCAGGATCAGGACCGCCTCGACGACGCCGAAGCCTGGTTCGGCGAGGCCGCCGACCACGGCGACATCGACGCCGTGAACAATCTCGGCATCCTGCTGCGCCACCGCGGCGCCATCACCGAGGCCCGCCGCTGCTTCCGTCGCGCGGCCGATCTCGGCCACCCGCGGGCCATGGCCAACCTCGCCGCCCTGCTGGAATCCCAAGGCGCCCACCGCGAAGCGGAAACCTGGTACCGCCGCGCCGCCGGCTGATCGCACACTCCGAGCACATCGGTGGGGGACCGCTGTGCGTCGGGTTCGGCGAGGTCTGCGAAGACGCAATTATCGATGTTTACGCGATGATCGCTGGCGAGTGGAACAGGCGAGTGATCACCGGTTATAGCTGCTCGCAGCGAATGGCCGCCGAAGTTACTCAAAAGTATTGATACCGAGCGGTTTTCCAGCAACCATCAGCAAACATATTGTGCGGCAGCAATTTTCCGGCGTTCAAGATGCGAGGAATAGCGGAGGGGTATAACGTCTCGTCTCGATCAATAGTCGATGACGGTTCGGGGGCTCGGTGAATTCTCTTGATGGGTGTCTGAAACGCATCATGGATATTCCCGGGGCGCGCAGTGTGACGCTGGTGGACGGGGCGAGCGGGTTGGCCGTGGCCGGTGCAGGCGAGCGCCGAGGCGTCGACGAGCACGAGGACGCGGCGGGGACCACCGATGTGGTGCGAGCCGCGCTCGCGTGTCCGGCCCTGGGGAGCTCCGACGACGACCTCACCGAGATCGTGGTGTGCCGGACCAGGGGATTTCACCTCCTCCACCTGGTCGACGGCGATTTCGACGGCAGGTTGTTCATGCATGTCGTCTTCGACGGCGACACCGGCAATCTCGGGATGGCCCGCTATCAGCTCAGGTCGGCACTGCAAGAATTGACGGGCGGGGATCGATGAGTGTCGCGCTCGCCGATGAATTGCATCGGCTCGGCGAAGAAGGCTCGACCGGAGTATTGCGCGCAGGCGACGGCGAATTCCATTTGGTGCGCGGCACTATCGCCTCGGTCGGCTGCGGGCGGACCATCGGACTCGACAGATTGGTCGTCGAAGCGGGCGTAGCAACGGCGGAGGATTGGCGTCGCGCCGGTGCGGGCGACCCGGGTCCGCTGCTGGACCAGCCACAACTGGAAACCCTGGCGCTGCTGTCGGTGTTCGACGCCGCCTATTTTTTGCTGGCCTCCGCGGGTGAGCCGGAATTCCGTCCGACCACCGAACACTGGCTGGCGCCGGTCTGCCACATCGCGCCCCGCGCGCTTGTTCACGAATGCGAACGCCGCACCGACAACGAGTACGGCCCGTGGACCGCCGACCTCGTCACCCTGGTTCCGGTGGTCCCGGCCCGCCGGATCAAGCGGAACCAGGTGGTACTCACCGGAAGTCAGGCAGAGGTTCTCGCCGCCGCCGACACCCGCCGCAGCATCGCCGACATCGCCCGCGATCTGGGCCGCACCACCTACGGCTGCCTCGTCGCGGTCCGCGACCTGACCACAGCGGGCCTGATCGAAGCGCCGGAACCCGTCGCGACCGAACAACCACCGCGCGGGCGCCACCTCGCCCTCGCACCGGACCCGGCCGACCACCGGAGCTCGACTCGGTCGACAACATCCGTGCCCACGCTGCCCCGACGCGTTCCGGGCAGCGCGGGACCGACCCGCCCCCAGCAGGAGACGGGTGCACGACAGGGCAGGCACGCGATCGACGAGGAAGCGACCGCGACCGCCCGACACCGCGGAAAACCGGCCGGCGCAGCGGAACCCGAACGCTGGCAGCAGGTCGACCGCGAAACACTCATCCGGCTCAGGGCGGCGTTGGAGGAGCTTGCGTGACCGTGCGGAAGAAGCTGCTCGGTGATTGGAGGGGAAGGTTGACCAAGGTGGCGATGACCACACCCGAACCCAGGGCGCCCGAACACACAGCGCCCCAGAACTACCCGGCTGTGCAGGCCGAACTGCAGTCGTTGCGCGAACGGCTACCTCAGCTCACCGGGTCGCTGGTGGCCTCCAGCGACGGGCTGCTCATCGAACACGACCTCCCCGCCCATCTCGAACCCGCGGGCCTGGCCGCGCTGTCGGCCGCGCAGTTGTCGCTGTCGTACCGGCTGGCGAACACCGCGCACGGCGGCGGGTTCAGCGAGGTCGTCGTGCACGGCACCGAGGGGCAGGTGGTGATCTACGCCGCCGGGCGCACCTCGCTGACCGTGCTCGCCGGACCCGAAGTGAATGTCGGTCGACTCCATCTGGAGTCGCGACCGGTAGCTCGCGCGATCGCCGGCCATCTGGCGGCGGCGCACAACGATTGAAAGGCACACGATGTCGAATATGGATCTGGCTCTGAAGGACATGATGGTGATCGAGGGCGCGATCGGCGCCGCGATCGTCGACTACAGCAGTGGCATGGCCCTCGGAATGCTCAGCAGCACCAAGTCGCTCGACCTGCAGGTCGCCGCGGCGGGCAACACCGAGGTGGTGCGGGCGAAGATGCGCACCATCGAGCAGCTCGGGCTCAACGAGGAGATCGAGGACATCCTCATCACCCTGGGCACGCAATACCACCTGATCCGCCCGATGACGGGGCGCAAGTCCAAAGGGCTGTTCCTCTACCTCGCCCTCGATCGCGGCCGGGCCAATCTGGCGCTGGCGCGGCACAAGCTCAAGGGCATCGAAGAAGACCTGGAGGTGTGAGTTTCGCGAACGGGGGGCGTGTCGGCGGTGACGTGCCGCCGACATTCCGTCATCGGCGGGGTGAACCCTGCGCGATCAGTCGGTGCGACCCATCACAAGATCGAGAGGTTGTGTGGCATGGGATGGCTCGTACGCCTATTGTGATTCGCGGCGAGGTCTGGGGCCACAACGTCAGTAATCGGGGTTGCTCTCACATCGACGAGCAAGGGTGAACTGGAGCGGTATGCAGTTGAAGAAGGTTGTCGCGGCTCTGGGAGCGTCCGCGGCGATGATGTCCGGAATTGTTGTCGGCAGCACGAGCGCGAGCGCGGCGCCCGCCTGCCCGAGTCTTTATGTCGTCGCCATTCCCGGCACCTGGGAAACCGGCCACGAGAAGGCCCCCGGCCCCGGCATGCTCGCCGGCGTCACCAACGGCCTACCGAGAAACACCGACGTCGACTACGTCACCTATGCCGCGACCGCGTTCCCCTGGGAGGGCGATGTCTACGGCAACTCCAAGAAGCAGGCGGTCGACGCCGCCCGCGGGCTGATCAGCGAGAAGCTGGCCTCCTGCGGCAACACCAAGGCCGCGATCGTCGGCTACAGCCAGGGTGCCGACGCCGCAGGCGATCTGGCCGCCGAGATCGGTACGGGTATCAGCCCGATCCCGCAGGACCGGGTCGCCGCTGTCGGCCTCATCTCCGATCCTCGTCGTTCGCCGACCGATATCCAGGTCGGCCCGTATGCCGCGGGCGCCGGTGCCGGTGGCGCTCGGCCGGGTGGCTTCGGTTGGCTGAGCGACCGCACCCGCACGATCTGCGCGGTCGACGATCTGTACTGCGCGACCGCTACCGACGACTTCGTGACGCGGTTCGCCGGCTTCCTCGCACAGAGCTCGGACGCGAACCCGGCCAACCTGTGGCGCTACCAGCTCGAGGCCGGAGCGATCGTGAGCGACCTGATGTCGTTCGGCGGCATCCCGACGCTGGGGGCGCAGCTGACGGACGCGGCCAACCAGAAGCGGGCCAAGGACCTGGAGCAGTTCTACCGTTCGCAGGCGCACACGCTGTACGGCAGTTACTCGGTGGGTGGCGGGCAGACCGCTATCAGCTGGATGCACAACTGGATCGCTCAGGCGGCCTGAGTCGTTCGCGCAGAGCCCGGTATCGCTTCGGCGGTGCCGGGCTCTTTCGTGGATCTAGGGCGTGGTTCGGGACAGGTACCTGGGGAGCAAGTTCCAGACGTGGGCGTTCTCGTTGATGGTGGCGGCGGTGCGGGTGCCGGTGCGGGAGTAGAGGATTCGGGTGATCGAGCAGTAGTCGATCGGGAAGGTGAGGGGGCGGGGGAGGGCCAGGATGTCGGCGAGGAGGACGTTGATGACGCCGCCGTGGGCGAAGGCTACGACGGTGTCGCCGGGAGCTGTGGTGGCGACCAGGGTTTCGACGGCGGTGAGAACTCGCGTGGTGAAGGCGGGGCCGTCGATCTGGTCGGGGAGATGGCCCGCCTTGATGCGGGCGTAGGCGTCGGCGAATTCGGTTTTCGCGTCTTCGATCGGGATGTAGGCGGGCAGGTCGCGGTCGTACTCGGCGAGGTCGTCGATGACGTCGACCGGTAGGTCGCGGGCGGTCGCGGTGGGGAGCGCGGTGTCGCGGGCGCGGCGCTGGGGGCTGCTGACGATGCGAGCGATGTCGTGGGGTGCGAGCGCGGCGGGGACGCGGTCGGCTTGGAGCTTGCCGATGTCGGTGAGGCCGGGGTCGGCGGCGGTGGTGTCGCCGACTACGCGTTCGGGTTGGGCATGACGCACGAGTATCAGCTGCACGGTCAACACTCTGCCCTATCCGCCGGATACCAGGGCTCGGGGCCACCCACAGCCGAAACGGACTCGCGGGGATGCCTCGTCGTCGACCGAGGGTATCGCCGCGAGTCCTCCGGCTAGGTCAGGACTGGCCGTAGGGCGGCTGACCACCCTGCGGGCCGTTGTACGGCGGCTGACCACCGTTGTACGGCGGCTGGTCGCCCTTCTTCTTGTTCTTGAGCAGGAAGATGCCGCCGACGATGAGCACCACGATGATCAGGCAGCAGATGCCGCCGATGATCAGGCCGGAGCTGTTCTTCTTTTTCTTCTTGGCCGCGAGTTCCAGCGCGGTGTTGACTGCGTCCGAGCTCGCCAGGGTGTCGAAACTGCTGGTGAACATGTGCGGATCGACGAGTGTGGCTGTGGTCAGCAAGTCCAGATACATGAAATCCCATCCCGATGTGTTGGTGGTCCGGCATCCTCCCGGTGCCGGAACTCCGAGAGTAACGGTCTCACTGTGGCTTTCGGTTCGAAAGCCTCGCAAGCGCCACACAGAGCATGTGTTGATCGCGAACGCGCCGCGATCCGTATACACCTGTACCCGATTTCACCGCGGTTTCACCAACGGGAACGGCAGCGTCTCACGGATGCTGCGCCCGGTGATCAACATGACCACCCGGTCGACGCCCATCCCGAGTCCGCCGGTGGGCGGCATCGCGTGTTCGAGCGCGGTCAGGAAGTCCTCGTCGAGTTCCATCGCCTCCGGATCGCCACCGGCGGCCAGCATCGACTGCTCGGTGAGCCTGCGCCGCTGGTCCACCGGGTCGGTGAGTTCGCTGTAGGCCGTGCCCAACTCGACGCCCCAGGCCACCAGGTCCCAGCGCTCGGCCACCCCCTCGATGCTGCGGTGCGAGCGGGTGAGCGGGGAGACCGAGGTGGGGAAGTCCAGGTAGAAGGTGGGGTAGGTGGTCTGCGACTCCACCAGGTGCTCGTACATCTCCAGCACCACTTGGCCCGCGTCCCAACCGTGTTGGTAGGCCACGCCCGCCTCGTCGCACAGCTCGCGCAGCCGGGCCAGCTCGGTACGCGCGGTCACCTCGGCGCCGATCGCCTCGGAGACCGCGCCGTGCACGGTCTTCACCCGCCACTCACCGGAGATGTCGACGGTGTCGAAGCCGCCGTCGTCGTTGGGCCGCAATGCCACCTCGGCACCGTTGGCGGCCATCGCCGCGTGCTGGATCAGCCTGCGGCACAGGTGCATCATCTGCTGGTAATCGCTGTGCGCCTCATAGGCTTCCAGGATCGTGAACTCGGGATTGTGGCTGAAGTCGACGCCTTCGTTGCGGAAGGTACGGCCGATCTCGAACACCTTCTCCATGCCACCGACGCACAGCCGTTTGAGGTAGAGCTCGGGGGCGATGCGCAGGTACAGGTCGAGGTCGTAGGCATTGATGTGGGTGCGGAACGGAGTGGCGTTGGCGCCGCCGTGCACCTGTTGCAGAATCGGCGTCTCCACCTCGAGAAAGCCCCAGACATAGAGCGAATCGCGCAGTGAGTGCAGGACCGCGCTGCGCTTGGCCATCACCTCGCGGGTCTCGGGGTTGATCGCCATGTCCACATAGCGTTGCCGGACCTTGGCTTCCTGATCGGCCAGCCCACGCCACTTGTCGGGCAGCGGATGCAGGCATTTGCCGTTCATCCGCCAGTCCTGCGCGAGCAGTGACAGCTCACCGTTGCGGCTGGCGCCGATCTGCCCGCTCACCTCGATGAGATCGCCCAGGTCGAAGAATTCGGTGAACTCGTTGCTGCGATCGGCGCCCACCCGTTCGCGATCGATCACCAGCTGGATCTCGCCGGTCCAATCGCGAACCAGCGCGAAGATCACGCCGCCGTAGTCGCGAATCCGCAAGAGCCTGCCCGCGATACGCACGGTGGTGCCCTTGGGGCAGCGTCTGGCCTCGGCGATGTCGTGGGTCGGCGGGTAGGCGACCGGATAGGCATCGATGCCCGAAGCCGTGAGCCGGTCGAGTTTGTCCAGGCGCACCCGCACCTGTTCGGGCCTGCGTGGACCCTGTTCGGCGTCGGCGCCCTCCGGTGCGTCCGGTGCGCTGCCGTCGGCGTGCAGGCCGGTGACTGTCGCGGGGACCGCCGCCGTCGTGCCGGTGTGCACGCCCGCGTCGGGCGCCTTGCCGATGCGCGGGAGGAACCCTTCGGCCAGCCCGCTCGCCGTGGCCACTCGCGGCAACTGCCTGCGTTCCTCGAACAGGAAGAACCGCGGCACCCAGCGCGGGTGGTATTTCACGTTCGACCGGTACAGGGCCTCGAGCTGCCACCAGCGCGAGAAGAACAGCAGCACCCCGCGCCAGGCCCGCAGGATCGGACCTGCGCCGATCCGGCCGCCTTCTTCGAACACCGATCGGAAGACCGCGAAGTTCAGCGACACCTTGGTGATGCCGTACTGGTCGGAGTTCAGGGCGAGCTGCGAGATCATCAGCTCCATCACGCCGTTCGGGCTCTGCGGGTCGCGGCGCATCAGTTCCAGCGAGACGCCGGTGCGCCCCCACGGGACCAGCGAGAGCATGCCGTGCACGCGGTCGTCGTGGTCCACCGCTTCGACCAGCAGGCAGTCGCCGTCGAGTGGGTCGCCGAGGCGGCCCAGCGCCATCGAGAAGCCGCGCTCGGTCTCGGTATCGCGCCAGGCGTCGGCCCGCGCGACGATTTCGGCGAACTCGGTGGCGGGAATGTCGCGGTGCCTGCGGATCCGCACCTCGAGGCCGTTCTTGCGCAACCGGTTCGCGGCCTGACGCACCTGCTTCATCTCCGGGCCCGCCAGCGAGAACGTGCGGGTGTCGAGGATCGCCTCGTCACCCAGCCGCAGCGCCGACAGGCCCGCCTTGCGGTACGCGGTGGCGCCGAGTTCGCCGGCGCCCATCACCGCCGGCTGCCAGCCGAACCGGTCGGCCTGCTCGAGCCACGCCTGAATCGCCTGTGGCCACGCCTGTTTCGGGCCGATCGGATCGCCACTGGCCAGGCACACACCCAACTCGACGCGATAGGTGATCGCCGCCTTGCCGTTCGGCGCGAACACCACCGCCTTGTCGCGACGGGTCGCGAAGTAGCCGAGTGAGTCCTCGACATCGCTGCTCGCGAGCAGGCCGCGGATCGCCGACTCGTCCAGCGCGGTCATCGCGTTGTCGGCGCGCTGCGAGCGCAACAGCACGACCACCGCGGCCAGCAGCGCGATCGCGCCGAACAGGCCGAGCAGGAAGTTCACCCAGGCTCGCGGATGCCCGTCGAAATGCTCGTTGTTCACCAGCACGGCGGCGGTGACGCGATACACCGCCCACAGCGGACGCTGCACACCCGCGGGCAGCGAACCGGGGAACAGTTCGACCAGGCCCCAGCCGAGCAGGCAGCCGAGCGCGAGCCCGGACACCAGGACACCCAGCGCCTTCCACAGCGCGCCGGGCCGAACCCGGGTGTAGAACTCCTTGCGCGCGGCCACCAGTATCGCGATGACCACCACATGCACGACGAAGGCGACCAGCGCGTCCACATCGTCGTCGGCGAAGAAGTCCAGGATGTTCGCCACCGCGTACAGCAGCAGGTACACGACCAGCAGCCACCAGGCGATCCGCTTGCGGGCCGCGGTCGCCCCGGCGAGCAAGCCGACGATCAACGCCCACACGAGGCTGGTGTCGGGGGCATCGAAATAGTAGGTGTCCACATAGTGCCGCGGCACCTGCGTGAGGATCCGCAGGCTGGGCGAAACACTCCACAAGAACAGCAGCACCGCGAACACACCGAGGACCAATCCGGCGATGTGTGGTACCTCGGACAACTTGCCGTGCGCGCGATGGGGCACCGGCGTGCGGTCCTCGACGATGGGGTGCTGCTCGGCCTGCGTGGAAGTCACCGATCCAGTGTGCGTCCAATCGAGCCGGAACCGGGTGGCGGTGGCTGCGGCGTGTTCGTCACCACCCGCAACGCCGGGGCCGGTGGTGACCGGTTTCGCGCGACGGGGTAAGTATTAGCGCATGTCGGAACCAGTTGATGTGCCGATCGATGACGCTGTCATCCGGCTCGGGCAATTCCTGAAACTGGCCAACCTGATCGATTCGGGTTCCGAGGCCAAGACGGTGATCGCGCAGGGCTTGGTGCGCGTGAACGATGAAGTGGAGCTACGCCGCGGCAGGCAACTCGAGATCGGCGACATCGTCGTCCTGGCCGGCAACAAAGTACGGGTGTCCGAGGGCTGACCCTCGAACACCCGCGTCGCCGTCAGTCTTCGGCGCGAACGACCACGCCGTCGGAGTCGCTGTAGAGCATCTCGCCCGGCACGAAGGTGATGCCGCCGAACTCGACGGGCACATCCTGCTCGCCGCTGCCGGTCTGGGTGCTCTTGCGCGGGTTGGTGCCCAGCGCCTTCACCCCGATGTCGAGGGTGCGCAGGATCGCGGAGTCGCGCACGGCGCCGTTGACGACCACGCCGGCCCAGCCGTTGTCCACGCCACGGCCGGCGATGATGTCGCCCACCAGCGCGGTGTGCACGCTCGCGCCACCGTCGACGACGAGCACCTTGCCCTCGCCCGGCCCGCTCAGTGTCTGCTTGACCAGCAGGTTGTCCTGGAAGCAGCGGATCGTGGTGATCCGGCCCGAGAATTCGGCACGGCCGCCGAACTGGATGAACTGCGTATCGCAGCTACGGATCTCGGGGCCGATCTCGTCGGCCAGATCGGCGGTGGCCACAACATTCGCTGATTCGGTCATGGATCAGATTGTGTCAGGCCCGCCCGGCCGCGCCATTCGTAGGCTCTCAGACCTGCTCGCTGTGTGATTTCTCGATCTCGCGAATGAGCGCGTCGGTGGTGTGCTGAACCGCGATCTTCACGAACGGCTCGATCGTCTTGCCGAGCATCTTGCCCGTGATGCCGCCGCCGACGGAGAAATCGATGTCCGCGTCCACGGTGCACGCGATCTCACCCTTGGGAATGAACCTGAAGGTGGCGACGATCTCGATGCCCTTGATCGACTTGGTGGCGATCAACCGGCCCTCTTCCCAGCCGACGACCTCGACGCGCGAGGTCAGCGACGCGGGGCCGAGCTTCATCTTCCCGTCGAACGTCGCGCCGAGGCCGTCGGTCTGCGCGGTGAGGGGTGTGAAGGATTCGATGCCGTACCAGAACTTCGGCAGATTGCGGTAGTCGTTCATGAACGCGAACGCCGCTTCGGCGGGCGCGGCGCAATCTTCGGCGATCCTCACTTCGGTCATAGCGGCCACTCTAATCGGTGGAATCGAGGCCGAACGGCACTCGACACCGAACGTGATCGAGGTGACTACCCGGTCACGGCCAGCGTCGCTGCCAGGCCGAATGCCACCGCCATCACCAGTACCTCGGCCGCCGCGTTGCGCAGGGAGACCTCGGCGGTCACGCGGTGGTCGCCGGCCTTGGGGACCCAGGATCGACGCCACCACCAGCCCAGCGCGACGAGTACACCCAGGATGATGAGCTTCGCGAGCAGTATCCGTCCGTAGCCGCTGGTCAGCAGCGAGGTGATGCCGCCGAGGCGGACCAGGCCGTTGATCAGGCCGGTGAGCGCGACGACAACGACCAGGGGCGCGGCGAGCCTCGAGTAGTGCGGCAGCGTCGCGGCCCATTCGCCCCGGGTGCGCAGCACCAGGACCATCGCGAGCAGCAGGCCGAGCCACAAGGCGGCGGCGAGTGCGTGGACCGCGGCGAGTACCGAGCCGAACATCTGCTGGGACATGTGCCCGGTGATCGGCCGCAGCGACAGCGCGACCGCCGCGAACACGAGCACCAGATCCGCCGACGCGGTGTCGGGTCTGCGGAAGGCCAGTGCCGAGTAGCAGGCGATCGCACCGGTGCAGAACAGGATCGCGATCCCGATCTGGCCGCCGCTGAGTCTGCCGAGGAAGGTGATGAAATCGCCCGCGTCGAGCTGGGTCACGGGCACGCCGACGATCTCGGCGGCCTCACACACCAGCACGGTGAACTCGGCGGCGAACCAGATACCGGCCAGCGCGGCCAGCGGTCGCCAGGTGACCGTCAGCCGGTCGTTGAGCCGGGGCAGCGCGGCCAGGCCGAGCACCACCGCGCCCACGCCATCGGCGAGCACGCGCGCGAACGCCACCCACGCGAACCCGCCGGAGCTGCGCAGTATCCAGGCCAGCACCACCCCGAGCAGCGCGGCGACCACGACCGGCACCAGGACACGCCACTGCCGCAGCGCGGCACCGGGCACCCGGCGACCGGTCGTCATCGTCGACTACTTCTTGCGGCCGGACCGGCCGCCGAGCAACGCCACCGCGAGGCCGGCGCCGAACAGCACCACGCCGCCGGCGATGAACACCCACACGGGCACCCCGCCGTCGCCGCCGTCGTCGGCCGTGTCCGCACCCGGACGCGCGCCCGGCGTGCCGGTGCCCGCCTTGCTCAGCGTGAAAGTCCGCGTGCCGCTCACGGGATGACCGTCGGCCGAGGTGACCCGGAACGCGATCGTGTACTCGCCGACCGGCCCCAGCTCACCCAGTTCCACACTCACACTGCGTCCTTCGACCAGCGCTTTGCCCTTCGACCACAGCCTGCCATCCGGGCCGACCACGGTCAGCGACGGAAAGTTCTGCTGCAGTTCCTCATTGAAGGTGACGCTGGCCCGCGCCGGTCCGGCCTCGACGGTCGAACCGTTCTCGGGAACGCTGCTCACCGCGCCGGAATGCGCACTCGCCGTGCCTGCCGCCGCGAAGGCGCAGGCGAACAGCACCGCGAGCAGGCCGACGAGCATCTTGCGCATCACGACGACCGCCGGGAGCGCACGACCAGGCCGAGGCCGAGCGCGGCGGCGAACAGGCCGAGGGCCAGGCCGATGCCACCCATCCAGCGGGCGACGTCGTCGGTCTCCGACTGGGTCGATTCGCCGGAGGCGACCTGGTGATCGCCGCCCTCTGCGCCGCCCTTCGCGGTCAGCGTGATAACCGGCGCGGGGTGCTCGGGCTCGGCGCCGCCGGTGCTCAGCTGGTTCCAGGCCACGACCTTGCCGTCGCTGTAGGTCTGCTGGGTCGGGAAGTTCACGGTGTCCTGGGTCGGCAGCGGGCCGAGCGAGAGCACGAACCGCTGGAACTGGCCGGGTCCGACACCGGGATTACCCGGATCGGCGGACCACGCGACCGCTACCGTCTCGCCCTTGTCGTTGCGCTCGACCTTCGACGTCCAGCCCGGCATCGGCTCGGTCCGAACACTTTTCAGGTTCGGCACGGTGACGCGCAGCGCGGTGGTGGACGCGGTATCGGATTCGGTCGGCACCTTGAAGGTGGCGACGGTGTACTTGCCCTGGGCGGCGCCCGGAGCGTCGACGGTGACGTGCGCGGCCGCCGAACCGCAGGCAGTGAGGACCAGGCCCGCCGCGAGAGCGACGGTGCCGGTGCCGCGGGTGATGAAGTTGTGCATGGAATGCCTTGTCGTCCGAAGAATTCTGAGGTGGTCGCGAATCAGGCGAACACCGGCGGTGCGCGCGGACATCGCGCACCCCTCGGACGCGTCCCGCGCGCGACGGCGAGCGGGCCGAACCAGCGAGCGGTCGGGTGGGCAACAGCGAAGGGACTGCCGAGTACAGCCCGAATCACGCTCGACGCAACGAGGTACAACCGCTCGGCGACGAGAATCAGTGCGGCACAGGCACACGCTGCCACCAGGTGCGCGGCGATCATCGGCAGGCTCGGCAGATGCAGTAGTCCGTGATGGTCGAGTGTCGCCGACAGCGCGAAGTGCCCGGCCCACTGACCACCGATCAGCGCGGCGGCCGTGCGCATCGTCGCGGCATTCGCGAATCGGGCGGAGTGCCCGCGTGGCCCGGTGCCATGGGCGAACATCCCGGCAGTCAGCGAAACCAGCAGCAGCAGTGCGATTTCCGACGACCGCGGTACCCCGCCGCCGCCGATCCCGTGGGCGGCCACCGCCAGCCCGCCCACGAGTACGCCGCAGCCACCACCGCGTAAGCGGGAGGTGAGCTGCGGCGTTGTCACGGCAGGATCAGCGGACGCCGAGGCGGGCGAGCACGTCGTTCTCCAGCACGGACAGCTCGGCCGAGATCGACGCGTGCACGGCCTTGCGACGTGCGGCAGGCATCTGCTCGGCCGTGCGCACGGCCACGTTCAGATCGGCCATGCGCGAGCGGGCCGCTTCGACGAACTTCGTGGTGTCGGCATCGCCCGCCTTGTCGGCGGCGATCTTGTCGAGGGCTTCTTCGGTGTTGGTGATGCGGGCCTGCAGGCGCGCTCCGTGCCCGCTGAACTCGCTCAGCTGGTCCATGCCGATACCGAGCTGCTGGGCCTTGCGCGCGTCGAGCTGCCCGCGCACCATCGTCGCGCCGCGGTAGGCCAGCGGGGCGAGTACGGGGATCAGGACCCGGGCCACGCCGATGTACTTGCGGATCTGGCTCGCGCTGAACAGTTCGCGATCGGCCTTCGCGGCCGCCTTCTGCGCGGCCTTCTCCTCGGCCTGCAGGGTCGCGATCTGCGCCTTGGCCACCTTGTCGGCCGTGCGTGCCTGAGCCTTGGCCGCGCGCCGGGTGACGCGCTCGCCCGCCTTGGCCGCCTTGCGCTCGTTCTTGGCGCTCAGCTTCGCCTCCACCGCGGCTTTGTGCTTGAGTGCTTTCGCCTCAGCGCGTCGGCTCGGCCGCCGCTTCCGCTTGCTGAACAACCCCATGGGATCAGGCCCTCCGTCATGCTCGCCAAGTCATGAGGCAGGACCGCCTTCAAGCGGCCTGCCGTTCTTCGTAGCGTAGTGGGATGAGGGTAGCGATTGGGCATTGTGTCGGGGGTAAGGCCCATACTGCTTGCGTGCGTGCAGCCGAGGACGACTTCGACGGCGGGCCGGTGCGTAGCCCGGTCCCCGCTTCCGCTGCGGATTTCCGCATCGCCTTCCTGGACGCGCGTTCACTGATCGGATGCAGGCATCGTCTGCGCCTCGATGCCGAGAATCCGGGCGTGCTCGCCGAGGTGCGCGAGGATCCGGGCGTGCAGCAGCGGCGCGATGCCGCCACCGCCCATCGCACCAAGGTCCGCGACGAACTGGTCGCGGCCGCCCCCGCCGACTGGGTGGTGATCGACCCGGACCTGCGTGGCGCCGCCAAGGCCGCGGCGACGATGGCCGCCATCGAGGCGGGCGCCCCGCGCATCTGGGGCGGGCTGCTGCCCCAGGAAGCCGATACCGGGCGACGCGGCGGTGTCGAGATCCTGCTGCGCGACGACGATCGTGGCGGCTATATCCCGATCATCGTGGTCAACCACAAGGTCACCGACCCGCGCAGGCCCGACCCGGCCGATTTCCACCCACTGACCTCGGACCTGTTCCGCTGGCAGCCCCGCCGCGACAAGCACGTGAAACTGCGCCCGCAGCCGCGCGACCAGCAGCGCCTGGCCCACCTGTACCGCATGTTGCAGCGCTACGGAATGGCCAGCCCCGCCCTGATCGGCGGCGCGATCGGCCTGGTCAGCGACCGCGTCCTGGTGCACGATCTGACGAACGTGCTGGCCGATTACGACCAGCGCTACGCCGACCGTATCGCGGTGGTGCGCGGCGAACTGCCGACCCAGCCGTCGAAGGTGCCCGAGTGCAGGCAGTGCCCGTGGTGGGTGCGCGGGCCCGACGCGCAGCGACCGGCGGGCCCGGAGGCGGTAGCGGAGCGTGACCACGCAGGGCCCTCGGGAGCGCAGCAGTCAGGCACAGCCGAGCCGAGTTGTGAGGCCACACTGGCGCAGATGCGGGATGTGAGCCTGGTCGCGCCGGGTTCGCGGGCCGACGTGCTGCGCCTGCACGGGATCGAAACGGTCGACGAACTGGCCGCGTGGGAAGGCGACGATCCCGACGACTGGCAGCACGGACCGTTCGCCGAAACCGTCGTCACCGCACGCGCCTGGATCGACGGCGCCCCGCTCGTGCGCCGGTTCGAGCAGGTCAGCGTGCGTCGCGCCGATGTGGAGATCGACGTCGACCTGGAGAGTTACCAGGAAGACGGCGCCTACCTGTGGGGCACCCTGCTCGACGACGTCTACCGCCCGTTCGTCACCTGGGATCCGCTGCCCACCGAGGACGAGGGCCGCTCGTTCGGCGAGTTCTGGACCTGGCTGATGGAGCGGCGCGCCGAAGCCCACGCCCAGGGCAAAACCTTCGCGGCCTACTGCTATTCGCGAACCGCCGAGGACAAGTGGCTCTACGAATCGGCCCGCCGGTTCGCCGGCCGCCCCGGCGTGCCTACCCACGAGGAAGTGCGCGCGTTCGTCGACTCCAAGGAATGGGTCGACATGTTCCAGGCGGTCACCGAGCAGTTCATCTGCCCGAACGGCAAGGGGCTCAAGAAGATCGCGCCGGTCGCCGGGTTCGGCTGGCGTGATCCGGAAGCGGGCGGCGAGGCGTCGATGGGCTGGTACCGCCGTGCCGTCGGTTACGACGACGACATCGACATGTCGCAGCGCACCCGCCTGTTCGTCTACAACGAAGACGATGTCCGCGCCACCCAGGTGCTGCGCGATTGGATGTCGAAGCGGGCCGTAGCCGAGGTTCCCTCACTGGCCGATTTCGGACGGTAATAACATCGGGGGCGTGACTGAGCAGCACGTCGAAACCCTCGAGTTCCAGGCCGAAACCCACCAGCTCCTCGAGCTGATGATCCACTCGGTCTACTCCAACAAAGACACCTTCCTGCGGGAGCTGATCTCGAACGCTTCCGATGCGCTGGACAAGCTCAAACTTGCCGCTTACCAGGACAAAGACCTGGGCGCAGACACCTCCGACCTGCACATCGAGCTGGAGGTCGACCAGGACAAGCGAGTCCTGACCGTCCGCGACAACGGCATCGGCATGTCCCGCGCCGAAGTGATCGACCTGATCGGCACCCTCGCCAAATCCGGCACCGCCGACCTGCGCCGCAAGCTCACCGAGGCCAAGTCCGACGCCGCCGCCGAGGAGCTGATCGGCCAGTTCGGCATCGGCTTCTACTCCACCTTCATGGTCGCCGACAAGGTCGTCCTCACCACCCGCAAGGCGGGCGAGACCGAAGGCACCCGCTGGGAAGCCGCCGCGGGCAGCTCCACCTACTCCATCGACACCGTCGCCGACGCACCGCAGGGCACCTCGGTGACCCTCGAGCTCAAGCCCGCCGACGAAGACGATCACCTCTTCGATTACACGCAGGAATGGAAGCTGCGCGAGATCGTCCGCAAGTACTCCGACTTCATCGCCTGGCCGATCCGCATGCAGGTCGAGCGCACGGTGACCGAGGGGGAAGGCGAGGACAAGGTCGAGAAGACCGTCGTCGAGGACCAGATCCTCAACTCGCAGAAGGCGTTGTGGACGCGACCGCGCAGCGAGGTGAGCGACGAGGAGTACAAGGAGTTCTACCACCACGTCAGCCACGCCTGGGACGAGCCGCTCGAGATCATTCCGATGAAGGCCGAAGGCACCTTCGAATACCAAGCGCTGCTGTTCGTTCCGTCGATCGCGCCGTTCGACCTGTTCACCCGTGAGCACAAGCGCGGTGTGCAGCTCTACGTGCGTCGCGTGTTCATCATGGACAACTGCGAAGAACTGATGCCGGAGTACCTGCGTTTCGTCAAGGGAGTCGTCGACGCCCAGGACCTCTCGCTCAATGTCTCCCGCGAGATCCTGCAGCAGGACCGCCAGATCCAGATGATCCGCAAGCGCCTGGTGAAGAAGGTGCTGTCCACGGTCAAGGACATGCAGGGCGCCGAGGACCAGACCAAGTACCAGACGTTCTGGGCGCAGTTCGGCCGAGTCCTCAAGGAGGGTTTGCTCTCCGATACCGACAACCGCGAAACCCTGCTCACCGTCTCGTCTTTCGCCTCCACGGCCTCGGAGTCCGAGCTCACCACGCTCGCGCAGTACGTGGAGCGGATGAAGGACGGGCAGGACTCGATCTACTACATGACCGGCGAAAGCCGTGCGCAGGTGGAGAATTCGCCGCATCTGGAAGCCTTCACGGCCAAGGGTCGCGAGGTGCTGATCCTCACCGATCCGGTCGACGAGATGTGGGTCGGTTCGGTGCCGGAATTCCAGGGCAAGACGTTCCAGTCCATCGCCAAGGGCGAGGTCGATCTGGAAACCGAGGACGAGAAGAAGGAAACCGAAGCCCTGCGCGAACAGCAGGACAAGGACTTCGGCGACCTGCTCACCTGGCTCGGCGGCACGCTCACCGACGTCGCCAAGGAGGTCCGCCTCACCAACCGTCTCACCACCTCGCCCGCCTGCCTGGTCGGTGACGTCTACGACTTCACCCCCATGCTCGAGCGCATGTACCGGGCCTCGGGCCAGGCCCTGCCGGAGTCCAAGCGCATCCTCGAGCTCAACCCGGCCCACCCCCTGGTGACGGGCCTGCGCGACGCCTACGACGCCCGCAAGTCCGACGCGGACGAAGGCAAGGTCCCCGAGCTCGCCGAAACCGCCGAGCTCCTCTACGGCACAGCGGTTCTCGCCGAGGGCGGCGAACTCAAGGACCCCGCCCGCTTCGCCCAGCTGCTGACCGAACGCCTGACCCGCACCGTCTGACTGCCCGCCTCCCCGCGACTTTTGCCGGTCGTGGGGAGGTGCGAGGGTGGGTCACCGGGCCCAAGGTGGGATGTCGGTGGCGTTGTGGGCGTACCCGGTGAGTTACCCGTGTTCCCGCGAGATCAGTTGTTCTGTGATGTGGGTTTTGTTCACCGGAATTCAGGTGCTGGCGAGCTGGATTCGGGTGACCATTAGGGGATGGTGGGGCACGAGATTCGTCGCGCAAGACCCGGCGACTACGACAGCATCATCGGCGTGGTCGACAACTGGTGGGGGAGAGCGGCCGTCCACAACCTCCCCCGCATGTTCCTCGACCACTTCCATCGCACCAGCCTGATCGCCTCCGACGACAACGGAATCTCCGGTTTCCTGGTGGGTTTCGGCTCGCCCTCCGACCCCTACACGGCCTACATCCATTTCGTCGCCGTCCGCCCGGATGCTCGCAAAGTCGGCCTGGGCAGAACCCTCTACGAAGCGTTCTTCACCATCGCCCGCTCCGACAACCGCACCGTCGTCACCGCGATAACCTCGCCCGCCAATTACACCTCGATCGACTTCCACCGCAGCCTCGGTTTCGCGGTCGCCGGCCCCATCCCGGACTACAACGGCCCCGGCCGCGCCCTGATCACCTTCTCCCGCCCGGTATGAATGTTGTTATGTCAGAACAGTTGTCCTCCGATGTTCGTCCGTGGGACCTCGTCGCCGAGGGATACGCAGAGACCGGTGCGACCGTGCTCGCGCCCTTCGCCGCGCACGCACTCGAATACGTCACTCTCAGCTCGGAATCGGAGATCGTCGACATCGCGGCGGGTACCGGGTTGCTGAGCATCGCCGCCGCCGAGCTCGGTGCCCGAGTGCAGGCCATCGATCTCTCGCCGTCGATGATCGACCAGCTGGTCGCGGCGGCCGCCGACCACCCCACGGTCACCGCGCAGGTCGGCGACGGACAGGCCCTGCCCTACGAAGACAACCGATTCGACGCGGGCTTCTCCCTGTTCGGGCTGATGTTCTTCCCCGACCGGCCCGAGGGCTTCGCCGAGCTGTGCCGCGTCCTGCGCCCCGGCGCCACCGCGGTGGTCGCAGCCTGGGCGCCCGCGGCCGAATCCTCCCTCATGCGAGCGTTGTTCGGCGCACTGACCGCGGCGGACCCGACAGCCACACTCCCGCAACCGGATTCGCGCAGCCTCCAGAATCCCCGAGTGTTCGGCGCGGAGATGCGCGCGGCGGGCCTGCTCGACGTGCGGATCGAGCAGCACACCGCCGAGCTCTGCTACCCGGACGCCACCACCCTGTGGGAATCCCTGACCCGCAGCAGCGCGCCGCTGGCTGTCGTGAGAGACGAAGTGGGCGAGGAGGAATGGCAGCGCCGCAGCGAAGCGGCCATCGCCCACCTCACCGTCACCTACCGCCCGAACACCCCGCTGCGCACCACCGCCCTCTTCGGCATCGGTACCGCACCCTGAGACGCCGACGGCGCCCTGCCCGGGTGGGCAGAGCGCCGTGTGGGTGTGCCGCGTGACTAGCGCGGGGCCATGCGCAGCGCGCCATCCATGCGGATGGTCTCGCCGTTGAGGTAGTCGTGGGAGGCGATGTACTCCACCAGCTGGGCGTACTCGTCAGGACGGCCGAGACGCGACGGGAACGGGACGCCGGCTTCGAGGCCCGCGCGGTACTCGGGGGTGACGCCGGCGAGCATCGGGGTGTCGATGATGCCGGGGGCGATGGTGTTGACGCGGATGCCGAACTGGGCGAGGTCGCGTGCGGCGGGCACGGTCATGCCGTGGACGCCGCCCTTGGACGCGGAGTAGGCGATCTGACCGACCTGGCCCTCGAAGGCCGCGACCGAGGCGGTGTTGATCACCACGCCGCGCTGGCCGTACTCGTCGACCGGCTCGGTCTTGGCGATGGCGTCGGCGGCCAGGCGCATCACGTTGAACGTGCCGAGCAGGTTCACGGTGATGACCGTGCGGAACAGCTCCAGGTCGTGCGGGCCGTTCTTGGACAGGATGCGACCCGCCCAGCCGACACCGGCACAGTTCACCACGATGCGCAGCGGCGCCGGGCCCTCGGTGATCTGGGCGATCGCCGCGGCGACCTCGTCACCGCTGGTCACGTCGGCCGCGATCAAGGTGACGCCCGCGGGCACGTTGTCGCCCGCGCGCTCGATGGACGCGGGTACATCAAGCCCGAACACAGTGGCGCCCGCGTCGGCGAGGCGCTTGGCGGTGGCGGCACCGAGACCGGACGCGCCTCCCGTAACGATGGCAGCGGAACCCGAAATCTCCACGACAAATCCTCCTGTATTGAATGGCGGCTTATTGTGCCGCTTGCCAATAGTGGCACCCTAGCGTGAACCGGGTGTGGTCTGGAACACGCAGCCACAGCGCTGGGGAAATCGTCGTGAACACCGGTGTTTACCGGTGGTAGCGTGCCGTCATGAGATCGTTCGCCGGTCCGTCGGTAGCCGGACGCAGGGTCCTGATCACCGGGGCCGCTCGTGGGATCGGTGCCGCGCTCGCCCGCAGACTGGCCGCGCGCGGGGCCCACGTCGCCTTGCTCGGGCTGGAGCCGGAACTGCTGGCCGAAGTGGCCGCGGAATGCGGCGACGTGCCGTGGCGGTATTGCGATGTGGCCGATCGGGGGCAGGTCGAGCGGGTGGTCGAAGTACTGGTCGCCGAACTCGGCGGCCTCGATGTGCTGGTGGCCAACGCGGGAGTCGCCAAGCAGATGGCGATGATCGGCGGGGATCCGTCGGTGCTGGAGGAAACCCTCGCGGTGAACGTGCTCGGGGTCGCCTACACGGTGTCGGCGGCGGGTGCGCATCTTTCGCATCCGGGCGGGTATGTGCTGATGATGTCGTCTATCTCCACCGCCGTGCAGTTGCCGCTGGGCGGGGCCTACAGCGCCTCGGCGGCGGCGGTTGCCTCGCTCGGCGCCACGCTGCGCGCGGAACTCCGGTCGACCGGGGCCAAGGTGGGGGTCAGCTATTTCGCCGGGATCGACACCGACATGACGGCGCGTGGATTCGGCACGGCCGCCGCGCACACCGTGCTGGGGGAGACCAGCCTCACCGGTAGCTCACCCGTCGGTCCTGCTGTCGAAGCCCTGGAACGCGCCATCGCCCGACGACGCAAGACCGTGGTCTCGCCCTGGTGGGTAGCGTTGGTCCGCCCGTTCCGGCTGCTGGCCCAACTGGTCGTGCAGCGCGTGCAGGGCGATCGCCTGGCCCGCGCCATCGACATCGCCCGCACCGAGGACGTCCCCTTCACCACCGAACAGCCGGCCCGGCCCCGCAGAATGGAACGGCAATCATGAGCGATTCGACCCTGCGGCAACAACTTCCGCGTGGACGCCACCACCTGTCGCGCGAAGAAGTGATCGCCTCTCAGCGTGAGCGCATTCTCGTCGCGATGGGGGAGGCGATGACCGTGGGCGGCTATGTCGGCACGCCGGTGGCGGCCGTGCTCAAGCGCGCCGGGGTTTCCCGGGAAACGTTCTACGAGCTGTTCCGGTCGAAGGAGGACTGCTTCAACGCGGCCTTCGACCGGGTGTCGAGCGCGCTGGCCGAGAAGCTCCGGACGGTGATCGCCGACTGCGCCGACACCGACGCGCTCACCAGAATGGACCGCATCCTCACCGCCTACTTCGACCACATGATCGACGACCCGGCCTCGGCCCGGCTGTTCCTGGTGGAGGTCTACGCGGTCGGCCCGTCGGCCATCGAGGCGCGGATGGACTTGCAACATCGATTCGTCGAGGTGGTCTCCACCATGCTCGGCGCCGAATCCGAGGACCAGCGGTTCGCCTGCGCGACCCTGGCCGCCGCGATCGGCGCCATGGTCACCGGCCGGATCGCCGCCGACGACCCGGAAAGTCTGCGCGGCATCAAGGATCAGCTGATCGCATTGGCCCGCCGTTCCGGAACGCTCTACGGCAACGCGTTCGCTTAGGTTCGGTGGCGGCTGAGCCCGGAAATCACCCGGCCCGCCGGGAACGACAGCCTGCCGACCTGCTGCACCCACCGCTGCCACGCCGTGATGCTCTCGGGCAACACGATCCCGGCCTGCCCGGCGCGTGCGGTGATATCGCGCAGCGAATCGGACAGCAGCCGCCACGCCTGCGCCTCGGTCGCCGTGAGCCTGGCGTCGGCGGCATTGGCCCAGTGCTCGGTCGACGATCGCGGGCAGAGCCCTTCGACGAATTCCGTCCAGGTCGAGGTCGGCGCCGCAGTGTGCAGATGCGTGAGCAGCACCGGGCCCAACTGCGGGAACGCGACGAGGGCGCCGAGCAGGACGAGCGCGGGCAGACGAGCTTCGTCGGAGCCCTCGTCGGATCGGAGCCGTTCGATCGCGGAGAACAAGCCGTAGCTGTTGGCCAGCCGTTTGACCGAGCGCGGAGTGTTGATCAGCGGGGGACCGAGGAGCCCGAGCAATGTGATCTCGTTGTCGCCCATCGTCATCGGCGCGATGGTCTCGGTGAGTTCGAGGCGGCCGAGGTCGGGAACGGTGGTGGCGCGTTGCGGTGCGGGCAGAGATTCCTGACGACGGGTCGGCGACGGTGGCGGGGGAGTCGTTGTCGCGGTGGGCTGTTCGACCGGCACGACCGTGCTCGGCGCCTCGGCCCGGCGGCCCACGAGGGTGTTCATCATCGAGAGATAGCCGCCCGTTGCGAGCGGCGGCAAGGTGAACACCACCTGGAAGATCTTCTCCAGGTACTGCGGGGGCGTCGACGACCAGTGACCGTCATCGTCGGGGTCGACGACCAAACCGTCGGATTCCGGTCCACCCATGAGCATTTCGCGGTAGTGCGTGGCGATCGAGCGCAGCATCCAGCGCGGGTCGACGGCGACGACAACGACGAACAGTTCGACCGCGAGCAGGAGGTGGATGGCCTCGAGCAGTTGCACCACCCGCTGCGGCGGACAGCGATCGAGGTCGTCGATGTAGAGGACGATGCGGTCGATCGACGGAAACTCGTCGCCGACCGAATCCCGTGCGTTCCGCGGTGATTCGGTGTCGTTCGCGAGCAACAGCCGCGACATCTTGTCGAAGTCCTCACGGATGCGCGTCATCACACCGAGGCTGCTCCGATAGCCGCCCTCGGCCGCACGGTCGGTGACCAGACCTGCCAATTGGCCTGCGGCGGTGAGGTTGTGCTTCTCGCGTCGCAAGGCGTCGAGGTTGGCTCGGCTGACCGCCAGCGCGGTCGCGCGCTTACTCGCGATGCGTGCGCGTTCGACCTCGACGTTGCGCATGAGCTCGGCGACCGAGTCGGTGTAGCGCTTGCTCATGTGGTGCAACCGTTGCAGGAAGGCGATGGCGAGCACCACTGCCGCGGTGCTCGCGCCACGGGCCAGGTCGGAGAGGAAGAACAGGCCGACGACGCCGGCGATCACCAAGATCAAGGTCAGTGCCCAGCGGACGCGGTTGCCCTTACCGCACAATGCCGCGGTTTCGCGGGCGTTCTGCCACCACTTCTCGTCGGTGGCGGCGCCGGCCCGCTGGTCGAGGGCGTCGCGCTGCTGTATCGCCCGCTCCCACAACGCGTTCGAGAAGGCGGCACGCAACGCCAGCAGTTCCATCTGCCATCGCGGCGTGGCGGATGGCTCGGATTCCAGCTCGGCGATCCGCTCGGACTCGGCGGCGATCCGCTCATCGATGTGATGCGCGGCGACGAGGGCGGTCTCCAGCCGCGACATCTGACGCTGCGCTGTCGCGGGATCGATGTCTTCGGTGCGAGACAACTGCCCGAACATCTCGGTGACCAGGCTCGACCACAGATCGGTCTCGGCGTAGTGCCAGGCATTGAACCGCACCTGCCGCACATGGTGACACGCCCACTGCTGCTTCATGGCGTCGCGCACCCGGTCGTGCAGGAGTCCGAGGAAATGACTCTTGCCCTCACCCCACTCACCGAAGAGGCCGACAGCCAACGGCAGGCTGGTCGAGGCGGAGGTGAGCAGCTCGGCCAGCGCTGTGGCCTCGGTGGTGCGGTCGAGTTGGTCGACGGTGGTGGTGTTGTCGGTGCGATAGGCCGGCAGGCGCGGGTGTTCGAGCTCGGCCTCGAGTCGCCGGACGGTGACGGTGCCGGTGGCGGCGTCGCCGGTGGTGAGGGTGGGTTTGCCGTCGATCAGCTGCCAGATACCCCAATTGCCCTGGGGACGGGTCGCTGTCAGATCGACCACGAGTCGTCGATCGAAGAGTTGCAGCTGCATGACACCGCCGGCATAGCCCGTCGCCAGCACGGGGAGACCATTGATTCTCGCCCACGATCCCCAGGTGCTCGGCCCGACCGAGGAAGCCGGGACCGCCATGTGGGAATCCGCGAACCTCGCGGGGTTCATCGGCGACGGCTCCGAGCGGGCGCCGACGGTGAAGTGGCTGATGCGGGTAATGACGGTCAAGCCGTCGTCGAAGCCGCACGCGAGCCAATAGCGAGGTTCCTCCGGCGAACTCGAGTCGTCGGCGGGGAACCTGTCATCGAACGTGGCCAACCAGCGGGCAGGGCCCAGGTGACCGCCCTGCGAGCTCGCCGCACCTGGTTGCCGCGCCGGGTGGTTGTCGAAAAGCGACGTGCGCTGGAGCTGGTCGTACCCGACGGACAGGTATACCTCGACCTCTCCTCGGCCGGTGCCGACCATCAGTAGCCTGCCGTCTTCGGTCTCGGCGACCCAGGCACCGCAGGTGGCAGCGCTGCCGACCTCGACCCGCCCCACCGCTTCCCATGGTTCGGGGGCGTTCGGCTGAATTCGCCAGACGATGACGACGCCGTCGTCGTCCCCGGTGGCGAGCAGATCGGTGCCCGCGTTCCACGCCCCCCACCGCACCTCGGCGAGATGACCGCGCAGCAGTCGTTCGATGTACGGCGCGGTCGGATCGTCCGCACCGGAAGGGGGCCGCTTGCCCGGCACCTGACGCACCACCACCGCGCCGTTGCCGTATCCGCAGGCCAGGGTCGGTCGCCCGGCGATCGTGGTCCACGCGCCCCATCGCGCCGGTCCACCCGGTTGGTCACTGAACACCCAGAGCGGGTCGAAGAACGAATCCGCGATATCCGCGGAGGTCCGCCGTACCGACGGCGCCGCGAAGTCGCGCCACTCGGGTGCCGACCAGACGCGTACCTCGCCGTTGCCCATCCCGACCGCGAGCAACCACTCGCCGTCCACCTCGGTCTGCGTGCCCCACAGTGCCGGCCCGCTGCCGTCGGTCCGCAGGTACATCGACCGCCCGTCGGGCGCTGTCCGTGACTCGCTTCGGCTGATCGCGGTCGTGGTGGATCCGGACGACAGTCTGCCCGCCGGAATATCGGTGGACTGAAACCGCAAGGTCCCGTCGGCACAGCCACAAACGAGCACCTGCCGACCTTCGATCGTCGCCCACAGGCCCCATTCGGTGGGTGACGCGGCCAGGCTGTCCGGGTCGTCGCTGCCGAAGTAGGTGGCCGACGGCGTCAGCCGTAGGTGGTCGAAAGCTGTCGCCGGTTCACCGGTTGTCGCTGAGCCCGCATCGCCTGCGGCCGCTGTCATCGGATAATTCAACCGCCGAATGCCGCGGCCCCGCAACAGATTCGCGCGTATCGAGGGGGGTGGACAGCAGCGGCGCGACACCGTGTCGGTGCCGCGCCGCTGCGAACCGGCGTGAACTCAGCGTGCGGTCTCGGCGAGCTCATCGCCGTGCACGGCGGGCTTCGCACGCGTGCGCCAGACGGCGACACCGAGGCCGAGCAGCGCGGGTGCGATCAAGGCGAGCACGGCCGAACCCCAACCGCCCAGCGAGGGCGCGAACGCGTCGAGCACGGTTTTGCCCGCGAAGAACAGGAACAGCAGGCCCGAGGCGATGGCGATGCCGCGCTCGGGCAGGTGCTTGCCCGCGAACTTGCCGACCAGGATGGCCAGTCCGCCCGCGGCGACCATGCCGGCGACCGAGCCGATCCAGACGGCCAGCCAGTTGTTGTTGGAGGCGAGGGCGGCGGCGGCGAACATGGTGCGGTCGCCGAGTTCGGCGAGGGTGAAGGCGGAGATGACCACCAGGAAGGCGTTGCGGGCGCTCGGCGGCTCCGGGGCCTCTTCGGAGTCGTTGTCGCTGCTCAGCGCGTCGTGCAGGGTCCAGAGGCCGACTACCAGCAGGGTGAGCGCGGTGATGACGGCGATCGCGTTCGCGGGCAGGGCCGTGCCGAGGAAGTGGCCGACGCCCGCGGCGATGAGGTTCACGGCGACGCTGGCGACGCTGATGCCTGCCAGCACCACCCACCAGCGGTAACGCAGCGAGAAGGTCAGCGCCATGAGTTGGGATTTGTCGCCGAGTTCGGCGAGGAAGAGCACGCCGAAGCTCAGCAGGATCGTGGCGATCATGAAGTCAGCTCCCAGGAAAATACTCCGGCCTGTGGCTGAAAGACGGGTGCGCCTTCAGCCACACCGGTCGACGGATCGGTTCGTGGCCGAAGGTCTCGCCCACCGGTGGTCACCGGTTCACGCAGCCGGACCGCGCCGAATTCGGCGGCGATCAGTATGTCGACTGGGCGATTGCGGGCTACTCCCCTTCGCTGTTCACCACTCTAGTCCGGTTGCTCCCGGTATGCCAAGTCCTGGTAATCCAAATCTCAATGGGCACAATAAGTTTGGGTGTGCGGCGGTGATAGTTCGGTTTCCCTGATTTCAGTGGCACGCAGACCCGTTGCCGAATATTCGCCCGCCCGTCGCGGGCGAAAGAGTCAGGCCGCCAGCAGCATTGCGAGCACGGCGGTATCAGGATCGCTGATCAGATCCATCCCGACCCGGCTCACCAGCGAGGTGATCGTGCCGTCGAGTTCGGCCTCGGCCCATGCCGCGCGATGCTCCAAACCGAGGTGTGGCACGCCGGGCAGCAGCACGCAGCCCGAGGCCGCGCCCGCGCATTCGGGCAGCGACGGACGGGTCTCCGACGGTGGGTGCAGCATCAGCAGCGCCGGCGGGGTGTGCGCGGCGAACCGGCCGGGTTCGATCGCTTCATCGCCGAGTACCGGCCCCTCGGCCATCACCAGGCCCACCGTGCCCGGTTCCGGGTCGTCGGGTAGCTCCTCGCGCACCCCGAACACCGTGCTGGTCACCAGCAAGCCCGGCATCGACGCCACCCGCACGGCCAGCACCAGCACCTGTGCCCATTCCTTGGTGGTATCCGGCCACCGCCCCGACACCACGAACCCGCTCAATCGTCCCCGCGCCTGAAACGGCGTGATCCCGATCGGACCCTGTGTATTCATGATGGCCTCCCGACTAACGGGGGCGACTGTGCCCGTATGACAGGAATAACCCCAAACCCGTCTGGCACACAAGTACCAGTGAGTGCCAGAACGGGCAATCCACGCAAAAGACCTCCCAGTCGATGACCGGGAGGTCTTTCGCGCAACGCCTGATTTCGCAAGAACATGGGTAACTCGTCGGGCACGCCCAGAAGCGTGGGGCGCACGACCGCGAGTCCGGTCAAGAACCCGTGGAGCTACCTACGACCGGCAAAATACGCGGAGAGGCGGATCAGCCGAAGATGAGGCCCTTGCCCTGGCCGACGGCCCGGGCGAAGCGGTCCTGCACGTCGGCCCAGTTGACGACGTTCCAGAACGCGGTCACGTAATCGGCCTTGACGTTCTTGTACTGCAGGTAGAACGCGTGCTCCCACATGTCCACCTGCAGCAGCGGGATGATGCCGGTGGGCACGTTGGCCTGCTGGTCGTACAGCTGGAAGGTCAGCAGCTTCTGGCCCAGGGTGTCGTAACCCAGGACGGCCCAGCCGGAGCCCTGCAGCCCGTTGGCGGCAGCGGTGAACTGCGCGCGGAACTTGTCGAACGAACCGAACTGGTCGGCGATGGCCGCGGCCAGGTCGCCGTCCGGCTGGTCGCCGCCGTTGGGGGAGAGGTTCTTCCACCAGACGGAGTGGTTGTAGTGGCCACCGAGGTGGAAGGCCAGGTTCTTCTCCAGCAGCAGGATGGCAGCCAGGTCGCCGGACTCACGGGCTTCCTCGAGCTGCTCGAGTGCCTTGTTCGCGCCTGCGACGTAGGCGGCGTGGTGCTTGGTGTAGTGGATCTCGTTGATCTCACCGGAGATGTGAGGCTCCAGTGCGCCGAAGTCGTAATCCAGTTCCGGCAGCGTGTAGACGGCCACGATGTCCCTTTCCGTGTGTCGGGCTGTGTGCGCCCAGTTCGGACGACAACACCAACCATCATTCGTACACCCGCTCGCTGCAACCCCGCACACGCGGTTCCGCATTCCCTTGCGATCACCGAGATGGAAACTTCGCGGGCGTGGCCTGCGGTCGCGGGCCGCGAATATTACAGCGGCGGTGCGATGTCGGCTTTGGTGGTCCGGGCGTCCCCGGTGGCATGCGCGTCCCACCAGCGACGACCACCCTCGATGAACTCGTTCATCGGAATCTCCAGGCCGGCGGTGTTCGTGACGACGATCTTGTCGAACCACACGCGGACGTCGAGTTCGCGCGGGTCGATGCCTTCTTCCTGGGAGAACTCGATGACGTGCGCGGCGATGCGCTGATCGAGCACCGTGTCGAAGCTGAGCAACTCGCTCCACAGCGTCCAGCCGCTGTCGTCGAGGTCGATGAACTCCCAGCCGTGCAACCCGCCGCCGCCGAAGCTCTCGATGGCCTCGTCGAGCTGGTCGAGGCTCAGGGGAAGCACACGGGCGTCGACATCGTCCCAGCGCTGGATGCGCAGGGAGGCCGCGACGCGGGTGACTCCGGTGAAGGTGAGCAGAACTTTCGTGTCGATCGGCGCGGGTCCATCCGTGGGTAGCGTCAGCACCTCCAGAGCGAGTTGCAGCCGGCCCGCCGCGGCATCCACTTCTACCCCTAGACACGTGGATTCGGACAAAGCGGTATTCAAGCCGTTGATGTCGAAACTGTCGAGTAGCCCCCTGCTCACGTTCATGCGCCCAGGCTACCGATCTGGCCGCCCAGATCCCAGGATTTAAGATTTTCTCTAGTGTTCTCGTTTTTATGGAACCGAATCGGTCCCGCTTGCGTCCAAGTAGATGTCGGGACAGAACACACTCCACGAATCCCGACGTCAGCGGCGAACGACCGCTCCGGGATGACATGGAGGGGAGTCCCGGATCGGTCGTTCCCGGCTGGTTCCACCCGGCTGTCGGCGTTGTCGGCAGCCGGTTCCCGTTGGCCGTGTGCTGACCGGTAGCTGAGGTCCGCGCAGCACCTCGTCGTCGCACAGGCTCGCCCGGCAACGCGCGCGGCATGGCAGGATCGAGGCGTGACGAGCTCCGATGTCCCCACCGTGCCGGTGGGTGCGGTACCCGCCGCGTTCGACCACGCGGACCCCGCGCCGGGTGCGCAGCTGCTCGACGTGCGCGAACCCGACGAATGGAACCTCGGGCACGCGCCGGGCGCGATCCACATCCCGATGGTCGACGTGCCCGCCCGCCTCGACGAGCTCGATATCGACGCCGAGCTCTACGTCGTGTGCCGACAGGGCGGCCGGTCCATCGAGGTCGTCCGGTATCTCGCCCACATCGGGTACGAAGCGGTCAACGTCGCGGGGGGCATGGTGGCCTGGCAGCAGACCGGCCGCCCGGTGGTCGCCGACGGCGACCACGAAGCCAAGATCTACTAGTCCGGAAGCGGGGTGCGCGGGTGAGTTCGGTGGTGCAACCATGTGCACGCTGTGGTGCGCGGTGGGCCGTGCAGGGCGCGCCGATGCACTGGTGCCCGCGCTGCCGAGGAGTACTGCTCTCGCCCGGCAAGGTCGACGCGCCCGCCACCCAGCGCAACTACCGCTGGGTCGCGCGCCGACCCGACCACCGCACCCGTAAGGCGGGCGCCACCAGCACCGCCCCGCTCGGGCCGACTCCGCGCTACGCCCAGACCCCGCGCTGGGGGCTGCTCGACCCGCCGCCGTCGGCGACCCCCACGCCCGAACGTCCGCTGCGCGGCATCGCGGCCCACCGCGACCGGCTGCTGCTCGGCACCACGATCGTCTTCCTGCTCGCCGGGCTGGCCGAGTACGGCCGCTACCTGATCCTGTTGCAGAACCGCGCCCGGCTCATCCCCGGCTGGCTGCTGTCGATCTCCGACGCGACGGTGCTGGTGTTCGGCGTCATCGCGCCGATCTACGCGCTGGTGACCGCGGTGGCGCTGGTCGCCTGGCTGATCGAGGCGCGCACGATCGTGTTCACCGCCTACGGCAAGCGTGACCCACGCAAGCGCTGGTCGCTGATCGCGGGATGCCTTGTGCCGGGCGTCAATCTGATCTGGCCGGGCGTGTTCCTCACCGAACTCCTCGGTGCCGACCCCGATCCGCGTTCGTGGCGGGCCGTGCGGATCTGGTGGGCCGCTTGGGTGTTCAGCGGGCTGCTGTTGATCGCGGCGACGCTGTGGCGCGATGCGTCGACCCTGCAGGCCGAGGCCGACGGGGTCTCGTTCACCGGTTTCACCAACCTGTGTGCTGCCGGGTTCGCGATGCTCACGCTGTGGATGGTGCGCACGCTGGAAGGTCGCGACCTGCGCGGCGACATCAGGTCCGCGCATCGCTGGGTGATGGCGGCCGACCCCGCGCAGGTCGTCATCGCACCCGTCGAGCCGGGCGCTGTCGCGGCGCGCGACGACGCCGGGCACGATGAGGCCGAACGCGCGGATGTTGTCCGGGCAGGCGAGAATACGCAGGAGGAGGTCGTGGCCAAGTGAGCCAGAACAATCGCCCACCCTTCGTGGTGGCGCATCGTGGCGCGTCGGCGGCACGACCCGAGCACACTCTCGCCGCGTACGAGCTAGCCCTGCAGGAGGGGGCCGACGGTGTGGAATGCGACGTCCGGCTCACCCGCGACGGCCACCTGGTCTGCGTGCACGACCGCACCGTCGACCGCACCGCCGACGCCACCGGCCTGGTCAGCGAACTGACGCTGGACGAGCTGCGCGACATGAACTTCGGCACCGACGACGCGCCGCAGGGCGTGCTCGCGCTCAGCGATCTGATCGGACTCGTCCTCGACTGGCGCACCCGCCCGACGAAACTGTTCATCGAGACCAAACACCCGGTGCGCTACGGCGCCCTGGTGGAGAACAAGGTGCTCGCCGAACTGCAGCGCTTCGGCATCGCCACGCCCGCCTCGGCCGATCATTCCCGCGCGGTGGTGATGTCGTTCGCGGCGACCGCGGTCTGGCGGATCCGCCGCGCCGCCCCGCTGCTGCCGACGGTGCTGCTCGGCGAATCGTCGCGGTTTCTCGGCGGCGGCGCGGCCACCACGGTCGGCGCTACCGCGGTGGGGCCGTCGGTGAAAACGCTGCGTGAGCATCCCGAACTCGTCGACAAGGCCGCCGCGGCGGGGCGGGCCACCTACTGCTGGACCGTCGACGATCCCGAGGACGTGACGTTGTGCGCCGACCTGGGCGTCAGCTGGGTCGCGACCAATCACCCCGGTCGTACCAAGGCGCTACTCGCCGGAGTCTGACCGGACGCGCCCTGGGCAGGGGGCGCGGTAAGCGAACTTGCCGCCCGGCCATAAACTCCACGCGTGGGTAAAAGCAAGCGGAACAGTCCGAAGCCCGACAGTAATCGGGCTCAGCGTCTCGCGCAGCGGCGTGCGGCGCAGGAGCAGGCATCCGCGGCCGTGACACGGCCGTTCGAGGGTCTTGCCGCCGAATGTGATCTGGTGGCGCTGCGGGAGTTCGTGCCGTCGGCGACCGCGACCTTGAAGCTCGCGCCGGGTGTGGCCGCGCAGCGTGAGGTCACCCTGGCGACGGTGCTGCCCGGCGCGGTGGCCGCGCTCGTGCGGGCAGGCGACGAGCCGGTCGGCTTCGTCGGCACGCAGATGCAGTTCCGTGGCGAGGACCCGTCGGCCGACATCGCGGCGGCGATCCTGTGGACCCAGTCGGCCGAGCCCGGTGAGTCGCTGAACTCCGCCGACGCTGCCGACGGTGGTCCGCGCCTGGCCGATGTCATCGATCCCGGCGCCGATCTCGAGCTCACCGTGCACCAGGACTTCGACTGGTGGGTGCCCGAGGGTGTCACCCCGGATCCGCAGGTGGCGGCGACGATCGAGCAGGCCAAGCAGGCCATCATGCCGTCGGCGCGGCTGGATCTCGGCCCGGATTCCGTCGGCGCGGCCTGGTGGGTCGACGCGGGCGAGAAGGCGCATGTGCGCTGGGTGCGTCCCGAAGACGAGGACGCGCTGATGCTGGCGCTGGCTCGCGTGCACGCCACCGGTGGTCTGCACCTGGGTGAGGGTTCGCGCTTCGCCGGTTCGTTCCGCACACACGGTCTGCTGGTGCCGGTGTTCGATCTCGATCCCGAGCGGCACCCGGCCGAATGGGAGGCCCCGGCACGTGAATTCGGTGCTCGCCTGGCCGAGGCGCTGGCCTCCGACGTGCCGATGACCAGCGAAGAGCGTCGTTCGCGCGATGGTTTGCGGTCGCGTCAGGTCACCCTGCGCTGAACTTAATGAAACATGCCTCTTTCACAGATTTGGTCGGCTAGGTTCACGACTGAACCGGACAATCGGTGACAAGGAAAGTAAGAGGCATCGTGGAATTTCTCGGATCTATCGCCGGTCTCGCCCAGATCTTGATCGGCACCGTGCTGGCCAACACCGGCTCGGGCGGCTCCGGCTCCGGCTGGTAAAGCGCTCGCGAAGGATTCGGCTCGCTGCCCGCGAGCCGAATCCTTGTCGCGTTCGAGCTAGACGCTGCCGCCGGCCACCGACGGTGCGCCGGACGCGTCCTTCGGGGTGCTCAGCTCACGCCACATGAACGCCTCCAGATCGAACAGGTTCGACCCGGCGCGATCGGCGATATTGAGCAGCGTGGTCATGTGCGCCACTTCCTCGACCTGTTCCTTCAGGAACCACTGCATGAACTGCTCGCCGAGGTAATCGCCCTCTTCACGAGCGGTGCTCGCCAGCTGCACGATCTGGTCGGTGACCGTCTTCTCCTGGGCCAGCGCCAGTTCGATCGGCTCACGCGCGGACTCGAACTTCGACTTCGCCGCGTCGATGCCCGAGATCTCCACGGAGATGTCGCGGTCGACGAAATACTGCACGATCATCATCGCGTGATTGCGTTCTTCCACCGACTGTGCGTAGAAACGCTTCGCCAGCTGCGGCAGGTCGTTGTTGTCGAACCACACCGCGATCGCGATGTACTGGTGCTCGGCATTGAACTCATGCCGGATCTGGTCTTGGAGCAGAGTGTGGAACTTGCTTCGCGGGGTTTCCGGATGAATCGACATGGCGGCAACATTAATGCTGGTCATAGGGGGTTGTCATCCAAGTGCAGCCTTATTGAGGACAGTATTCCCTAACCAAGTATTTCCTAATAAGCGCCGATGTGCAGCCATTCCTGGGCTGCGCACGGCCGGCACGCCGGCGAGGCTATGCCTTACTCGCGCCTGCCATTCGGGGTGCCGTGGTGTCGACGCGCACCGCGCCACGCAGTTCACGGCGGATGAATTCCTCGACGTCGAACAGGTTGTCCTGTCGGTCGAGCACAGTGAGCAGCGTGGTCATTCCGGCGACATCGTCGACTTGCTCCCCCAGGAACCACTGCATGAATTGTTCGCCGAGGAAATCATTGGTGTCACGCGCGGCCGCTGTGAGCGCGCTGATCTGCGCGGTGGTGACCCGTTCACGGTCGAGCAGAAAGGCGATCGCGGCGCGCGGGGAATCGAATTCCGACCGCACTTCGCCGAGCCCGCCGATGCTGACCGGCACGTCGCGGTCGAGGAGGTACTGCACCATGCGCATCGCGTGCCCGTGGTTGGCCGTCGAACGCGCGTAGGTTTGCCCGGCCAGCTCGGGTAAATCCTGCGCGTCGAAATAGACGGCGGCGGCCAGATACTGATGAGCCGCGGTCAGACCGGCACTGACCTGGTCGCGCAGGAGTTCGGTGAACGACAGGTACTCGGGCATACCTCGACGTTACCGCGTCAGCAGCTCCTCCGGAATCTGCTGATCGGTGGCGAGCGCCTCGAAGAACCCGGAGGCCTTCGACTTGTCCCAGAGCAACACGTTGCCCACGTCGGTGTCGTCGAATCCGCCGATCGGGACGCTGGTGGTGACGGTGTCGCCGCGCATCGCCCAGCCCAGTGCCGCCAGGTTCCAGATGTGGTCCCCGTCGTCGACCTTGAGCGACCCCGCGACCCCGGTTGCCATGGGCCACAAGGCGAACGGATTGGCGAGGGTGCCCATGCCCGTTGCCTTCTTCAACAGCGCCGCCATGAACATCCGCTGGCGGTTCATCCGGTCGACATCGGCGGTCGGGGTCGCGCGGGTGCGCACGAATCCGAGGGCCTGCGGGCCGGACAGTTTCTGACAACCCGCGGCCAGGTCGAGCCCGGCCAGCGGGTCGACGATCGGCTCGTCCAGGCACATCTCGATCCCGCCGATCGCGTCCACCACGCTCGCGAAACCACCGAAACCGATCTGCGCGTAGTGGTCGATGCGCACTCCCGTGGCTTCCTCCACCGTCTGGACCAGCAGCGGAGCGCCGCCGAGCGCGAATGACGCGTTCAGCTTGTCCTTGCCGTGGCCGGGGATGTTCACGTAGGAGTCGCGCGGGAGGCTCACCATCGTGGTCGCGCCGGAGGACGGGATGTGCACCATCATGATCGTGTCGGTGCGTTCGGGTCCGGTGTCGCCGCCGGTCGCGAGTTCCTGTTCCTGCTCGGTCGAGAGGTCACCGCGGCCGTCGGAGCCGACGAGCAGCCAGTTGGTGCCCGGGGTATTGCTCACGCGGTCGCTGTAGGAGGGCAGCGCGGTGATGCGGGTCAGCGAGTTGTCCAGGTGTACGACCGCGGCGATGAGGCCGGCGATCAGCAACACGACAATCAGTGTGAACCACCGGAACGGATGCCGTTTGCGCCTGCGCCGCGGGGGCTGCGGCTGCCTGCCCCCAACGACCGGCGGTGGGTTGCGGCGGGGCGGCAGCGCGTCGTGATGGGGGACCGGCCGCTGGGTCGGCGCGTGTCTGACCTGCTCACGACGCGGCGGTGGTGGTGGTTGACGCGGCTTCTCGCGCTCGTACGGCATCTGCGAGTAGGCCAGCGGCTGGTCGCCGGAGTTGCCGCGGTGCAGCACCTGGGTGGGTTCCACGTGCGAGGCACCGCGCCGGGGGGCCGGGTTGTAGCGCACCGTCGGCCCGTCTTCGGGATTCGGGCGGCGATCGTTGCCGGGCGGACGGCCGTAGCGCGGATCCGGCGGCATCGCGCGGCCGGGCGGCGGCACAGGACGACCTGGTGGGGGCACCGCGGGGCGGCCGGACGCCGGCGGCACCCGGCGTCTACGGGGGTCCTCGCGGGGATCGTCGCCGTTCATCACCGTCAAACTCTACTGATCGTGGAGAGCGCGAGTCGGTTCTGCGCGCTCGGTTACTACTGGGATACCCCGTCGGCGGGCCACTGTTAGCGCGAAACGCGGTGATGTGGTGAAACTCGCCGCGACACGCCGACCGCATCAGTGCACCGGCACGTTGCCGGTGCGTCTCACGGCAGCCAGCCGACCCGTCCGCGCAGCACGTTGTAGCCGAGATAGGCGACAGCGTCGATCGTCGCGTGGGCCAGGATCAGCGGCCACAGGCGGTTGGTGCGCTGCCAGTAGCGGCCGAAGATCAGGCCCATCACGATATTGCCGAGGCCGCCGCCGATCCCCTGGTACAGGTGATAGCTGCCGCGCAGCAGCGCCGAGGCGGCCAGCGACGAGTTCTCCGACCAGCCGAGCTTGCGCAGCCGGGTGATCAGATAACCCACAACCAGTACTTCCTCGGCCACGGAATTCGCACAGGCCGACAGGACCAGCACCGGCAGCCGCCACCAGTGCTCCGACAGCGAACTCGGCACGATGGTGACGCTCATCCCCATCGCGTGCGCGATCAGATACAGCGCGAGTCCCGGCACCCCGATCACCGCGGCCAGCGCCAGACCCGCCACGACATCGCCGCGCCGGATCCGCGCCAGCCCGATCAATTTCGGCCCGATCCCGTTGCGCCACAACAGATACAGTCCCAGCGCGGCCCACGCCAACAGCCGGGTCACCCCGACGAGCTGGAACAGCAGATCGAGGAACGAGTTGTTCGACCGCGACGCGTTCAATGCCACCGTGCGCCCGCCGACCCCGCCCGGCGACAACGCCGAATCGAGCAGGGACAGACCGGCACTGATCCCACTCAACCCGAAGGTCACGAGCAGAACGATCGCGATCTCGACTCGCAGCCCGAACCTGTCCCGCTCGCTCAGCGGGGCCTGGGGAGGATCGACACGCATGCGCGCAGTGTAAGCAGCGAACGCGTCGCAGCAGGTTCCCGCCGAGCCCGGCAACCCGAAGTGAGACGCACCCCCCACCGAGAGCCCAACGCAGAACCCCCAGACAGCCTGAGCCGGGTGATCCTGATGGTCTCTACCAACGCAGAACCCTCAGACAGCCTGGGCCGGGTGATCCTGATGTGTCTCTACCAACGCAGAACCCTCAGACAGCCTGGGCCGGGTGATCCTGATGTGTCTCTACCAACGCAGAACCCTCAGACAGCCTGGGCCGGGTGATCC
>NZ_JBSGSS010000004.1:440890-558341 GCF_053606985.1 Nocardia sp. NPDC055165
ATCCTGATGTGTCTCTACCCAAAGGGGCCCGCCCCGATCTGGACTGACCGGAGGGTGCGACGAAGGAGTACCCGTAGGGAGGGAAGATCGGGGCCTCCAGGGCCCCGCTCGAGCGCGCCAGCGCTCCAAAAACCCAGCTCAGATGCGGCGCAGACCGTTCAGAAACGGGCAGCCGGCCAGTACCCGCACCGCGCGGCTCAGCGATTCGATGTCGTCGGCCGGGGTGGGGAAGGGCAGCCGGACATCGTGGTCGCCGTCGTTGCTCTCGACCCGGAGGGTGAGCCCGTAGCGGTCGATGGCCAGCGGATGCACCAGCCCGCCCCGCAGCCGAGTCGGCAGGTGGCGGGCCAGCTGGGCGACCACGTCGGCGTGATCCTCGGACATGTGTTGCAGCCAGGCGCTTTCCAGCTCGCAGAACGGGTCGGCCGTGGCGGCGCGCAGGTCGGCGTGGTCGACGGATTCGGCGCCTGCGGTGTCGGCCAGTACCGCCGAGTTCACCACGATCCGCAGCAGCGTGACGCCGTGCCCGACATCGAGCAGACCCGGATGCGGGTACTCCTTGGCGATTTCGACGGCGAGCGCGCGCTGCGCCTGCTCCGGTACCTGGCGCACCCAACCGCGCAACCACACCAGCGCCCGCACCGGCTCGCGCAGCGGCAGCGGCGCGTGATCGGTGAGTTCGAGGACCGCAGAGGTCTCGTTGGCCGTGGCGGCCAGCGCGGCCGCGAGTGAGGACCCGGGCACCGCGATCACCGCGTCGCCGCAACGGCGCAGGTGATGCAGCGTGGTGGGGACCGGGTCGATACCGGGGAGCGCGAGCACCGCAGTCTCGGCATGAGCGCACGCACTTCGCACCCGCTCGGCGGTGGTCGGCGCGAGGATCGTGGTGGGGCTCGACATGACAACCTCCGCGAACGTTTGATTAGGTAAACCTAAGCTAAGTTACAAACGTCCGACACGCAAGAGGACACCCCGATGAATCGAGCCGATACGGTGGACCGATGACGCACGACGACCACGGCGACGACCATTCCGCCCCCGCCGAACCCGTCCTGCTGAATCTGTCGGCCCCCGCCCGCCGCAGCCTCGTGGCCGACCTGGTCCGCCCCGACGGCAGTTCCCCCGCCCCCGTGGACGTCGACATCCCCGACCCCGACCTCACCGCCTTCCTGGCCGGCATCGCCCACGCCGACCACGGCTTCGTCGCCCGCACCACCAGCGGCCCCCGCGCCCTGGCCGTCGTCGCGGGCACCGTGGCCGCCCTCTGCGGCGAAGACATCCCCACCGCCCTCACCACCCCCGACCTCCCCTTCCTGAAATCACTGAAACCCGCCGCCATCGAGGCAACCCGCACCGTCCTCCTGGCCATCGAAACCCCCGACGAACAGGCCATCGCCGAGGCCTTGCGCGTCCTGGACTGACCCACCCCACACAGGGCACCCCGATGCGACTGGCCCTGCCCGCGACCGCCCGGGCCGGGTAGCCCGTGGATGTCTCTACCCAAAGGGGCCCGCCCCGATCTGGACTGACCGGAGGGTGCGACGAAGGAGTACCCGGAGGGAGGGAAGATCGGGGCCTCCAGGGCCCCGCTCGAGCGCGCCAGCGCTCCAAAAACACAGCCCCCAACTAACCCGGACCCGGTAAACCCCGATGCGCCCTCGCCGACCCCACCCGGCCGACCGCCACGCGGTAGCTGTGCACGATATCCCCGATCTTCGAGTCCGAAACCCCGCCGACGCCAGCCGCTAAAGTTGCAGTGTGCCGTCTATTGCGTATTTCGGGCCGTCCGGGACCTTCACCGAGATGGCTCTGGCGAAGTTCGAGAACTCGGGGGCCTTCGACGGGCCGGTCGAGCGGATTGCCGCGCCCAGTCAAGGGGCGGCGCTCGACCTGATCCGGACCGGCGAGGTCGACGGCGCGGTGGTGCCGATCGAGAGTTCGGTCGAGGGCTCGATCCCGGCGACCCTGGATTCCCTCGCCATCGGACCGCGCTTGCAGATCATGGCCGAAACCGAGCTCGAGGTCACCTTCACGATCTTGGCGCGCCCCGGCACCTCGCTGGCCGATGTGCGCACACTCGCCGCCTATCCCGTGGCGGCCGCGCAGGTCAGGGAGTGGGTGGCCCGGAACATGCCGGAGGCGCGCCCGTTCACCTCGGCGTCCAACGCGGCAGCCGCCGAAGACGTGGCCGCGGGCACCGCGGACGCCGCGATCTCGACCGCGCTGGCAGGCGAACGACTCGGCCTGCGGACCCTGGCCGCGGGGGTGGCCGACCACGACCAGGCCATCACCCGCTTCGTGCTGGTCACCCAGCCGGGCATCGCCCCCGCGGCCACCGGCGCCGACCGGACCTCCGTCGTCCTCGAACTGCCCAACGAGCCCGGTTCGCTGATGCGCGCGTTCGCCGAATTCGCCACGCGTGGGGTCGATCTCACGCGCATCGAATCGCGCCCGACCCGCACCGGCATGGGCACCTACCGGTTCTATCTCGACTGTGTCGGACACCTCGACGACCCGGCGGTAGCGGAGACTCTGAAGGCCCTGCACCGCACGACCCAGGTCCGCTTCCTCGGATCATGGCCCGCGACAGCGGCAGTCGGCACACCTCCGCCGTCGGACGAACCGGCCGCAGAATGGTTGACGCAATTGCGAAAGGGGGTCGCGGACCTATGACTACCCGCGCGAAACTGATTCTGGTGCGCCACGGCGAGACCGAGGGCAATGTCGCGAAGATTCTCGACACCGCCGTGCCCGGCCTGCCGCTGACCGAACGTGGTGTGGCGCAAGCGAAAGCGTTCGGCGCGGGCCTGGAGCGCGCGCCCCAGGTACTGGTGTCGTCGGACGCGTTACGCGCCCGGCAGACCGCGAGTCACATCGAAGAAGCCACCGGCACACCGGCTTACGTTCTCGACGGCCTGTACGAGGTGCAGGTGGGCGATCTGCACGGCCGCTCCGACCGGGAAGCGCACGAACTCTTCCAGCAGATCTATCGCGGCTGGCACCTCGGCGAACTCGACGTGCGAGCCCCCGGCGGCGAATCCGGCCACGAAGTGCTGGCCCGCATCCTGCCCGTTCTCGACGGCCTGCGCGAGGAATTCCTGACCGCCGACGCCGACGCCGACGTGGTGGTGGTGAGCCACGGTGCCGCGATGCGCCTGGTCGGCAAGGCGCTGGCCGGGGTGGCGCCGCCGTTCACAACGAACAACCACCTCGACAACACCGAGACCATCGAACTGCTCCCCACCGAAGACGGTGGCTGGGAATGCCTACGCTGGGGCAGATTCACCCCGCCGTTCACCATCAAAGCCGACCCCTCCGCCGACGACCCCATGGGTTAAACGCTCCGGCTGCGCCTACGGTTTACGGCTAAGTTGTGGGGGCGTTTGGTGGGCGGTTGCGGTGGGGCGGGGTGGGCTTACGCCGGGTTAGCGGCTGCCGCGGTAGGGAATTCGGTGCGGACCGGGAGGGACTCGATGAGGTCGGCTACCGCGGTGCGGAGGCGGGCGTTGGTGCCGCTGGCGATGGACGACCATTTCACGCCGTCGTCGGCGACGCTGGCGGTGATGATGAATCTGCCTGCGCGCGTGTTGAAGACGGCGATGTGGTTGTCCTGGACATCGCGGGTGCCGTCGCCATAGGCCACGCCGACGATCTCGGCGTAGGAGTGGATCTCCACCAGCGCCGAGGCCAGTGCTTGCGCGTCGGTAGCCGGATTGCCCACCTCGGCCAGGCGTTTCGTGGTGGCGGCCGCGTCGCCGGTGTCGCCGAAGATCGGCGCCAATTGTTCGGTGGGGGCATTCATCCCGTACAGCTCGAGCGCTTCGACTGGTCCGAGCGCCTGCAGCACCGCGCCGGGCAGATCGAGCCCGGCGTCGTCGATGACGTAGGACTGCGGCCCGCGCAGGGCGACGACCGCGCGGTCGTCGCCCTGCGCCAGACAGAATCGGTTGACCTGGCCTGCCACCACCCACCGCAGCGCGATGATCCACTGCGGCCGGTAGAGCACCCGCAGCCGTTCGGCGAGCTCGGGTGCCACCGCCTGGCCGAACAGCAGCTCGCGTTCGGCCAGGGCGGTCTGTGCCACGTTCATGGCGGCGTCGTGCGCGGTGACGTTGTCATAGCGGCCCATGGCGTCGAGCACCACGGGCATCTCGTCGAATTCCAGTTTCTCCAGGAGGAACTGCATGTCGTCGAGCGAGAGCACGACGGCGCCGAGCAGCGAACCTCCGCTGCCCGTGCCGAGAACCGTCACTTGGCCGTTCCGGCGAGGTCGGCGCCGATCACACCTTCGGCCGCGTAGCGACCGTCGGTGAACTCGTCGGAGCGCACGTAGTCGACGCCATCGTGCTCGTCGTCTTCCTCGCCCTTCTGCCGGTTGCCCATCAGCGGGTTGGTGCCGCTGTTGGCGTTGCGCACGGGTGCGCTCTCGACCCGGTTGACGACCGATTCCGAGACCGGCGCGCTCGCTGCCGCGTTCGAGGCGGGCGCACCCCAGCCCTCGGGCAGCTTCAGCGACCCCGCGCTGACGCCACCGAGACCGGCCGAGGTGGTGGCCATGCCGCCCACCGCGGTACCGGCGGCGCCGACACCCGCCATGACGGGCGCGGCGGCGGTGCCCGCGGGCACGGTGGCCGTGGCCGCCGAGATCGCGGAAGCGCCGATGTTGCCGACCGTGCTGACGCCGCCGGTGAGCACGCCACCCGCGGTGTTGGCCGCCTGGGTGGCCGCGCTGACCACACCGGGGTTGGAGACGAAGGCCTGCGCCGCGGCGACCGCGGTCTGCAGCGGATCGCCACCGCCGAAGTCGCCCTGCGAGGCGGAACCCGCACCGCTGGCGATGGCGGGCGGCATGGTGAACTCGCTGGGGACGGCGACGGTGGCCGAGGTAGCGGCCTCGTAGGTCTCCATCACCAGCGCGGCGCGGATGTCCATGGCATTGCGCGCGACTTCGGCGACCTCGAAGGCGCCGGAGACGACACCGGGCGGGTTGGCCGAAGCGGCCACCGCGCTGTTGGTGGCGACGATCTCGGGCAGGCTCGGCATCGCGATCGAGGCGACGGTGTAGGCGGTGGCGTTGGCCGCGCACTTGGCACTGATCGCCGCGGACGCGATGCCCTGCTGGCTGGCCCAGCCCGCGAACGGCGCCAGACGGGCGAGCACGGCGATGCCGTTGACACCCTGGAGGCCGACACCGACTTCGGCGATCACGCGCGTGATGGTGAAGGCGGCGTCGCCCCACGCGGCGGCCAGCGTGCCCCACGAGGTGGCGGCGGCGCTGATCGGGATCGCGTGTGCGCCCGCGTTGAGGGTGGTGGAGTTCACTTCGGCCATACGAGGCAGCCAGAACACCCCGGTGATCCCTGCGGTCATGTTTGTTTCTCCCCTGAGTAAATGATCGTCGACAGGATCTCGGTGCGACTACACCTGGACGGCGTTGATCGTCGCCGCGCGAGCCACGTCTTCCCCGATATGAGTGGTCAGCTGCGAGCGCAGGGTCGCGGCCGCGTGATGCAGCTCGAGGATCGCCTGGGCGACCGAACCGTCGTGCTTGCCCGCCGCGGTGTTGAAGTGGGTCGCCGCGAGCAGCGACACCTCTTCGGCGCCGGAAGGCAGCACGTGCGTGGTCGGCCCGGCGAGCCCGGCCGCGATGGCGAGGCGCTCGGCGAGCAGATCCAGCTCCGCGGATGCGGCGAGGACGATTTCAGGTGCAACGAGAACGTGTCCAACCATGACCCGACTCCTTCTGGTGGCGGCTATCGGGAACCACGAGAATTCCCCCTACGAGTACTAGGACGCGAGAGCGGTTCATTCGGTTCCATCGATTCCCCACCCAGTTTCGCTAACCCCATCCCAGCTCATGCAACCGGTCGTCGTCAATCCCGAAATGGTGTGCTATTTCATGGATCACGGTGATCGCGACTTCTTCGACCACCTCGTCGTCGCTGTTGCAGATGTCGAGAATAGCCTCACGATAGATCGTGATCGTATCCGGCAACGATCCGGCGTAGTAGCTGTCGCGCTCGGTGAGGGCGATGCCGTGGTACAGCCCGAGCAGCGACGGTTCCTCGTCGTTTCGGGGCTCTACCAGCACCACAACATTGTCTATGGCACTGGACAGCTCCGCCGGGATCTGGTCGAGGGCATCACTGACCAGCTCCTCGAAACGCCGCTCCGGCATCCGCTCGGACAACGTCACCTCGGCTGGGGCTGCGGCGGCAGTGGCGCGGCGCCCGGCAGCGGCGCCGGGGTGGAACGTCCGGTGTTGGGCGGGGGCACCGGGGCCTGTCCGTCGATCAGGATCTCGCCGCGGGCCGAGCCGACGATGGGCGCGAAACCCTCACGGTCGGCGCCTTTTCCGAGCCAGCAGTCCAATTTGTGGCTGCCCGCGAGCCAGCTGGCGGGCTCCAGATAGTCGAAGAACAGGGTGAGTGTCTTGTTGCGGATGGCATCGGGGCTGCCGAGGTAGTCGCCCGAGAGCCGGTTGCACTCGGCCTCGACGAACTTGTCCTGATCGGCTTCCGACGGCGGTCCGCCGGTGAAGGCGGTGGCCAGGTCGACGGTGCCGACGATCTCCACCGAGTGCGGCTGGGCGCAGTCGACCGGGTCGGTGGGCAGGTTCTGATTGATGCCGAGGCAGGTGCCGGTGGCATGGGTCTTGGACTGATCGCTCTCGGCGAGAGTGCCGGTGGTGGCCGGGCTCGTGGCGGTGGCCGCGACCTGGACACCGCAGCGCAGAGTCCGGTCGCCGTGCTGCCAACCGGCCGGGCTCGGCGACATCACATTCACCATGAACTTGCCGCGCGGGTCGAACCGGCCGCCCAGGTATTTCTGGACAGCGGTCACGCAGTGCTCGTCGCGCAGCTCGGTCATGCGCAGCGAATCGGGGTGACGGGTGCCGTCGGCGAACTCACGCCCCGGATAGGCGCTGAGGTCGATGACACCCGCCACCTCGAACAGGTGCTTGTCGCCGCAGCCCACCTTCACGAGGTCGCTGCGGTCGGGTTTGGACCAGGTCAGGCAGTCGCCCTGCGCGGCGCTGCTGAACTCTTTGTCACGCACCACCGGTTCGGCGCCGGGTTGGTGCGCTTCCACCTTGTCGGTGTCGAAGCCTGTCACGGCCATGGTGACCATGGCCGCGACGATCGCCCCGAGGGCGCCTATCAGCAGCCCCCAACGCAGTTTCGTCGCGGACAGGTGCAGGGCGCCGCCGCGACTGGGCGCGGCGGGTCCCTCGGCTGGGTTGCTCTGCTTCTTCGACATCGTCGACGAGTGTATTTGTCGCGGCGGACTGCCGGGTCAGCCCCGCAGAGCTGACACGAAGATGCCCGGTATGCGGCGCAGTTTGCCGTCGCCGTAGAAGTCGGTCAGTTTGCGTCCGGTGGAGGTGCCGGTCTTGTTCGAGACGAACCACGGCGGCTTCGGGGTCAGGGCGAATTCACCGCGCAGAATCGAGCGCGGAGCGGGGCGGAAGGGACCGCGGACCACGGTGCGTTCCACATCGTCGAGGAGGAAGGCGTTGTGTACGACGCCGATGCCGCTCTGGATGTCGTCGATGGTGTGGCCGGGGTAGGCGCCCCAGCTGGCGCGCGGCGTCAGGAACGCGAGACCGGTCCAGGCGTTGAGGGCGACGGTGCCGTAGCGCAGGTCCTCGATCGCGGTGTCGAGTTTCGCGCCGAGCTCGGTGATGGTCGCGGGGTCGGCGATGATGTTGGCGCCGAGCGTGCCCATCAGCTCCGCATTGGCGAAGTCGACCGCGTTGCCGAGGAATTCGGCCCCGGCGCCGGGGAGCTCGACCACGCCGAGCACCGGCGAGAAGTACTCGGTGCGCAGCAGCGGAGTGTCGCCGGCGGGCAGGTTCTCGACCAGGAGGCGGCCGTTGGCGCGGGCGGCGTCGGGGTAGCTCGCCAGCGCGCCCGCTACGCGGTTGTCGCTGCCCGGGTAGTAGGCGGTGCGCGCGGGAGCGTTGTCGATCGCGGCGCGCAGTTCGGTGAGGAACTGCTCCTTGAGCGGCCAGTCCGCGGCGAGTACCACCGTCTGCGCGGCGACACAGTTGTAGCCGCCGTTGTGCAGGCGCTGGGTGGCCACGTGCTCGGCCTGGAACTTCAGATCGGCGGCCGACCACTCACCGGGCACCACGATGCACGGCGCGACACCGCCGAGCTCGCTGGTGATCGGCTTGTCCAGGATGGGCTCGCCGGTCTTGTCCGCGCCCTGACCCCAGACGATCGCGTCGTGGGTCGGCGCGCCGCCGGTCATGTGCACGTGCGCGACCAGCGGATGGTTCACCAGGTAGCCGCCCTCGGGGGCCCCGCCGGTGAGGATGCGTACCACGCCGAGCTCGATGAACGGCGCGAAGATCGCCTGGAACACCGGCAGCAGCGGATCGGTGATCGGGTTGAGCTTGAGCGCGACGACGCGGTTGTTGGCGTAGAGCTCGTAGAGGGTGTCCAGCGGCGCGATCGACATGATGTTGCCCGCGCCGAGTACCGCGCCCACACCGTTGGTCTTCGCGGGGTCGCGCTGGGCCAGGCCGGCCTTGCGGCGCGCGGTCGCGGCATCGACGCCGGGCTTCAGCCACACGTCGGCGCTGAATCCACTCAGCAACAGCTTGTCGTAGACGCCGTGCGGTAGCGCGGGCACCGCCACCCGGCCGCCGGGGGCGGTGGTGAGGTCGACACCGTCGAGCGGGCTCGCGCCCTTCTCGAGCGCCGCCATCGACTCGCTCAGCGCCTGCGCGCCCGCGAGCATCGTCATCGGGCCCGACATCCACTCCTCCCCGAGCAGCGGGCTGTCGGCGTCGAGTTTCTTGATGGTGCGGGCGGCCGCGACCCAGGCCTCGGCGTCGCGGGCGGTGAGCGCGTGCAGTTCGTCGAGCAGTTCGCGGCGGCGACGCAGGTCGGTCGCGGCCCAGGTCTTTTCCCCTTGGGTGAGATCGGCGAGCGCGGTATCGATGACGGCGGTGTCGAAAGAGGTACTCACACCGCAACTATGCCCCTGTGCTGCCCGATTGGCACTTCAACTAGGCTGTTTTCTCATGATCGACCTCCGATTCCTGCGCGAGAACCCGGAAGCCGTCCGTGCCTCGCAGCGGACCCGCGGTGAGGACCCCGCGCTCGTCGACGCCCTGCTCGAAGCCGACGCCGCGCGCCGGGCCGCCGTGGCCACCGCCGACAACTTGCGCGCCGAACACAAGGCCATGGGCAAGGTGATCGGCAAGGCGAGCAAAGAGGAGCGCCCCGCGCTGCTGGCCGCCGCCACCGACATGTCCACCAAGGTCAAAGAGGCCGAGCTCGCCGAGAACGCCGCCGATGCCGAACTCGACGCCGCGCAGCGCGCCATCTCCAATGTCGTGCAGGACGGCGCGCCCGCGGGCGGCGAGGACGACTATGTCGTGCTCGAAACCGTCGGCGCCCCACCAGTTTTCGACTTCGAGCCCAAGGATCACCTCGAGCTGGGCGAGTCGCTGCACCTGTTCGACATGGAACGTGGCGCCAAGGTGTCGGGCTCGCGGTTCTACTTCATGACCGGCTACGGCGCGTTGCTGCAGATGGGTCTGCTGCAGCTGGCCGCGCAGAAAGCCGTGGCCAACGGGTTCACCATGATGATCCCGCCGGTGCTCGTGCGACCGGAGATCATGGCGGGAACCGGGTTCCTCGGTCAGCACTCGGCCGAGGTCTACCACCTCGAAGAGGACGACCTCTACCTCGTCGGGACCTCGGAGGTGCCGCTGGCCGGCTACCACTCCGACGAGATCGTCGATCTGAGTGCGGGCCCGAAGCGCTATGCGGGCTGGTCGTCGTGCTTCCGCCGCGAGGCCGGTAGCTACGGCAAGGACACCCGCGGCATCATCCGCGTGCACCAGTTCGACAAGGTCGAGATGTTCGTCTACACCACCCCTGAGCAGGCCGATGCCGAGCATCAGCGGCTGCTGGCCTGGGAGCGCGAGATGCTGGCCGCCATCGATGTGCCCTACCGGGTGATCGACGTGGCGGGTGGCGACCTGGGTAGCTCGGCGGCGCGCAAATTCGACTGCGAGGCCTGGGTGCCCACTCAGCAGACCTACCGCGAACTCACCTCCACCTCGAACTGCACCACCTTCCAGGCGCGCAGGCTCTCGGTCCGCTACCGCGACGAGAACGGGAAAGCGCAGATCGCGGCCACGTTGAACGGCACTTTGGCCACGACACGCTGGATTGTGGCGATCCTGGAGAACCACCAGCAGGCCGACGGTTCGGTGCGGGTGCCCGAGGCGCTGGTCCCGTTCGTCGGTACCGATATCCTGAAGCCGTAAGATGCTCAGTGTTTGCTGGCGACCCATTTGCCGGATGTGGCAAACACCCTGACCCATCAACATCTAGGCTGGTGCACGTGCGAGGAATCGGGGCGCGCGGCGATACCCGAACCCGGGTGCGGGCGGCATCGGCGTTGGCGACGGCAAAGGTCATGGCCAGGACAACGGGGGCGTTCTACGTTCTCGGTGGTGTCCTCGGCCTGATGATCACTGCCGTCGCGCCGGGCGACGACGGCAATCGCGCCGTGGTCGGCACCGCGGCGGCGATCTCGGTGGTTCTCGGTCTCACGCTGCTCGCGTGGGGTCCGCGGATGCCGCACGGCCTGCACCACGCCTACCTCGCCACCGCGGCGGTGCTCGTCGCGATCGCGGTGTACGACTTCCCCAACCTGGTCGGCGCCATCACCCTGGCCTCGTTCTTCGTCTTCGTCGCCTGCGACGCGGCGCTGTTCTTCGCCTGGACCCAGGCTGCCGCGCACATCGGTTTCGCGATGGTGCTGTGCCTGCTGGTGTTGCCCGCGCGCGGGTTGCCGTGGTGGTCCGGGCTGATCCCGGCCGGTGTCACCTTCGGTGCCGGCGTGGTGGTCGGCATCCTCACCAGGATGGCGTCGGAAGCCGATATCGACGTGCTCACCGGCCTGCTCAACCGGCGCGGTTTCGAGAAGCAGCTCAACCCGGCGATCGACGCGGCCGGTCGCGGCGGTCAGGGCATGGCCCTGGTGCTGGTCGACCTCGACCGATTCCAGAAGATCAACGATCACCTCGGCCACCGTGCGGGCGACGCCGTCCTGCAGCGGGTCGCCGATACCTGGCTCGACCTGCTCGCGCCCGGCCAGGTGCTGGCCCGCTTCGGCGGCGACGTGTTCGCGCTGCTGTTGCCCGGGACCACCGAGCAGGCCGCGATCCTGCTCACCGAACAACTGCGGGCCGCGGTGACCATGGGCTGCTCGGCCGGTGTCACCTCCTGGCAGCCGGGCGAGTCCGGTTCGCTGCTGGTCAGCCGGGCAGACGTGGGCCTGTACCGGGCCAAGCAGGCGGGCCGCAACCGCACGGTGCTGGAATCGTCGCGTCAGCTCCCACTGGCGGTGGAACTGCGCGAGGCCATCGACCGCGGTGCGCTCGACGTGCACTACCAGCCGATCGTCAGCCTCACCGAGGACGGCGGCCAGGCGGTCGGCGTCGAGGCGCTGCTGCGCTGGTCGTCGAGCGCGCAGCCCGAGGTCACCACCGAGGGCCTGATCCGTGTCGCCGAGGAATACGACCTCATCTCCGACCTGGACGAGCTGGTCCTGCGCCGCGCCTGCGCCGACGCCGCCCGCCTGCAGGAGAGCTTCGCGTCGCTGAACCTCACCCTCAACGTGAACGTCTCCGGCCTCGAACTGGCCGAGACCGAATACGCCGAGCGGGTCGCGACCATCCTGTCCGATACCGGCTGGCCCGCCGACCAGCTCGTCCTCGAGGTGACCGAGAGCGAACTCGCCGCCGAATCCCAGACCGCGATCACCAACCTGCACACCCTGCGCGACCGTGGCGTGCGCATCGCCATCGACGATTTCGGCACCGGTTACTCCTCGCTGAGCCGCCTGGCCACCATCCCCAGCGACATCCTCAAGGTCGACCAGTCCTTCGTCGCCGCCATCCGCTCCGATTCCCCCGCCCCTCCGCTGCTCAGCGTCATCGCCGCGCTGAGCAAATCGCTCGACCTGCAGGTCATCGCCGAGGGCGTGGAAACCGAATACCAGGCCGCCGTCCTCACCGAACTCGGCTTCGCCCTGGCCCAGGGCTACCACTACAGCGACTCGCACCCGGTCTCGGAGCTCATCAACGATCTCAACGACGGCCGTCCGCTGGTGAGCGCCACCGACGAGGACGATTCCCTTGCCGCCAACGGCTGGATCCCGCTCGGATAATCGCTTGACCCGGCCGGTCGTGGCGCGAACGATAGAACCCATGCGGATGCTCGTCTACGGCTGTTGATCTTTCCCGCTCCGGCACGCGGTGGCCTGGTTGAGGCGTGAGCCGACCGGCGTCGGCGACCTCACGGTGCGCGCGGTCCTGTTCAAGGGCACCCGCGACCTGCTACCGATCTATGCCCTCTACGGCGTTCTCTTCGCCGATCACGGGCTGAGTACCGCGCAGATCTCGCTGCTGTTGGCGATCTGGTCGGTGACGGCGTTCCTGCTCGAGGTGCCATCCGGCGCGTGGGCCGACACGGTGCCGCGTCGTCGCCTGCTCGTCCTGAGCTGTGTGTTGCAGGCCGCGTGTTTCACCCTCTGGATGCTGGTGCCGTCGTTCGCCGGCTTCGCGCTCGGCTTCCTCGTCTGGGGTATCGCGAGCGCACTGGAATCGGGAACCTTCGAGGCGCTGATCTACGACGATCTGGTCGCGCGCGGCGCACCGTCCGCCTACCCGCGAATCATGGGGTGGACGCGCGGTGCGCAGGAGAGCACCGTGCTCGTGGCGATCATCGCCGCCGCTCCACTCTTCGCCATCGGCGGCTATGCGCTGGTGGGCTGGGTCAGCGTCGGTGTCGGCCTCCTGCACACGCTGACCGCACTGGCTCTGCCCAGCGCGCCCGTCGCCATCTCCGCCACCGCTGTCGACGATCTCGAGGACGAGCCCGCACCCGGACCGGTGGGCCCGCACGTCAAACCGGGAGCGGTGGCGCCACAGTCGAGTTCGCCCGGTTCCACCTCGTCGCGCTATCTCGCCATGCTCAAAACCGGTCTCGCCGAAGCACTTCACGTCCGCCGCGTGCGTCGAGGCGTGCTGCTCGGCGCGCTGCTGTACGGTGTCACCGCCTTCGATGAGTACTTCGGCTTGCTCGCGGTGTCCGGCGGCGCGTCGACCAGTACGTCGGCGCTGCTGGTCGGCGTCACCGTCGCGGGTTCGCTGATCGGTTCGCTGCTGGCGGGCCGCACCGAGGTCGTGTCGGCTCGCACGTTGGCCGTCGCGCTGTTCGTCGCCGGAATCCTGTTCATCGCGGGCGCGTTGGCGGTCGGGGTGGCGGCGGGCCCCGCGCTGGTCTGGGTGGGATTCGTCGGCATCGGCATCGCCTACGGCATCGACTTCAACGCCGAGGTCATCGCGGGTGCGCGGCTTCAGGATGCGATCGAGGGCCCGGCCAGAGCCACCGTCACCTCGGTGTCCGGGCTGCTCTCCGAGATCGTCGCGCTGGGTGTGTTCGCGTTCGTCGCGGCCGCGACGCAGTGGCTCGCGATGTCGACGACTATCGCGCTGCTCGGATCGGTGTTGCTGGTCGCCGCCGCGTTGACGCCGACCTGGCTGCCGTCGCGTCACGGCACCGAGCGTGGTAGGACTGAGAACGCAACCCCTGAGCAAGGGGGAGACTTCGGGTAGCTTCCCACCCACCTCGCACCAAGGACGCCCATACGTGACGCCGACCGCCAACCGTCGAGGTCCCGGACGAGCGACGAGCTTCGCTGGGAGGCACAAGACCGTCGGGCTCGTGTTCGGGTTCGCTATCGGGGCGGGAGTCGCGGTACAGGGTCGGATCAACGGTGCGCTGGGTGCGCGGCTGGCCGACGGGATCGCGGCGGCCACCATCAGCTTCGGCACCGGGCTCATCGCTCTGCTGATCGCCTTCGCTGTCAGCCCGGCGCTGCGCGCGGGCGTCACCAAGGTGCGTGTGGCGGTATCGGAGGGCAGGTTGGCGCCCTGGCAGTTGCTCGGCGGATTGTGCGGCGCGTTCTTCGTAGCGGCACAGGGACTCACCATCGCGGCGATCGGCGTCACCGCGTTCACTGTCGCGGTGGTCGCGGGCCAGCTCCTGAGCAGCCTCGTGGTCGACCGGCTCGGCCTCGCCCCGAACGGCCGAACCCCGATCACCGCGTGGCGCCTCGTCGCGGCCGCGCTCGGCATCACCGGGGTCGTGCTCTCGGCAGGCGGCAGTTCCGCCCCGGCCACCGTCACCACCGGCGTCCCGGATATCCCAGCCCTGCTCATCGTCCTGCCCGCCCTCGCGGGCATCGGTCTGGCCTGGCAACAGGCGGTCAACGGCCGGGTCGGCGCCACCGGCGGCCCCTTCACCGCCACCCTGCTCAACTTCGGCGTTGGCCTGACCGCGCTGCTCCTGCTCGACCTGTACACCCTGGCCACCACGGGCCTGCCCACCGAATTCCCCACCGACCTCTGGCTCTACACCGGCGGCTTGATCGGCGTCGCGTTCATCGCCCTGGCCGCCGTGACGGTCGGCCTGATCGGCGTCCTGCTGCTCGGCCTCACCTCGGTGGCCGGCCAGCTGGTCGCGGCGATGGTGCTCGACGCCGCCGACGCGAGACTGTCGCTCACCACCGTTGTGAGCTGTGCGATCGTGCTGGCGGCGGTGGTGGTGGCGAGCCGGAGCAGTCGCTGACCCAGACGCTGAAATGCTAGGTTTCAGGCGAACTGCGGCTGGGATCTCGGCCGTTTCGCCGGGTGCGGCGGAGAGCGAGTTGGGGGAGTACCGAATTGATCGAGCCGCTGTCGACGAGTGACTCGCCGATGATCGGACGCTATCGGGTGCGCGGTGTGCTCGGTGCGGGCGGAATGGGCCGGGTCGTCCTGGCGACGGGCCCCGACGGGCGCTTCGTCGCGATCAAGCAGATTCATTCGCATCTGCTCGACGATCGTGAGTTCCGGGCGCGGTTCGAGCGTGAAGTCGCCATCTCCGCCCGGGTGTCGGGGGCATTCACGGCGGCGGTGGTCGATTTCGAGACCACCGGCGAAACACCGTGGCTCGCTTCGGTATTCATCGCAGGGGTGGGGCTGGACAAAGCGGTGCGCGAGCTGGGCCCACTGCCGGTCCCCGCGTTGCGCACCCTGGCTTCCGGCATGGCCTCCGCGCTGCACTCGATCCACAGCACCGGCCTGGTGCATCGAGATCTCAAACCCGCCAACGTGATTCTGGCCGCCGACGGACCGCGCGTGATCGACTTCGGCATCGCGCAGGCGGTCGGCACCGGGGCCGCGCTCACCGAAGTGGGTGCCGTGGTCGGCTCGCCCGCGTACATGTCACCGGAACAGGCGAACAGCGAACCGATCACCTCCGCGAGCGATGTCTTCTCCCTCGGCTCGCTGCTGTGCATGGCCGCGACGGGAACGGCACCGTTCGCGGCGTCCTCCGCTCCCTACACCCTGTTCAACATCGTCCACAGCGAGCCGCAACTCGACGATGTCCCCGCGCCGCTGCGCGATCTGATCGCGGGTTGTCTGCGCAAGGACCCGAGGGCCAGACCGACACCGGCTCAGATCTTGGACTACCTGGGGGTCCTGCCCGTTCAGGCACACCCGTGGCCCGCGCCTGTCCATGCCGAAATCGCCGCCCAGACACAGAAACTGGTCGCGCTGACCTCGGACCCCGAAGCGACGCAGATCATTCCGGCGTACACGCCGATCGCACCGCCGCCCGCCCCGGTGCCTGCCGAGAAGCGCCGGACCGCACTTCGGCTGGGAATTGTCGCGGCGACCGCGGTGGTGATCGCCGGCGCGCTCACCGCAGTTGTCTTGCGCGCCAACGACTCCGCGACAACACCTCAGGACACGCCGCAGGCGATACCGACCGCGACGCTCCCCGGCCTGGACCAACTGCGTGGCACCGATGCGTGCACCTGGGTGCCGCAGGCACTCGGAAAGACCCTGCCCACCGAGGTCGCCGCGAAGGCCTCGCCGGATGTCTCGTCCTGGCGCTGGCAGGCGACGTCGAGTTGGGGATGTGACGGCACCTCTGGTGGCGCGCGCATGGCCGTCGAGATCGGTGCCGCGCTGAACGGATTCGAATCCGGCAAGCAGGTGGTCAACGGTTACGCGATTGCCCGCCGCGGCGACGACTGCGCGTTCGCGATCGAGGGTGGCGAGCAAGCCGTGCGTTGGGGCATCATCGTCGACACCTTCTCGCGCGGCGAATGCCACCTCGCCGACCACGTCCTCGAGCGGCTCACCGCCTCGCTCGCCGAACTGCGTCCCGACACCGCCGCGCAGAAATCGTTGTCGTCGGTAGACCCCTGTGCCCTGGTGGACAATTCGGCCTTCGCCGCTCTCGGCCCCGTCGTGGCGAAATCCGCGCACTCCTGCGAGTGGTCGGGTGACTCCACCGTGCGGATCACCTTGTCGCAGCCACGGCGACGAGCGACCTCCATGGAGGAGAAGGTGATCGATATCGGCGACGGTGTGCTGGTCGACAATCTCGACAGCGTGATGCTGGGGCCGAACGAATGCCGTCGGGTGTATCAGTTCCGCAAGGTCGGCGAGACCTTTCGCGAGGATGTCGAAGTGTCCGTCAGCAATCCGAACCAACGCGAAGGGCAACTCTGCGCGATCGCCGATCCGCTCGTGAAGCAGGCGGTCGGCCGGTTGCCCGCGCGGTAGCGGCGCCGAACTCGCGGGTGATAGTTTCACGGCAGAGTTCGGGAGGGGCCTGGCGTTCGACGCTGCGGTCGGAGGGGAATGTTCGTGCGTAATCGGTTGCGTTGGCTGGCGCCGTTGTTATCGCTCACCCTGCTCACCGCGGCATGCGGTGACAACGCCGCACCCGATCACGGTGACTATGCCCTCGAACCGGTGGCGGGCGACTACGACGACGCGCCGAATGCGGTGCGCGGAACGCTGGTGGAATCCGTCCGCATCGGCGAGCGGTTACTGCTCGCCAACCGCATCGACCCGGAATTGACCGACGGCAACGGCGGCGGGCTGATCGTCGGGATACGCGGCGTAGACGATCTGCTCTCGGGCGTCCAGCGGACCGCACTCGGGCCGTTCGACGTGTTGGCCGGTTACGGCGCGATCGCGAGCAACGGCCAGTCGGACAACGAATCGAAGCACAAGCTGCTGTCGATCGCGATCCTGTCCCTACCCGATGAGGCCCAGGCGACGGCGGCCGCGCAGGCGATGGCTGCCGCGGATTTCACCGCGAATACCGAGAACGCGCCCCTGTCTCTTTCGGAATATCCTGCCGCACTGTCACATTGGCGACCCGGTGTGCCCACGGTCGGGAGCTGGCTGGTGTGGAAGAACCTGGTGATCAGGTTGTACGCCAAGATCATCGAGCCCAGCCCCGAATTGTTGACCGATCTGCTCACACGGACCTACCGCGCTCAGCTGGCCGAGCTCGGCACCTTGGTTCCGACGCCCGCCGCCGACATACCGAAGCTGAAACTCGACAGCGACAAGTTGCTCACCCATATAGTGAAGACCGGCGACTACTGGCCCAACAAGTGGGAATTCATGGTCTACGGCCCTCGTTCCTATGCCCTGCTACGCGACGATCCGTCGGTCAACCTGCGTGATTTCGAACAGAGCTCGATCGACGCGATCGCGGTGTCGTACAACAAGTTTCTGTATCGCGCGCGGGACAGCGAAGCCGCGAAGACCTACGCCGACCTCGAGGAAAAGCATTCGCTGGCTGCCGATTACACCCCGCTGACAGGTCCGCCGGGACTCTCGGGTGTTTCCTGCTACCGCGCAGCGAGGCCGGACAACAGGTCGGTTCCCGCCCGGCGGTTCTCCTGCCTGGTGCGATACAACGAGTTCGTGGTCCGCCTCTACAGCAACCAGGAGACCGATATTCGACAGCAGGCGGTCGCGCAGCACGCGCTACTGAGCGGGTCGTGGTGAACACGGGAGGCGCGGCGATGAAACCGCTGAATTCGCAGGATCCCGAACAGCTGGGCCGCTATCGCCTGCTTGCCGTGATCGGCCGGGGTGGCATGGGACAGGTGCTGCTCGGCCAGGGCCAGGACGGCCGGTTGGTCGCGGTGAAGCAGATCCACCGCCAGTTCACCGGCAATCCGGAATTCCGTGCCAGGTTCCGGCGAGAGGTGCTCGCGTCACAGCAGGTCACCGGCGCCTACACCGCGGGCGTGGTCGACCACGACGCGGAATCCGAAACGCCATGGCTGGCTTCCGAATACATCGCGGGCCCTGGCTTGCAGGACATGGTCGGCGAGTTCGGCCGCCTGAACCTGAGCGGGCTGAAACTCCTGGCCACCGGCCTGGCGATGGCGCTGCTCGAGATCCACCGCACCGGCCTGGTGCACCGCGACCTCAAGCCGAGCAACATCCTGCTCACCAACGACGGTCCACGCGTGATCGACTTCGGCATCGCCAGGGCGCTCGAGGACGACGTCAACCTCACCGCCACCGGAGCGGTGATCGGATCGCCCGCGTATATGTCACCCGAACAGGCCGAATGCCGCCCTTTGACAACAGCTTCCGATGTTTTCGCCGTCGGTGCGGTTCTCGCGATGGCGGCCACCGGCGCGAGCCCGTTCGACGCGGCCTCCACCCCGCAGGTCCTCTACAACGTGCTCTACAGCTCCCCGGATACCACCGGAATTCCGGAGCAGATCCGCGCGCTGGTCGATGCTTGCCTCGCCAAGGACCCGTCGGCGCGACCGACCCCCGAGCAGTTGCTCGACGCGGTGAGCGGGATCGACGCCGAACCTGTCTGGCCGGTCCGGATCCGCAGACGCATCGCCGACTGCCAGGCCGAGGCGGGTCGCTGGGCAGACGGAACCGCCGCTGCCACAGCGTCGATCGCACCCGAACAGCCGAAGCCGAAGTGGGCGCGACTGGTTCTCGCTGCCGCGACGGTGTCGGCACTGGTGCTGGCTTCCATCGCTATTTGTGGCGTCGGCGTCGAGGGCAACGCGGTGGCGATGGATGATCCGCCACTGGCGCTGACCCACGACGAATCCCGCCGCCTCGACCTCTGCGCGTTGCTCGATCCGTCAGTGCTCGGTGAACTAGGCACTGCGACAAGTGAAGTCGTCTCGAACGCCATCGGCGGTTGCACCGTCGGGTATCGCGATCAGGCCGGTCGCACGGTGTCTTTCAGCCTGCGTAACAACGACAATGTCGCCGAGGTACGTGATGACAGACAGCCGATGGGTAGCTCCATCAATTGGATGCCGGTACTCGGACTTCACAAAGAGTCCGCCTCCTGTGACCGCATAGTGGTGACCCAGAGCGGTTTGCCGATGGCGCTGACTATGGGCGCGAGCACCTATCCGCCCGCAGGCGACCTCTGTCCGGCGTCCGAGCGCGCGCTCGCGGCGGTGGTCCGTCGTCTGTCGGTCAATCCGCCGCTGCGGACCTTCCCGCAGGGCTCGCTGCTGCCACTCGACCCGTGCTCGCTGATCGACATCGCGGCCACTCGTTCGTTGGTCGGTGATCCCGTGCGCACGTCGACTCCCCATAGCTGCGCGTTGACCGGCGCTGACGGCTCCTTTTCGCTCGATATCAACGAGCGCACCCGGCCGGACAGTGTTACGGGCGGAAGGGTCCGGCAAACAAGCACTATCGGCGATCACACGGTCTATCTCGACGGCAGCAGTCCCGAATACTGCACCTTCATCGTGATGGTGATGCCGACCAAAGACGATCAGGCCGAGCAAGTGCGGGCCCAGTACTTCTCGAACACCGCGCGGGCCAGTGGGAACTGTGAGACTGCCGGCGATCTGCTCGAACCCGTACTCGAGAAGTTGCCCCCATCATGACGATCATTCCCCTCGGCCCCGGCGATCCACCCACCATCGGGCGCTACCGAGCGCTCGGCACACTCGAGTCCGCGGCCGGATTCCGGTCCGTGCTCGCCACCGGCCCCGATGACTCGTTGGTCGTCGTGCGACAGGCGCTACCGGAACTTCTCGACGAGCCGGAGTTCCGGATCAGATTGCGGCACAGCGCTATTGCCGCCATGCGAGTCTCGGGATCCGCCAATACCACGGTGATCGACGTCGATGCTGATGCTGAGAAGCCCTGGTTGGCATCAGCATTCGTTCCGGGTATGCGCCTCGACACCGCCGTAGCCGAACACGGGCCACTGCCTGTGGCTGCCGTTCGCGCCTTGGCCGCCGCCCTCGCCTCGGCGCTGCGGACCGTCCATGCCGCAGGCCTCGTGCATCAGCGCATCCGTGCCGACACGGTGCTGTTAGCAAGGGACAGTGGTCGTCTCGGTGAAGTCGGTATCACCCCAGCCGCCGGGACCGCCACCGCGACGGTCATGGGAACGCCGGACTTCCTGTCACCGGAGCAATCGCTCGGGTATGAGCTGACGCCGGCGTCGGACGTGTTCTCCCTCGGATCGGTTCTCGCTTTCGCAGCCTCCGGCGTCGCACCGTTCGCCGCACCATCTGTGCCGTACACGCTGTTCAACATCGCCCAGCGCGAACCCGAGCTGAGTCGCGTGCCGGAGCCGCTGTTCGAGATGCTGGCCGCGTGCCTGCGCAAGGATCCGGCAGCCCGCCCCACGCCAGGACAGATCCTCGACTATCTCGGTGCCCAGCCGAGCGGTCCGCCACCGTGGCCCGCCCCCGTGCTCGATGACATCGGGCGCCAGCAACACGAGATCTCGGCGCTGCTGGCCGCCCTGCCCGCGATCACCGCACCGGAACCCGTACCTGGACGGCCTTTTTCGGTGGTCATCACCGAATCGGGTCGTGCGGCCGTCGAATACGGCAGGCGTGCACTGGAATCCGGTCGTCGTCGTTGGAGTGCGGCGAGTCCGAGGGCGCGCGGCGGTCTGGCAGGTGGACTGGCGGCACTGCTCGTGGCGCTCGCCGGGATCAGTTACTTCGCGACACGCGAAGAAAGCGAGCCGGGACCGGTGACCGGGCTGACCCTGGCGCAGTTGCGGCAGATCGATGCATGCCCCTGGCTGACCTCGGCCCTCGGCGACTCGGTGCCGGTCGCGCCGACCCCACTGGCCGCGGCCACATGGGAGCTGAGTCCGTCCCCGAGCTGGGGGTGTAGCGCCAGTTCCAACCGCTACGCCCTCTACCTCTACCTGGGGCAGGAGGACGAATACCTGACGCCGAACAAGACGGTGGTAGAAGGGGTTCCGATCATCGACGGGAGCGCGGCAGCCTGTACGCGAGCCATCGCGAGCCCCGGCGCCGAGCACGAGTCCGGCATCGTCATCGTCCTCAGCAATCCGTCCGGGGTGAAGGAATGCGCGGGCCTCGACTACATCGCGGCCAACCTCGCCCGGTCACTGACGACCGCGCCGCGCGCCGAGGGCAGGGACTCCTCGCTGGCGCTGCTGGAACCGTGCGCGCTGCTCGACCGCGCCGCCGTCGCCGAGAAGATCGGCGTCCTGCCGCCCGAGCCCACGATCGCCGACGCGCACACCTGCCGATGGGACGGGCGCGTGCGAGTCACCCTGGAGCTGGTCAGCACCAGCACGAGCACTACGGGCAAGGACCTGGAGCTCGTCACGGTCGACGGGGTCCAGGTGTATCTCGGCAAGGGCGGTTCGAAGGCCATCTGCTCGCGCGCCTTCCTGGTGCCGGATGCCGGGGAGGAGACCATCGAGGTCTCGGTACACGGAACCGAGGGATTCCGCGACGAGTATTGCGCGATCGCCTCGTCCCTGCTGCGACAGGCGGTCGGGAATCTGCCCGAGCGCTGAGCCGGGCCCGGCTACGGTGAAGACTGCGATCCGCAGACCACCACGAAGGGGCAACGATGGACCAGCTCGGAGTAGCGGTAGTCGGGTACGGCCTGGCCGGGTCGGTGTTCCACGCACCTCTCATCGCCGCCGATCCGCGGATGCGGGTGGCCGCGGTGGTGACCGCATCGCAGGAGCGGGCCGCACAGGCGCGGGCCGAGCATCCGGGGGTACGGGTGTGGGCGTCGGCGCAGGAGATGTTCGTCGAGGACGAGGATGTCGATCTCGCGGTGATCGCCACGCCGAATCGCTCGCACGCGCCGCTGGCGTTGCAGGCGCTGGCCGCGGGGTTGCCGGTGGTGGTGGACAAGCCGTTCGCGGTGACGGCGGCTGATGCCGAGGAAGTGGTCGAGGCCGCCGCGCGGGCCGATCTGCCACTGAGTGTTTTCCAGAATCGTCGCTGGGACAACGACTTTCTGACCGTGCGCGCCCTGATAGACGCCGGTGAGCTGGGTGAGGTCCGGCGGTTCGAGTCCAGGTTCGAGCGGTGGCGGCCGGTTCCCAAGGGTGGCTGGCGTGAAGTGGGCGATGCCGAGGACGGTGCGGGCATCCTGTTCGATCTGGGCAGCCACCTGGTCGACCAGGCGCTGACGTTGTTCGGCCCGGTCACCGAGGTCTACGCCGAACTCGACCGGCGCCGCCCGGAGGTCGGAGCCGACGACGACGCCTTCATCGCCCTCACCCACGCCAACGGCACCCGGTCGCAGTTGTGGATGAGTGCCGTTGCGCCGCAACTGGGTCCGCGCCTGCGTGTGCTCGGATCCGCCAACGGCTACACCGTCTCCGGCCTCGACCCCCAGGAAGACGAACTGCGCGCAGGCCGCCGCCCGGACGACGGAAAACCCTGGGGCACAGTCCCACCCGAAAAGTGGGGCACCTTCGGCGCAGGCGAGGATCTACGCCCGATCCCCACCCTTCCCGGTGACTACCCCGCCTTCTACGCGGGAATGGCCGCCGCCCTGCTCGACGGAGCTCCGGTCCCGGTCGACCCCCGCGACGCCGTGGAAACCCTGCGAATTCTCGAATACGCCCGCCACGTAGCCGAACCTGCCGATCTCACTTCTTGACCACCGGCACCGAGTCGAGCCGAAGGGGTGATCCGACGGCTCCGTCGAGCACATCCATGCAGAGCCGCAGCACGATGATGCGGAACGGCCGTAGCCGACTATTGCGCCGGCGCGATGTTCTGGTTGAGGTGGAACAGATTGGCCGGGTCGTAGGTCTTCTTGACGGCGGCCAGGCGGTCGAAGTTCGGGCCGTAGTTGGCGCGGATGCGGCCCTGGTCGTCGGAGCCCATGAAGTTGATGTAGCCGCCGTCGGCGGTGTGGGGCTCCAGCGCGGAGTGGTAGTCGCGGACCCACCTGATGTTGGCGTCGTTGTCGATCGCATCGGGCCACATCCCGGCGATCACGGGGGCGAAATTCGCGGTGCGGTAGGCGAACGCGGTGTCGTCCACCGCGACGTCCTGCACGGCGCCGTCGATCGGGTAGAGGTGCATGGTGGACTGCACCGCGGGCACTCGCGGGCCGAACTCGAGATGAGCGGCGAGGGCGCCGTCGGTGAGTTCGGGTTGGAACGCCGCCTTCCAGTAGTGCTGCAGGCCGGGAGGAAGGAGACCGTCGAACGCGCTGTTGAGGGCCGGGTAGGGCATCCGGCCGACGTGCTCGGCCACCGGCGTCGCGACCGCCCGCAGGTCCGCGAGCAGGGCTTCGGCCTCCTGATCGGGGCCGTTGAAGCAGGACACCAGCAGGACGAACGGTTCGCCGACCCGTTCCTCGGGAATGAACGGCAGCGGCGGCGCGATCTGGAAGCCGGGGAAGGCGCCCATCGCGCGCGGTGCCGCCGCGATCCAGTCGCGGTAGGTCCGCAACAGCTCTTCGGCGACGTCGAGCTCGAAGAACATGGGTCCGCCGTAGATCGTGTCCACCGGGTGCAGGTCGAACTCCATTTCGGTGACCACCCCGAAGTTGCCGCCGCCGCCGCGCAGCGCCCAGTACAGATCGGGGTGCTCGGTCGCGTTCGCGGTCACGAAGGTGCCGTCGGCCAGCACCACATCGGCGGACCGGAGGTTGTCGATGGACAGACCGTAGGCGCGGGCGAGGTAGCCGATCCCGCCGCCGAGAGTCAGGCCGGTGACCCCGGTGGTGGAGATGATGCCGCCGGTGGTGGCGAGCCCGAAGGAATGCGCGGCGTGGTCGAAGTCGCCCCAGTCGCAGCCGCCCTGTACGCGGGCGATCCGCCGTTCGGGGTCGACGCGGATGCCCTTCATGGCGCTCAGGTCCAAGACGATGCCGTCGTCGACGGTGCCGAAACCGGGCACGCTGTGGGCGCCTGCGCGGATGGCGAGGTCGAGTCCGCTCTCGCGGGCGGCCTCGACGGTGGTACGCACGTCGGCGACGTCGACCGCGCGGACGACCGCGAGGGGCCGGCGGTCGATCATCGCGTTGTAGACCGAACGCGCCTGGTCGTAGCCGGGTGAGTCCGCGGTGATCACCTCACCGCGAATCGCTTCGAGGATGGTCGATACAGGTGTGCCGTTCATTGTCGCTCCCTGGTCGGGTCGAGAATGAGCCGAACAAACGCAGTGCGTGATCGTGGAACGGAGGGGTGGATCGGACTGTCTCGATGGACCCCGAACTCAAATTACCCCGGTCGCCGTCCCTGGTTCAAGGTTCAGAGCTTGCGAGAGCGCAGCTCGTGACCCTTGGAGGTCTTGCAGCGCCCCGATTCCAGGTCCCATTGCCAGCCGTGCAGGTTGCAGGTGAGGTTGTTACCTTCCACCACACCGAATTTGGAGAGGTCGGCCTTGAGGTGGGGGCAGCGGCGCTGGACTTCCCAGCCGTCGAGTTCGGTGACGGCGGAGTCGTCGTGTGCCTCGGAGAACCAGCCGTCGGCGTAGGCGATGCGCTCGTCGGTGAGGCACTTGAAGAAGGTGTAGAGGAACTCGTTGTAGCCGCCGATGCGCCACGCCTGGAAGCGGGTGGACAGGAAGATCGTGTTCACCCAGTCCGGCTCGTTGTCGCGCAGCACGGTGCGTACCAGTTCGGGGGCGATGCGGAAGCCGTAACGGTAGCGGCCTTCGCCCTCGAGCGGCGCGCGCACGGTGCGGTGCGGGAAGTCCAGGACGATGGTCTCCTCGCCGATCACCAGGCCCACGGGGTAGCCGATGCCGTCGCTGATCAGCGCGCTCTGCTTCATGATCGGTTCGAACAGCTCACGCAGCGGCTCGAGCAGCGAACCCTCGCCGGTCTCCCACGACGCCTTCTCCGCGGCCAGCACCGGCGCGAAACGCTGCGCCATCTCCGCGATGTAGGCGGCCTTGTCGCCGTAGATCCGATCCGGGTCGAACGGGTGCGCGAGGTCGAGCTCCTTACCGCGCACATCGGCGACCGAACCGGGGATCATCAGGATCCCGCCGGAGTTGCCGTGAATGTTCATCTGATCGAGGAACACGATCTGGTCGGGGAAGATGTTGCCTTCGTCGCCGCGATCGTCGTTGAGGTAGCGCAGCTCGTCGTCGAGGAACACCGGCGGACCCGCCGAGGGCACCACCCAGGTCGCGCCGACCTGCTCGATGTAGGAGCGCGCGCGATCCATGCCACGCTGACGCTTCTGCTTGCCGAAGTTGGCCTTGGTCCGCGCCGGGATGTCGTACACGGCCGGGTACCAGATCGCGCCCGAGTACTGCAGCAGGTGGATGTCGATGTCGCCGAACGCGTCGTGGATGACGTCCATGTCCACCGGTCGGGCGTCGTTCATGTTGAAACAGGTGGTCTCACCGTCGGAGATGAGAATTCCGGAGTCGCCGATCGGGCCGTCGGCGGGCGCGCGCAACGCGACGATCATGATGTCCACGGAGCCCTTCGGCCCGGTGATCGTGTGCTTGACCGAGTCCTCGGTCTCGAAGAACTTGGTGAAACCCAGCGCCTCGAGCTCACGGCGCAGGTCGAGCACCGGGTAGTCGGGCAGCAGGATCGTGGCGTCCTTGTTCACGTACTTCGCCAGGTGGGCGGCGTCGAAGTGATCGCGGTGCAGGTGCGAGACGTACAGGTAGTCGACATCGCCGAGGGTCTCCCAGTCGAGCTGGGAGTTGTCCGGGAAGGGGAACCACGACGCGAAGTACGCGGGGTTCACCCAGGGATCGCACAGGATCGTGCCGGCCTCGGTTCGGATATGGAAGCCGGCGTGTCCGACGCTGGTGATCTGCACGAGCTGTTTCCTCCTACCAGGATCTGATTCGCCGGATCAATGGCGAGCTACCGCCTCGGGCCCCCTGACTGCTTCGGCGTACCAGCCAACCAGGGTAGTGGCTAAATCGTTACGTCACCGATGCAATAGCCCTCAGCGGTCGCGACAACCGTGAAAGTGCGCGTCCGCGTGCCCCCGGGTGAGGTGGTCACAGGGACGTGAACTGCCAGGTAGTCGCCACGAACCTGCTCGGATCGTAGCTCCTCGCCGGTGTAGGAGGTGACATTGCCTACTTTGCCCGAGTCGCCTGTCAAGGGGGCTGCTACGGGGTTGCCGGTGCCCTCGGGATCCCAGCTCGTGGGCGAGGCCTTGCAGGTCAGCGGATGGTCTGCTTCGATATCTGCCGCGTTGAGTGGTTTGCCGGTGGCGCGGGCGAGGTAGCGGCGCACGGTGTGGCGCGCGTCGGCGTCGTCGTAACCGGGCTCGACGCCCGCCGCGGACACCCGTCCGCAGGCATATCCGGATGCCACGGATTCGCGGTCGACGGTGACGGTGACGGTTCGGTTACGCCAGGTCACGGTATCGGCGGTCGCGGTGCCCGGCGTGGCCAGGGCGGCCAGCACCGCCTGGGGATCGGCGTACATCTCGGCGACGGTGGCAGGCGGGATGGTCCAGCAGTTGTCCTGGAGTTCTTTCACCGTGCCGGTCTGTAGGTCGGCGGCCCAGCGGCGCACGGCGGTGACGGCGTCGGCGTGGCCCGCGACCGCGCCGACCTGGGGTGCGTCGGCGGGGAGCGGGCTGTTCGGCGCCGGTTCGCCGGGTGCGATGGCCTGGGTCGCCGTGGTCGTCGGCGCCGCGGCGGCCGTGGTCGACGCGGTAGTGGTCGTCTCGACCGGATCGCCCGGGATCCCCGACACCGAATCGCACCCGGCGACCAGGGCCGCGGCGACGGTCAGGCCCGTGACCAGCGCGTAGGCGCGGTGCGGGCGGGTCAGGGCAAGCTGGGCGCGTTCCACTACGACGTTCCTCGATTCCTAGGTCGTGGCACCCGCCTGTGACGACGGCGGGGGAGTGACTGTCGGGGCGAGCGGACTCGCCGGGGTGTAGACCGGTGTGCGCGAAGCGGATTCGCTGCGCGGGCGAACGCCGCGATTCTACGGTCACGGCCCGCGCCGATGGCACCCCTGCCGATGCGGAGATCTACGACTACGCTTGCGTACTTGTGGAACCCCTCTACTTCTCGATCATCGGCGTGGCCCGAACCCTGTTCTTCCTCGAAGGTCTGAAGTTCACTGTCAAGGGGGCGGAAAACATCCCCGCCACCGGCGGCGCCGTGCTGGCGGTCAACCACACCGGTTACATGGACTTCACCTACGCGGGTCTGCCTGTGCGCACCCCCCGTCGCTACATCAGGTTCATGGCCAAGCAGGAAGTGTTCGACAACAACATCTCCGGCCCGATCATGCGCACCCTCAAGCACATCCCGGTCGACCGCACCGCGGGCGCCGACTCCTACCAATCGGCGGTGCAGTACCTGCGCGACGGCGAGCTCGTCGGCGTGTATCCCGAGGCCACGATCAGCCGCAGCTTCGAGATCAAGGAATTCAAGTCCGGCGCGGCCCGCATGGCATTGGAGGCGGGTGTGCCGATCATCCCGATCACCATCTGGGGCGCCCAGCGCGTCTGGACCAAGGGCTTCCCCAAGCGGCTCGGCCGCACCAACACCCCCATCTCGATCGCCGTCGGCACCCCCATCCAGCCCTACGAACCCGCCGCCGACCTCACCGCACAGCTGCGCTCCACCATGCAGGAAATGCTCGCCGACCTGCAAGAATCCTACGAGCATGAGCCCGGCGCCTACTGGGTCCCGAAACGGCTCGGTGGCAGTGCCCCTTCCCTCGAAGAGGCCACCGCCCTCGACGAAGCCGAAGCGGCCGAACGTTTCGCCCGCAAGGCAGAGAAAACGCAGGACACCGAGGGCTGACATTTCGGCCTCGGGCGGGCTTACGCTCGGGAGATGACCACCGCGGCGGAGTTGAAGGCCCTGCAAGCTCCGGTGAAACAGCGCTACCGGGACGACCCGGCCGCCGCGGTCACCGCCCTGCGCGGCGCCGGTTCGTTCGCCGACCCCGGCATCACCTGCACGGTGCGGACCTTCGCCGGCCCGGTCCGCGCCGGCCTGCACCGTGCCACCGGCGGTGACGGCGCCGACGCCTGCTCGGGCGACATGCTGCTGGAGGCGGTCGCGGCCTGCGCCGGGGTGACCTGCCGCAGCGTCGCCACCGCGATGGGCCTGCCCATCACCGGCGCCGAGGTCGAGGCAGCGGGGTCCTTCGACGCCACCGGCACCCTGGGCATCGATCGAACCGTGGAGGTCGGGGTTTCGCCGATCGCCGTGACGATCACCGTCACCACCTCGGCTGCTGTCGACGACGCCGCCCTGGTCAAGCTCGGCGAACTCACCGAGCGCTACTGCGTGGTCGGTCAGAGCTTGCGGAATCCGCCGACTGTCCGGGTGGTGAGCGCTCCGGCGCCGTGATCGCTACTGTGCCGTTCAGCTCGCGTGGCTGTCGCGTGCGATGTGGCGGATGCCCGCGGAGGCGGACTCAGCGCGGAATCCGGCAGCGGGTCGGTGCCGGCAGCTTGCCGCGAAGGTAGGCGGCGGGTGGGACGCCCATGAGGGTGCGGAAGTCGGCGGTGAGGTGGGACTGGTCGTAGTAGCCGGTACTCGCCGCGAGGTGTGACCATGGGGTGTCGCCCGCGTAGGAGAGGACCCGCCGCAGGCGTTGAATGCGAGCGAAATGCTTGGGGGACAGGCCGATTCCCATGGTGAACAGGTTGCGCAGCTGGCGCTCGCTGACAGCGAGGCGCGCGGTGAGTTCGGAGAGTGCGGGGGCGTTGTCGGCGGTGAGCGCCGAGATCGCCTCGCGCAGCACGATCCGGTGCGCCCGATCGGTATCCGATTCCGAGATAGTGTGCGGCAGTAGATCTTCCAGGTGGGTGATCGCGTGTGCGGCGGGCACGCCCGTCAGTTCCGTCGCGAAACCGCCCAGCGGACCCGGCAATTCGTCGAGACGAAAGACGCGGTCGGTGAGTTCGCCCGCGGTCACGCCGAGCAGCTGGCGGGTCACGCCCGGTTCCAGGCGCAGCCGCACGCACCCGGCGGGCTCCTCGGGTGTCGAGTAGGACGCCTTCGTCTGCGCGCCGACGACGAACGCGCTACCGCGACCGGACTTTTCGGTGCGCAGGACGACCGTGGTGGTCGCGACGGGCGGATGCGCGAACGGCTGAGCGAGGTCGTCGAACAGTGGCGTGCTGGTGAGTTCGGTGAGCCACGGGCGCAACGATTCCGGTGTCGTCACGGGCGTCTCGATGTGCGCCGAGGTCAGATACTCCACCTGGTCGACTGTAGGCGGCGCGGGCCGGGATGTCCGTGCCGATTTCTCCTATCTTCGCAGGCAGCGCGGCGGCCATGCTCGTTCCATGATCCTGATCACCGGTGCGACAGGCACCATCGGAAGCGACATCGTGCGACAGCTGGCAGCCGAGGGCGTCGCCGTCCGGGCGGCGACCCGCGACCCGGAGCGGGCAGGGTTCCCCGCCGGGGTGGAGGTGGTGCGGGTGGACTACCGCGACCCGGCGACGTTCGGACCCGCCATGACGGGCGTAGCTGCCGCGTTCCTTGTCGGGATACCCGGCCCGGACAGCACCGGCACCGATGCCGAACTGGTGGCTGCCGCGCGAAAGGCCGGTGTGCGGCGAGTGGTGAAGCTGTCCGCGGTCGGTACCGGCGACCCACGTCTCGGCGTGCCGGGTTCCTGGCATGTGCCAGGGGAGCAGGCCGTGCGCGACTCCGGCTTGCAGTGGACGATTCTGCGCCCCAATACTTTCGCGTCGAACACGTTCAGCTGGATCGAACCCCTCAGCAACGGTCACCCCGTCCCGAACCTCACCGGCGACGGCAGGCAGGCCGTGGTCGACCCACGCGATGTCTCGGCGGTCGCCGCAGCGGCGCTGCGCTCGAACGACCACCACGGCCGTATCTACACCCTGACCGGCCCCGACCTGCACACGGGCCGCGACCAGGCCGCCGTTCTCGCGCGGGTTCTCGACCGCCCGATCGCCGTCACCGACATCGCCGAAGCCGATGCCCGCGCGTTCATGGTCGCCGCGGGTCTTCCGCCCGCTTTCGTGGAAGGCTCACTGATCGGCCAGTCCTTCATCCGCGGCGGCCACAACGAGCTCGTCACCGACGACATCGAACGCGTCCTCGGCAGACCACCCCGCGGCTACGCCGCCTGGGCCGCCGACCACCGCGCCGCCTTCGCCCCCGTCGTCGCAGGCGGCGCGTTGAAGCCGAGCTGACCGGGCAGGGTCCGGTGCGTGGCGGCGCACCGGACCCTGCCGCTCAGTTCATGGTCAGCACCCACGACCCGTTGCAACCCCTGCGGGTGTTCATGTTGCCGTCGTAGACCCAGTTGAACCTGATCGGCGGGTTCGTCCGCACATTCCAATTCCCGGACGGTGAGGTGACCACCTTGCCGTTGCGCATCAGCACACCGACCTGATCGTGGTTGAACAGCCACTTTCCGCCACTGGTCGGGTAGTTCAACCGGACCGTCACCTGCCCGCCGGTGTGGTTCTGCACCACCAGGCACGAGTTCGGGTCGGAACGGTTGACCGCGTACTCCCCGAACCCTTCGTCCTCCACGTTCTCCCCACTGTCGGTGTACTCCACCGGGTCGGTGAAGTCGGCGTGCGCCGGTCCGGCCCCCAACACGGTCAGCGCCGTCATCGCGACGCCCGCCGCGATCATCCCCAGAGACTTCACAGTCGTTCCTCCCATGATTCCCGCGGTCACGACCGCCTGCGAAAAACCTTCCCCCGCAGCCTTTTCCGCATCCTTGTGACCTGCTTAACGACGCCCGCCGATGCGGGGTCTCACCGCCGCCCCGGGTGATGAGTGAGCCCGGATTTCGTAGTTCGGGAGTTTCGCGCTAAAGTTCGTACTCGCACGACGAAGTCACCGGCGCTCGCCGGATCGGTTTCGGAGGGCACGCGGATGTGGCGCAGTGGTAGCGCATCACCTTGCCAAGGTGAGGGTCGCGAGTTCGAATCTCGTCATCCGCTCAACGAAAAGCCCGGCCATCGTGCCGGGCTTTTCTCATTCCCGGTGCCGGTCGAGGCGTGGGTGACGCAGCGCAGGCAGGAACTCGCCGATCAGGGTTCGGCGCCACCAGATCCGTTCGCGGAACAGTTCGGCGGGCGTACTGAAGTGGTACTCGTACAGCCGGGCGCGCACGTAGTGCGGCGGTGCGTCGGGGAAGGGGCAGCGCCGCAGCAGGCGCAGGGTATCGGGGTCGTTGTCGAGCAGCCGGATCGCCAACGGCAGTGCCCACGATCGCGCGTAGGCCGGCGACAGCGCGGCGAACCACATCAACCAGTCCAGCCGCAGGTGATAGGGCGCCCACTGGCGCGGACGGTACCGGGGGTCGCCCGGTTTGCCCTTGAACTCGTATTCGCGCCACACCGTGTCCGGCGTGAGGTGGGTGGCGTCGGTGCCCTCGAGCACGATCTCCTGGCGGACCCGGGTGATGCTGCCGAACGCTCCATAGGTGTTGACCAGGTGCAACGGGTCGAACGAGGCGTTCATCGCCTGCTGTGCGGAGAGGAGGTTGCGCACCGGCCAGAAGCTCAGCACCACCACCATCGCGACGAAGGCGACGACGGCGCCGAGGAACCATCCGGGCGGGTCGGCCACCGGCGGCGCGTCCGGCAGTACCGGGTACGCGCTGACCGCGGTGGTCGCCAGCAGCAGAGTCACCCAGTTGAGCCAGGCGAAATTGCCGGAGAGCACCAGCCACGACTGCGTGACGATGATGATGCCCGCCGCGACGCTCGCCACCGGCTGCGGCGCGAACAGCCCGAACGGCACGATCAGCTGCGCGACATGATTGGCGGCGACCTCCACCCGGTGCAGTGGCCGGGGCAGATGGTGGAAGAACCAGCTCAGCGGACCGGGCATCGGCTGGGTCTCGTGGTGGTAGTACAGGCAGGTCAGGTCCCGCCAGCACCGATCGCCGCGCATCTTGATCAGCCCGGCCCCGAACTCCACCCGGAACAGCAGCCAGCGCGCGGCGAACAACACCAGCAGCGGCGGCGCGACGGTGTCGTTGCCGAGGAAGATCGCCAGGAACCCCGCCTCGAGCAGCAGCGATTCCCAGCCGAACGAGTACCAGGTCTGCCCCACGTTGACGATCGACAGATACAGCGCCCACAGCAGCAACCACAACGCCATGGCCGCCCACAGCGGCACCAGATCGGCGACACCGAGCGCGACCGCCATCGCGAGCACCGCACCGAACCAGGCGATGCCGGCGTAGAACCGATCGGAGTAGCGCAGCTGGAACAGGCTGGGTGACCGGCGGAACGGCGTCCGGGCCAGGTATCGCGGGATGGGCAGCATCCCGCGCTCACCGAGGAGCGCGCGGAACTGTAGTGCCGCCGTCAGGAAGGCGAGGGCGTAGATCACCGCCAGGCCACGCTGGAAGATCAGCCTGCCCTGCCAGTACTCCGGTGCCGTGAACCACTCCATGCGTGTGCTCCCGGTGGTCGACGCCCCGCACCAGGGGAGTACCCGCGATCGGCGCGACGAAAATCTAGGGCCGCTCGAGTCCGGTGCCGCTGACTAGCGCGCCGCGCAGGTCGGGCTCGGTCCAGTGCCCGGCGATGCCGGGCCACACCCGCAGATAGTCGACGATGCGATCCAGATCCCAGCCGTGTGATTCGCGCAGCCCGGCGCCGATCATCGTCAGATATCGGGCCGAGGGCCGTCGCAGGGCCACGGTTTCCGGATCCCACGGTGAGGTGAAGGTGAGGACGGGAATCCCGTCGTGCGTCCCCGCGTGCACCACCGTCTCGTACCGACCCGGCCCGAGCCGCACCGCACCGTCGGCGAGGACCGGCGCCGGATCGAAGTCGATCGCCGGACTTCGATACATCTCCTGCGCCAGCAGGTCACCGAACTGACCGACGGTCAGCAAGTATCCCCGTGCCGCCGCGCCGACCGGCCTGCCCGCCGCCGGGCGCGCGGCATAGAACCCGACCCCGCCGGTCCACACGGGGCTCTGCCAGGCGAAATACAGACTTCCAGGTAGGTCGAGCGGTGCGACGGCGGCCGGTGCGGACCGGTCACGGAACCCCGGATAGGTGTGGTCGGTTCCGGGCGGGGTGCCGCCTTCGCGGTAGTAGGCGAACCGCCGCGCGTGCATGTTGGAGCCGTACGCGGCGTACCAGACGTGCTGAGCTGTCGTCACGGGCTCACCTCGGGTGGGTCACGGTTCATGAGCGCAGGAAACGAATCCGCTTCTGCTGTCGATTCTTCCTTCGAATGGGGTCGGACATCGAGGGGAGAGATCATGAGATCAGTAATCACGGTGGCCGCGCTGGCGGTGCTCGCCGGTGGGCTCGCCGCGTGTGACGGTGCGTCCACGCCATCGCGCCTTCCGGTGACCACCCAGCCCGCGGATCAGGGCAACGCTTCGACCGTCGCGCCTGCCTCCAACGAGCCACCCACCGCGCCCGGCACCGGCCCGAGTCCGGCCGACCTGCCCACCCGCGACGACGCCACCGTCGACGCCCGCGACTACCAGCAGCGCAACAACTTCTACTTCCAGTCGCCCACCGGCAACATCCTGTGCGGCTTCGTCGAGGAGGGCACGCTCGGCGTCGGCTGCCAGCTGGCCGACACACACGTGATCCCGCCCGAACTCCCCACCTGCGACAACTCCCCGGCCCGCAAGGTCGCCGCCCACATCTACGGCGGCACAGCGGAATTCCTGTGCACCAACCAGGGCTTCTTCGTCGGTGAGCCGGTGGACGGCACCACCAAGGGCGGCGGAAAGACCCTGAACTACGGCGACACCATCATCGTCCGCGGCGCCGCCTGCACCTCCACCCAACAGGGCGTCCGCTGTGACGCCGGCGGTCACGGCTTCTTCATCTCGGCAGATCAGCAGTACCTGTTCTGACTCCGATCACCGGACAGAAACAGAGGCGAGGTCCGTAGATCTACGGACCTCGCCTCTTGCCGACGGCCTACTGCGCGGTCGACTTGAACCGGCGCAGGCGCAGGCTGTTGCTCACCACGAAGACCGAGCTGAACGCCATCGCGGCGCCGGCCAGCATCGGGTTGAGCAGGCCCGCCATGGCCAGGGGAATCGCGGCCACGTTGTAGGCGAAGGCCCAGAACAGGTTGCCCTTGATCGTTGCCAGGGTGCGCCGCGACAGGCGGATCGCGTCGGCGGCGGCGCGGAGGTCGCCGCGGACGAGGGTGAGGTCGCTGGCCTCGATGGCGACGTCGGTGCCGGTGCCCATCGACAGGCCCAGGTCGGCCTGGGCCAGGGCGGCCGCGTCGTTGACGCCGTCACCGACCATGGCGACGACCTTGCCCTCGGCCTGCAGCCGCTTGACGGTGTCGACCTTGTCCTGCGGCAGCACCTCGGCGATGACCTCGTCGATGCCCACTTCGTCGCCGATGGTGCGGGCCGCGCGGGCGTTGTCGCCGGTGAGCAGGATCGGTGTCAGCCCGAGCTCGCGGAACTGCGCGATGGCCTGCGCCGAGCTCGGCTTCACCGCGTCGGCGACAACCAGCACGCCGCGCGCGCTGCCGTCCCAGCCGATCGCGACCGCGGTCTTGCCCGCCGATTCCGCTTCCGCCAGCGCGGTTTCCAGCGTCTCGGGCAGCGGTTGTGACCAGTCGGCCAGCAGTCGCGCCCGGCCGACGATCACCGCGTGACCGTCGACCACACCCTGCACACCGAGGCCTTCGACATTGGCGAAACCCTCCACCGGCAGCAGGGTGCCGAACTCGTCGCGTGCGCCCTTGGCGATGGCCTGCGCGATCGGGTGTTCCGACGAATCCTCCAGCGCACCAGCGAGTTCCAGTACCTTGCTGCCGAGTTCGCCCTCGGCGGGGATCACGTCGAGCAGCGTCATCTTGCCGGTGGTGACGGTGCCGGTCTTGTCCAGCACGATGGTGTCGACCTTGCGGGTGGATTCGAGCACCTCGGGTCCCTTGATCAGGATGCCCAGCTGCGCGCCGCGTCCGGTGCCGACCATCAGCGCCGTCGGGGTGGCCAGGCCGAGGGCGCAGGGGCAGGCGATGATCAGCACTGCCACGCCCGCCGTGAAGGCGGCGGCGATGGATCCGCCGGTGCCGAGCCAGAATCCGAGGGTGGCGACGGCGAGCGCGATGACGATCGGGACGAAGATGCCGGAGATCCGGTCGGCCAGCCGCTGTGCCTGTGCCTTGCCGGTCTGCGCGTCCTCGACGAGCTGTGCCATCTGGGCGAGCTGGGTGTCGGCGCCGATCCTGGTGGCGCGCACGACGAGTCGTCCACCGACGTTCACGGTGGCGCCGGTGACGCCATCGTCGACGCCGACCTCCACCGGCACCGACTCACCGGTGAGCATGGACGCGTCGACCGCCGACGTCCCCTCGGTGATCACACCGTCGGTGGCGATCTTCTCACCCGGCCGCACGACGAACTCGTCACCGACGGCCAGCTGTTCCACCGGAATTCGCGTCTCGACGCCGCCACGAAGAACCGCGACATCCTTCGCGCCGAGCTCGAGCAGGGCCCTCAGCGCCGCGCCCGCCCGTCGCTTCGATCGTGCCTCGAAATACCTCCCGGCCAGGATGAACGTGGTCACGCCCGCCGCGGCTTCGAGGTAGATGCTGCCGGTGCCGTCCATCCGCGCGATGGTGAACTCGAACGGGTGCTTCATGCCCGGCGTGCCCGCCGTGCCCCAGAACAGCGCGTACAGCGACCAGCCGAAGGCCGCGAGCGTGCCCATCGACACCAGGGTGTCCATGGTGGCGGTGCCGTGCTTCAGGTTGGTCCACGCGGCTTTGTGGAAGGGCAGCGCGCCCCAGATCACGACCGGTGCGGCCAGCGTGAGCGAGAGCCACTGCCAGTTGGTGAACTGCAGCGCCGGGATCATCGCCATCGCGATCACCGGCACGGTGAGCAGCGCCGACACGATCAGCCGGGTGCGCAGCGAAGCCGTCGGGTCCGCGTCGGCGACCGGCGTTTCGTCGGTCTCGGGCTTCTTCGGCGCGGGGAGTGCCGCGGTGTAGCCGGCCTGCTCGACGGTGGCGATCAGTGCCTCGGGGGAGACGTCACCGGTGAAGTCGACGCGTGCCTTCTCGGTCGCGTAGTTGACCGTGGCGGTGACCCCGTCGAGCTTGTTGAGCTTCTTCTCGATCCGGTTCGCGCAGGAAGCGCAGGTCATGCCACCGATCACCAGTTCTACCTGGCCGGTGCCCGGTGGGTGTGTCACGGCGGTCATGGGGTGCTCCTTCGTTCCTGATAGCAATTCTTGCTGAGCGATCACGGGTGAAACAGGTGGGGTCAGTGGCCGTGGCCGGGGGTGCCGTGGTCGGCGGGCGCGCTGGTCGGGGCGGGGTTGCTCGCACCGGTGGCGTTCGGCGTGGCGACCCGCACCGTGAACTCGGCGGTGCGCACCACGCCCTGGTGCTGGAAGTCGAGGAACAGGCGATAGTCGCCGGCGCTCGGTGCGTTCACGATGAAGTCGATGCCGGGTCCGGCGGGGGTGACTCCGTCGCCGGGCGCGCCCTCGGGATGAACGTGCAGGTAGGCGAGGTCGGCGGCGCGCAGGGCCACCAGGTGACCGTAGGCCCCGAGGTAGGGCTGCAGGTCGGTGACCGGGGTGCCGTTGCGGCTGACCGAGAGCGTCACCTTCGACGCGGTGCCGGGGGCGACCGTGCCGTTCAGCGCGACCGTGTACTCGCCGACCTGCGCGGTGGCGGCGGGGGCGGGCAGTGCCTGCACGTCGTAGGTGCCCGCGACCCGCAGATCGGCGCCGAGCGTCAGGTTCGACCCACCCTCGGGGGTGAAGTCGGCGTAGACGCGGTAGTCGCCGCCCCGGCTGAGGTTCAGCGGAACGGTCCAGGTTCCGGCCGGGTCGAGGACCGGGTGGACGTGCTGGAAGCCCGCCATGTCGCGTCGGACCACGATCAGGTGCAGGTCCTTGTCGTGGCTGTTCACGTACTTCGTCACCGGTGCGCCGTTCGCGTCGAGGATGCGAAAACTTGTCGGCGACTGCGGTGCGGTGGTGGTGTTCGGCTTGTCCAAGGCCAGCGTGTAGCCCTGGTCGGTGGCGAGCAGCCCGCCGGGGAGATCGGCGGACGGTGCCGCCGCGGTCGAGTGCTCGCCGTGCCCGGCCGGTTCGGAAGGTTGCGGACCGACCAGGGCGCCTGCGGCCAGAGCGATCCCGAAGACCGCCGCGAGGCCGAGGGCGAATCCGGCGAACTTGCCTGTTGCGTTCATCGGGATGCTCCGTATCCGTTCAGTCTGCGAGCTGGAAGCCGGCCGCGGCTACGGCGTCGGCGAGGGCGGTGCGTTCGGGCTCGGTGCCGTCGATGGTTACCGAGCCTGCGGCCAGGTCGACATCGACGCCGGTGACGCCGGGTAGGGCGCCGATTTTGTCGCGGACCTTGTTGACGCAGCAGCCGCAGGTCATACCGGTGACGGTGACGGTGGTGGTGCTCATGGAACTCTCCTCGTTTCGCTCTCGATCATTACCATACCCCCCTAGGGTACTTTGTCAAACGGTCGCGCCGGCCTTGTCGGCGGCCGGGGTCCGCATGGTCGCCGCGGTGATGCCCGCCCCTGCCAGGGCGAGCACGCCCGCCCCCAGGAAGGCCGCGGAATAGCCGTCGGTCAGTGCCGAGGTATCTCCCAGCTCGCTCGCGCCGAACGCGGCGGCCACCGCCGTCATCGCGGCCAGTCCGAGCGCCGAACCCACCTGGTAGCTGACGTTGACGATGCCCGAGGCCAGCCCGCCTTCCTCGGGTCGTGCCGCCGAGATGGCGGTGCCGAGCGAGGGAATGAAGGCCAGCGACATACCCCCCGCCGCTATCAGCGAGGCGGGCAGCACGTCGATCCAGAAGTTGCCGGTCGGCCGCACCAGCGACATCACCCCGAGGCCGAGACCGAGCACGATCAGACCGGTGACGATCATCGGCTTGGCACCGAAACGCTGCATCGCCTTCGGGGCGAGCACCACCATGCCGAGCATGATCAGCGTGGTCATCGGCAGTAGTGCCGCACCCGACGGGAACGCGCTGTACCCGAGCACCTGCTGCAGGTACAGGTTGAGGAAGAACCACATCGGCACCCACGCGGCGGCCAGCGCGAACTGGGCGAAGTTGGCGGCGGCCAGGTTCGGTGCGCGGAAGATGCTCAGCCGCATGAGCGGCTCGCCGCGTCGGGACTGGATGGCGACGAAGCCGGCCAGCAGCGCGGCGGCCAGTGCCAGCACACCCCAGGTCTCGCCCGAGGCCCAACCGACCTCCGGCGCCTGCACGATCGCGTACACCGTGGCCGCCAAACCGGCTGTCACAGTGACGGATCCGGCGATATCGATGGACCCCTTGCGCGCCGGAGCGGCGGGCATCAGCAGCGGCACGGCGATCAGCGCCAGCACGGCGATCGGAATGTTGATGTAGAAAACCCAAGGCCAGCTGATGTATTCGGTGATCACACCGCCGAGGAACACGCCCGCGGTGCCACCGGCGGGCGCGGCCGCGCCGTACACGGCGAGCGCCTTGGTGAGCTCCTGGGGCGAGCCGCCGAACAGCATCATCAGCAGCGTGAGCGCGGAAGGCGCGATCAGCGCCGCACCACCACCTTGGATCGCCCGACCGGCCAGCTCGACGCCGACAGTGCCCGCGGCACCGGCGATAACGGAGCCGACGCCGAGCACCACCCAGCCCGCGGCGAATACCCGGCGAGCGCCGAGTAGGTCGGAGAGCCTGCCGCCGAGCAGCAGCAGACCGCCGAACGCCACCACGTAGGCGTTGAACACCCACGTCAGATTGCCTGGCGTGAATCCGAGTTCGGCCTGCATCTTGGGCAGCGCGATCCCGATGATCGAGGTGTCCATGATGACCATGAACTGCGCGGCGGCGATCACCGCCAGCGCCCACCACTTCCGGGTGGATTGCGATTGCGTAGTCACGACTTTCGTCCTTTCGAGCGGGGTGTGTCCCGTGCTCGGTACCATACCCCCCTAGGGTATTAATGTGTCAAGCAAAAACCCGGCTCGCGTGATGGTGCGAGCCGGGTCTGAGTGCTGCCCCGAGGTGTGCCCTGGGATTTAGCCGGCGTGAAGGTTGCGTGCCGTGGGGGAGGTCGGTGTCGTGGCCGGGTCAGGGGCGGTGCCGAGGAGGCGGTCGGCGGTGCCGGAGGTGGTCACGGTGAACCAGTAGTGCTCGTTCTTGTAGTGGTGATGGCGGTGGTTACGCCAAATAGCCCGGTACAGGGCACGTTTCGGCTTGTAGTCGGTGTGGATCAGGTAGTGCGTCCACTCGTAGAGCAGGCCGAGTGTGGTGATGGTGAGCAGGAAGGTGAGGCCGAGGCCGGTGCGGGGGAAGGCCAGTAGGGCGATCGCGACCAGGGCGACGATCGTGAGCAGCAGCGACTTCGGCGGGATGAAGATCAGCGGGATGTCACGCGGGTCGACGTGGTGCTCGCGGTGTTTGCGGGCCAGCTCGCTGTCGAGAGTCAGCGGGCCGAGATGCCGTGGACGCCAGTGCAGCACGGTGACGTGGATGATCCACTCGATGAGCGGGAACGCGGCCAGAATCAGCACGGGGACAAGGGCATCGGTGAGCTGCCAGTCGCCGATGGCGATGCGGGTACCGGCCGCGACCACGAAGACCGCGGCGATCATCCAGGGTGACGGATGCCGGAGGAATTCGCGGGCCGCCTCGCTCAGGGGCATGCTGCGCCGGATCGACCGTGGCGAGCCTCGGTCAGGAGTTCGGCGGGTTTCGGTCGCACGGGATTCTTCGGAGTCGTGCGACGTCGTTGTCGGACGGTGATCGGTCATGTCATTCCTCGGGTGGATCATGCCCCGTCGAGGGCATGGATCAGGGCGGTGGTCGCCGGCCCGAGCAGTGCTCGAGCGGTGTCGGCGGCCCGTTCCGGCTCGCCCGCGGCGATCGCGGCGGCCAGGTCTCGATAGGCGACGCCATTGCCCACCTCGGCGGACATGATCGGCGCCAGCGCGGCCAAGGCGGGTTCGTAAGCGGCGCGCAGCATGGAATACATCAGCCGGAAGGCGATCGAATCGGCGAGGTCGAGGATGTGGTCCCAGAATTCGAGGGCGATCCGTTGCTGGGTGAGTGGATCCGATTCGGCGACAAGGGAATCGACGGATTCGCCCAACAGGCCGAGGTCGCTCGCGACGCGCGAATCGTCCGCACCGCGCGATCGAACCCGCGCGGCGGCCAGCTCGGCGATCTTCGGCCCGTTGTGCAGCCGCGCCTCGAGAATGCTGCGAGCGACCGCGGGATCGATCGAATCACCCCGAAGCAGCAGTCGCGGAAGCACTTCCAGTCCGGCGCTGCGCCGATAGTCGAGCACGGTCGTCGCCTCGCCTTGTCGAACGGCCACCAGCCCCGCCGCGGCCAACCGCTGCAACGCCTCCCGCACCGCGGGCCGCGACACCCCCAGCGCCTCGGCCAACTGCCGCTCACTCGGCAGCGTGCTTCCCGCCGCCAATTCCCCGCCCAGCACTTCGGCGGCGATCTGTTCGAACACATCACCGGAAACCGAGCGCTTCACCACGGGAGTCCATGCCATACCTCGATGATGCGCCATCGGAGGTAAGAGGTCAAGTGGTCAGACCAGTTGGATCACGAAAGAAGGGTGGCAAAGCTACCTGGTGGTCTAGCTGGGGTCGGAGCCCCGGATGGCGGAAAGCCAGGTGAAGGTGGCGGCGGCGACCGTCGTGGTGGCGACGAACGCGCCCAGTCCGCCGTTCATGACATAGACCCACAGCAGGCCGACGAGGGGAGCGCCGACCGCCTGCTGAATATCGAGGACCAGACGGCGGGCGATCCCGAACGTGGGCGGATCGATAGGGCGGGAGGGATTGTCCACGAGCTTGCCCGCCGGCTCGGTGGTGCGCACACGCCCCGAGGGGAAGAATCGCGTGTCCCCCGCGTGGATGGATCGGCCGGTCAGCTCCAGCTCGGCCGGAGTGAGCGTCGACAGCGCCGGCTCATAGAACACCGGCTGCCACACCATCCGATCACCACTGCTGATCTCCAGCCACGACCGGCTGACCAGCCGATACTGCTGCCGAACCCGCCTACCGCGCACAGCCCCTGCCGCAACGAGCCCGCTCGGGAAAACCCCGAAGGCAAGTCCGCCTTGATACGCGGTATAGGCGAGTACGGCGAGAGCGACCACGGCGAGCGCACTCAGCTGATCGACATCCGCGAGCGGCACCCACACGGCGATCACCGCGAGGGTGCCGCTCGTGACGAGCAGCGGATAGGTGAGTGTGCGCGCCGGGCCGTCGCTCACTTCAGGAAGACTTCCGTGCTCACTTCACGAAGCCGATCTTGGTGTAGTCGTAGGAAGCGAGGCCGGGAGCGCCGAAGTTGGCGAGGGTGTCGCGGGCCGCGAGATTGCCGGGTGATTGCATGAGCGGAAGGGAATGGCCTTCCTCGAAGACCTTCCGGTCGACCTGGTTGGCCAGCTCGATCGCCTTGTTCGGATCGAGTTCGGATACGGTCTGCTCGATCAGAGCATTGAGTTCCGGCGATCCGATCCGACCGTAATTGCCCTGGATATCGTCCGGGTTGTAGCCGTAGATCTGATTCAGGCTGCTGAGCGGGAACGGGTCACCTACCCACGACCACTGGCCCACATCGAAGTTGCCCGGATGGATGTTGTCGGTGAAGAACCCTTGGCCTGCCTTGGTTTCGATGGTCAGCTTGACGCCGATCTGGGCAAGGTTCTGCTGGATGATCTGCGCGATCTGCACCCAAACGTCCTGGTTGTACATGACATCGCGGATCTCCAGCTTGCGGCCGTCCTTCTCGCGCACGTCGCCGTTGAGTTTCCACCCGAGGGCATCGAGTTCGTTTGCCGCGGCCGCAGGATCGAAGCCGAGGCTGTTGTCCTGATAGCCCTTCTGGCCGGCCAGGTAGACGTGATTGTTCAGCGGCTTGGGTTCCGCGACCATGCCGTTCTGGATGGCGTTGGCAATGCCCTGCCGGTCGATCGCCTTCGAAATCGCGACGCGAACACCCTGTTCCGCCATGATCGACCCGGGTGCGCCGTTGAAGGTGAAATGCGACCACTGGTTGCTCGGCGCGCGACGGATCGCGATGCCGGGGGTATTGCGCGCGGTCTTCAACTCGTCGCGGTTGGCAAGACCGACCGCGTCGATCTCATTGTTCTGCAGGGCAGGCAACATCGCGGCGTTGTCCAGCACGCTGAAGGTGATGGTGTCGAGCTTCGGGGTTGCGCCCCACCATTTCGGATTGCGGCCGAGGACGACACGCCCCTGTGCCCGATCGACGGACTGGATGACGAACGGACCCGCCGACAGTCCCAACGCGTCGACCTGACTCTTGTTGAATGCCTCCGGCGTCGCGGTCGCGCTCTTGGGGTAGAGGAAAGAGTTGCCCGCGAATTGTCCACGCCAATCGGCGTAGTGCTTGCTGAAGGTGAGAACGGCCTGCTTGTCATCGACGCCGCGTTCGACCTTCTCCACCCGGTCGAAGCCGCTGTTGTTGGCGAGCAGGAAGCCTTTGTCCCTGCCGCTCAGTGCGTTGGCCTGGGACTGAATGTCTTCCCACGTGATCGGAGTGCCGTCGGACCACACCGCTTTGGGATTGATTGTGTAGGTGACCTGCTGCGGTTCGGTTCCGGTCAGCTGGATATCGGTGAAGTAGTCGGTATTGACCGAAAAATTCGCCGATGCGTCGGTGGTGAACGACCGTGGCATCACTGGACGAAGCAGTGACGAGGTACCGGAGTCGTTCCCGTCGGTGTGCAGGTTGTTCCAGTTCTGCGGCAGTGCTGTGGCCGCCAGTCTCAGATTGCCACCTTCGCGAAGCTCGCTGACATCCTTCGGATTGATGTCACTGGTCGCCCCGATGGCCGCTTCGCCCTCGCCGGTGCTTTCTTCGCCTTGGCTGCACCCGGCAGCGATCAAGCTGACGATGACGAGGGGGATTGCCAGGCGGGTGGTCATCGAACGAATTCGCATGGACCGCTCCTTTCCTCAGATTTGCTGCACGAGTGCGGCACAACAGTTCGTCTACTTGACGAAGCCGATCTTGGTGTAGTCGTAGGAGGCCAGACCAGCCGCGCCGAAGTTGGCGAGGTTGTCTCGTACAGCGACATTGCCCGGGGACTGGAACAGCGGCAGCGAATGGCCCTCTTCGAAGACCTTCCGGTCGATCTGGTTGGCCAGTTCCTTGGCTTTCACCGGATCCAGTTCCGAGACGGTTTGTTCGATGAGGGCGTTGAGCTCAGGAGATCCGATCCGGCCGTAGTTGCCCTGGATGTCGTTCGGGTAGTCGCCATAGATCTGGGTCAGGCTGCTGAGCGGGAACGGATCGCCGCCCCAGAACCATTGGCCTACATCGAAATTGCCTGGCTGAAGGACATCGGTGAACAGGCCGGCCCCCGGCTTGGTCTCGATGGTCAGCTTGACGCCGATCTGGGCGAGGTTCTGCTGGATGATCTGTGCGATCTGGATATTGCTCGGGTCGTTGTACATGACATCGCGGATCTCCAGCTTGCGGCCGTCCTTCTCGCGCACCTCGCCGTTGAGCTTCCACCCGAGCGCATCGAGTTCGTTTGCCGCGGCCGCAGGATCGAAACCGAGGCTGTTGTCCTGGTAGCCGTCCTGGCCGCGCAGGTAGATGTGATTGTTCAGCGGTTGGGGGTCCTGGACGAGCCCGTTCTGCATCGCGTTGACGATGCCCTGACGATCGATCGCCTTCGAGATCGCCACGCGCACGCCCTGATCGGCGAGCAGCGATCCGGATGCGCCGTTGAAGGTGAAGTGACCCCAGCTGTTTCCCGGTGCGCGGCGAATCGCGACGCCGGGAGTGCTCTGCGCCGACTTCAGTTCGTCACGGCTGCCGATTCCGACCGCGTCGATCTCATTGTTCAGCAGCGCGGGAACGAAAGCCGAACTGTCGAGCACGCTGAAGGTGATGGTGTCGAGCTTCGGGGTTGCGCCCCACCATTTCGGATTGCGGCCGAGGACGACCCGGCTCTGCCCCCGGTCGACGGACTGGACGATGAACGGCCCCGCGGACAAGCCGAGCGCGTCGACCTGACTGTTGTTGAACGCGTCCGGGGTCGCCGTTGCGGTCTTGGGAAACAGGAAGGAGTTGCCCGCGAATTGGCCGCGCCAGTCGGCATAGTGCTTCTTGAAGGTGATGATCGCTTGCCGATCATCGACACCACGCTCGACCTTCTCGACCCGATCGAAGCCTGCGTTGTTGGCGATCAGGAACGCCTTGTCGTTTCCGCTGAGCGCGTTGGCCTGGGACTGAATATCCTCCCAGGTCAACGGTGATCCATCCGACCACACCGCTCGGGGATTGATCGTGTACGTCACCTGCTGCGGCTCGGTGTTGGTCAGCTGGATATCGGTGAAGTAGTCGGAATTGACGGTGAGTTCGGCAGCGGCGTTGGTTGTGAATGCCCGTGGCATCACCGGCCGTAGCAGTGCACCGGTATCGCCGTCGTTGCCGTCGTTGTGAAGGCCATTCCAGTTCTCCGGCAGGGAGGTGAGTGCCAGTCGCAGGTTGCCGCCGTCACGCAACTCGTCGACACCCTTCGGGTTGATGTCATTCGTGGTGCCGAGTGCGGCGTGGCCCTCGGCCGGGCTGTCGTCATCGGAACTGCACCCGGCAGCGATCATGCTGACGATGACGAGGGGGATTGCCAGGCGGGTGGTCAATGAACGAATCCGCATGGTCCGCTCCTTTCCTCAGTTTTCGCTGCGTGGGTTACTTCACGAAGCCGATCTTGGTGTAGTCGTACGTTGCCAACCCGGGGGAGCCGATATTGGCGAGGGTGGTGCGGGCGCCGAAGCTGCCGTCGGACTGCATCAGGGGGAGGGAGTGGCCTTCTTCGAATACCTGGCGGTCGACCTGGTTCGCGAGGGCGATGGACTTTTGCGGATCCAGTTCGGTGAGTGTGCGTTCGATGAGCGCGTTGAGTTCAGGGGATCCGATGCGACCGAAGTTGCCTTGGAGGTCGTTCGGGTCGTAGTAGTAGATCTGGCGCAGGCTGGCGAGGGGGAAAGGGTCGCCCTGGAAGATGAACTGTGCGGCATCGAAATCGCCGGGCTGGATGACGTCGGTGAAATAGCCTGTGGCGGGCTTGGTATCGATGGTGAGTTCGACGCCGATGGTGGCCAGGTTCTGCTGGATGATCTGCGCGATCTGGACCCAGGTCGGATCGTTGTACATGACGTCGCGGATAACGAGCTTGCGACCGTCTTTGGTACGGCTGTCGCCGGTGCGGACCCAGCCGAGGGCATCGAGTTCGCGCGACGCTGCGTCCGGGTCGTAGCCGAGGCTGTTGTCCTGGTAGCCCTTTTGGCCCTGGAGGAAAACGTGGTTGTTCAGCGGCCGGGGGTTTTCGACGAGTCCGTTCTGGATGGCTGAAACGATGCCCTGCCGGTCGATCGCCTTCGAGATCGCCACGCGGACAGCTGGATCGGCGAGAATCGAACCGGGCGCGCCGTTGAAGGTGATGTGGCGCCAGCGATTACCGGGGGCCCGGCGGATGACCAGGTTCTGCGTGCCGCCGACTGTTTTCACGTCGTCGATGGTGGCGAGCTGGGCGAGGTCGAGTTCGTTGTTCTGCAAAGCCTGTACCCACGAGGTGCGGTCGAGCACGCTGTAGGTGATGGTGTCGAGGACCGGCTTGTCGCCCCACCATTTCGGGTTGCGGCCCAAGACGATTCGGCCTTGCGATCGGTCGGTGTTCGTGACGGCGAACGGACCAGCCGTGAGGCTGATCGCATCGACGAGGCTGGTGTTGAAGGCTTCCGGCGTGCTGGTCACCGACTTGGGGTACAGAGTGCTGTTCCCCGCGAACTGGCCCCGCCAGTCGGCGAAGGGCGTGCTGAAGGTGAGGACCGCCTGGCGGTCATCGGTGCCACGCTCCACCTTCTCGACGAATTCGAAGCCGTTGGTGATCGCGATCAGGTAGCGCTTGTCCCGGCCGCTGAGCGCATTCGCCTGGGCGGCGATATCTTCCCAGGTGATGGGCGAACCGTCCGACCACACCGCACTCGGGTTGATCGAGTACGTCACTTGCATCGGGTCGGTGCTGGTCAGCGCCACATCGGTGAAATAGTCGGTGTCGACACTGAGCTGGCCCGCCGCATCGATCTCGAAAGAGCGCGGCATCATCGGGCGCACGATCTCGGCGATCTCGGCTTCGTTTCCGTCGTTGGACAGCGTGTTCCAATTCGCCGGGTACGAGGTGGTCGCCAAGCGCAGGTTGCCGCCCTCGCGCAATTCATCGACACCCTTGGGGTTGACGTCGCTGGTGGACCCGATCGCATCGCTCAGCCCGGTCGCGGACTCGTCGCCACCCCCACAACCCGCCACGATGATCCCGGCCGCCACCACCACGGCAGCACATCGCAATCGGGCCCTGCGGCCTGCTTGCATTCGACGGGTTCTCATGGCGCCTCCTCTTTCGGCTGGACCGACGTTCTCAGCCGCTGACGACGGGTTCCGGTACGGCCGCGATGAGCGAGCGCGTGTATTCGTGCTGCGGATCGGCGAAGATCTGCTCGGCCGGGCCGGATTCGACGATCTTGCCCTGCAGCATCACCGCGATGTCGTGGGCGAGGTTGCGCACCACCGACAGGTCGTGGGAGACGAACAGGTAGGACAGTCCGTGCTCGGCCTGGAGGTCGCGCAGCAGGTTGAGGACGCCGGCCTGGATCGACACGTCCAGCGACGAGACGGGCTCGTCGAGGACCAGCAGCTGGGTGTCGAGGGCCAGCGCGCGGGCGATGCTGATGCGCTGCTTCTGGCCGCCGGAGAAGTCCGAGGGGTAGCGATCGGCGTGCTCGGGACGCAACCCGACCTGCCGCAGCAACTCCGGCACCCGCCGGTTGACCTCGTCGCGCGACCGGCCGTCGATGCGCAGCGGCTCGGCCAGGACGTCGAAGATCGGCAGGCGCGGGTCCAGCGACGAGCTGGGGTCCTGGAAGACGATCTGCGTCCTCCGGCGGATCTCGCGGGTGCGCGCCTTGGTGAGGGTGGCGACGTCGTTGCCGAGCACCTCGATGCTGCCCGACTGCGGGGGCGCCAGGTCCATGATCTGCGACAGGGTGGTCGACTTGCCCGAACCGGATTCGCCGACCAGCGCCAGGGTGCGGCCCGCGCGCACGGAGAAGCTGATGCCGTCGACCGCGCGGACCTCGCCGGTGCGGCGGCGAAGCAGCACCCCGGAGGTGAGGGGGAAGGTTTTCACCAGGTCGGTGACGCGCAGGACCACGTCGTCGTCGGTGCGGTCGGGGTGCGCCGGGGCCGGGATCTCCTTGCGGTAGGCCTCGAAGAGCTGGTGCGTGCCGACCTCGGCGGTGCGGATGCAGGCGACCGAGTGACCGGGGCTCACCTTCTCCAGCGGAGGTTCGGCGGCGGTGCAGTCGCCGATCGAGACCGGGCACCGTGGCGCGAACGAGCAACCGGGCGGCAGGGCGTGCATGGCGGGCGGGGCGCCGAGGATCGGGATCAGCGGGGTGCGCGGCGGGCCGTCCATGCGCGGGATGGAGCCGAGCAGGCCGACGGTGTACGGCATGCGCGGCGCCGCGAAAAGTTCTGCGACCGGTGCGGTTTCGACGACCTTGCCCGCGTACATCACCGCGACCCGGTCGGCGACGGTGGCCGCGATGCCCATGTCGTGGGTGATCATGATGACGCCCGCGCCGGTGATATCGCGCGCCTTGCGCAGCAGCGCGAGGATCTGGGCCTGCACCGTCACGTCGAGCGCGGTGGTCGGTTCGTCGCAGATGATCAGCGCGGGATCGTTGGCGATGGCCATGGCGATCACCACGCGCTGTCGCATACCGCCGGAGAACTCGTGCGGGAACGCCCTGGAACGGGCCCTGGCATCGGTGATGCCGACGAGTTCGAGCAGCTCGACGGCCCGCTCGCCTGCCTCCTTGCGGCTCATCTCGCCGTGCGCGAGCAGGGCTTCCGCGATCTGATCACCGATCCGATACACCGGTGTCAGCGCGGAGAGCGGATCCTGGAAGACCATGCTGATCGAGGAACCGCGCAGCTTCGACATCTGCTTGTCGCCAAGGCCCAGCAGTTCGCGGCCGCGCAGGCGCACCGATCCCTGCACCCGTGCCTGGTCGGGCAGCAGGCCGATCACCGCGAGCGAGGACACCGACTTGCCCGAACCGGACTCGCCGACGATGGCGAGCACCTCGCCGTCGGCGACGGTGTAGTTCACCCCGCGCACCGCCTCGACGCGGCCTTCCTCGCCGGGGAACGAGACCCGCAGGTCGGTGACCTCGAGCAGGGGTGCGGTCGACGCGGTCATCGCTTCTCGGCTTTCTTCAACTCCACCTGCGCCTGGTCCTTGTGCTCGGCGACCTCCTTGCGCGACTTGCGCGCACCGCGGGCACCGGGGTCGAACGCGTCACGCAGGCCGTCGCCGACCAGGTTGGCGGACAACACGATCGTGATCAGCAGGCCACCGGCGAACAGGAACAGCCACGGATAGGTGAGTGCCGATTTGGTGCCCGCCGCGATGAGTGAACCCAGCGAGACGTCCGGCGGCTGCACACCGAAACCCAGGAAGCTCAAACCGGTTTCGGCGCCGATCGCGGCGCCGACGGCCAGCGTGGTGTCGATGATCAGGATCGAGGCGATGTTCGGGATGATGTGACTGAGGATCACCGTGCGAGTCGGTGCGCCCATATACCGCGCGGCGCGGACGAATTCGCGGTCACGCAGACTCAAGGTGAGGCCGCGGACGATGCGCGCGGCGATCATCCAGCCGAAGACGCTCAGCAGCACGATCAGGATCGCGATCGATCCGGATCCCTTGGTGCGCGGCGCGAACAGCGCGATGATGATGAAACTGGGGACCACCAGCAGCAGATCGACGAACCACATGATCGCGCGGTCGGTCCAACCGCCGAGCAGCCCGGCCACCGCACCCGCTGTCGCGGCGATGACGCTGGAACAGATCGCCACGCAGAAGCCGATGATCAGTGACTTCTGCAGGCCGCGCATGGTCTGGGCGAGCACGTCCTGACCGATCTGCGTGGTGCCGAACGGGTGCTCGAGGCTCGGCGGTTTCAGCAGCGCCTTGTAGTCCATCTGCTGGTAGTCCCACGGCAGCAGTGGCGGCAGCGCGAAACTGGCGACCAGCAGCACCACCAGGACCACCGCGCCGACCACAGCGGGCTTGTTGCGCAGGAAACGGCGCCACACCAGTTTGCGACGCCCGGCGGCGGCGACCTCGGGTGCGCCGACGGCGATGAGTTCGGTTTCGGTCATGAGACACGCACCCTCGGGTCGAGCAGGGCAAGGACGACATCGGAGAGCAGGCCCGACACCAGCACCACCAGGCCGGCGAACGCCGTCACCGTCACCACGACGTACAGGTCCTGGGCGTTGATCGAATCGACCAGCCATTCGCCGACACCGTGCCAGCCGAAGATCTTCTCGACGAAGGTGGCGCCGGTGATCAGGCCGCCGAGGCTGTAGGCGAACAGGGTGGCCATCGGAATCAGCGCGGTGCGCAGGCCATGTTTGTACAGGGCCCGATTACGGCTGAGGCCTTTGGCTCTCGCTGTTCGGATGAAGTCGCTCTGCAGTACGTCGAGCATGGCGTTGCGCTGGTAACGGCTGTAGCCGGCCATGCCGTAGAGCGCCAGCGCCAGGGTCGGCAGCACCAGATGTTGTGCGCGGTCGACCATTTCGTTCCAGAAACCGTTGACCTGAGTGGCCGACGTCTCGCCGGTGTAGAGGAAGATCTGTGAACCGGTCATCGTATTGATCTGCAGCGCACCATATTTCAGCAGTGTCGCCAGCAAGAAGATCGGTGTCGAGATGATCAGCAGCGACAGCACCGTCGAGAAATAGTCGCTGAACTTGTACTGCCGGATCGCCCCCGCCGCACCGATCAGCACGCCGAGCACGGTGCCGATGACGGAACCGAGAATCAGCAGCCGCAGACTCACCGCCACCCGCCTGCCCAGTTCCTCGCTCACCGGCTGCCCGGACAGGGTGGTCCCGAAATCCCCTTGCACGACGCCGCCGAGCCAGGTGAGATAGCGCTGGGGGATCGGCTCGTCGAGATGCAGCTGGTCGGCCTTCGCGTCGATCACCGACTGCGGCGGGCGTGGGTTGCGCTGCTCGAGGCTCTCGAGCGGGTTGAACGTGAGTGATGCGAGGCTGAACGTCAGAAATGATGCCAGCAGAAGGAGCACAACGTAGTTGAGTGTGCGCCGCAACAAGAAGCCGGTCATCAGTCCCCTCTGGATCGGGTAATCAGGCCCTGATCATAGGGACAGTCCGGCGTCCCCGCGTGGCGACGTGCGGCAGGATAGATGGGATGACGCACCTGCACCCGAAACCGCTGCTGGTGGCCAGCGACGTCGACGGCACCCTGATCGACGATTCCGACAAGATCTCGGCGCGCACCAAGGCGGCCGTCGGGGCCCTCGTCGCCGACGGCGCCACCTTCGTGCTCGCCACCGGCCGCCCGCCGCGCTGGATCGACCCGGTCGTCAGTGAGCTCGGGTACGCACCGCTCGCCATCTGCGGAAACGGCGCGGTCATCTACGACAGCGCCACCGATCGGGTGCTGTCGAGCCACACCCTCGACGTCGAGACCCTGAGCTGGCTGGCCGACATCGCCGAGCACGCGCTGCCGGGTTGCGGCCTGGCCACCGAGCGGGTCGGGGCCAGCGCGCACGACGCCGTGACCCCGCAGTTCGTCAGCTCACCGACATACGAACACGCCTGGCTCAACCCCGACGACACCGTCGTCTCACACGCCGAGGTGATCGACTCACCCGCGATCAAAATGCTCATCCGGCTCAGTTCGGCCCGCAGCTCCGACATGCGCGCGGCGCTGGCCCCGCTGATCGGCGACCGCGCCGAGATCACCTACTCCACCGAGAGCGGGCTGATCGAGCTGGCGGTGCCGCAGGTGACGAAGGCGTCCGGGCTGGCCGAGGTCGCGCGCCGGATCGGCGCCGAACACTCGTCGATCGTCGCCTTCGGCGACATGCCCAACGATGTCCCGATGCTGGCGATGGCCGGGCACGGCGTCGCGATGGGCAATGCCCATCCCGAGGCCCGGGCCGCGGCCGACGAGGTGACCGGCAGCAATATCGACCACGGTGTGGCGATGGTCCTCGAACGCTGGTGGCGCTAGCCGAGCGGCCCCGCTCGAGCGCGCCAGCGCTCAAATAAAACGGCCGGTGCCCCTCGCTCGGAGGGTGCACCGGCCGTTCTTCGCCGTGACCGGGGGTTAGCCGATCGGGGCGGGTTCGGGAGCCGGCGGGTCTGCCGGAACCTGCTCGAGGGGGATCTGTTCAGCGGACGCAGGTGGGGCCTGCGGTTCGGCGGGGACTTGCGGGTCGGCCGGAGCCGGGGCAGGCACCGCCAGTCCGAGCGTCGGGGCGGTAGGCGCCTGACCCGGCTTCGGCGGACCGTTCATTTCCTGCTTGTAGGTCTCGTCGTAGGTCTTCCAGAACGTCGTGACGATGCCCGTGAGCTCGTTGAGCACCAGCGAACCGTGCTGGAAGTCGGTGCGTAGACCGTTCGGGACGAGGTAGGAACTCGCGGTCGGCAGGCCGAGGACGCCCGAATCGGCGCCCAGGCTCAGATACTTGTCGAGAATCGCGCCGACCACCTCGAATACCTGACCGCCCTCGCCCGAATAGACGAAACCGTGGGCGAACTTCGCGTACTGACGGCCCTGCGCGCCCGAGATCAGGTCCGATTGCGGTGCGCCGAGCGGACCGTCGACCCCGCCCTTGGCCACCCAGTGCTTGGCGATCGCGTTGTCGACGGACAGGCCGAGGAACTTGTCCACCATCGCGCCCAGTTCGGCCATATTGCCCTGCGGTGCACGGGCTTGCTGGCTCGGCGGGCGGTTCACCGTCGGGGGCGAGGTGTAGGTGCCGGAATTGCCCGCCGCGATTCCGCGGATGCGATCCATCAGCGCGTAGGCGGCGTCACCGGGGCAGTCGGTGTTGCCGACATCGCGGTGCGCGAACACCACCGGCAGATCGACCGCTTCGTCCTGGGCGTAGGGCGTGAACTCGGTGCCCTCGGAGTACATCGTGGTCGTGCCCTTGGGATCGATCCCGGCGAGCTTGGCCCGCCAGCCGATGAACTTGCCGATCGCGTTGATCGCCTCGTTGCTCGGCTCCTCGTTCTCGTAGTTGCCCATCAGCGCCACACCCGCGGTGTTCTCGTTGAAACCGCCCGCGTGCGCGCCCTGGACCGCGCGGTCGAGGCCGCCGTAGCGGCCCTCGAAGATCTGGCCGTACTGGTCGACCAAGGCGTTGTAGCCGACGTCGCACCAGCCGAGCGTCTCGGCGTGATAGGCGTAGATCGCGCGGACGATGCCCGCGGACTCGGATCGGCTGTAGTCGTTGCGACCGGCCGTGTGGTGCACGGTGATGCCGCCGACGCCGTCGTCGTAGGTGGGTTCCTCGCAGCGGATCGACTCGTCGGCACCCCACTGCGCGCGGGTGATGACCTTCGGTCCACCACCGGGCAGCGCCGCGGCGACGTCGTTGAGCGCGGCATCGATCGCGGCCCGCCCCGGATTGATCAGGACAGCCTTGAGCGCGGCCTCGGTGAGGTGGGCCGGGTCGTGGTCCGGGCCCGCGGTGGGCTTGCGGGTGACCAGCATCTGCACCGCGGTGGTCTCGCCGACGTAGATCGGTTCGGTGCCGGTCGGTGCGTCGGCCGGGGTCTGATCGGTGGCCCTGGTATCGACCGGATCGGCGTTGTACCAGGGGCCCCAGTTGCCGTCGAGCTGGCGAGCTCGCAGCTTGGTGGTGGTGTTCGCCATGTCGCGGGCGGTGACGGCGACCATGCTGAACGGGGTGTCCTGGGTGAGTTCCTTGACCTGCGCGCCCACCTGGTCGATGACGTCCGCGCCGACCGCGCCCGGCGAGAGGGCGGGAGTGTCGGGGGTCGTGCCGGGTTCGAGGTTTTCCGGGTCGGCGATGAATTTTGCTCCGCCGGAACGGCTTTGGGAGACCGGGGCACCGGTCGCGGGCGCGGCCGGAGGCTGGGCGGCGGGCGCCGGTGCGGCCGACGTCGGCGTGGCCCCGGCGGGAGCTTCGGGTGCGCCCGGAGCTGGTTGCGCTGGAACCGGCGCGGCCGGGGCAGCCTGTGCTTGGGCCGGGGCCGGCGCGGCAGGAGCCGCTGGGGCCTGGGTGGCCGCGCCCCCTGGTGCCGGAGCGGGCGCGCCCGGAGCGGGCGGTTGGGCTTGCGGTGTCGCGGCCGGTGGCGCCGGCGGCGCGGTCGGGACCGATGTACTCGGGACCGGTGGGCGCGCAGGCGTTGCGGCCCCGGGTGCCGCCGCGCCCGGCGCGGCCTGCTGCGTCGGGGTGGGCTGCGGCTTCGTCGGCAGCTGCGGCAGCTGGATCTCGGTGGGCAGCGCCACGCCCGGGGGCACCGGCAATCCCGGGGGGATCGGGATCGAGCTCGGCAGCTGCAACATGCGCAGGTCCGAGAGGTGCAGGTCGGGCAGATCGAGGCCGGTCAGGTCACGCAGCGGGACCGTGATGTCGGGAGCCGTGGTCAGCGCGACCTCGGCCAGCTGCGTCGGCACGGCCGCGACCTGGGAATCGTTCGCGCTGCGGTAGTCGGTCGAGTCGCTGAGGGCGAACGCGCCGATCGGTGCGGCGACAACAAGGGTCGTGACCACCGGGAGCACGTAGGAACGTTTCGGCTTTCGGTATCGCACGTGCGACTCCTATCGGGTCGAGCTCGTGTTTTTCCGCGCATGTGATGCTTGCTTCCTCTAACCTCACGCATCACACTAGTTAACATACGTCACACATCTCAACCTCAACTCGAGACTTATGTGATTGCTCGAATGTAGCCCTCGGATCCCGCTAGGCGACGACGACATGCCGACGCGAGCTCCGCCGGTCGAACCGCGAAACCGTGGGAGCGCAGTATGAGAGCGGACACCAAGATCACCCGCAGTACCGGCCGTGGCACCCGTCGCAGGGCTGTGCCGATGATCCGGACCGTGTCGCTGCCGGTGCTGGTCAGCGGAACTGTGCTGGCGATGGCCGGGGCGATCGGGCTGTGGCAGATCCTGCCGGGGCAGATCACGCCTACCGCCGGTGCCGGACACGGTCGCGGCATGAGTCAGGTCGGGGCTTTCGACAACGCGCGGGCGGGCTGGACGGCCGAGGAGATTCTCGGGCACTACTACCCCGGGGCTGATCTCGGGCAAATCGGCCCCACAACGATCGGTGTCCGGCTCCAGGCGCAGGACGACGCCACCCTCGACACCTTCGCCGCCGCCGGTGCGCAGGTCGCCGGTCGCACGATCGGACCCGGCGACGCCGCCCATCTCACCCCGCTGCCCGACGGCGGGGCGAGCGTGGTGGTGACCGCGGGCTGCGACGGCGAAGTTCTGTGGCAGGCCGCGACCGACGATCCGTTCGTCTACCCGGTCGGCGCCGGTGCGGGCAGACCCGCCGACGAACATCTGACCCTCTGCGGCGGCACCGCCTACCGTGGTGCCCTCGGGGTGGCGCTCGAGGGCGAGTCCTTCCGCACCGTCAACCAGGTGGACCTCGACGACTATCTAGCCGGCGTACTACCCGCGGAAATGCAGGCCAACTGGGCAGACCAGGGCGCCTTCGAAGCCTTACGCGCACAGGCGATCGCGGCCCGCTCCTACGCGCTCGCCGAGAGTCGCTACGCCTACGCGCAGACCTGCGACACCACCGACTGCCAGGCGTATCCCGGTACGGTGAAGGAGGATTCGCGCAGTACCGAAGCCGTCGCCGCCACCACGGGCACGGTGTTGCTGCGTGACGGGCAGATCCTGCGCTCGGAATACTCGGCGGCGCCGGATGGCGGCAGGCCCGCCGACATCCAGACCTTCGAGGTCGGACCGGCACCCAGCGAACTCGTCGAATCCGCGCCCGCCCCCGCCCCCGTGGTTCCCGCGACACCCGCACAGCCGGATCTGACCATCGAGGCACTGGCGGGTGAGTCGGTGATCGACACCGAGTACCGGCGGATCGGCGGTGCGGGCAGTTCGGTGGGCGAGCCGATCGGTCCGGAAATGCTGTTGCCGCAACGGGCGGGCACGTATCGGCTATACACGAACGGTGTGATCGTCGCGACGAAGACGCTCGGCGCGCAGGTCGTCGACTTCTCCACGCTGCTCCAGCTCGTTCCGGACGCGGGTGACCAGTTGCCCGCGACGGCCTCGGGTCGGCCCACCCTGAAGATGCCGGAAGGCAATGTCCCCCAAGCTGTTGCACCGGGCAACCCTCAGGGAGTGCAGTTCCCTACGGATGCCGAGGTCAGGGGCGAGCCGGTACACGGTCCGGTGAATCCCGCTGCGCCCGGCGCACACGATGGGGCACTGAACGGCCCGGCCGCCGTACCCGGCGCGCACAATGGGGTTCCGCACGGCCCAGCCGCCGTTCCCGGCGTGAACGACGGGGAGTAGACGGACCGAACGTACGGGTCGGGTCAATCGAGCGTTGTGTCGTCCAGCGCGACGGCCAGGGTGCGCAACAGGTCGGCGAGCTGCTCACGGTCCGTGGCGCCGAGGGCGGAGAGCAGGCGCTGCTCGTTGGCCACATGCAGCGGCAGCAGCCGGTCGACGAGCTCGCGGCCCTCTGCGGTGAGCTGCACGAAGACCGAGCGCCGATCGTCGGGGGAGGGGACGCGCCGGACCAGGTTCTTCGCGGCCAGGCGGTCGATGCGGTTGGTGATGGCCCCCGAGGTGACCATGGCGGCGCGGTTGAGCGCACCGGCGGTGAGGCCGGTCTCGCCGCCGGAGCGGCGCAGCGTGGCCAGCACGTCGAACTCCCAGAATTCCAGGCCGTGACCTGCGAAGAAGCGTTTCAGATCCTGTTCGAGGACGCGCGAGAGCCGGGTGATCCGGCCGACGATCGCCATCGGTGACACGTCGACATCCGGGCGTTCGATGTTCCAGTGCTCGGTGATCAGGTCGACCGCGTCGCGCATCTGTTTTTCCTCTCGGTTGAAATTCTTAACGTTCATCTACTTGACGCAGAGATACCTAGGCGGGTAGATATTTCAACGTTGAGATTATCAATCAGGAGTGAACATGACGACCGCAACCCGCCCCACCGGCTACGTGGGCACCCTCGCGCTCACGGCTCTCACCCCGATCGTGTGGGGCTCCACCTACGCGGTGACCACGGAATTCCTGCCCCCGGACCGGCCGCTGTTCACGGCGCTCATGCGCGCGCTCCCCGCCGGATTGATCTTGCTCGCGCTCACCAGGGTGCTGCCGCACGGCAAGTGGCTGGGTCGGGCCGCGGTGCTCGGCGTGCTCAATATCGGCGCGTTCTTCCCGCTGCTGTTCCTGGCCGCGTACCGGCTGCCGGGTGGTGTCGCCGGGGTCCTCGGCGCGGTGGCGCCGATGTTCGCGCTCGGATTCGCGGCGGTGCTGCTGGCCGAAGCGCCGACGCGGCGCAAGGTGATCGCGGGTGTCGTCGGGGTGTTCGGTGTCTCGCTGGTCGTGCTCCGCGGCAGCGCTGAGCTCGATCTCCTCGGTGTGGTCGCCGGTCTCGCCGGTGCGGCCTCGATGGGCGCGGGAACTGTGCTCACCAAGAAGTGGGGGCGTCCCGACGGTGTCGGCCCGCTGGCGATGACCGGGTGGCAGCTCACCGCGGGCGGGCTGTTCATCGTGCCGCTCGCCCTGCTGATCGAAGGCGCGCCGCCCGCGCTCGACGGAGAAGCCGTCGGCGGCTACCTGTACCTCGGCATCATCGGCACCGCGCTGGCCTACTGGCTGTGGGTCCGCGGAATCTCGCGGGTGCCTGCGACTTCGGTGTCCTTCCTCGGTCTGCTCAGTCCGGTGTCGGCCGCGGTGATCGGCTGGATCGCGCTGGGTCAGGCGCTGACCGCGCTGCAGATCGTCGGTCTCGGCGTCGCGCTCGCGGCGACCGTCTTCGGGCAGATGCCGTCCAAGTCTGTCGGCGTCCCCGTTGGAGATGTTGCGGGAGAACAGGATTCGCCTGCGGATGCGGTGCCGGATCCGGCCGGGCGGCGCGGCGATGCCGAGTCGGCCGTGAATTCGGGGGCACCGAAGCTGATTCCAGCGCCGGTTCGGGTCTGAACGCTGATCAGGTCAGCCGCGCATCGCCTGCATCAACTGGTCCTCGGTGAGGGCCGGAACCGGCAGGGGGTGCGCGGCTTTCGCGCGTAGGCCGTCGAAGATGAGGGCGAGATTGCGTCGCCAGAGGTCGGGGGCGACGGTGCTGGTGGCGGCGAGAACGCTGATGTGGGACCAGGTGATGAAGGCGATGTCCTCGAGGGTCCAGTCCGGGCGAAGGGCGCCGGCTTGCTGGGCGCGGACGATGATGCGGCGCATGAGGCTGTGGCCGTATTCGCGTGCGCGTTCGACGGCGGCGCTGGGGGGATTTCGCAGCGCGAGGTCGCCGAGAATGCGGTCGGACGCCTGGAGTTCGCAGATCTTCTCGACCAGGAAGACGAACGACTCCCACGGGTCGGTGATGTCGAGTGCCTGTTCGGCGACCCGGCCGCCCGCTTCCAGCCGGTCGGCCACGGCGGCGGCGATCAGTGCGTCGCGGGTGGGGAAGCGGTTGTAGAGGGTGCCGATCGCGACGCCCGCGTGGGCGGCGATGTCCTTGAGCGGAGCGTCGAGCCCGCGTTCTTCGAAGATCTCGCGGGCTGCCGTCACCAGCGCGACGCGGTTGCGTTCGGCGTCACTGCGCAACGGCTTGTCCTCGGGCATCCGCTGATCCTACAAATCCGGTGTCCGAAATATCTTGAGCATGGGTTCAACTTAGTGCTACGTTCGGCATAACTTGAACCAACACTCAACTTAGGGGTATCTGATGAGTACGCTCGCGATCTTCGGCTACGGACCAGGACTCGGCGCCGGGACAGCACGACACTTCGGCCGCAACGGTTTTCGGATCGCGGTGATCGGACGCGACCCGGTAGAACGCGCCGCGGCGCTGCGGGCGGAGGGCATCGACGCCGAACCGTTCATCGCCGACGTCACCGATCCCGCGCAAGTGCTCGACGTGATCGGCCGGGTCGAGGAGAAGCTGGGGCCGATCGACGTCGCGCTGCATGCGGCGGCCGCCGACATGTCGGTGCGCAGCGCCACGACCATCGACGTCGACCTGCCGTCCCTCGCCCTGCCGATCGCGCTCAAGGTGCACTCGCCGATCCTGCTCACTCGCGCCCTGCTGCCCGCGATGCTCGCCCGCGGCAGTGGCACGCTGCTGTTCACCTCCGGCGCCTCCGAGGAGTATTTGCAGCCCTACCTGGCCAATGTCGGGGTCGCGTTGGGGGCCCAGCGCGCCTACGTGCGGCAGCTGGCACGCGAAGTGGACGGCACCGGCGTCTATGTCGGGCTGTTCGCCATCGGCTCGCTCATCGAGAACAGCGCGGTCCAGTCGGTCATCGACGCGAATCCCGACCTCGTGCCCCCCGGACTGGTGCTGCCGCGGATCGATAATGCCGAGCTGGGCGCGCGGTTGTGGCGCATGTACACCGAGCGCGACACGGTGGAGGTCGAAGTCGGCTTCGCGTCTTGACCTTGACGTAGCGTCAACCTGCAGAGTGGAGGGACCGACGAGAAAGGGAGCAGGTCATGGTGGGTGAATGGTCCATTCAGGACCTCGCGAAGGCCGCGGGAACCACCAGTCGTACGTTGCGCCACTACGGGCAGCTCGGGCTGTTGGAGCCGAGCCGGATCGGGGCCAACGGCTATCGCTACTACGACCAGACCTCTCTTGTTCGGCTGCAGCGAATTCTGCTGCTGCGCGAACTCGGCCTCGGCCTTCCCGTGATCGCCGAGGTCCTCGCCGGGGAACAGGACACCGCCGGTGCGCTGCGCACCCATCTGGCACTGCTTCGGCAGCAGCAAGATCGGGTGGCGCGACAGATCGAATCGGTGTCGACCACTCTGCACAAGACGGAAAGAGGTGAACCACTCATGGCCGCAGAGGTTTTCGATGGTTTCGACCACACGCAGTACAAGGACGAAGTCACCGAGCGTTGGGGTAAGGAGGCCTACGAGAGCGGCGATCGCTGGTGGCGTTCGCTGACCGAGGCCGAGAAGAAGGGCTTCCAGCAGACCCAGCTCGACATCGCCACCGACTTCGGAAAGTCCTTCACCGCAGGACTTCCCGTGGAAGGCGACGTCGTCCAGGCGATCGTCACCCGGCATCGCGCCTGGCTCGGCGTCGGCACGCAGGGCAAGGCGGTATCGAACGAATACCTGCTCGGCCTCGGTGAAATGTACGTCGCCGACCCTCGCTTCCGGGGCAACTACGACGTGCACGGCCAGGGCGTGGCCGAGTACATCCTCGAAGCCTTCCGGGCTTACGTCGCAGCTCATCCCGCCTGAGCGGTTGACGGGCGCACGATCGGGTAGTGAGGTGACAATCGCCCACACCGTGCTCGATCGGGCGTCGCGCCGTATAACTGACGGCGACGTCGAGAAATAGCGGGGGCAGTGGTGGAACAGGTGCGGCCGGAGCGGCCTTCGCGTGCGGTGACCGCGCTGATCGCGGGCTGGCTCGGGGTGCTGGTCGGCGCGGCGGGAATCTTCGTCGGCACGGCGACCGCCGTACTCCGGGTGCTCGGGCGCGAGATCGACCTCGACTACGTGGGCGCGGGGATCGTCGGCGGGCTCGGGGTGGTGTATCTGCTCGGGGCGGTGCTGCTGTTGCGTCGGCGGATGCTCGGCAGGCGAATGCTGCTCACCATGGCCGCGGTGATGGCGGGGGCGACGTTGCTGGTCGTCGTGCTCAACGGGGCCGGTCACGGCTGGCGGTTCGGGCCGCTGGACGCGTGGCTGGCGCTCAACGTGGTGATCCTCGCGCTCAACCTGAGTGAGCCGACGCGGCGCTGGACCATCACGCGATAGGGCGTAGCGGTGGCGGTCGGCTCGACGCGCGTGCTTCTCGAACTCGGTACGTCGCGGCTGATGGCGCTACGGTCGGGGGATGGTCGTGCTGGAGACGAAGTCGAAGAGCGGTGAGGTGGCGGCGATCGTCGCCGGGTGCCTCGCGGGGATCGCCGCCGCGGCGAATCTGGTGGGTGCGGTGGTTCTCGTGCGGTCGTTCCTGAGCGATCCGGGCGAACTCGACGACTCGCTCACGCTGTTCGCCACGCTCGGCGGGCTGGTGTCGATGTTCGCGTTCGCTTACGGCGGCCTGCTGCTGGCGCGCAGGGACGACACCGGGCGCTGGGTGATCGTGGTCGCCGCCGGCGCGCAGTTCGCCCTCGGGGCGCTCGGCCTGCTCGCCGCGCTCGTGAACTACGACTCCGGGTACGGAATCCACTGGTTCGCCGACGAACCCGTCATCCGCTCGATTGCGACCGGCCTCGGCGGGGTACCCGGCGCGGTGACGGCGATCGTGAATCACAGTTGGGCGGCGGCACTTTCGGGCGCGCTGTTCGGTGGGCTCGTGCTGTTGTCCGCGGCACTGCCGTGGACCGCGGCCTACACACTCGCTCGCCCGGACGATGTTGCCGGACCGAACGTATAGTTTCAGCAGGTCAGCATTGCCGTGGAGGGTGCTGCGAGGCCGGGAAACGAGTTAGCGGCTTCAGGGACAGCTCGCCAGGAGGGGGAACACGATGGGGTATCCGTACGGTCCACAGCAGGGTCACGACCCGTATGCGGGGCAGGGGTATGCGCAACCCGGTTACGGACCCGACCCGTACGGCGGTCAGCCGGGCTATCCGCAACCCTACGGCGCACCCGTCCAAAACGGTTATGGCGCACCGGCTTACGGCGCCGCGCCCTATCCGTACGCCCCGGGCTACGGTGAGCCGCGAGCGGGCGGCGGCACGGCGATCACCGCCGCGGTCATCTCACTGCTGCTGTCACTGCTCGCACTGGCCGGCCTCGGTATCGCCGCGGCGATCCTGTTCGGCGAGAACACCGGAAGTGCCGCCGGGGACGAGGTTCGATCCGCGGCGACCGTCAGCCTGCTGATCGGTGCCGCGGTGGGCCTGCTGTGGTTGCTCGGCGCGATTCTGCTGTTCCGCCGTAAGACCGCGGGCCGGGTGATCCTCATCCTGCTGTCCACGCTTGCCCTGATCTTCAGCGCGATATCGATCGTAGCGGCGGTCTCGACCGGGTCGGAAGAGCCGACGGTCACCCTGGTCGGCGGGATAATCACCAGCATCATCCCCCTGCTGATCCTGGTTCTGGCGGCCGCTCCGTCCACGGGCCGCTGGATCCGGGCAGGGCGGCCGAGCGGCTATCAGCATTACCCGCAGTACTGACGGTCGACGCCAGCTGTTCGACCGGCAGTGATGGCCGGCAGGAGAGGATTCGCGGGGTAGCCGGACTGCCCACAGCAGGGCTACGACCCCTACGCGAGGCATCTACCGGCCGCTGGATCCGTGCCGGACGACCCGGCAGATACCCGCCTCAGGGGCACTGACGGTGGACTCGGGGCAGGCTCGCTTTCATCTGGGATGAATCGGCCCTGGTCAAGGCGTGGTCGGAGACTCCGCCGGGACAAACGGTGGTCTTCCGATACGCTGGGCACCCGTGACCGCCGCATCGTCCTCGGGTAACTCCGTCAACGCAGATTCCAATGCCCCGGCAAACCAGTACGACCTGATCGTGGTCGGCTCCGGTTTCTTCGGGCTGACCGTCGCCGAGCGTGCAGCGAACGTGCTGGGCAAGCGGGTATTGGTGATCGACCGCCGCTACCACCTGGGTGGCAACGCCTACTCCGAACCCGAACCGGAAACCGGTATCGAGATCCACAAGTACGGCGCCCACCTGTTCCACACGTCGAACAAGAAGGTCTGGGACTACGTCACCCAGTTCACCGAGTTCACCGGGTACCAGCACCGGGTGTTCGGGCTGCACAAGGGTCAGGCGTACCCGCTGCCGATGGGCCTCGGCATGATCTCGCAGTTCTTCGGCCGCTACTTCACCCCGGAAGAGGCTCGCAAGCTCATCGCCGAGCAGGCCGCCGAGGTCGAATCCGCCGACGCGCAGAACCTCGAGGAGAAGGCGATCTCGTTGATCGGCCGCCCGCTCTACGAGGCGTTCATCCGCGACTACACCGCCAAGCAGTGGCAGACCGACCCGAAGGAACTGCCCGCGGGCAACATCACCCGCCTGCCGGTGCGCTACACCTTCGACAACCGCTACTTCAACGACACCTACGAGGGTCTGCCCAAGAACGGCTACACGAAGTGGCTGGAGAACATGGCTGCCTCCGACCTCATCGAGGTCAGGGTGAACACCGACTGGTTCGACGTGCGTGACGAGATCGTCGCGGCCAACCCGGAAGCACCGGTCGTCTACACGGGCCCGCTGGACCACTACTTCGACTACGCCGAGGGCGAATTGGGCTGGCGCACCATCGACTTCGAGACCGAAGTCCTCGAGACCGGCGACTACCAGGGCACCAGCGTCATGAACTACAACGACGCCGACGTCCCGTTCACCCGCATCATCGAGCCGCGCCACTTCCACCCCGAGCGCGACTACCCGACCGACAAGACGGTCATCATGCGCGAGTTCTCCCGCTTCGCGCAGACCGGCGACGAGCCGTACTACCCGATCAACACCCCCGAGGACCGCGCCAAGCTGCTGGCCTACCGCGAGCGGGCCAAGCAGGAGACCGCCGAGAAGAAGGTGCTGTTCGGCGGCCGTCTGGGGACCTACCAGTACCTGGACATGCACATGGCGATCGGTTCGGCGCTGAGCATGTTCGAGAACGTGCTGCGTCCGCACCTGGAATCCGGCGCGGCATTGGTGGACGAGGCGTGACGAAAGCCATGCTCGAAGACGTGACCACCGAAACTCGCGCCATCTCGCTGCTGCAGCGGGTCATCCTGCCGCGGCCGGGTGAGCCCCTCGACGTGCGGACCCTCTACCTGGAGGAGTCCACCACCAACGCCCGTCGCGCGCACGCCACCAGCCGCACCGCGCTGTCGATCGGCGCGGAGTCGGAGGTGTCGTTCTGCACCTACTTCAACGCGCTGCCCGCCAGCTACTGGCGTCGCTGGAGCGTGCTGAAGTCGGTGGTCCTTCGCCTGGAACTGGCCGGGCACGGCCGCGCCGACGTCTACCGGTCCAAGGCCGACGGTTCGCGAATTCACGTGCAGGGCAAGGAGTTCGCCGTCGCACAAGGCGCGGACTCGGTGGTCGTGGAATTCGAGACCGATCTGGGCCCGTTCGAAGACGGCGGCTGGATCTGGTTCGACATCACCACCGACACGGCCGTCACGCTGCTGTCCGGCGGTTGGTACGCACCGCAGGAAGCGGCGGGCACCGGCTCGATCGCGGTCGGTATGCCCACCTTCAACCGCCCCACCGACCTGGTCAAGACGCTCGGTGCGCTCGGCTCGGATCCGTTGGTGCTCGGCAACATCGCCGCGGTGATCGTCGCGGACCAGGGCAACCGCAAGGTGGTCGACGAGCCCGGCTTCACCGAAGCCGCCGCGACCCTCGGCGATCGGCTCTCGATCTGCGATCAGCCCAACCTCGGTGGTTCCGGCGGATACAGCCGGGTCATGTACGAGGCACTCAAGACCGACGCCGAGTACATCGTCTACATGGACGACGACATCGAGATCGAGCCCGACTCCATCCTGCGCGCCCTCGCGTTCTCCCGGTTCGCGAAGTCGCCGCTGCTGGTCGGCGGGCAGATGCTGAACCTGCAGGAGCGTTCGCATCTGCACAGCATGGGCGAGGTCGTCGACCGCGGGATCTTCATGTGGTCCTCGGCGCCGAATGTCGAATACGACCACGACTTCTCGAAGTACCCGCTCAAGGACCGCGACAACTCCAAGCTGCTGCACCGGCGCATCGACGTCGACTTCAACGGCTGGTGGACCTGCGTGATCCCGCGTCAGGTCGCCGAACAGATCGGTCAGCCGCTGCCGCTGTTCCTCAAGTGGGACGACGTCGAGTACGGCCTGCGCGCCCGCGAAGCCGGCTACCCGACCATCACCCTGCCGGGTGCGGCGGTGTGGCACATGGCCTGGTCCGACAAGGACGACGCCATCGACTGGCAGGCCTACTTCCACCTGCGCAACCGCCTCGTGGTCGCGTCCCTGCACCTGCCCGGCGACGGCAAGCCGATGATCGTGAACACGATCAAGGCCACCCTCAAGCACCTGCTGTGCCTGGAGTACTCCACGGTCGCCATCCAGAACGAGGCGATCCGCGACTTCCTGGCCGGTCCCGAGGGTCTGTTCGACCTGCTCCCCACCGCGCTGGGCAAGATCCACGGCATGCGCAAGGAGTTCCCGGACGCCGTGGTCGTGCCCTCGTCCACCGAACTGCCGCTGGCCAACCGCCACGGCGTCGGCGCGGTCGGCGAACCGGGCAACCCCATCGCCAAGGTCGCGCGCCTGGCCAAGGGCGTGGTGCACAACTTCCGCAAGGCCGATCCGGCCGCCTACGAGACGCCGCAGCTCAACGTGCCGACGCTGGACGCGCGCTGGTACCTGCTCTCGCAGGTCGACGGCGTCACCGTGACCACCGCTGACGGCCGCGGCGTCGTCTACCGCAAGCGCGACCCGCGCCAGGCCCGCGACCTGCTCAAGGAAGCCATGCGCCTGCGCAAGGAACTCACCGCCCGCTTCCCGGAGATGCAGCAGCGCTACCGGGCCGCGCACGCCGAGCTCACCAGCACGGCGGCGTGGGAGAAGACCTTCGGCCTGAACGGAACCGCGAAGTGACCGACACCGAACTGCCCGAGCTCGAGCTGGCCGAGGAAGGCTGCTGCGGCGGCTGCGATTGCAGCGGCGACTACGTGGAGGTCCCGGTCGAGGTCGCGATCCTCAACGCCGTGCAGGGCACCATCGGCAGCAACCCGGCCGTCGTCTCCGCCGCGCGCGGCATGTCGCACTTCGGCGAGCACGCGCTCGGCTGGGTCGGCATCGCCGCCGCGGGCTGGCTGGTCGACAAGCCGCGCCGCCGCCAGTGGGCCGGTGTCGCGGTCGGCGCGGTCGGCGCGCACGCCGCGTCCATCGTGATCAAGCGGATCGTTCGCCGCCCGCGCCCCAACGATCCGTCGGTGCAGGTCAACGTGTCGACGCCGAGCAAGCTGAGCTTCCCGTCCTCGCACGCCACGTCCACCACGGCCGCGGCGGTGTTGCTCGGGCGGCTGACCGGGCTACCCTTGCCAGCGGTGATCGTCCCACCGATGCTGCTGTCCCGAGTTGTACTCGGGGTGCATTACCCTTCCGACGTGATCGCCGGTTCCGCTTTGGGGGCCGCGTCGGCTGCTGCCGTGCTAGCCGCCGAAAAGAGACTCCGACAGTGACCGCAACTGAAAGAACTTTGGCCCAGATGAGCGAAGAACCGTCCGCCGCCGTCCTTGACGAGGGTGCTGTGAAGGGCCCGCCGAAGACGCTGCTCGGTGGTGTCATCAAGGCCATGCGCCCACGTCAGTGGGTCAAGAACGTCCTGGTGCTCGCCGCACCGCTCGCCGTCGGGCCGGAAGCGGTGGGCGATGCGGGTGTGCTCGTGCATGTCGCGATCGCGTTCATCGTGTTCTGCATGGCGGCCTCGGGCATCTACCTGGTCAACGACTCGCTCGACGTCGACGCCGACCGGGCGCACCCGACCAAGCGGTTCCGGCCGATCGCGGCGGGCGTCGTTCCTGTCAACCTGGCTTACGCGCTGTCGGCGGTGCTGCTGATCGGTTCGATCGCCGGTTCGTTCCTGGCATCGTGGCACCTGGCCGTGGTGATGGCGATCTACATCGGCATCCAGCTGGCCTACTGCCTCGGGCTCAAGCACCAGGCCGTGCTCGATATCTGCATCGTGTCCTCGGGCTTCCTGCTGCGCGCCGTCGCCGGTGGCGCGGCGGCCGGAATCGCGCTGTCGCAGTGGTTCCTGCTGATCATGGCGTTCGGCTCGCTGTTCATGGCCGCGGGCAAGCGGTACGCCGAACTGGCGATCGCGCTCGACACCGGCGCCAAGATCCGCAAGTCGCTCGAGTACTACACCCCGACCTACCTGCGCTTCATCTGGACGCTCGCGGCCACCGCGGTCGTGGTCTTCTACGGCCTCTGGGCCTTCCAGCAGGACTCGGCTCGAGACACCCAGTGGTACTCGATCTCGATGATCCCGTTTACCATCGCAATCCTGCGTTACGCGGTCGACGTCGATGGTGGCGAGGCCGGTGAACCCGAAGAGATCGCGTTGGGGGACCGCATCCTGCAGTTCCTCGCTATTGCCTGGATCGGAGCGGTAGGTGTCGCTGTCTATCTCACCTGACGAGATGTTGGTAGCGGAGCAGGATTCAACCGAAGACGAGCAGCTACGCGACGACGAGTCGCCGCGTCCTGACGCGCGTTCCTCGGTTCTGTCCCGCGCCATCTTCGTCGGTGGGGTGGTCATCACCGCCGCGCTGTTCACGGTGGGTGCGTGGCAGCGGCGCTGGATCGCCGATGACGGCCTGATCGTGCTGCGCACGGTCCGCAACCTGCTCGCGGGCAACGGCCCGGTCTTCAATGCCGACGAGCGGGTCGAGGCGAACACCAGCACCGCGTGGACCTACCTGGTCTGGTTCTTCTCCTGGCTCACCCAGGCCCGCCTCGAGTACGTGGTGCTCGGGGTGGCGCTGGTGGTCTCGGTGCTCGCGGTGGTGTTCGCGATGCTCGGCACCGCGCGGCTGTGGGGCGGAACCAGCGGTCAGTTGCTGATCCCGGCCGGTGTGCTGGTCTACATCGCGCTTCCGCCCGCGCGTGACTACGCGACCTCCGGGCTGGAGAGCGGCCTGGTGATCTGCTGGGTCGGGCTGCTGTGGTGGTTGATGATCCGCTGGAGTCAGGCCGCCGTCGTCCGCGTGCCGAGCCTGTTGGGCCTGGTGTTCCTGGCCGGGCTCGCGCCGCTGGTTCGTCCCGAGGCCACGCTGATCGGCGTGCTCGCGCTCGGGATGATCTTCCTGGCGCCGATGCCCGCGTTCCGGTTCGGGCCGATCGCGCTGCGGGCGCTGATCGTGTTCGTCGCCGGGATCGTGCCGGTGGGGTACCAGATCTGGCGAATGGGCTACTACGGCCTGCCCTACCCGAACACCGCGGTCGCCAAGGACGCGGGCGGGGCCAAATGGGGGCAGGGCGCCATCTACCTGTGGGACCTCGTCGGTCCGTACTACCTGTGGATTCCGCTGCTCGTGCTGCTGATCGCCGGTGTGGTGGCCGGGGTCGCGCGCGGCTTCGCGCTGCCGCCGTTCTCGGTGGCGGGCCTGCGTGCGTGGCTGCGTTCGCCGAGCGCGGTCGTGGTGATGGTGCTCGGCAGCGGTCTGCTGCTCACCGTGTACGCGGTGCGCGTCGGCGGCGACTTCATGCACGGGCGGATGCTGCTCACCCAGCTGTTCCTGCTGCTGTTGCCGGTGGCCGTGGTCCCGATTCCGGTGCGATCGCGGCGCAGCGACTGGTCTGTCGGACTGCTGTTGATCGCGCTGCTCGGCACCGCGGGCTGGTCGCTGTACGCGTCGAACACGACGGCGATCACGACCGGCACGAAGATCCGCTCGTCGGGCATCGTCGACGAGCGCATCTACTACGTCCTCAACACCGGCCGCGACCACCCGATCCTGGCCGAGGACTACCTCGACTACCCGCGTATGCGGGCCATGGTCAACGACATCGCCGCCAACCCCAAGGGCGGCCTGCTGCTGAACTCGCCCGCGTTCACGTTCTGGTACCTCGACCCGCCGCCGGAGCCGATCCCCGAGGAGGGTTCCGGGCACACGGTCTACTTCCTGAACCTGGGCATGACGAGCATGAACGTGCCGCTGGACGTCCGCGTGATCGACCCGATGGGCCTGGCCTATCCGCTGGCCGCGCACTCGGACCGGCTCGCTGACGGCCGCATCGGCCACGACAAGAGCCTGCTGCCGGACTGGGTCGTGGCGGACTCGGGCATGGTCGACATCCACCCGTGGATGCCCTGGTACATGGACGAGAAATGGGTCACCCAGGCGCGCACGGCGATGTCGTGCCCGCAGACCCAGGCGCTGATGATCTCTGTGCGCGAACCGCTCACCCTGGACCGGTTCAAGCACAACTTCCGCAATGCCCTCGCCTTCTCGAAATACCGGATCGACCGGGTGCCCAAGTACGAGATCCAGCGTTGTGGGCTGGTTGATCCTTTCCCGGAGCCCCCACGCTGAACAGGCCCGGCCGGTCGGTATCGATACCCGTCGACCTATGACACACACCGGCTGGCCAGGCCTTATTTAGTGGTGTTCGCCGCTAAATCACTTTTCGGTAACGCCAAGCTATGTATGTAGCGATATGGTCACTGGAGGAACGGCCCGTCGGCGCACTGGTGTGCCGGTAACTAGTCGGCGGTCATTGCAACCGCGGTTCCGCGCGAACCGCATGAGGAAAGGCCCATAACAGAATGCGTGGCGGACGTCTCAGAGCCCGGGGAGCCGGCTGGCTCAAACGATCGGTGCTTCTCTCCCTGGCTGTAGTGCTGCCGATCGGTGCGGCTGTGGCCGGTCCCACCGGCACCGCGACGGCGGCCTTCGATCCCACAGGTTTCGACTTCTGGGTCGACTCGGAGATGGGCCCGATCAAGTCGCGGATCTTCCGCGCGGCCGATGGCAACACCAATCGGGTCGTGTACGCGCTCGACGGTATGCGTGCGGGCGACGACCTCAGCGGCTGGGAGAAAGACACCAATGTCGCCCGCGCGCTGATGGACGCCAACATCAACGTCGTGATGCCGGTCGGTGGCCAGTCCAGCTTCTATGCCGACTGGAACGCGCCGAGCAGCTTCTTCGGCCTCGACGCCGGTTCGGGTGGTAGCTCCACCGGTTCGGCGGCGACCGGTTCGGCGATGACCGGTTCGTCGGTCGCGCCCACCCAGGTGGCGGGCAAGAAGAACACCTACAAGTGGGAAACCTTCCTCACGAGCCACCTGCGCAACGCGCTGTCGGCGCGCTTGGGCTTCAACCCCAACAACAACGGCGTGTTCGGTCTGTCGATGGGTGGCTCCGCCGCGCTGACGCTGGCCGCCTACCACCCCGACCAGTTCAGCTTCGCGGGCTCGTTCTCCGGGTACCTGAACATCTCGGCACCCGGTATGCGTGAAGCCATGCGCGTGGCGATGGTCTCGGCGGGCGCGTTCAACATCGACGCGATGGCGCCGCCGTGGGGCCAGCAGTGGTTCCACATGGACCCGTTCGTCTTCGCCCCGCGCCTGGTCGGCAACGGCACCCGCATCTGGGTCTCCGCGGCCAGCGGTATCCCCGGCGCCGGTGACGTGTCCAACCCGATGGAGATCGTCCAGGGCGTCCCGCTGGAGCTGCTCGCGATGGTGAACAGCCGCGCGTTCCAGGTCCGGATGGCCACCCTCGGTGGCGGCAACGCCCACTTCGACTTCCCGATCACCGGCGTGCACAACTGGCGCAACTGGGAGACCGAAGTCAACCGCATGATCCCGGACCTGTCCGCGAACATCGGCTAGTCACTCCAGCTCCACCCGAAAACCGCCCGGTGCCTCGTCAGCGCCGGGCGGTTTTCTTCGTTTTCGTCACGATCCGAGCCACAGGCGGTGACGAATCATGTGCGACAGATCACCGGGAGTTGTGCTCTGGGTCACTTTCCAGCAACATGTAGACCATTCGTCACCGATTTATACACAGTGAGCATGCGTCGAGGTTGAATCGTCCGTTTTGCCCTGGATTGGTTTCTCTCGACGTCCGATGAGGGATCCGACTGCGTAGCTCGGGATTTGCGCGTTCGGTCTGCGAGAAAGGTCTAGTCGAATGCGAACACTGCGCCGCAAGCGTAGGCCCGTGAAGACCGCAGCCCCTGGTTCGTGGGCTCGGCGCTGGGCCGCGGGCGTATCCATGGCTCTGCTCGTTCCGATCGCGACGGCCGTCACCGGAGGAATCGCCCCCGCCTCGGCCGGCTTCAACGGCAATGCCTTCGATTTCTGGGTCGATTCCGGGATGGGTCCGATCAAGTCGCGCGTGCTGCGCGCCGCCGACGGCAATACCAGCCGTGTCGTCTACGTCCTCGACGGCATGCGCGCACCGGAGACGCTCAACGGCTGGGAGATCGAAACCGATATCCCCAACGCGCTCGCCGCGGCGAATATCAATGTGGTGATGCCCGTCGGCGGCATGTCGAGCTTCTACGCCGACTGGAACGCGCCGAGCGATTTCTTCGGTATCGCGGGCAACGGTGCGCCGTCGTCGGGTTCCGGCGCGGGCAACGCGCTGGCCGGTGGACCGGGCAAGAGCTACCGCTATCAGTGGGAATCGTTCCTCACCGGCGATCTGCGCAACGCGCTCGCCGACCGCCTCGGCTTCAACCGCTTCCGCAACGGCGTGTTCGGCCTGTCGATGGGCGGCTCGGCCGCGCTGACGCTGGCCGCCTACCACCCGGACCAATTCTCCTTCGCCGGTGCGTATTCGGGGTACCTGAACATCTCGGCGCCCGGCATGCGCGAGGCCATCCGGCTCGCGATGCTCGACGCGGGCGGCTACAACGTGGACTCCATGGCACCGCCGTGGGGCCCACAGTGGCTGCGGATGGACCCGTTCGTGTTCGCCCCCAACCTGGTGGGCAACAACACCCGGCTGTGGATAGCGGCCGGCTCAGGCTTGCCGACGAGTACCGACGGCCCGAACATGGGCACCGTCAACGGGATGGCGCTGGAAGCCTTGGCGCTGGCCAACACCAAGGCTTTCGAAGTCAGGATGGCGACGCTGGGCGCCCGTAACGTCACCTACTCTTTCCCGGCCTTCGGCATCCACGCCTGGAACAACTGGAATGACGAAGCACTGCGGATGATCCCGGATTTGTCGAACAACATCGGCTAGCCGATCTCCGGAAACGCCCGGCGCATAACTGCGCCGGGCGTTTCTTTTCTCCCGCTGACCCCTCGCCACGTCCGTCTACCAGGGTTGATCGGGCCAGCCCGACACGCCGCCCATACGGGCATTTCACAGCCGACTTCTGTTGGCCTTGCAGTTAATTCGTGCGTGGAATATCCTCCAGCGAGCGTAAGTGTGACCAGATCGTTGTTTCATCCGTCTGATCGACCGGGCTGTCGGGGCCGCGTCGAGGACGGCAGACGAGGCTGGCATGCCATAACAGCAGAAAGAGAGCGGAATTCACATGCGTTTCGGCAAGGCCGTCGCGCCGGCATCTCGTGGTTGGCGTAATCGAATTCTAGCTGTCGGCGCTGCAGCCCTTGTGCTGCCGATCGCCGCGGGAGCGGCCCCGACCGCGCTTGCCGCACCATCGGTGTCGGCACCCGTGTTGCGCGCACCGGCCGGTGGCTACGAAGAACTCATGGTGCCCTCGAAGATGGGCCCGGTGAAGGTCCAGGTGCAGTGGGCGCGCAACGGCGGCAACGCCGCGCTCTACCTGCTCGACGGCCTTCGTGCCCGTGACGACCGCAACGCCTGGTCGTTCGAGACCAACGCGATGCAGCAGTTCAGCAACGACAACGTCACCCTGGTGATGCCGGTCGGTGGCCAGTCCAGCTGGTACGCCGACTGGACCGCCGCCAGCAACACCAACGGCCAGAAGACCACCTACAAGTGGGAGACCTTCCTGACCGAAGAGCTCCCGGCCTTCCTCGAGGGCTACGGCGTGTCCCGCTCGAACAACGCGGTGCTCGGCCTGTCGATGTCGGGTCCGGCCGCGCTGCGCCTCGCCGCGCTGAACCGCGATCAGTTCAAGCACGCGTCCTCGCTCTCGGGCCCGCTGAACTGGGGTGCCCCCGGCATGCGTGAGGCCATCCGCGTGATGATGCTCGACGCGGGCCGTTTCAACGTCGACGCCATGGCCGCGCCGTGGAGCTCGGCGTGGCTGCGGATGGACCCGATGGTGTTCGCCCCCGAGCTGCGCGGCCTGCCGCTGTTCATCTCCTCGGCCAACGGCCTGCCCGCCCAGCACGACAAGCCGGCCGGCCTCGGCGGTGCCTACAACACCGCCAACGCGATGGGCATCGAGGCCATCTCGTTCGTGAGCACGCTCGCGTTCCAGCGTCGCCTCAACACCCTCGGCATCAACGCCGTCTACGACGTCGGTGCCGCCGGTACCCACTCGTGGAAGTACTGGGAAGACGAGCTGTGGAAGGCGCGTCCGCACATCCTGAATGCACTGGGCGCCTAGTAGTTTCCGCTCAGCAACAACTCGAAGACCGGCTCACCCCCAGGGTGGGCCGGTCTTTTTGCTGCGCACGCGGCTCGCGTGTCCTCCCCAGTTATCGCTCGTTATTGCGGTACAACCGACGGTGATGCTGTGTCCCAATTCCGGGATGAGGAGGGTCGCGTGTGATGAAACATCGTGTCTCGGTTCATAGTGTTTCAGCGCCGATGCGGCGGATCCTCGGCATCGCGGCCATGGCGGCGGCGCTGCTCGCGCCGACGATCACCGTTCCGGCGCAGGCGCAACCCGCGGTGTCGGCGGTGCAGCGGGTGGACTGGCTCTCGGATCGGCGGGTGGCGCTGTGGGTGTACTCGGCCGCCATGAAGACCCCGATCCAGGTGCAGATGCTGTTGGCGCGGGACTGGAATGTGCGCCCCGACGCGAAGTTCCCGATGATGCTCATGCTCGACGGTCTGCGCGCGCAGGACGACGAGAACGGCTGGACCAAAGACGCCGACGCCGAGGGTTTCTACGCCGACAAGAACGTCAATGTGGTGCTGCCGGTGGGTGGTCAGTCGAGCTGGTACTCCGACTGGCTCGCGCCCGACAACGGCTTCACCTACAAGTGGGAGACCTTCCTGACCAAGGAACTCCCGCCGATCCTGGAACGGGACTGGCGAACCACGGATGTGCGTGGCGTACAAGGACTTTCGATGGGCGGCACGGCGGCGATGAACCTCGCGGGCCGCAATCCGGGGCTGATGAAATACGTGGCCTCGTACTCGGGCCTGCTCACCACGACGACACTCGGCATGCCGCAGGCGATCACCTTCGCCAACAAGGACGCGGGCGGTTTCGACGCGGGCGCGATGTGGGGCCCGCCCGGCAGCCCCGAATGGGAGGCGCACGACCCGTACCTGCTGGCCGACAAGCTCAAAGGCGTGAGCATGTACGTCTCCAGCGGCAGCGGCCTGGCCGGCTCGCACGATCAGCTCGGCGAAGTGCCGTTGATGAGCGAGAACTGGGCGGGTACCGGCCTGGAGATCCTCTCGCGCCTGTCGACCCAGAATTTCGTCGCCAAGCTGGAGAAGCTGGCGATCCCGGTGCAGGCGAACTACCGGCCCGCGGGCACCCATACCTGGCCGTACTGGGATTTCGAGATGCGTCAGTCGTGGTCGCAGGCCGCCGCGGCGCTCGGGACCGATCCCGGCGGCGCCACCTGCACGCTGGGCGGGGCGATCGCCGGGGTCGCGCAGGCGGCGAACTGGCTGGGTAACTGCCTCACCGCCGAATACCCGGCGGGCACCGGAATGGTGCAGGACTTCCCGAACGGCCGGGTGTTCCATTCCGCGGCGGCGGGCACGCACGCGGTGGGCGGGCGCATCGGCGGCACCTACGCCGGTATCGGCGGACCGGCCTCGCCGCTCGGCATGCCCACCGGCGACGAGCACGGCCTGCCCGACGGGCGTGGGCGCATGCAGACCTTCGAAGGCGGCTCGATCTACTGGACCCCGCAGACCGGCGCGCAGGTGATGCGCGGCGCGTTCCTCGAGGAGTGGGGCAAGCAGGGTTTCGAGGGCGGTCCCGCCGGTTACCCGGTGGCCGCCGAGGCGCGCACACCCAGCCGTGACGGCTCGGTACAGGCCTTCGAACACGGTCCGATGTTCTACAGCCCGGCCACCGGCGCACACCGGGTGCAGGGCTTCGTCCTGGACAAGTACAGCCAGCTCGGCTTCGAGAACAGCCCGCTCGGTTTCCCGGTCGCCGAGGAGGCGCCGCTGAAGGATCTCGGCCGATTCAGCCGGTTCGAGGGCGGCAACATCTATTGGAGCCCGCTCTCGGGCGCCTGGTCGGTGCGCAACGGCGCGCTCGCCGACGCCTGGGGCGCGCAGGGGTTCGAGAACGGCAGGCTCGGGTATCCGGTGAGCGACGAGTTCACCGTTCCCGGCGGAATCCAGCAGAACTTTCAGACCGGGTTCATCGTGGTGCGAGACGGCAAATCCGAAGTCCACGGGGTGTGATCTCGGGCTGAGAACTCTCTGAGCTTCGCCGCGCAGTGCCCGGCAGTGCCGATCCTCCGGCTAGCCTGGTCTGCGACCGCTTCCCTGACGAACGATCGAGGAAAGACATCTTCATGCATCGGATCCCTGGCACGGTAGCCGGATCGGTCGCGGCCCTGGCTGCCGTCGCCCTGTTGTCCGCCTGTGGCGGCAACGACTCGACCGCGTCGCAGACGCCCACCCTGTCCACCAGCGCGGCCGCGAAGTCGACGACGACGCCGCCCGTGGTCATCGAGCCGCCGGCCGAGGCCCCGTCGAGCACCGCGCCGGAGACCAGTGCGCCCGCCGAGGAGCCGACGCCCCTCCCGCAGACCAGCGCCGCCGCACCCGCGACCGGCAAGGACAAGGCGTTCCTGGACGAGCTGGCCAAGAACGGGATCACCCCGGGCGACCAGACGACCGCGATCACCACGGCGACCTACATCTGTTCCACCAAGGGCACCGGTGCCAGTGACGCCGACGTGGCCACCTTCGTCGCGGCGATGGCGGGCACCGACCCGTCCTTCGACGCCTCGAAGATGGACGTCAACAAGGCAGCACAGATCTACATCGCTGCCGCGAACTCCACCTACTGCTAGTGACGCCCCGACCGACGCGACGCACCCGCAGGTTCTGGCCTGCGGGGTGCTTGACCGTGCTGGCGCTGCTCGTGCTGGCGATCATCGTCATCGTGCTGCTCTGGTACCTGCTCGCGGGCCGGTTGAAGGAGCCGGGGCCGACGCCGCCCGGCCCGCCGCCGCCGACGTCGCAGTCGGCCGATTGCCCCGATGTGATGCTGCTCTCGATCCCGGGCACCTGGGAGTCGTCGAGCGCCGACGATCCGTACAACCCGCAGGCGAACCCGATCTCGTTGATGCTCAGCGTGTCCGGGCCACTGCGCGCGCAGTTCCCGGACAACCGGCTCGAGGTGTACACGGTTCCGTACGTGGCGCAGTTCTCGAACCCGATCGCGTTCCCGCCCGACGGTCAGGCTTCCTACAACAACAGCCGCACCGAAGGCACCGCGCGCGCTACCGACGTGCTGGCTCAGCGCCACAAGGAATGCCCGTTGACGAACTTCGTCATCGCGGGCTTCTCCCAGGGCGCGGTGATCGCCGGTGACGTGGCCGCCCAGATCGGCGCGGGCAACGGCCCGATCCCGGAGGCCAACGTGCTCGGCGTGACAGTGATCGCCGACGGCCGCCGCACCGCGACCGGCCCGGGGCAGCCCACCGAGATCGGTGATCCGCCGCCCGCCGGCGAGGGCGCCGAGGTGGCGCTCAAGGGCGTCAACGTGCCAGGCATCAGCATGACCGGGCCGCGGCCCGGCGGTTTCGGCACGCTGGCACCGAAGGTGAACTCCCTCTGCGCGCCCGGCGACATGATCTGCGACGCGCCGCGCCAGGCGCTCAATCCGGCCAACGCGCTGGGCAGTCTCGCGGCGCTGATCCGCTCGGCGGGTAACCCGGTGCACGCGCTGTACGCCTCGAACACGGTGGACGGCAACGGCACAACGGCCACTCAATGGACGGTGAATTGGGCCGCGGGGCTCATCGAGAACGCGCCACATCCGCCCCATTCCTGACGGAGTTGTCACAGTCACAGTGGGGGCGTGATTGCCATGGATCATGCCTCGCTGTGACATCCGCACGCCGGATCGCTCACACGCTGTAAAGTGCGCTGGGAATTGCGCCCGAGTACACACCAGCCAGGAGCGAAGAGTTCATGACCGAAGCTGCCGCACCCGTCGGTGAGTTGACCGCGCTGGGTACGCCGCTGCGTCCGTTCCGCTTCGGAGCGGCCGGAGAGGGCAACAAGCAGGAAGGTGGCGCGCGCAAGTTCGTTCAGACGGCGCAGGAAGCCGAAGAGATGGGTTACGACACCTTCTTCGTTCCTGATCACCTGGGCGATCAGATCGGCCCGATCGCCGCGCTGGGCGCACTCACGCAGGCCACCTCCAAGATCCGCCTCGGCACCTCGGTGCTGGCCAATGGTTTACGTCATCCGGTCGTGGTCGCCAAGGAGCTGGCCACCCTCGACGTCCTGTCCAAGGGGCGCCTCGAGGTCGGCGTCGGCGCGGGCTGGATCAAGGAAGAGTTCGACAACGCGGGCATCGCGTTCGAGCGTCCCGGCATCCGGCTGGAGAAGCTCGACGAGTCGCTGACCATCCTGGACACGCTGCTGCGCGGCCAGGAGTGCAATTTCGAGGGCAAGCACTACCAGGTGCGCGGCATCAAGGGCACGCCGCGCCCTCGGCAGGGCCCGCGCCCGCCGCTGTGTACCGGTGGCGGCGGTCCGAAGATGCTGGCGCTGGCGGCCAAGCACGCCGATATCGTCTCGGTCGTCCCGCAGACCACCAAGAACGGCAAGGGCCTGCTCTCGGGCATTACCCTCGAGAAGACGATCGAGAAGGTCAACATCGTCAAGGCCGCTGCCGGTGACCGGTTCGCCGATATCGAACTGAACTGGGCCATCACCGCCATCGTCATCACCGACGACCGGGAGAAGACCGCCGAGATGGCGCTGCGCGCGATCGAACGCGGCCTGCATCCCGACCTCGAAGTCGACGTCGAACTGACCGTCGAGGAAATCCTGAGCTCGCCCTACATCGCGATCGGCACGTTCGAGGAAATCGCCGAACAGGTCAAGCGTGTGCGCCAACTCACTTCGATGTCGTATGTGGGCATCTTCCCCACCCAGATGGACGCATTCGCGCCTGTCATTCCGCTGCTGCGGGAGGACTGAGCGGGGGCTCTCTGTAACATGACTCTGGTTTGAGAACATCTAGCCGATAGCGGTCACCGCGCAGACCGCTCGAAAATCCGCAGGTTGTCGACGCACGTTCGTGTGAGTTCGACGGCCGGTGGCGATATAGCGAGTCGAGGCCGCAGAGCTTGTCATCGCGTCCTCGCAAGGAGAAGAAGGAATGGAAGAGACTTTCGACGACTACCTGGACGCAACCGGGAATATCAACATTCCCGAGGGTCGGACCCTGGTCGATCACGTCGAGAAGCACACCCGTAACGATGCGAATACGCTCGCGTACCGCTACATCGACTATTCGCGGGAACGCGACGGCGAGGTGCACGAGCTGACCTGGCAGGAGTTCGGAGTACGGCTGCGCGCGGTGGCCGCTCGCCTGCAACAGGTGACCAACCCGGGCGACCGGGTTGCGATCCTCGCGCCGCAGGGCCTGGATTACGTGATCTCCTTCTTCGCGGCGATCTACGCCGGCACCATCTCGGTGCCGCTGTTCGATCCCGACGAGCCGGGTCACACCGACCGCCTGCACGCTGTCCTCGGTGATTGTGAGCCCTCGGCGATCCTCACCGCGACCTCCTCGGCCGCCGGTGTGCGCCAGTTCTTCCGCTCGCTGCCCGCCGCGCAGCGCCCGCGCATCATCGCCGTCGACGCGATCCCGGACACCCTCGGTGACTCCTGGGTGCGCCCCGACACCGCGATCGACGACATCGCCTACCTGCAGTACACCTCGGGTTCCACCCGGGTGCCCGCCGGTGTGGAGATCACCCACCGCGCGGTCGGCACCAACCTGCTGCAGATGATCAACTCGCTGAACATGAACGAGAACTCGCGCGGCGTCACCTGGCTCCCGCTGTTCCACGACATGGGCCTGCTCACGGTGATCCTGCCCGCGGTCGGCGGCAAGTTCATCACCATCATGTCGCCGAGTGCGTTCGTGCGTCGTCCCTCGCGCTGGATCAACGAGCTGGCCGCCGTCTCCGACGGTGCGGGCACGTTCGCGGCCGCGCCGAACTTCGCGTTCGAGCACGCCGCCGCGCGTGGTGTGCCCAAGGCGGGCGAGTCGCTGGACCTGTCGAACGTGATCGGCCTGATCAACGGGTCCGAGCCGGTGACGGTCTCCTCGATGAAGAAGTTCAACGAGGCGTTCGCGCCGTACGGTCTGCCCAAGACCGCGATCAAGCCCTGCTACGGCATGGCCGAGGCCACGTTGTTCGTCTCGGCCACCCGCGCCGAGGACGAGGCCAAGTACGTCTACGTCGACCGCAACGAGCTCAACGCGGGCCGCATGGTGCGCGTCGACCAGTCCGACGAGACCGCCATCGCGCAGGTGTCGTGTGGTTACGTCGGGCTGTCGCAGTGGGCCGCGATCATCGATCCCGAATCGGCGGACACCGCGCAGGGTCGCGAGCTGCCCGACGGTCGGGTCGGCGAGATCTGGCTGCACGGCAACAACATGGGCATCGGTTACTGGGGTCGCCCCGCCGAGTCCACCAAGGCGTTCCGCAACAAGGTCACCGAGCCCATCGAAGGTGGGCACACCGACGGCACCGATCCCGATGCCGACTGGATGCGCACCGGCGACTTCGGCGTGTACTTCGAGGGCGAGCTCTACATCACCGGTCGCGTGAAGGACCTGGTGATCGTCGACGGTCGCAACCACTACCCGCAGGACCTGGAGTACTCCGCACAGGAGGCCTCCAAGGCGCTGCGTCCCGGTTTCGTCGCGGCCTTCGCGGTGCCTGCCAACCAGCTGCCCGCCGAGGTCTTCGCCGCCGACAGCCATTCCGGCCTGAAGTTCGACGTCGACGACGCGTCCGAGCAGCTGGTGGTCGTGGCCGAACGTGGCCCCGGCGCCGGTAAGGCCGATCCCGGCCCGATCGCCGACGCGGTGCGTGCCGCGGTCTCGATGCGTCATGGCGTGACCGCTCGTGACATCCTGCTGGTCCCCGCGGGTTCCATCCCGCGGACCTCCAGCGGCAAGATCGCCCGGCGCGCCTGCAAGGCCGCCTACCTCGAGGGAACGCTGCGCGGTGGTTACACCCAGCAGGCTTTCCCCGATGCACCGGAAGAGTAATTCGGCACGTCCGAAAAGGAGGTGACGTCCGGTGTGCGATGCAGGCCGGGCGTCATTCCACGGCGCGCCCTGTACGCAGACAGGTAGCTTGAGGAATTGATGGCTAACAACGAGGGCACGCCCACCCCGAACCCTGACGTCCCTGCCGAGACGAACGATCTCTCGGTAGCCGAGCTGCGCGAATGGCTGCGCCGCTGGGTCGCCGACGCGACCGGGCAGTCTGTCGACGCGATCACCGTCGACCGGCCGATGGAGGAGTTCGGGCTCGCTTCACGCGATGCTCTCGCCCTCGGTGGTGACATCGAGGACCACACCGGGGTCGCTCTCGCCCCGACGGTGATCTACCAGCATCCGACGATCGCGTCGCTGGCCGAGATCATCGTCAACGGTGAGCCGGAGCCTGAGCCCGAGGATTCCTCGGAGTACACGGCCGCGTTCGCGCCTTCCGAGGCGCACGACGTCGCGGTGGTCGGTCTGTCCACGCGTCTGCCGGGTGCGGGCACCACGCCCGAGTCGACCTGGGAGTTCATCATCGGTCGCGGTGACGCGATCCGTGAGCTGCCCGAGGGTCGCTGGTCGGAGTTCCTGACCGACCCGTCGGTGGCCAAGTCCATCGATCAGGCCAACACCCTCGGCGGCTACCTGGACCAGGACGTCATCAAGGGCTTCGACGCCGAGTTCTTCGCGATGTCGCCGATCGAGGTCGAGCAGGTCGACCCGCAGCAGCGGTTGATGATGGAGCTCACCTGGGAGGCGCTCGAGCACGCGCGCATCCCGGCCAGCGACCTCAAGGGCGGTCAGGTCGGCGTGTTCGTCGGCTCGTCCACCAACGATTTCCAGATGATCGCCTCGCTCGGTCTCGGCGACACCGATCCCGATGCGCCCGCCTCATCGCGCGGATACGCGTTGCTCGGCGGCTCGACCGGCATCATCGCCAACCGTGTCTCCTACTTCTACGACTTCCGTGGCCCTTCGGTCACCGTCGACACCGCCTGCTCGTCGACCATCGTGGCGGTGCACCAGGCCGTGCGCGCGTTGCGCAGCGGTGAGGCCGAGGTGGCGCTCGCCGGTGGCGTGAACATGATCCTGGCCCCCGTCATCACCCTCGGTTTCGACCAGAACGGCGCCGTCGCCAAGGACGGGCACATCAAGGCGTTCTCCTCCGACGCCGACGGCATGGTTCGCTCCGAGGGCGCGGGCATGGTCGTGCTCAAGCGCCTGGCCGACGCCGAGCGAGACGGCGACAACATCCTGGGCGTCATCAAGGGTTCGGCGGTGAATTCCGACGGCCGCTCCAACGGTCTGTTCGCGCCCAACCCCGACGCGCAGGCCGATGTTCTGCGCGCCGCCTACCGCGATGCGGGCATCGTCCCCAGCACCGTCGACTACATCGAGGCGCACGGCACCGGCACGCCGATCGGCGACCCGATCGAAGCCGAGGCGCTGGCCCGGGTGATCGGTCGCGGCCGTGACGCGGACAAGCCCGCCCTGCTCGGTTCGGCCAAGACCAACTTCGGCCACCTCGAGTCGGGCGCGGGCGTGCCGGCTCTCGCGAAGGTGCTGATGTCGTTCCAGCACAACGTGATTCCGCCGAACATCAGCTACGCGGGCCCGAGCCCCTACATCCCGTTCGAGCAGGCCAACCTCAAGGTCGTCGACGAGGCCACCGAGTACCCGCGCTACAGCGGCGTCGCGACCGTCGGCATCTCCGGCTTCGGTTTCGGTGGCACCAACGCGCACATGGTGCTCCAGGAGTACGTGCCCACGGCCCCGGTCGTCGAGGACGTCACCTCTGAGCAGGTCGCCGCCGAGGAGATCGAGGGCGAGGAGACCACCGACGTGGTCGCCGAGGCCGTCGCGATCACCGAGGCCGCGGTCGAGCCGGTGCCGCCGTTCGTCGAGTGGGACGGCGAGCGCGACGAGCCGCTGCCCGTGGTCCTTGCCGTTTCCGCCTACCTGCCGTCGCGTCGTAAGCGTGCCGCCGCAGAGCTGGCCGACTGGCTGGAAGGCGCGGGCGCCGATGTCGCGCTGACCGATGTCGCCCGCTCGCTGGCCAAGCGCAGCCACCAGCGTTCGCGTGGCGTAGTGGTGGCCAAGACCCGCGAAGAGGCCGTCGCGGGCCTGCGCGCCATCGCCGAGGGCAAGCCGGGCGCCGGTGTGTTCACCGCCGATTCGCCCGCGTCCAACGGTCCGATCTGGGTGTTCTCCGGTTTCGGTTCCCAGCATCGCAAGATGGCCAAGCAGCTCTACGGCGAGAACGCGATCTTCCGCAAGACCGTCGACGAGGTCGACGAGCTCGTGCAGGACGAAGCGGGTTACTCGATCCGCGAGATGTTCCTCGACGACGAGCAGGACTACGACGTCGGCACCTGCCAGGTCGGCATCTTCACCATCCAGCTCGGCCTCGCCGCGTTGTTGCGCGCGCACGGCGCCGAACCGGCTGCGGTGGTCGGTCATTCGATGGGTGAGGTGGCCGGCTCCTACATCGCCGGTGGCCTGACGATCGAAGACGCGGTGCGCGTGATCTGCGCCCGCTCGCGCCTGATGGGCGAGGGCGAGCAGATGCTCACCGACGACGAAGTGCGCAATATGGCACTGGTCGAACTCAGCGCCCACGACGTGGCGCTGCTGCTGCCGAAGTACCCCGACGTGGAGTGCGCGGTGTACGCCGCGCCGACCAACACCGTCATCGGCGGTCCGCGTGAGCAGGTCGAGCAGATCGTCGCCGAGGTCGAGGCGATGGGCAAGTTCGCCCGCATCCTGCCGACCCGCGGCGCGGGCCACACCTCCCAGATGGACCCGCTGCTCGGCGAACTCGCCGCGGAACTGGCGGGCATCGAGCCGACCTCGCTGAAGACCGGTCTGTACTCCACCGTGCACGAGGGGCTGTACTTCAAGCCCGGTTCCGATCCGATCCACGACGAGCCCTACTGGGTGAAGAACCTGCGCCACAGCGTGTGGTTCACCAACGCGGTGAAGGCCGCCGTCGACTCCGGGCACACCACCTTCCTCGAACTGGCGCCCAATTCCGTTGCGCTGATGCAGGTTCTGGGCACCACGTTCGCGGCGGGCGTGCACGACGCGCAGCTCATTCCCACGCTCAAGCGCAAGGAGGACGAGTCCGCCGGTGTGATCGGCGCGCTCGCCCAGCTCTACGTGCACGGCCACGCCGTGAACCTGAGTTCGCTGCTGCCCGAAGGTGATTACGCCGATGTGCCGCGAACCGCGTTCGTGCGCAAGGAGTACTGGCCCAAGGTCTCGATGACCTCGGGAGGCGGGAACACTCGCGTGCCCGGCGCGCACGTGGCCATGCCGGACGGCCGTCACGCCTGGGAGGTTCAGGCCTCTTCGGTGAGCAACCTGGCCGCGCTGGTGAAAGCCGCTGCCGCCCAGGTTCTCTCCGATGTCGCGGTCTCGGTGTCCCATCCGCACGCTGCCCTGCCCACCGCGGGCACGCTCACCACCACGTTGACTCCGCACCTCGGTGGCGCGTCGGTCCAGGTGCACGCCAAGTCCGGCACCGGGTTCGTCCTGCTGTTCGACGCGGTCGTCACCTCCGGTGCGGCGCTGCCCGAACCGGTTGCCGCCGTCGCGATTCCGGCTGCCGCAGCAGAGCCCACCGCCGCCGAGATCGCCATCGCCACCGGCGACCGCTGGAGCGCCGACAGCGGCGAGACCATCGAGCAGCGGCTGTGCGTCATCGTCGCCGAATCCATGGGTTACGCCGTCGAGGACCTCCCGATGGAGATCCCGCTGATGGAGCTCGGCCTCGATTCGCTGATGGCCATGCGCATCAAGAACCGCGTCGAATACGAATTCGACATCCCGCAGCTGCAGATCTCCGCGGTGCGCGACGCCAGCCTCAACGAGGTGTCGAAGGTGCTGCGCTACGCGATCGAGCATCGCGACGAGGTCGCGGCGATGGCGGAGAAGCAGGCTGCCGCCAAGGCCGCCGGTGAAGATGTCGAGCTGGGTGTCGACGCCAACTTCGTCGAGGCGGCTCGGGCCGCGATCGCCGCGGGTGAGGATCCGCTGGCGGTGGCGAAGAAGGCCGAAGCCGAGCTGTCGTCGGAAGCTGCTGCTACCGAACCGGTTTCGGATGCTTCAGCCGAAGGACCGGCCTCGTCCGTCGCTGACAACAAGGGCTCGGCAACAGCTGATGCCGCCCCGAATGTCGTTGCGGCGCAGCCGATCGTTGCTGATGTCGACTACTCCGCCCCTGCGGGTGACGAGGACAACGTTCCTCCGCGCGACGCGGCCGAGCGCCTCGCCTACGCCACCTGGGCCGTCGTCACCGGCGCTTCGCCCGGCGGTGTCTTCAACACCCTGCCGATCCTCGAAGAGGAACTGGCCGAGAAGATGGCTGCCCGCCTCACTGAGCGGGTGGGCGCCGAGATCACCGTCGACGATGTGCTGGACTGCGAGACCATCGAGCAGCTCTCGGAGATCGTGCGCAACCTGCAGGACAGCGGCGCCGATGTGGACGGATTCATCCGCCCACTGCGTGCCCGCGTCGATGGTTCGGATGCCACCCCGGTGTTCGTGTTCCATCCCGCCGGTGGCAACACCCTGGTCTACGAGCCGCTGCTGAAGCGTCTGCCCGCCGACACCCCGATGTACGGCATCGAGCGGGTCGACGGTTCCATCGAGGAACGAGCTCGTCAGTACCTGCCGGAGCTGCGCAAGCTCCAGGGTGACGGCCCGTATGTGCTGTACGGCTGGTCGCTGGGCGCGGTGCTGGCGATGCAGGTGGGTCAGCTGCTGCGCGAAGAAGGCGCCGATGTGCGCTACGTCGGCCTGATCGACCTGGCGATGACAGTCGAGGACGAGGACAACAGCCCCGAGGAGCGCGTGCGTCGCCTCGAGCGCTACCAGGCCTTCGCCAAGAAGACCTACAACGTCCCCGCCGAGCTCGACCGTGACCAGATCGAGGAACTGGCAGCGGCTTCCGATGCCGAGCAGTTCTCGATGATCAGCGATCTGATCAAGCTCTCCGGTGCGAAGATCCCCGGCGGCGTGCTCGAACACCAGCGCACGTCCTGGATCGAGAACCGGGCGCTGCAGCAAGTGCAGCCGCGTAAGTACGAGGGCGATGTCGTCCTTTACCTTGCCGACCGCTACCACGACGGCGCGATCGAACTCGAGCCTCGATTCGCTGACCGCAAGCCCAACGGCGGTTGGGACGAGTACGTTCCGAACCTGGAGATCGTCCACATTCCGGGCGACCACCTGCAGATTGTCGACGAACCGCGGATCGGCCAGATCGGTGCCGACCTCGCCGCCAAACTGGCCGCGATTTCCGCTAAGGGAGAATAAGTAAGTGAGCACGACCGCCGAAAAGCTTGCCGATCTACACGAGCGGCTCGAGCTCGCCAAAGAGCCCGCTGGTGAGAAGGGCATCGCGAAGCGGGCGCACAAGGGCATTCCCAGTGCCCGCGACCGGATCAACCAGCTGCTCGATCCCGGCACCTTCGTCGAGATCGGCGCGCTGGTGCGCAAGCCCGGCGACCCGACCGCCCTCTACGGTGACGGCGTCGTCGTGGGCCACGGCAAGGTCGAGGGCCGCCCGGTGGCGGTGTTCTCCCATGATCAGACCGTGTACGGCGGTTCGGTCGGTGAGGCGTTCGGTCGCAAGCTGTGCGGTCTGATGCAGTACGCGTCGAAGGTCGGCATCCCGCTGGTCGGCATCAACGATTCCGGTGGCGCGCGCGTGCAGGAAGCGATCAGCTCGCTGGCCTGGTACGCCTGGATGGCGACCAATCTCGAGCCGCTGTCCGGCATGGTTCCGCTGGTGTCGGTGATCCTCGGTAACTGCGCCGGTGGCGCGGTGTACGAGCCGATCTGCACCGATGTGGTGGTCGCGACCGAGTCGGCGCACATGTTCGTCACCGGCCCGAAGATCATCAAAGAGGTCACCGGCGAGGACGTGAGCCTCGAGGAGCTCGGCGGTGCGCGCACGCAGGCCCAGTACGGCAACATCCACCACGTCGCCAAGGACGAGGAAGCGGCTTTCACCTGGGTGCGCGAGTACCTGGGTTACATGCCGAGCAGCTGCCAGGAACTGCCGCCGGTGGTGAACCCCGGTCTGGAGCCGGAGATCACCGATTCCGACCGCGAGCTGAACACGTTCATGCCGGATTCCGACAATGCCGGCTACGACATGTACGACATCCTGCTGCGCATCTTCGACGACGGTGAGTTCAAGGAGATCAGCGCCGACACCGGCCAGAACATCATCACCGGTTACGCCCGTATCGACGGCCGCACCGTCGGTGTCGTCGCCAACCAGCCGATGGCCGCGGCAGGCGCCCTCGACGCCCGCGCCTCCGACAAGGCCTCGCACTTCGTCCGCCTGTGCGACGCCTTCGAGATCCCGCTGATCTTCGTCGTCGACACCCCGGGCTTCCTGCCCGGCGTCGAACAGGAGAAGGTCGGCGTCATCAAGCGCGGCGGCCGCTTCCTGTTCTCCTATGTCGAGGCCTCGGTCCCCAAGATCACCCTGGTGGTCCGCAAGTCCTACGGCGGCGGCTACGCGGTGATGGGCTCCAAGCAGCTCGGCGCCGACATCAACCTCGCCTGGCCCACCGCCCGCATCGCCGTGATGGGCGCCGAGGGCGCCGTCAGCCTCCTGGGCGCCGCCCAGATCGCCGCCGCCCCCGAAGACCAGCGCGCCGCCATCCGCCAGAACCTGATCAACTTCTACAACGAAAACGTAGCCACCCCCTGGGTAGCCGCCGAACGAGGCTTCATCGACGCCATCATCGAACCGGCCACCACCCGCCTCGAACTCCGCCGGGCCCTGAAGCTGCTCCAGGACAAGAAGATCCAGCGCAACCCGCGCAAGCACCACGTCCTGCCGCTGTAACCAGAACCTCGAACGGGCCGCCCCGGAAGTTCTCCGAGGCGGCCCGTTCGCGCAGTCCGGATCACATTTTCCCGAGGTCGATATCCGCGGGAAAGGGAGCCGAGGCATCGACCGCTCCTGTGAACGTGTCGCCGGTCCGGTATGACCCGGTCGCCCGATCGAGAATGTAGCGGTCGGAGAACTCGCTGGACCAAGTCTGATCGCGTGCGACCCGTTACCGCCGGTAGTTCGGGTGCGGGTTGTACCCGGCGCCTGGTTGCGGTGCCTGCGATTGATTCTGAGGGTGCGGCGCGTAGGCGGGTGCGCCGTATCCGGTAGGTCCCTGCTGCCACTGGCCCTGGGCTTGCGGCGCGCCGTACGGAGCGGGTGCGCCCTGTGGCCAGTGGCCCTGCGCCTGTGGCAGCCCGTTGGGGGCGGGCGGCGGCCCGCCGACGGGCGGGTAGCCCTGGGGTGCGGTAGCGGCGCGGCGGGCCCGGCGGGATCGGAGATTGCTCCGCAGCCAGAACGCGGAGCCGATGCTCATCACGGCGCCGCCGCCGATCAGCATCCACCCGGTGCGTTTGTTCTGGGCTTCTTGCTCGCCTGCGTCACGCTCCACCGACGAGCCCTTACTGGTCGTCACGCAGGTCTGGCCCGCCGACATGGCCTTGCCGTCGCAGTCGGCACCACTGTTGAGTGTGACGATTCCGCCGAAAACGAGGAAGGCGCCGAACACTACGCCCAGCACCGAGTAAAGAAGGTCTTTCACGTATTCCCCCAAGAACTTTGATCAGTCGAGACACCGTACCCCGCGACACCTTCACGATCGCATCGGCGACGACTCGACAGCCGGAGTCGCGTTCTGGGAGCCGATCGAAAAACGGGCCGCCACCGATGAATTCGGTGGCGGCCCGGCACGCTGCGTCGAAGAACTAGGCGACAGAAGCGGATTCGATGATGACGTCGTCGACCGGGACGTCCTGGTGGGGGCCCGCGCTGCCGGTGGTGACGGCGGCGATCTTGTCGACTACCTCGGTGCCGTCGGTGACCTTGCCGAAGACGGCGTAGCCCCAGCCCTGGCCCTGGGGGGCGGTGTGGTTGAGGAAGGCGTTGTCGGAGATGTTGATGAAGAACTGGGCGGTGGCCGAGTGCGGGTCGTTGGTGCGGGCCATCGCCACGGTGTACTTGTCGTTCTTCAGGCCGTTGGTGGCCTCGTTCTGGATCGGCGCCTGCGTCGGCTTCTGCTTCAGGCCGGGTTCGAAGCCGCCGCCCTGCACCATGAAACCGGGGATGACGCGATGGAACACGGTGCCGGCGTAATGGCCCGAGTTCACGTAGTTCACGAAGTTGGCGACCGTGTTCGGCGCGGCCTGGTCGTCCAACTCGAGCACGATCGGTCCGTAATTGGTTTCGAGATTCACCTTGGTCATGGAGTCGAGTCTAGGGAAGTGCACTGCTGAGGCGTGCGACCCCTCACAAGTACCGAGGGACAGATAGCATGTCGAACCGTGCCAGACGCCGCAACAGCTGTTCTCTCCAAGCCTCCTGCCGAACCGGTGGCCTCCGCGAAGGACTTCCGGACCGCGCGATGGATCGCGATGGTCGCCGGGATTCTCGGCGCCCTGTTCGCGGTGGCGACGCCGTTTCTGCCGGTCACCCAGACGACCGCGCAACTGAACTGGCCGCAGAACGGTTCGCTCGGCAATGTGCAGGCGCCGCTGATGTCGCAGGTGCCGATCGATCTGAACGTGTCGATTCCGTGTAGTGCCGTGTCGACGCTGCCCGAGCAGGGCGGGATGCTGTTGGCGACCGCGCCCCCGCAGGGCGATCGGGCGGCCTTGGAGGCGCTGTTCGTGCGCGTCTCCGATACCGCGGTCGACGTGGTGGACCGCAATGCGGTGGTCGCGTCGGCGGACCGGTCGGCGATGGACGGGTGCTCGGCGATCCTGATCACGTCCGATCAGGACCGCACGACCGCGGAGTTCGTGGGACTGACCAAGCAGGTCGAGCGGCCGATCGCCGGTCAGCCCGGTGCGGTGGAAACCGTGCAGGTGCCTGTGCAAGGGCAGCTCGCCGGTGACCTGCGGCCGCAGATCGTGGGCGTGTTCACCGATCTGAAGGGTGAGGTGCCGCAGGGTCTTTCGCTCACCTCGACGATCGACACCCGTTTCTCGTCGAGCCCGTCGCTGATCAAGCTGGTCGCGATCATCGCGGCCGTGCTGTGCACCCTGCTGGCGCTGGCCGCGCTGGGCCGCCTCGACGGCAGTGACGGGCGTGGGCACCGCCGCTTCCTGCCGCGCAACTGGCTGAAGCCGACCTGGGCCGATGGTGCGGTGATCGGCACGCTGCTGGTCTGGCATTTCGTCGGCGCCAACACCTCCGACGACGGCTACATCCTGTCGATGGTGCGCGTGGCCCCCGACGCGGGCTATACGGCCAACTACTTCCGCTGGTACGGCGTCCCCGAGGCCCCGTTCGGCTGGTACTACTACGTCATCCAGGTGTTCGCGGAGATCTCCACGGCCAGCCCGTGGGTGCGCGTGCCCGCGCTGATCTGCGCGATCCTGTGCTGGATGGTGATCAGCCGCGAGGTGGTGCCGCGCCTGGGCAATGCCGTGAAGCGCTCGCAGGTGGCGCTGTGGACCGGTGGACTGGTGTTCCTGGCGTTCTGGCTGCCGTTCGACAACGGCCTGCGCTCGGAGCCCATCGTCGCCCTCGGCGCACTGCTCACCTGGGTGTCCATCGAACGCGCCATCGCCACCGGCCGTCTGCTGCCCGCGGGCATCGCGGTGCTGATCGCGGCGTTCACCCTCGCCGCCGCGCCGACCGGCTTGATGTGTGTGGCCGCGCTGCTGGCCGGTATCCGGCCGCTGGTGCGGATCATCGTGCGCCGTCATCGCCAGTTCGGCACGCTGCCGCTGCTGGCTCCGATCGCCTCGGCGGGCGTGCTCGTGCTCACCGTGGTCTACGGCGACCAGACCTTCGCCGGCATCCAGGAAGCCAACCGGGTCCGTCAGGCCACCGGCCCGAACCTGGCCTGGTACGAGGACTACCTGCGCTACTACTACATGTTCGTCGAGACCGTCGACGGCTCACTGGCCCGCCGGTTCGCCTTCCTGGTGATGCTGCTGTGCCTGTTCACGACGCTGCTGGTGCTGCTGCGCCGCCGTCAGGTGCCGGGGATCGCGTCGGGTCCGACGTGGCGGCTGATGGGGATCGTCTTCGGCACGATCTTCTTCATGATGTTCAACCCCACCAAGTGGACCCACCACTTCGGCGCCTACGCGGGCATCGCGGGTGGGCTCGCGGCGGTGACGGCGGTGGCGGTGTCGCAGAGCGCGCTGCGCTCCCGCAAGAACCGGGCGATCTTCCTGGCCGGTTTGCTGTTCGTGCTGGCGCTGTCGTTCTCGGGCATCAACGGCTACTGGTACGTGTCCAGCTACGGGGTGCCGTGGTTCGACAAGACCATCTCGCTGCGCGGCGTCCACTCGAACACGGTGATGCTCGTCCTGTTCGGCGTGGCCTTGGCCCTGGTCGGCTGGTACGCGCTGCGTGAGGACTATGTGAAGCCGGTGCCGTCGGTGAAAACCAAGCGCGGCAACAGGATCCGCAAGTTCGCGGCTATTCCGCTGACCATCGTGGTCGGCCTGATGGTGCTGTTCGAAGTGCTCTCGCTGGTCAAGGGCGCGACGCAGCAGTACCCCGGCTACTCGCTCGGCCGCTCCAACATCGACGCGCTGAGCGACAACTCGTGTGGCCTGGCCAACGACGTGCTGGTCGAATCCGACCCGAACGGCGGCAGGCTCGACCCGATCGTCGACCCGGCCCGTCCGTTCACCGACCCCAACGATCCCCTCGCGGGCACCGGCTCGGTCGGGTTCACGCCCAACGGCGTGCCGGGCGATCTGTCGGCCGACGCGGTCGAGGTGAAGCCGGGCACCGGCAACACCAGCAACCAGTCGGTCGGCGCGGCCTTCGCCGAAGGCGAGAGCGCGGGCACCGGCGGTGGTGAGGGCGCACTCGGCGTCAACGGTTCCACCGTGGCGCTGCCGTTCGGCCTCGACCCCGCGCAGACCCCGATTCTCGGCTCCTACCAGGAGGGCATGCAGCAGCCCGCCCACCTGGAATCGGCCTGGTACGGTCTGCCCGCCCGCTCGGACGACTCGCCGCTGGTCGTGATCAGCGCGGCCGGTCGCATCGCCTCCAAGGACGACTCCGGCTCCGACAAGTACGGTCAGGCGCTGTTCGTCGAATACGGCACCCGTAACCCCGACGGCAGCGTCACCACGCTCGGCGCCTACCAGCCGCGCGATATCGGCCCCGCCCCGTCGTGGCGCAACCTGCGCGTGCCGCTGGCCGACCTTCCGGCCGAGGTGAACGCGGTGCGCGTGATGGTGAACGACCCGATTCTGATCGGTGACCAGTGGCTGGCGTTCACCCCGCCGCGGGTGCCCGAGTTGCAGACTCTGGACACGTTCATCGGCCGTGACCAGCCGGTACTGCTGGACTGGGCCGTCGGCCTGCAGTTCCCGTGCCAGCGTCCGTTCGCGCACAAGAACGGCGTGGCCGAGGTGCCGAACTACCGGATCCTGCCGGACCGCCCGCTGGCGATCTCGTCGACCGACACCTGGCAGGCGCAGGAGTTCGGTGGTCCGCTCGGCATGACACAGATGCTGGCGGCCCGGGTCACCATCCCGACATACCTGAAGGACGACTGGGCCCGCGACTGGGGCTCGCTGGAACGCTACGACCAGTACGCGCAGGCCACGCCCGCGCAGCTCGAGACCGGCACGGCGGCGCGCAACGGGCTGTGGAGCCCGGGACCGCTGCGGGTGTTCTGACCTCGGGCGAACAGTAAAAGGCGCGGATCACGTTATGTGGTCCGCGCCTTTTCGGTTGGATGGGGGGACAGGAGTCAGACGTTGAGCATGCGACGGTTCAGGTCGCGGCGTAATACCTCTTGTGAAGGCAGTCTTTCCAGTACCCGCATTACGGCCGGTCGTAGTTCTTGCTTCTCGTCGTTGCTGAGCAACTCGACGAGATCTCGTAGATCCATGTCATCGAAGGCTCCTGTCATACCCACCAGGGTACGTGCTCAAACGTGCAGGCACAGGACCTTTACGCTGTCATTTACAGGTGTTTCATCAAACCGAAACCCTAACGGACACTGAGGGTTTCGTAAGTGACATGGGCAAGTGCCCGGTCACTGCCCTTGCGCTGCCATAGTCTCTACGCCGTTCTACTGCGCCCGAATTGCCGGTTCTTTCGCTCGTCCTGTCTGATCGATCACAGTCACCCCGATCTTCGCGGGCGGTGCCGGCTGATAGGGCGTGAACCGCTCGAGCGAGCCCCAGTCCCGGCCGAGATCGTGGTCGAGATAGGTGGGCACAGTCTCGGCCTTCAGGAGCAGATTTGTCCACCCGAGCGGGCCGCCGCCGATGTCGTCCTGCCAGGCGTTGGACGCGTCCGAACCGACCCGGTCGGGCAGAATCCGCCACTGCGGAGCCTCCGCGACGCCGTCGTGATGCTCGAACGGGCGCTGGCAGGGGAACGCGAGGCCGACGTGCCAGTCGAGCAGCACCGGCGCGGTCCGGCCGACCACCGAGTCCAGGGTGGCCAGTTTCGGCAGCCGCGGCGGCGTCACCGCGAGCCACTGCTTGCCGGTGATGTCGTTGTCGGCGGCGACCAGGCGCACCGCGTTCACGCCTGCGGGCAGCTGATCGATCGGCACGCGCAGGTTGCGCCACGACGGGGCCGGGCCGATGTCCATCGGCGCGACCGAGCCCGTCACCTCGACGGAACCGTCGGCGGCGCGGGTGCCGTATTCCAGACGCAACTCCTGGCCGTAGTGCACGACGCCGTCGGTGTCGACGTAGCGGATCCGCCCGGCCGCGGTGACCACGAGGGCCTGATACGCGGGATCGTCGCGCACGCTGTCGCCGAGGTCGACGCGATACCACTGTGAGGTCAGCTTCGCCTGCTGCTGCACGCCGTCCTGGAAGGAGCCGAGGACCGGAGTGCGGGCGGGGTCGAGGCCGAACGGCAGGGCGACGGTGCTGCCGTTGATGCCGGGTTCGGCGCTGGTGCCGCCGCCGGTGCCCGCGCCGGTGGTCTTGGTGGTCTTGTTGGCGGAATCGGTGTCGACCGAGTTGGCGCCGCCGACCACGGTCTCGTCGGCATCGGCGGTGAGGTCGTCGGCCACGCCGTCCGGGGTGAAGCCGGTGGATTCGGCGTTCAGTCCGTCGGCGGGGGCGCCGGTATAGGGGGTGAGCAGGGAATCGGCCGTATTCGATTCCACCAGAACGTCATTGGCCAGGCCGCACGTATTGCCTTGCAGCGAATTGAGATTCGACTTCGCGATGGAGTACGCGGGGTACTGGGTGATGGCGCCCTTGGCCATCGACGCCACCTCGAACAGCACCAGCAAGGCCGCCGCGATGGTGAGCGGCATGGTCGCGAAGCGGTCGAAACGCCCGGTGTCGCTCGGTGTCCGGTACGGGGCGCGCAGGTGGAAGTACAGGGCGACCAGCAGCGCGAGGATGCTGAGACCGAGGAACAGCGTCGAAACGCCCTTGCCCGCCACCATCGGCGCCTTGTCCCAGAACGGCACGCCGTAACTGGAGACATACCACCAGCCGTTGGAGCCGGTGAAAGTCATCGCGAGCAGGAACAATACCGCCGCGGTGAACAGCGCTCGATTGCGTGGAGCCTTGATTCCGTTGGTGCCCACCGCAACCGCCGCCAGTGCCGCCAGCGAACCCGCCAAGCCCGCGTAGACGCCGAAGTGGTGGGTCCACTTGGTGGGCGTCCACATCATCAGCAGGAGCGCGGCGAAGACGATGCCGAGGATGCGCACCGACGGGCCGCGCGAGGTGCCGGGGATGCGGCCCTTGCGCAGCACCTGCAGGATGCAGACGAGCAGGCACAGCAGCAGCACCAGGACGCCGAACCGGCGGGCGAGCGAGCCGTCGGGCGACAGCATGAACAGCGAGTCCCAGCGGGTGCGTTCGTCGAACCAGGCGACGTTCGGTCCGACGAGGGTGCGGACTCGGGTGGCCTCCATGACGGTGGCCAGCGTCTGGTCGGCGAAAACGATGATGAGCACCAGCGTGCCCGCCGCGATGCCGGGGGCCAGCAGCGCGGCGTAGCGGAAGATCTTGGCCCCCAGCGAGAGCCGATCCGCCTTGTCCGGGCTTGCCGAGCTGTTCGTGCGAGCCGGGCTGGTGGCGTCCGTCTTCGCCGTACTGCGGGCGACGGGCGACGGTTGGTCGTCGGCGGCGTCGAACTCGCTGTCGGCGGCGATCCGACGCGGGCGCAGACCCTGCGCGCGTTTGATGATGACCTGCATGACCGGCCGGGTACCGGCGATCAGGGCGGCGATGCAGATCAGGCCGGTCGGGCCCGCCGCCAGCGAGAACGCGGCGACGAGGATCGCCAAGGCGGCAGGCAGCAGTCGCGCGGTGGCGATGGCGCGTTCGATGAGGCACCAGGTGAGCAGCGCGCCCGCCGCGATCAGCGGTTCGGGGCGAAGGCCGTTGTCGTACGGGAGCCAGAAGGCGAGGAACACCAGGCCCGCCGTCCACAGCGCCACCTTGTCGCGGCGCACACGAGCACCGAGACGGGGCAGCACTTCCCGGCTGATCACCGCCCAGCAGACCAATCCGGCGGCGAGCGCGGGCAGGCGCATCCAGGGACTGGCGTCGGAGATCTTCGTCATCCAGGCGAGCAGTTCGTAGGACCAGCCGAACGGCGCCTCCGGCACTCCGAACCAGCGGTAGTAGTTCGCCATGTAGCCCGACGGGCCCGACGCGCGCGCCATATTGAGGATGTAGCCGTCGTCGGAGGTGTTCGCGCCGATCACATGCCAGCCGAGCAGCGTCACGACCACCACCACGTCGGCCGGGGTGATCCGCCACCAGTGCCGGGGCAGGAAGCGGCGGGCGCGGCGGCCGTCGGTGGTGTCGAGCAGGTGCAACGCGATCAGCGCGAGCAGGGTGAACACACCGGCGCCGATCATCGTCGCCAGTTTCAGCATCGTCGGCGTCGAGGTGAAGCGGGAGTCGATATCGGCGTGCAGCCGGGCGCCGGTGAGAGCGGCCGAGTCGAGGTCGGTGTAGACGCCGACGATCTGCGGGCGCTTGTCCACGGTGACGGTGTTGCGGAACGGCGTCCCGTCCTGGCGTGCCGCCCCGACGAACTCCACAGTCGTGGCCTCGATGGTCGAGACGATGCTGATCCGCTCACACCCGGCGATCTCGGCGATCGGCGCCGACAGCATGGGCACATCGCGCGCCTGCACCCCCAGCACGCCGTCACGCACGGTGACGCTCAGTCCGCGGTCGGCTTTGCCCGAGGCGGCCGGAATCGTCGTGAGCAGGGTGGTCGCGGTGGGGTTCTCCGCCCCGGGACCCGGCAATCCGCTCAGCATCGTGCACGGCAGCTGGGCGTCGAGCCGCTGCGGCACATACGACACCAGGGGTGCCTCGACGCTGGTCGCGCCCGCTTGCGGCCAGTCCAGGCTCGCGCGGTCCTGGCGCACCGGTAACAGCGGTGTGAGCAGGGCAAGCACGAACCCGAGCAGCCCACAGACGAGGGCGATCAGGCGGTATCGGGTGAACGCTCGTTCAGATCGGTCCGGTCGCACGGGGTCTGATGCTAGCCATCGAACCTGTGCGCGGGTCGGCGCCGCTCCTAACGGGCCGCCGCAGCGACGGCGCAGGTACGTCTCAACCCGTGCGGCGGTCGGCCCAGTCGAGTTGGGATCGGGCCCAGTCGGGGATCTCGGTGTCGGGGCGCGGGAAGGCGGCGAATTCGGCGCGCAGGTCGTCGGCGGTGACCTCGGGCATCCAGTCGGCGACCGAGCCGGTGGAGTAGTTGGTCTTGTACCGGGTGGGACCGGCGATGAAGATCTCGGCGCTGAGCCAGGCCCCGATGTTCGGGTCGTAGGACATGCGCTTGTGATCGGTGAGGTATTCGAGCACCTCGGTGGGCGGCATCAGGTTGGTGACCGTTCCGTCGCGCTCTTTGATCTGCACGCCGGCGACGGTTTGCTCGCCGACCTGCAGTGACCACAGCAGGGCGAATTTCTGGCCGGGTGCGAGCATGGCGATGGTGGCGTCGATGACGACCCGCTCGATCGCGGCGAGCGAGTCGAGCTGCTCGCGCGGTTCCGGTTCACGGCCGATACGTTGCGGCCGGGACAACAAAAGATCGATCCGCTCCGGTCGGTTGAGCGTCATAGCTATACCTCTGCATCCGTACCGATCAGCGCTACCAAAACCTGATTTCGGTCGGCCGAACTTCCAACATTTCGCAGCGTACTCGCCCCGCGACACCGACCGCGCGGTTTGTTGACACTGACCGGACATATTGTGGTCTATCGAGCTTCCGCACACCAGTAGCTATCGGGTGTCGATAGACACAGGGTCGACGCCGTCACACCGCGGGGATCAGCTCACGCCGCCGATGCGCGCAGCGCGAACCAGCCCTCGCGCGGGTCGGCGAAGCCGTGATAGACCAGGGGAATGCGCTGGTCGATCGCGAAATACCGGTAGACGGCCTCCATCGCCTGGCGGACCGAATGCGCCTGGAAATCATCGATGCGGCGCACTCCGATGCGCCACTCGGGCAGCATCGCCAGCCGGGTCAGTTCCGCGGGATCGTCCACATCCAGCCCCCATGGGGCGGGTTCCTCGATGAGATGGTCGTGCAGCACCTCGCGCGCGACCGGCGGGTCGTGGCGCGGACCGGAGAACGCGACTTGCTGTGCGCGCGCGAGCCCCCGGGTGTCCAGCGGCGTGCGCACGGCCTGGATCAAGTCGATCAGCTCGGCGTCCGGGGTGGGTTGCGGTATTCGCCCGGCGAGGGGCGCCTGTTCGAGCAGGTGCATCATCTGACCGCCGAGAACCAGCGGTTCCGGCACCAGGAAAACGCTGATGCTCGGGCAGGAACAGTTCAAGCCGGTGAGGCACACCCTCGTGTGCAACGGATCGGACATACGTCCTCCTCCGATAGCGGGTCGCCGGGACCCGTGACGTGCAGGATCTGGTTTCTACGCCAGCCGCCGGGAGAGTTCGAATCCGCCGGCGACGACCGTGCCGCACCAGTCAGTGTAGTGCCGTCGAGCGGGATGAACACCTGCTTCCGGCACGGAAGGGGCACGATCTGCGGCGGCTACCCGGCGACCGATTCGGTGTAGCGGCGGGCCAGGGTGCGCAGGTGCGCGACCAGCTCGGGCGGGCCGTCGACGCGGAAATCCATCATCAACATGCTGAGGTAGATCGCGATCGTCTCCATCGCGTCGGCGCCGGTGAGCAGCACGCAACTGTGCTCGTCGATCGGCTCGACCACGCCGACCGCCGGGTTGATCCTGGCGATCACGGTCTCCGCGGATTCGAGGACGGTGACGCGGGCGTGGACGCGCCAGCCGGTGGAGGCGATGTGACGCATGACGAAGGCGACCAGGTCGTCGTGTGGGAGGGAGCGCGGGGCGAACACGCGGGTGCCCGCCTCGGCCCGGGTGATCCCGGCGGCGGGCAGTGCCGTCCAGTCGTGGGTGCGCATGCTGTAGGCGACCAGGTACCAGCGACGTTGCCAGTTGATCAGCCGGTAGGGCTCGAGTTCCGTTGCACCGTCGGAGGTTTCGACGGTGACAGCGGTGGTGCGGCGGACCGCGTCGGCGAGGGTGGTGAGGATCCCCGCGGCGACCGGTGCGTCCGGTTCGCGGGAACCGGTGGTGGCGGGGCCGATCTCGGTGGCGTCGCGCAACGCGGAGACCTTGCGCTGCAATCGTTTCGGGAGGATCTGTTCGATCTTGCGGAGTGCTCTGGTGAGCTGGTCGCCGATGTCGGAGACGGCGAGCGAGCCGTCATGGGCCACGGCGATGGACAGCGCGACCGCCACCGCTTCCTCGTCGTCGAGGAGCAGCGGCGGCATGGTCGCGCCGCGGCCGAGGCGGTAGCCGCCGATCGCGCCACGTTCGGCGTGGACGGGATAGCCGAGTTCGCGCAGCCGTGAAATGTCGTTGCGCACGGTGCGTTCGGTGATCTCGAGGCGGTCGGCGAGCTCGCGCCCGGTGTAGGCGCGGTCCTGCAGCAGGGCGAGCAGACGCAGGACGCGCGGGGTTGTCGCAGCCATTTTCCACCTCGTCGAAAATTAGGAAAGAAACGAGCCTAATAGGTTTCTAGGCTGGAGTCATCACCGAAACGAAAGGCACCATCATGAACAGCACCGCAGCCCTCGAAACCGTCTGGCGCGACGTGGTCGCCACCTCCTACCGGGCCCTCGGCGACGTCGTGGCCGGGATCGCCGACGACCAGTGGAACCTGCCCACCCCCTGCTCGGACTGGACCGTCACCCAGGTCATCCAGCACGCCGCGGGCGACCAACTCGCCTACGCCGCTGCCCTGGGAGTCGGCCCCGGCCCGTCCTACAACCCCTTCGACCCCTCCGGCGAGATCGACGGTTCCGCCGCCGCCCTGGTCCGCGAAGCCGTCGACCAGACCGCCGCGGCGTGGGCCACGGTCGCCGACGAAACCACCACTGTCCCCACGCCTCTCCCGCACGGCGACCTCCCGACCCCCGTCGCGGCCACCCTCGCCGCTCTCGACGCCGCGATCCACGCCTGGGACATCGCGATCGCCACCGGCCAGCCGTCGCCCCTCACCGACGACCTCTCCGCCCATCTCCTGACCGCCGCCCGCACCATCCACCCGGCCCCCGGTTCAGGCACCGATGCCGAAATCATCGAGCCCCTGCGCCAGTGGGGCGCCTACGCCGCCGTTGTCGAAACAGCGGCCACCACGCCCACCGCCGAACTCCTGCACTACCTCGGCCGCGCCGCTGTGTGAGCCGGGGTTCGGCCACCGGTCGAGGACATGGCCTCGCCACAGTGGTCGTCGAGTATCAGCGGCGCACGGTGATCAGGGTGAAGGGGCCGATTTCGGTGGCGGTGAAGGCGGGGTCGGTGAAGAGAGACTTGGGGAAAGAGACTGTGTAGCGCTTGACGTTCGGGTCGTTGGGGTAGACGTCTTCGGCCAGGCGCAGGGTGTAGTTGTCGCCGTCGTTGCGGAAGAGGAAGGCGTCGGGGGCGCGCCAAGGGGACTTCGCGAGGGCTTCGACGAGGGCAGGGGAGTCGGGGAGCTTGCTCCAGTCGGCGATGGTGGCGGCGCGAGCCTTGAAGTCCGACAGGGGGTTCGCGTAGTGGGAGGTGAGGGCCTGGAAACCCCAGTAGGGGTAGAAGGCCAGGAAAGTGGTGTCCGCGGTGAGGACGACGGATTCGTCTCGGGGACGGCCGGTTTGCGCCAGGATGGCCGCATCGATCTCGCGGTAGTGCGAGACGGCGGAGGGTTTGCGCTGGTCGGCTCGTTCGCCGTTGCCGTCGGTGTCGGTGTAAGCGGTGTCGATCTCGTGGGTCAGCACGGTGGGGATCGTCTGGGCGAAGGCGATGGCGCCGAGGACGGCGATCGCGGCAGCCGCGGTGCGCATCGGGGCGGGCTCGTTCACTGCCTGGTAGAGGGCGGTCGCGCCTTCGACGAAGCCGAAAACGCCCGCCGCGGCGAGCAACGCGAGCAGGACCGGCTCCAGCCGGAAGGACAGCAGGGTCGTGCCTGCCGCGGTCGCCATCATCGAGAGCAGGGTCCACAGGTAGATCGATACGACGCCGAGGCCCAGTGCCTGTGCGCGCCTCGATGATCCGGCGCGAACTACGAGCCACAGCACGCCGATCATGCACAGGGCTCCCCGCAGGGAGAACTCCAGCATCGGGAACGCCAACTGTGCGCCGGACTCCGGCAGATAGTGGAAAGCGCTGCCGGAGGGAAGTTTCGCACCGGACGCCATCTTCAGCAGATACGGCGTCCACACGACAAGGGCGAGCACGATGGCGATGCCGCCGATTGCCGCCAGCCTGGTCAGCGGCGCGATCGCGGCGCGCCAGGCGGGCGGAGCGCTCAGCGGGACAGTTCCGCCCGTGGCGGAGGAAACGCCGGGGGTACCGGCGTCAGCAGCCGCGCCCGCTCGCGCGCCGCCCAGACGGCTTGCCCGCCGCCCAGCTGCCCGCTGTGCGTAGACCGCGAACCCGGCCGCCACCACCGCCATGATCACCACGGTGAACGCCGCGATCGCCAGGTACAACGTGTAGAAACACGCCGCCACCCCGAGGAACAGTCCCGTACCGAGCACCGCGCCCCACCCACCGGACCGCCGATGCAGCGCACCCCACGCCAGCACCAGCACCGGCGGAACGAACACCACGAGCACCGCGCCATAAGCCTCGGGCGAGGCGTACGCCAACGTCATCGCCGTGACCGCGGCGGCCGCGCCCACCGCCATGTCGGCCCGCACCAACTGCATCCACAACACCAGCGCCACCGCGGCGGCGATGGCGAGCAGCCCGATCGCGTACGGCTTGAACACTTCCCAGCCGTCCATCCCGAGCACGTTGCCCACGCGCCCGCCGATCCAGAACCACCCGGCCGGATAGAACGGCGGCAGATCCACATACGTCATATCGCGCAGCGCGGCACTGTCGGTGAGCCGGGTCAGGTACTCGGTCCGGAATTCCTGATCCACCGAGACACCGAACAGGTACAGCTTCGTCGCGGCCAGCGGCATCCCCAGCGTGACCGTGACAAAGCTCGAGATTCCCACCCAGGACAGCAGTTTCGCCACCACCGGCCACTTGCGCAGCCGGATCAGCAGCACCGAGACCACCAGCAGCGCGACCGCGACGACCTGTCCCACCGTGGTCAGCGCACGAGTCACATTGGAGGAGTTGAACGCGGGCCACTGCACCGCGGAGAACGCGAACAGCCCCACCACGGCGACCACCAGCGCTACACCCGCGGCGGCAGCCCCCTCGCCGACCCCGCTCCAGATCTTGCGCCCCGCCCGCACCTCGTCATTGGTCGTCATCGGCGCGCAATCCTCCGGCTCCACTGTGCTCAACGGTCCGGGCCAGCCTAGTGGAGCCGAAAAGCAGAACTGCCGCACCATCCGGGGATGATGCGGCAGTCCTGAACGCAGTCGATCAGATCGGGAGCTTGCGGAAGATCGGGCGCGGCACGTGGCGCAGGGCCGACATCAGGAAGCGGGCCTCGCCCGGCGCCCAGACGATCTCGGTGCCCTTCTCCGACGCGGTGACGGCGAGCTTGGCGACGTCTTCCGGGTCGACGGTGAGCGGAGCTTCCTTGGCGCCGGTGGCTTCCCAGTGGGCCTTGGTCGCCGAGGTGCGCACCTGCATCGGCCGGATCACGGTGACGCGCGGCCCGAAGGGACGCAGCGCCTCGCCGAGGCCGAGGTAGAAACCGTCGAGGCCGGCCTTGGTGGAGCCGTAGACGAAGTTGGAGCGGCGAACGCGCTCACCGGCCACCGAGGACATCACGATGATCCGGCCGTGGCCCTGGGCCTTGAACTTGTCGCCCACCAGCACGCCCACCGACACACCGGCGGTGTAGTTGATGCCGACGGTCATGACCGCCTTGCGCTGGTTCTGCCACAGCTCCTCGGCATCGCCGAGCACACCGAACGCCACGATCGCGACATCGACGTCGCCCGCGGCGAACGCGGAGTCGACGACCTTGGGGTGCGACTCGGTGTCGAGCGCGTCGAAGTCGACGACGTCGACCTGGGTCGCGCCCGCGGCCTTCACCTGGGTGACGGCGTTCTCGAGCAGCGGATCGCCGGGCAGGTTCGCCAGGATGACCCGGGCCGGGCTCTTGGCCAGGTACTCGGCCACGATCGCGAGACCGATCTCGGAGGTGCCGCCGAAGAGCAGGATGGTCTGCGGGTTGCCAACTGCGTTGATCACTGGAGCTCCAGCCTCCTGGCCATATCGGACATGAACACGCCATTCGGGTCGACGCTGCGGCGGACCTTGATCCACTCGTCGATCCGCGGGTACATCTTGTGGAAGGTCTCGGCCGACGTGCGCGAATCCTTCGCGGTGTAGAGCCGCCCGCCGAACTCGAGCACGCGCCGGTCGAGCTCGGTGACGAACTCGTTGAGCCCGCGCGAGATCGGGAAGTCGACGCAGATGTTCCAGCCGGCCATCGGGAAGCTCAGCGGCGCCTGGTTGCCCTCGCCGAACAGCTTGAACACGTTGAGGAACGAGTAGAAACCCGAGCTCTGGATGTCGATGATGATGCGCTTGAACTCTTCGACCGACTCCGGCGGAACCACGAACTGGTACTGCAGGAAGCCGTTGGAGCCGTAGCCGCGGTTCCATTCACCCATCATGTCGAGCGGGTGGTAGAAGGCGGTCAGGCTCTGCGCCTTGCCCCGGTAGGTGCCCGACTTGCGGTACCAGATCTCACCGATCGGCCCGAAGGTGTACTTGTTGGCCAGCCCGTTGGGGAACACATCGGGCAGCGTGAAGAAGGTCTTGCCGTTGAAGCGCAGCGGGTCTTTCTGCAGCTTCTTCGGCAGCTGGTCGACCTTGGCCAGGTTGCCGCGTGAGATGGCCGCGCGTCCCAGGTTGGGCAGCGGGCTGATGGCGTCGAACCAGGCCGAGCTGTATTCGTACTTGTCCTCGGAGCCGTCGCTGTGGAAGGCGATGGTCTCGTCGAGGGTGCTGGTCACGTCGCCGTCGGCGATGAAGTACGCCGTCTCGGTGGGGGTCATCTCGACGGTGGCCCGCAGGATGATGCCGGTCAGGCCACAGCCGCCGATGGTCGCCCAGAACAGCTCCGGATCGGACGCGGCGGTGATCGTGCGGACGACACCGTCGGCGGTGAGCAGATCCATCGAACGCACGTGGTTGCCGAAGCTACCGGCGCTGTGGTGGTTCTTGCCGTGGATATCGGAGCCGATGGCGCCGCCGACAGTGACCTGGCGGGTACCGGGTAGGACCGGAACCCATAGGCCGAACGGCAGCGCTGCCTTCATCAGCTGGTCGAGGTCGACGCCGCCGTCCACGTCGACGAGGCGGGTGGCCGCGTCGATGCTGTGGATCTTGTTCAGCGCGGGCATGTCGATCACGAGGCCGCCCGCGTTTTGCGAGTTGTCGCCGTAGGAGCGGCCGAGGCCACGCGCGATCACGCCGCGTCGCAGATGCGCCGGCTTCGAGTCGTTGTCCTGCGCCACCATGCTCACGGCCTTGGCGATCAGTTCCGGATCGCTGGTCGAGAGCACTTCGGCGGAGGTGGGTGCGGTGCGACCCCAACCGGTGAGCTTGCGGGTGCGCGTAGGGAGCGCGAACGCCTCATCGTTGGTGGTCGAAATGTTCTCAGACATCGGCTAAGAGGCTACATGCATGGCGCGAGGAGCGACCGGTCTCGTAGTCTTCCTCACGTGCAAGCCCAACCGCATCTGCCGCTGCCCGCCGAAATTCCCCTGGTCGACGAGCCCGGCGGGACCGAAGTCGACCTCAAGACGCAGATCGTGCGGTTCACGCTGACGGGTGGTTTGTCGGCGATCGTCGACTACGGCATCTACAGCCTGCTGCTGAATCTGCTCGGGTGGCCGGTGAGCCTGGCGAAGGCGATCAGTTTCGTCGCAGGCACCACCACGGCGTACCTGATCAACCGGCGCTGGACGTTCAAGGCAGAGCCGAGCAGGGCCAGGTTCTTCGCGGTGGTGGCGCTCTACGCGGTGACGTTCGCGGTGCAGGTGGGGATCAACGCGGCGCTGTACTTCGCGCTGCCCGACGAGTGGTGGCGCCAGCCCCTCGCGTTCGTGATCGCGCAGGGCACCGCAACCGTCATCAACTTCGTCGTGCAGCGTGTGGTGATCTTCAAGATCGAGTAGCTAGCTGGCCTCGGCGATGGCCGGTGCCTGCTTGCCCGCCTTGACGCCGAAGTAGTCGCCGCCTTTGGCGCGCACGTTGTCGGTGCCCCATTCGCGCTGGTCCCGCGAGACCGGCACCATCTGCGGGATGTGCTTGCGGCAGTGGATGTAGGCCTCTTCGACATCGACCACCACCCACACCTGCGAGGTCTTTCCTCGCTCGGCGGGCGGCAGATCGGTGACGTCCTCGCGCAGCTCGCTGTCGGCGACCATGCGGGCTTTTCCGTTGATGTGCAGGCCGATGAGGTCGCGAACGAAGTCGATCATCAGGATTCCCACGTGCGGGTTCTCGAGGATATTGCCCAGGCTGGCCATCACCCCGTTACCTCGATATTCGGGGTACGCAATCGTGCGATCGTCGATCACGTGCAGGAATCCGGGGGTCCCCGCCCGGAAGCTGGAGTCACATTCGCCGTGTGAATCGGAGGTGGCGATGAAGGCCATGTCCATGCGGGCGACGAAATCGACCATCGTGGGATTCAGATAGTCGATCACCTGGTCGTCGTAGAAGCGCTCGGCTCTGTCCGAGGTGCCCAACGTGTCCTGTAGCTCGTGTTCTCCGTCGCTACCGACGAATTTTTCGGGCATCGGGCCCCCTCTGCTAGCCGTACCGGTTGATGCGGGCTTCTAGACGAAACCCCCGCTGTGACCGCAATCTCACCCAGTCTAGGGGACTCTCACTGCCGGTGGGGCGTGTCCATTGTTGCGAAGGATATGAAAGCCGAGTTTGCGCAACGGTTTCCGGACTCGGACTGATCAGGCCGGACCTACCGTCACCGGTACCCCGTTGAACACGGCGGTTCCGGACACCACGTCGACCACCGAATCATCGGTCAGCACATTGGCGTTCACGCCCGCGTGCGCCAGCGCGACCGACTGGGTGCTGCTCGCGCCGTGGCCCCAGCCGTGCGGCAGGCTCACCACGCCGCGCATGATCGTCGGCGTGAGCTCGACCTGCACCGTCAACGAGCCCGCCGCCGAAGTGATCTCGGCCTGTTCGCCGAGGCCGAGGCGGGTCGCGTCGTCGGGGTGGACCTGGAGAGTGCAGCGGTTGGAGCCACCGACCAGACCCGCGATGTTGTGCATCCAGCTGTTGTTGGAGCGCAGCTGACGTCGTCCGATCAGCACCATCGCGGGCGCGGTGCTCGCCAGTCCGGCGCGCAGTCGCTCCACGTCCGCGAGCAGTTGCGGCGGTGCCAGCTCGACCAGCTTCGACGCGGTGCGCAGGACACCGGGCAGTCGTGGGCGCAGTGGGCCGAGGTCGATGCCGTGCGGGTTGTCCAGGAGGGTTTTCAGGCTCAGGTCGCCGCCGTTCCACGCGCCGTACGGGCCGAGCTTGAGCATCAGATCGAGGCGCTGTTCGGTGGTGTCCGTGCCGGTCAGCTCGTCGCGGCGTTCGCTCATGCCGGCCTTGTGCAGGGTGCCGGCGATCACGAGCTCGTCGACCATCGCGATCGGACTGGCCGCGCCCGTCCCGGCATGCGGCTGACCACTCACCGCGGCGGCGAGCCGGGCCACCACGGCCGATTCCGAGGGCCGCTCGCCCAGCGCGACCAACGGCGGCGAGTAGCGGGCGTAGTTGCGCACCGCGAACTGCAGCAGCGCGAAATCGAAGTGCGGTGACTGCACCGAACGCGGTGGCGGCAGGATCACGTTCGCGTGTCTCGTCGTCTCGTTGACGTAGCGATCCACACTGACCATGAACTCGAGCCCGGCCAGGCCACGGTCGAGTCGCGCACCGCTCGGCGCGGACAGCACGGGGTTGCCCGCCACCGTCACCAGCGCCTTGATCTGCCCCTCACCCGGTGTTTCGATCTCGTCGGCGAGGGTGGCGACGGGCAGTTCGCCCATGGCCTCCGGCAGCTCGCGGACCCGGCTGGTCCAGCGGCCGAGGCGGAACGGCTTGCTGCGCTGCACCCCGCCCGCCGCGGCATCGGCGAACATGGCGCCGCCGGGGGAGTCCAGGTTGCCGGTGAGGGTGTTGACGGCGTCGACCAGCCACTGGGTGAGCGTGCCGAACTCGGCGGTGCACGTGCCGATCCGCGCGTAGACGGCCGACGTGGGCGCGGCCGCGAGTTCGCGGGCCAGCGCGCGGATGGTACCGGCGGGGATGCCGGTGCGCTCGGCCACCGCTTCCGGTGGGAAATCGAGGGCGGCCGTGCGTAGTTCGTCGAGTCCGGCCACGTCGACGCGCACGTCGGTCAGGCCCTCGTCGAACAGTGTGTGCACGACCCCGAACAGCAGATACGCGTCCGAACCCGGCCGGATGAACAGGTGCTGGTCGGCGAGTGCCGCGGTTCTGGTCTCGCGCGGATCGACCACCACCAGCTTGCCTCCGCGCGCCCGCAACGCCTTCAACCGCCCGGGGAAGTCGGGCGCGGTGCACAGCGACCCATTGGATTCGAGCGGATTGGCGCCCAGCATCAGCAGGAAGTCGGTGCGATCGAGGTCGGGGACCGGCACCGTCAGCGGGTCGCCGAACATGAGTCCGGCCGCGACCTGCTTGGGCATCTGATCGGCCGAGCTCGCGGTGTAGATGTGACGGGTGCTCAGCGCCCGGATCAGGACGGGCAGATAGAGCGCGCCCGCGACGGTGTGCGCGTTGGGGTTGCCCAGGTACACCGCGGACGCGCCACGGGGGATCTCGGCGAACGCGGCCGCGATGAGGTCGAACGCCTCGTCCCAGCTTGCCGCGCGGAACCCGTCACCGTCGCGGATCAGCGGGGTGGTGACGAGGTCGGGATCGCCGTCGAGCTTGCCGAAGCTGGCGCCTTTCGGGCACAGGAAGCCCTTGCTGAACGGGTCGTCGCGGTCGCCGCGTACCGACAGCACCTGGTCGGCGTCGTCGAGGGTGACCGTGAGACCGCAGACGGCCTCACACAGCGGACAGGTACGCAGGAGCGAACGTGGAGCCATACCCCATGCTTACGCCCACTGGGGCGGGCGATGGCCGGAAACGCCGAAAACCCGCGAGCTGCGACGTCGGGGAGGCGTCGCGGATCGCGGGTTCGGGCTGGTTCAGGTCAGCTGGCCAGGGTCAGCGCCGCGCGCTTGCCGACCTGCTTGCCGGTCTGCCTGCGGGCCATTGCCGAGCGAACGGCCGCACCGAGGGCGACGACCGGCGGGATCCAGCGAGCCTCGGTGGGGGCGACGCCCCAGGAGGCGCTGCCCGCGGCGAGCTGGGTGGGCGGCAGCGGGATGCTGGCGCCGTCGGTGTGCACGATGACGCCTGCCTCACGCATGGCCTCGATCGCCATGGCGGCCTTGCGGACACCGGTGACCAGGTGGATCTCGCGACGCTCCTGGCCCGGGATCTCGATCACGGGGCCGGACAGGTTGTTGGCGCGCAGGAAGCGGCGAACGTCGCCCGCGATCTCACCGGTGATCTCGATGGCCGAGACCTCGTCGTCGGTGATCAAGCACAGACCGTTGGTGGTTTCAGCGACCGTCCATCCACGCGCGGTGTACTCCTGCGCGGCGGCACCTTTGTCGGCGGCCGTAGTGGTGGTCGGAAACGTCGTGCGCACTGTGTTCTCCATTCCCCGAAGAGCTCTGTTCCTGCGTTCATGGGCGTATCGGCGGGAGGTGGCCGACTCGTTACGCCGTTACCGAAAAATATTCGAGAGTGTCTGCTTCGTCTCAGTCCGGTAACCTTCGCTATCGCAGGTAAGGCGCCGACAGGTTGGCGTCGGGGTTGAAAGCGGGCAGGATTCGAAGCATGACCGAAGCGCCTGGCACCCCCGAGTCGAACGACGAGGATGTCGAGGAATTCGACGCCGAATCCCGTTGGCTCTCTTGGAAAGAGGCCGGTGGCAAGCGGCCCGATCGTGCCGGTGAAGTCTCCTACGAAGCCGATCTGGCGCGCGACGCGGGGTTCGAAGAGCCGTTCCGCAGTACCGGTTCGGCCAAACAGTGGGCCGCCGAGGCTGCCCGTTCGCTGCTGGATGTGCAGTTCCGCAGGCCCGCGACCAGGACTTTGCTACCGCTGGCGTACGTGCTCGGTGTCGCGTCCTTCGGCATCGGCCTGCCGATCGCCTTCACCGTGCTGATGTGGAAAGCCTCCGCGGTGCTGGGGGTGCTCGCCGCGCTGGTGTCGATCCCGTTGGGGCTCACCATCGCGGCCTCGGTCCGCCTGATGCTCGAGTTCGCCGACAACGCCGCCCGGTTGGCCGGCCGCGTCGAACACATCAGTGATCTGGCCGACGGCCTGTTCCAGGCGCTGTCCGATGTCGCCGAGCCGGTGAGTCAGCTCTCCGAAGACGTTCGTGCGGTGCAGTTCTGGCGGTTCCGCAAGAAAAAATAGGTCTTGCGCGGTGTCCGATTCATTGTGAAACAATCCGTACGCAGATCCGGATATGTCGGCTGCGTAGGTCGGTCTCCGTAAGTTCTGTCCGGAGACCGGAGTTCGGATACAGGGGGGAAGTATGGCTTCACCACAGGGCGTCACCGGTTCCACGATGCCGCGCAGGCAGTTGGGCAGGCACTTACGTGACCTGCGCAATCGTGCGCGGATGACAACCAGAACCGCGGCGGCGCAACTGGAGTGGTCGGAAGCGAAGATCTGGCGGATCGAAACGGGGCAGACGTCGTTGCGCAGCCTCGACGTCGAGGCCATGTGCAAGGTGTACGGCGCGCCGGCCGATCTGGTCGAACCGCTGGCCGCGTTGGCTCGCGAAACCAAAGCACGGGGTTGGTGGACGAGCTACGGCGACGTGATCGCGGAGGGATTCGAGGTCTACATCGGCCTCGAGGAAGCCGCGTCGGGGCTCGCGCTCTACGAGGACGGCCTCGTCCCCGTCCTGTTGCAGACCGAGGACTACACGAAAGCGCTGCTGGAGCAGACGATCCCCGGGCTGACCGAGGCGGAGCTCGAGCGCAGGCTGCGGGTGTCGGCGGCCAGGCAAGCTCTGGTGACCAGGGCGGATGCTCCGTTGCGACTGGACGTGGTGCTGGCCGAGTCGGTGCTCACCCGTGTGATCGGTGACGACCGCGTCCGCGCGGGCCAGCTCGCGCGATTGCGGGAGCTGGCCGACCGCGAAACGGTGCGGATCCAGGTGGTTCCCGGCGATTCCGGCTACCACGCGGGTCTCGAATCGGGCCGGTTCGTGATCCTGGATTTCGGGGTCGACGATTCGGTGGATCGACCGGAGCCGCCGGTGGTCTACGTGGAGACCTTCGCGGGCAGCACCTACCTGGACAAGCCTGCCGAATGTGATCGCTACCGGCGTGCTTTCACCGGTATCACCGAGGCGGCTACGGGCACGTTGTAGGGCTGTCCCAGGAACCGGCGAGCACCGAACGGTGGGTGGGCAGGGCTCGGTCGTAGACCGCCCTGCCCTTGTCGGTGAGCTGGACGAAGATGGCGCGACGGTCGAGATCGCACATGCTCCGTTCGACCAGGCCGTCGCGTTCCAGCCTGGCCACCGCGCGCGAGAGCGCACTCTGGCTCAGGTAGATGTCCTGGGCCAGTTCTGTCATGCGGTACTTCTGACACGCCGCGTCGACCAGTCGGTCCAGCGTTTCGAATTCGCTGAGGCCGATCTCGTGGTCCCTTTGGAGCGCCTTCTCCAGGGCGCAACTCACGGCGGCGTGCCTGCCGAGTAGTTCGCGCCACTGACCGACCAGCTCGGTGGGCGCTTCGGTGCGCCGAGCTGACGTTACGGCCGGGTTCATGGCCCCATCTTAGTGGTAGGCGCATGTTCATGCAACGGCATTTTATGTGTTGGCAATTAATGCACACGCATGTAATGTCCTCCGCATGACTTCGCCAGCAACGCTCTCGGCCGCAGATCAGGCGACCGATCCCACCAGGTGGCCCCTCCGCCTCTGGGGAATGCTGATCACTCTGTGCATCGTCCTTTTCCTCGACGGGCTCGACGTCTCGATGATCGGCGTCGCGCTGCCGTCCATCGGCGCCGAACTCGATCTGTCCACCTCCACCCTGCAGTGGCTCGTCAGCGGCTACATCCTCGGCTACGGCGGCCTGCTGCTGCTGGGCGGACGCACCGCCGACCTGCTCGGCCGCCGCAAGGTCTTCCTCATCGCCCTCGCGGTGTTCGCGGTCGCCTCGCTCGTCGGTGGCCTGGTGAGCGACCCCGCGCTGCTGATCGCCACCCGCTTCATCAAGGGCCTGGCCGCCGCGTTCACCGCGCCGACCGGTCTGTCGATCATCACCACCACGTTCGCCGAAGGAAAAGCGCGCAACAAGGCGCTGTCGATCTACACCGTCTTCGGCGCGGGCGGCTACTCCATGGGCCTGCTGTTCGGTGGCCTGATGACCGGCGTCGGCTGGCGCTGGACCTTCCTGCTGCCCGTCCCGATCGCGCTCGCCGCCCTGGCCGCCGCCTTCGTGCTGGTGCCCAAGGACGGTAAGGCCGAAGAAGGCGGACACGATCTACTCGGCGCGCTGCTGTCCACCGCGGGCATGTTGCTGCTGGTCTACACCGTGGTCACCGCGCCGGAAGTCGGTTGGGCCTCGGCTCGCACCATCGGTTCGTTCCTCGCCGTGATCGCCCTGTTCGCCGCGTTCGTCGTCACCGAACAGCGGGTGAAGCACCCGCTGGTCCGCCTCGGCATCCTGCGCAAGGCCTCGCTCGTGCGAGCCAGCCTGGCCATCATCGCGGTCGCCGGTTCCTACTTCTCCTGGCAGTTCATCGTGACCCTGTACATGCAGGACACCCTGGAGTGGTCGGCGCTGAAGCTGGCGATGGCCCTGCTGCCGGTCGGCATCCTGGTCGTCGGGTCGGCCTTCTTCTCCGAGAAGCTGATCGACCGTTTCGGCACCGGACCGGTCATCGCGGTCACCATGAGCGTCATGGCGATCGGCTACCTGCTGTTCCTGCGGATCGACACGGCACCCGGCTACTTCACCGTGCTGCTGCCCGCGATTCTGCTGATCGGCATCGGCTGGGTCGGTTTCCCCGCCATCAATGTGCAGGCCACCAGCGGTATCGACGACGACGAGCAGGGTCTCGCCGCAGGCGTACTGCAGACCTCGATGCAGGTCGGCGCGGCCGTCGTGCTCGCGGTGACCACCGCCATCGTCACCTCCGGAGGGCACGGAACGAGTGCCACTCCGCAGCAGATGCTCGACGCCTACCGGCCGGGCCTGGAGTTCGCGGCGGGCGTCACCATCGTCGGCGCGCTGCTCGCGCTCACGGTCTTCCTGCCCCGGTTCCGCAAGCCGGCGGAGGTCGCACCGGTCGAGGCGAAGGTTCTCGAACCGGTGGCCTGATCGGAAAACGTCGAACGGCACCACCTCGCGCAGGTGGTGCCGTTCGACGTTTCACGTGAATCAGGCGGAAAACTTCGGCGCTGCTTCGTCTTTCGCCGAGCGAACATAGGTCAGCGGGCGGCCGTCGCGGCCCTCGGTCGGCCATTCGATGCCGAGGCGCGGATCGAAAGCGTCCAGGTCCCTGTCGAACTCGGGGGAGTACTCGAGCGAACAGAGGTAGGTCACCGTCGACCGGTTCTCCAGCGAGAGGATGGCGTGGCCGAGACCCTCGGACAGGAACACCGAGCGCCGCGAGACGTCATCGAGCAGCACGCTGTCCCAGCGGCCGTAGGTCGGTGAGCCCGGCCGCAGGTCGACCACCACATCCAGGAACGCACCGCGCACACAGGTCACATACTTGGCCTGACCGGGCGGATCGTCGGTGTAGTGGATGCCGCGCAGCACCCCGGCGGCCGAGACCGAGGTGTTCACCTGGTGCAGCTCGAACGGGCGCCCGGTGGCCTTCTCGAACTCCGAGGCCTTGAACGACTCGCAGAACATGCCGCGGTCGTCGCCGAGCAGACGCGGGGTCACCACCCAGGCGCCGGGGATCGCCAGTTCACGAAATTCCATGCGCTACCAGTCTTTTCCGCGGTCGATCAGATCCAGCAGGTAGCGGCCGTAGCCCGAGCGCACCATCGGTTCGGCGAGCTTGCACAGCTGCTCGTCGGAGATGAGGCCGCGGCGCCAGGCCACTTCCTCGGGCACGCCGATCTTGAGGCCCTGCCGCTCCTCGATCGTGCGCACGTAATTGGCCGCGTCGAGCAGGGAATCGAAGGTGCCGGTGTCGAGCCAGGCGGTGCCGCGGGCGAGCACGTCGACACTGAGCCGGTTCTGCTCGAGGTAGGCGCGGTTGATATCGGTGATCTCGTACTCGCCGCGCGCCGACGGCTTCAGCTCGCGGGCGATCTCGACCACGTCGTTGTCGTAGAAGTAGAGGCCGGGGATGGCGTAGTTCGAGCGCGGGACCTTCGGCTTCTCCTCGATGGAGACCGCGCGGCCCTGGTCGAACTCCACCACGCCGTAGGCGGTCGGGTCCTTCACCCAGTAGGCGAACACCGCGCCGCCGTCGATGTCGTGGAAGCGTTCCAGGCTGGCGCCGAGGCCGGGCCCGTGGAAGATGTTGTCGCCGAGGACCAGCGCCGCCGGTTCGTTGCCGATGTGATCGGCCCCGAGGACGAAGGCGCTCGCGAGACCGTCGGGTTCGGGCTGCACCACGTAGCTGATCGCGACGCCGAACTGGCTGCCGTCGCCCAGCAGCCGGGAAAACGCGTCGGCGTCCTCCGGCGTGGTGATCACCAGAATGTCGTCGATCCCTGCCAGCATGAGGGTGGACAACGGGTAGTAGACCATGGGTTTGTCGTAGACCGGGACAAGCTGCTTGCTCACCCCGCGCGTGATCGGGTGCAACCGTGAACCGGTGCCGCCCGCCAAGATGATTCCGCGCATAGGTGGCAAGTCTGCCAGTCCCGTCCGCCCCGGAGACGGGGAGGTTCCGACACGTCGACGAATTGGTCACGAACGTTTCGTGACCGGGTGTGTCGGGCGATAACTGAGACAGACAAGACGTTCATCTGATTATGTGAGCGTCGATGTGTGAAACATCACTGTGTTAGATGTCAGCGCCGACATCCGATCCGGGGGGTTTACGCCTGGTCAGGGGTCGACGCGCCAGCTGTAGAGGTAGGTGCGCGATGGTAGCCACAAAGATCACCGGCGTGATGGGTGGGCTCGCGCCCGTGGCCCCGATCAGTACCGCCGAGAGGCCGGAGTCGGGCATCATCGTCAACTCCGGCCGGACCAGTACCTCCTCGCGAGTCCTGATGGGCGCCTGCCTCGGCCTGATCGGACCGCTGCTGCGCACGGTGCCCATCAACCGGGCCACCATTCCGGTCGGCGCCGTCGCGGTCGACCTGCTGTCGCGGCTGCGGCCCGAACCGCACGGCATCGAGCGCGAGCAGATCCAGCTCCAGGGCTTCAAGATGGAAATGGTGCGGCCCGCGGGCGGATCTCGCGCGTTGCGCCACGGTGCGTTGCTGTACATGCACGGCGGCGGCTTCGCGGTCTGCGGATTGCAGACACACCGCGCGGTCGTGGCCGGACTGGCCAGACGCACCGGACTGCCCGTCCTCAACGTCGAATACCGGCAACTGCCCGGTTCGATCGACGCCTCGATCGACGACTGTGTGCTCGCCTACCGCTGGCTGCTGCGGCACGGCGCCGATCCGGCGCGCATCGTGTTCGCCGGTGACTCGGCGGGTGGGTTCCTGACCTTCGCGACGGCGATCCGCTCGCGCGAGATCGGTCTGCCGCTGCCTGCTGCCCTCGTCGGCCTCAGCCCGCTGCTCGATCTGGACTACCGGGCCAAAGAGGGCTACGTCAATGTCAACCGGGATGCCTACATTCCGCTGAAGGGCCTCGAGGCGGTCGTCCACCTGGGCGCCGAGCACGCCGGTCCGCTCGATCCCGCGCTGTCGCCGGTCAACGCCGAGCTGGCCGGGATGCCGCCGGTGCTGCTCATCGCCGCCGAGGACGAGCTCCTGCGCTACGACTGTGAACTGATGGCCCACCGGCTCACCGCCGCGGGCGTGCCCAACACCCTGGAGCTGTGGCGCGGGCAGGTGCACGCGTTCATGAGCATCCTGCCGAGCATGCCGGAGAGCCGTTCGGCGCTGGGCCGGGTGGCGAAGTTCGTCCGCACCGCGGTGGAACCGGCCCAGCGGGCACGTACGGCCTGAGAACGGCTCGGGCGGTCCTGACCACGGTCGGCCGACCGAGCCACCTCCGACACGAAGAAGCGGCCCCCGCCCGGATTTCTCCGGGCGGGGGCCGCTTTCCTTCTGTCCTGCGGCGAAATTACTTGGCCGGAGCGACGAAGGGCTGGTTGATCGTGGTGAAGTACTGGATCGCAGCACCGATCGCGACCGGAGCGGTCACGAAGATCTGGCCCAGGATGACGCCGAGGGCGCCGATGGTGGTGGCGCCGACGACGCAACCCGCGATCGGGCCCGCGCCGAACAGGGCGAGCAGCACACCGGTGGCGACCAGGCCGGCCGCGGCACCCGCGATGCAGCCGATGGTCGCGCCGCCGAGGCCGCCGGCCAGGGTGCCGATGGTGGCGCCCATGGAGATGGTGGAGGTCAGACGGCTCCAGGCGGCCTGCTCACGCTCGTACTCGGTCTTCCAAGGAGCCTTGTCCTCGTAGGGCAGGGCCACCGGCTTGTAGACGGCCTGGGCCGGGTCGAGCTGGGGGGTCAGGACGGCCTTGTTGCCCGAGATCTCGGCGGCGATCGGCAGCTCGAAGTCATCGAGGCGGAACGACAGCGGGGTGCCGGCGACGGTGGTGCCGTTGGCAGCCTTGATCTTGAAGGCGCCGTCTTCGACGACCAGCGAGCCGGCATCGGTGGTGATGACGGACTTGGAACCGTCGACGACCTCGGCGGAGTAGTTGATCGGGGCGGCTTCTTCGGCCGGCGCGGCGTTCACGGTGCCGGCGGTGACGCCCATGGCGGCGATCAGCAGCGCCGACGTGGCGGCGAATTTCCTCATCAGCATTTTTGTTGAACCTCAAGTTTGGAGCGTGCGGAGGGGACTCGTAGATCAAAAGCTCCCGCAGCTAACCAGAGGTGAACCTGCTGTGACTGTTAGTTCAAGTTTTGTTCACCATTGATACTCCGATGCCTGTGCGCTGATAGAAACCTGAGCGTTGACCGGGCTTTTTCTCAGGAAAACCGACTTTGAGTCTTAACCTACCTACAGGTAATGTGACGGAGATCACTGTGTAAATATATGCCGGGTCACAGGTCAGAGACGTTCCAGCAACACATAACGGTGACACCTTTCGTCACGAGCGTCCACGGAATGCACGTATCGTTGACCGAGTGCGAGTGCTCGTAACCGGCGGGGCCGGGTTCATCGGTGCGAATTTCGTCCAGCAGACCGTGGCCACGCGCCCGGATGTCCAAGTGACCGTGCTCGACGCGCTCACTTACGCGGGCAACCGGGCATCGCTGGATCCGGTCGCGGATCGGATCGAATTCGTGCACGGCGATATCGCCGATCTCGATCTTGTCGACAATCTGGTCAGCGGGGTGGACGCGGTCGTGCATTTCGCGGCCGAATCCCACAACGACAACTCCCTGGCCGAGCCGTGGCCGTTCGTGCAGACCAATATCGTCGGCACCTACTCGCTGTTGCAGGCGGTACGCCGCCACGAGGTGCGCTACCACCACGTCTCCACCGACGAGGTGTACGGCGATCTCACCCCCGACGAGCCGGGCTTCACCGAATCCACCGCCTACAACCCGTCGAGCCCGTATTCGGCGACCAAAGCGGGCAGCGACATGCTGGTACGCGCCTGGACCAGGTCTTTCGGTGTCCGCGCGACCCTGTCGAACTGCTCCAACAATTACGGCCCGTACCAGCACGTGGAGAAATTCATCCCACGCCAGATCACCAACCTGATCGACGGTGTGCGCCCACGGCTGTACGGCGCGGGTCATCAGGTGCGCGACTGGATCCACGTCGACGACCACAATCGCGCGGTCTGGGACATTCTCGAGCGTGGCCGGACCGGCAAGACCTATCTGATCGGCGCCCAGGGTGAACTCGACAACCTCACGGTCGTCCAGCTCATTCTGCAGGCGTTCGATCGAGAGCCCACCGACTTCGATCACGTGACGGACCGCCCCGGCCACGACCAGCGCTACGCCATCGACGCGAGTCTGCTGCGCGAGGAGCTGGGCTGGTCACCGCGCTACGCGGACTTCCGCGCCGGCCTGGCCGACACCGTCGCCTGGTACCGCGACAACGAGAACTGGTGGCGACCGAAAAAGGCCGATACCGAACGCGCCTACGCGGCAGCGGGCGAGAAAACTCTGTAATCCCCACCGTCGTCTGGGGAATTATCCCCAGACGACGGTGTAATACGTTGCGGCGGTAGCGACAAGCGCGAAAGTCGACGCGCAGGCGATGGTGATCGCGGTCCCGCGGGCCGGAATCACACCATCGGAATTCGTGAGTCGCAGCCCCACCACGCGAGCCAGCACCGCCAGTCCCATGATTGCCAGCGGCACGAAATACCGGCCCTGCACACCGTCGATGATATAGAAATCGACCGGCGTGAACGACATGTACAGCGTCACGTAGATCATCGCCACACTCGCGAGCACCGTGAGCGCCACGATCAGCGTGCGACGGAAAGTGGCTGTGGTGGCACTCATCCGGTCGACGATGCCGAAACTCACCGCGAAGGCGAGCAGGCACGCCAGCATCGAAATCGCGGGCACGTCCACATACGCGAAACCGAGTTCGCCGAAGAACTGGTTGAACCAGCGATGGTCGCGCAGCGCGATGCTCTCGCCGAAGGTGTGCACGAATTGCACCGGGTCGCTGAGGATTCCCTTCAGCTGATCACCCGGTCGCACCTGGCCCCACTGATGGGGCGGGCGCATCAGGCCCATGCCGTCGCCGGTGGGCGCCGCGATCTTCGTCCAGGCGAGGAAAAGCACCCCGCCCGTCACCGCGAATGCCCACGGGACGAATTTCAGTTTTCCGGTGAAACCGAGCCGGTCGGCGGGCACCACCACAACGAGCATCGCCAGCAGCACATAGGTCGGTTTGCTCAGCGGCAGCGCGATCGTCGCGGCGAGCAGCGCGGCGGTTTCCGCCCGGTGCAGTCGATCGCCGACGAACAGCGCTTTCAGCAACAGCGCCGACACCATGATGGCGAGCGCGTTGGTGAGCGTGTCCGCGGTGACGGTGCCCGCCTGGAAAAGCGCGATCGGCAGCACCGCCACGGTGAATACCAGCCACTGGCTACGCCGCTCGCGCAGCGCGTAGAGCCCGAATCCGACAACCGCGAGATAGGCGACCAGGCCGGCGAAACGGGTGAGCAAATACATGCCACCCACGTTGAGGCCGAGCGCCTCGCCCAGCCGAATGCCAACGGCGGCAGGCACATACGGCACCGGCGAGTAGGCGGCGGTGTTGGTGAACCACATCTGCCGGGTCGTCGAGGAGACCTCGGCCGCGGCGAGCCGGTCGTAGGCGCCGGGGTCGGCCACCATCGCGTCGGGCTCTTCGGGGTTGTCGTTGTAGTCCGTGAAGGCGTAGCCCATCAGCGCGTCGACGCTCACCGGGATCTGCCCGCCGTAGGCCACACCGCGATCGTCGACGATGCGCTGGGGGAACACGCCGCCGTGGGCGACCTGGTAGGCGCGGCCGAACTGGGTGATCTCGTCGTGGCCCCAGAACGCGGGCGTGAGCACGGCGAACACGGCGCCGAAGACGGTCGCGATCATCGCGAACGCGACGGTCGCGGCGCCGAACCGCTGGGTTACAGTCCGGATGGGCGCCAGCGCCCGATCCTTGCGTGCGGGGGTCTTGCTGGGTTCTACAGTCGTCTCGGGCTCGATGGACGTGGTCACCGACGGTCTCCGGCCGCGACGTCCTCGTTCACCCCGGCGGCCGAATAACGCAGGTAGACCAACCGCGCCGTCTCGTGGCGGGAGCGGCGGATGCCGTCCAGGATCAGGCCCGCGGTCCACGCGAGGCTGCCGAGCAGCAACAGCGTGAACGCGAGGAACAGCGTCGGGAACCGCGCCACCTGGTGAGTGTTGTAGAAGTCGATCACGATCGGCACGGTCAGAATCACCGAGACCAGCCAGGCGATGGTGCCGAACAGGCCGTAGAACGCGACAGGGCGTTCGTGGCGGGCCAGGCCCAGGATCAGCGCGAGGATCTTGGTGCCGTCGCGGTAGGTGCGCAGCTTGGATTCGCTGCCCGCGGGGCGGTCGCGGAAACCGACCGGCACCGAGGTCTGCGGCACGCGCAGGTGCAGCGAATGCACGGTCAGCTCGGTCTCGATCTCGAACTCGCGCGACACGGCCGGGAAGCTCTTCACGAACCGGCGCGAGAACACCCGGAAACCGCTCAGCATGTCTTCGACGTTCTCGCCGAACACCTTGCCCACCACGCCGTTGAGCACCTTGTTGCCGGTCTCGTGACCGCTGCGGTAGGCGCTGGCGTCGGCGTCGTCCTGCTTGCGCACACCGAGGATGTGGTCGTAGGGGCCCTCGAGCAGCGTCTTGATCATCAGCGGAGCGGCCGACGCCTCGTAGGTGTCGTCGCCGTCGATCATCAGATAGACGTCGGCGTCGATATCGGCGAAGGCGCGGCGCACCACATTGCCCTTGCCCTTGGTGTTCTCGAAGCGCACGATCGCCCCGGCCTCGCGGGCGCATTCGGCGGTGCGGTCGGTGCTCAGGTTGTCGTAGACGTAGACGACGATCCCCGGCACAGCGGCTTTGAGGTCGGTGACGACCTTGGCGACCGCGGCCTCTTCATTGTGGCAGGGGACCACGGCGGCAATGCGAAGCTCGGTGGAGTCCACCCGGGTCAATCCTCGGAGTTAGGCAGCAGTGGGACACCGGGAGGCTACAGGATTATCGGCGGGCTGGCGCCCGCGTGTCCGCGGCCCTGAGGGGCCGCCGGTTGGACGCCGTTGCTTGCTCCTTCGTCGCCTACGCAACGGCGTCCAACTG